>CAMVEB010000011.1 GCA_947166385.1 uncultured Clostridia bacterium | reverse complement strand
GTGTTTTCAATGTATTGACAGAAAGATGAGGATAAAACTTTTATGAGGATAACCCGCAGACCAGGATAACCTTCTTAAAACCAACTCCTTCCCTAAGCATGCCCGATCACCTTCAGCACGGTGGCCAGCGTGGCTTCGCTCACATCGCTTCCTATATACAGATTGTATGGACCAACCTGGATCATAATCTCCGGCGTTATCTGCTTCTGCGGCACAGCAGATTGCACAGCGGAAATCTTTTCACCCGGTTTCTGGGATATTATCGCGGTCATATCGACCAGTTCTGGTACAGCTCCTGCTTGTCGCTTGTCAGAAACCGCTCTGTATTCCGGTACGATTGGATAGCAGGTTTCAACTTCATCCAGAACTTGATCCCGTAATATATTCTGCCAACGATAAAAGCTCTTTTCCGATACCCCATGAAGCCGCATCCAGTCGACCTTTTTCATCCCACTGGTGTTGCATGCGGCGATGATCTCCTTCCACCGCTGCGCTCTCAAGCTCATGACCCGACTATCCAAATGTAGCTCACCCCTTCCGCAGGATGAGCCATTTTACCAAGTGATCTGGCTATCTGTATAGAACACCGACCTTTAGACGCTTACGAAGCAGTTGAGCCACGATTCCGGTTTAAAATGAGCCAGCGTTCCGGTGGCTTTTGATCCACCTGGCATTACTCCCTCGGCAAAACAAAAGCGTTAAACTCTGGGGGTTCGGGGGCTAGCCCCCGAAAGTTAATCACTCAAATTGATTCGAAAATGTCGATTCTGGTAGGTGGCTCAACTCACGTCGGACAGGTGGCTCATTCATGGGTGGAAAATTCATGCAAAAGATTATAAGAATTGTTTCTATCATATTAGTTGTTTTGTTCGTAGCTGTTAGTGTGACCGGAGAACATAGTTCCTGGGACTGTCCTGATTGCGGAAGAACAGGGAATACCGGAAATTATTGTGGTGGATGTGCACATCCCGCACCATGGATTGAAGAAGACAAATTTGCCATAGGAAACTATGTGACTTTCGGGCATTACCCGCAGACGAAAGATGGGAACGACAGTACGCCAATTGAATGGCTTGTGCTGGATAGAGATGGGCAGAAAGCACTGTTGATCAGTCGATTTGGATTGGATGTACGGTTATATAACAACGACACACAGTCATATTATACGGGGCAAGGCAATGATTGGAGAAAGTCTACTCTGCGGGCTTGGCTGAATGGGATATTCAAACATAAGGCTTTCAGCGCAGCGGAACAATCC
This sequence comes from uncultured Clostridia bacterium, assembly GCA_947166385.1. Taxonomy (GTDB): domain Bacteria; phylum Bacillota; class Clostridia; order Christensenellales; family Aristaeellaceae; genus Aristaeella. Next base: position 99,644 of record CAMVEB010000011.1, on the reverse strand, counting down.
GCCATTCTGGTAACAAACGTGGATAACAACAGCAGCCAAGGATACGATAGTTGGAATCCAAAAGACAAGAATAGCACGCAGGATAGAATTTTTCTGTTGAGTTATGCGGAAGTTAAGCAATACTTTAATGTCACTTTTGATAGTACAAGCAATGTTGAGTCTCGAGTAACTCCTACTGCCTATGCGTTAAAGGCAGGAGCGTGGGTACACAACGACAATAAGACAGCAGATGGGGCGAAAGCCGGGTGGTGGTGGCTTCGGTCGCCTGGCCTTGGTCAGAACAGTGCAGCTGGCGTTAGTAGCAGCGGCTCACTCAGCACTCGCAATGTTTTTGTCGACACTGTCTGTATTCGCCCTGCTTTATGGATCAATCTTGAATCAGATATCTTCTAAGGAAATGCTGATTTAATCAACGTTTCAGATAATAATTCAACTTCATTTGTGGTATAACCCGACTCTACCACTTACATAGCAGATTAATGTACAAAAACGAATCATTTTACCCCGCGACGAAATTACTCCGCCGCGAAGAAGAAAATATTTTTCAGAATGAGCCGAAATGAGCCGAAATGGACCGAGACGAGACCCCTTGACTTATGGTATGATACACTTGGAAAAATTAGAAGAGAGCCCCGGAAGAAATTCCGGGGTTTTGGTATGGAGGGGAGAAATCATTCAATTTGCACTCAAAATTCTTTGAACTCAAAAAGCCGGCAAGGATCGGGGAAAATCAAATTCGCACTCGTAAATCTTCGCACTCGTAAATCGGGCAAGGAGGGAAAACCAAATTCGCACTCAAAATTCTTCGCACTCAAAAATCAGGCAAGGAGAAAGGGAAAAACCAAAATTGCACTCGTAAATCTTTGCACTCGTAAATCGAACAAGGCCAGAGAGGGAAAACCAAAATTGCACTCAGTGCGCCCAGATAAGGGCATGACATAATAGCGGGTGGAAACCCCGCCCAGAAAGGCGAGAGCCACGCTACTGGCAGCAAACCCTGTGCAGAACACTCGTACACTCGAATTTTATGTTCGCCTTGAAATGGGGCGGGCTTGCTTTTATAATGGGAGGAAAGACGAAACGAGAGGATGGGAGGGGATAGGATGAACGTATCGCAGCTGGCGGATCAGCTTCGGCGGGATCATCTTTTTATGAAGGATGTGACCCGGTGGGAAGTAATTCCGGCCCGTTCCGCGCGGACGGCGCCTTTTCCCTCCTGCATGGATGAGCGGCTGAAGCCGGCGCTGGAAAAGCGCGGGATTTACGAGCTTTACATCCACCAGGCCCGGAGCCTGGAGGCGACGGCCCGGGGGGAGGACGTGACGGTGGTGACGCCCACCGCCTCGGGAAAGACCATGTGCTACAACCTGCCCGTGCTTTCGGAGATCCTGAAAGATGAAGATTCCCGGGCACTGTATCTTTTCCCGACCAAAGCCCTGTCCGCCGACCAGGTCAGCGAGCTGTACGACATGATCGAGGAGATGGGGGTCGACATCAAGACCTATACCTACGACGGGGACACACCCGCCGCGGCACGGAAGGCGATCCGACAGGCCGGGCACATCGTGGTGACAAATCCGGACATGCTGCACAGCGGGATTCTGCCGCACCACACCAAATGGGTGAAACTGTTTGAAAACCTGCGGTATATCGTGATTGACGAGATCCACACCTACCGGGGCGTGTTTGGGAGCAACCTGGCGAACGTGCTGCGCCGGCTGCTGCGGCTGTGCGAATTCTACGGGAGCTGCCCCCGGTTCATCCTGTGCAGTGCGACGATTGCCAATCCGCAGGAGCTGGCGGAGACGTTGATCGGCCGGCCGGTGACGCTGATTGACGAGAACGGAGCGCCGATGGGCGAGCGTCACTTTGTCTTCTATAACCCGCCGGTGGTGAACCGGCAGCTGGGGATCCGGCAGGGAGCGATCCCGGTAACGCGGACGATTACCAGCATGCTGCTGAAGAACGGGATCCAGTCCATCACGTTTGCCCGGTCCCGGCTGACGGTGGAGGTGCTGACGAGGTATTTGAAGGATCTGGTGCGGGATCCGCTGGGGAACGCCGGCCGGGTGCGGGGATACCGGGGCGGATACCTGCCCGGAGAACGGCGGGAGATCGAGCGCGGCCTGCGCAGCGGGCAGGTGGACGCGGTGGTATCGACGAACGCGCTGGAGCTGGGGATTGACATCGGCGCGCTGGACGCATGCGTGATGTGCGGCTATCCGGGAACGATCGCCAGCGCATGGCAGCAGGCCGGGCGCGCGGGCAGGCGGCAGGGGACGAGCATCGTGTTCTTTGTGGCGTCCTCGGCGGCGATTGACCAGTACATTGTGAACCATCCGGACTACCTGCTGCACCAGAGCCCGGAGAACGCCCTGCTGAATCCGGACAATCTGTATGTGCTGCTGAGCCACTTCAAATGCGCGGCGTTTGAGCTGCCGTTTGAGGATGGGGACCGGTTTGGGAACGCGCCGGGGACGGAGGAGCTGCTCGGATACCTGAGCGAGGAAGGGATTGTGCGTCACGTCGACGGGAAATACCACTGGTCGGCGGAGGATTTCCCCGCCAGCGAGATCTCACTGCGATCCGCCTCGTCGGAAAACTTCATTATTGTTGATATTACGGACGCGGCGCATCACCGGGTGGTCGGCGAGATGGACCGGTTTACGGCACCGATGCTGCTGCACGAGAACGCCATCTACATGCACGAGGGGAAGCAGTACCAGGTGGAAAAGCTGGACTTTGACGCGTGCAAGGCGTTTATCCGCAGCGTTGACGTGGGCTATTACACAGACGCGGATCTGAACATCAACCTGAGCCTGCTGGACATCGAAAAGGAGGAGCCTTTCGCCGGGACGGCATCGGCCGCGCTCGGAGAAATCAAGGTGACGGCGCTGGTGACGATGTTCAAGAAGATCAAATTCGACACCCACGAAAACCTGGGATTCGGCCATGTGCGCCTGCCGGAGACGGATATGCACACGACGGCGATGTGGTGGACGCTGCCAGACGCGCTGGCGGAGAAGCTGAGCGGCGACCGGCTGAAGAACGGGATGATGGGCGTGGCCAACCTGCTGCGGATCGTCTGCCCGCTGTACCTGATGTGCGCGCCGCAGGACGTGGCAGTGGTGTACCAGGTGCGCAGCCCGATTACGGACAAGCCGACGGTGATCCTCTACGATAACTGCCCCGGCGGGATCGGACTGGCCCAGAAGGCCTTCAGCATGCGCGAACTGCTGCTGGAGAAGGCACTGCAGGTGGCGGAGGACTGCCCCTGCTCCTACGGGTGTCCCTCCTGCGTCGGGCCGGTGGGCGAAGTGGGCGAGGACGGGAAGCGGACGGCGATCCGCCTGCTGAAGGAGCTGACGAAATGAACCTGCGGGAGAAACTGCGGGCAGTCGGCGGAAACGGCGGCGGGCAGAAGGCCGCGGCGGGGGAAGTTTTTACCGACTGCCGGCACTTCGCGGTTTACCGGCCGGAGGAGGAGTTCCCCGGCGCACGGGAGCTGACGGCGGAAACGCTGCGGATGATGAGCGACAGGGAGATTCCGGAGAGGTTGGATCCTCGAAGAATCCTGTACCTGGATACGGAGACGACCGGGCTCGGCGGCAGCGGGACGGTGGCCTTCCTGGTCGGTATGGGATTCCTGACGGACAGGGGGTTTGAGGTGCACCAGTTCCTGATGCGGGACTATCCGGAGGAACCTTTCCTGCTGAAGCATGTGGCGAACGGGCTGGGAAAGTTTGACGTGCTGTGCACTTTCAACGGGACGACATTCGACGTGCCGCTGCTGGAGAGCCGGTTCCTGATGAACCGGATGGACCGGAGCTGCCTGGAGATGCCGCATATCGACCTGCTGCACCTGTGCCGGCGGCTGTGGAAGCTGCGACTGGGGCGGTGCAATCTGGGCCGGCTGGAGGAGATTATCCTGGGGAAGCCCAGGACCGACGACCTGCCCGGAAGCGAGGTGCCCCAGCGGTACTTCACCTATCTGAAAACCGGACAGATGTCGCTGCTGGATGACATCCTGAAGCATAACGCGCAGGATATCGCCTCGCTGTGCGTGCTGCTGAACCATATGGCGGATCTGTACCTGCACCCGGAGAAAATCCGGTTCAGCGAGGATGTGTACTCCATGGGGCGGGCGCTGGAGCGGATGAACCGGACCGAGAACGCCCGGCACTGCTACCGCCTGGCACGGAAAGGACGGATGTCGGCGCCGGCGGGAGCGGCCCTGGCCATGAGCTACCGAAGGGCGGGAGAACGGGAGGAAGCCGCGGCCGTATGGCGGGAGATGATTCGCGAAAAGCGGGGCGGCGTGACACCCTATGTCGAACTGGCGAAATATGAGGAACACATCCGGCGGGATGCCCGGACGGCGCTGGAATGGACTGAGCAGGCGCTGATGCTGATCAGCGAACCGGCCCTGCGGGAGAGCGGAACTGTACAAGAAAGCAAAAATGAGTTACAATACCGCCGTCAACGTTTAATGCGAAAGCTGAAGGAGCTGGAGAAAGATGGGATTCATGACGGGGATCAAGGCCGGGAAGGCGCTGCGCCTGCAGAAGGCCGGGACAAACAGGGAAGAAGCGATCCGCCTGTATGAGGAGGCATTTGCGGAAGGGCTGAACGATCCGCGCTACATCCTGCCCTACTCGCTGATGATTATCCGCGACGGGCAGTACCAGAAGGCGAAGGAATTCCTGGTGGCGCACCAGAAGGCGCCGGGCATGACGCCGTCCCAGCGGACGGAGCTGCTGGTGTACTACGCGACCTGCTGCCTGCGGCTGGGAAATGTGGACAAGGGGATCAGCACGCTGGAGCAGCAGTTCCGCAAGACGCAAACCGGGCTGCTGTACCAGACGCTGGGATACATGTATGTAGAGAAATACGACCTGGCCAACAGGCCGGACTTCAGCGCTGCGGAAGCGACGGAGACCGAAGCCGCGGAAGGATCAGCTGCTGAGGAAACCGACACGACGGTCAACCCGCCGGAGGAGAGCCCGGCCGCACAGGAAGAGGCAAAGCTTTCGCCCGAAGAGGAATGGGCCGCCGGGGAAAAGAAGGCGGAGGATTTCATCCGGCAGTCGGTGGAATACGATGACGAGGACTCCATCTGCCTGGACAACCTGGGCGAATTCCTGTACCGGGTCCGGGGCGACAGGGCAGGCGCGAAGGAATGGTTTGACAAGGCGATCGCCATCAAGGAAAGCCAGATTGACACACTGTACTTCCTGAGCCGGTACGACCTGGAAGCAGGCAACCGGGACGCCGCGCTGGAGAAGCTTGAAAAAGCCGCGGCGGGGCGGTTCTCTCCGCTGAACTACGCGAATCCGGAGATGATCCGGCAGGAGATTGATACACTGAAAGGAGCCGCGAAAGCATGAGCGAGCAGACGGTGAACATTGTGCCGGAGGAAGAATCCGGAGAAAAGAAATCGAAAAAAGAGAAGAAGAAAAAAACCGTGGGCATGGAAATACTGAGCTGGATTCTTACCATCCTGGGAGCAGTGGCTATTGCGCTGGTCATCCGCTCCTTCATCTTTGAGCCCGTGCGGGTGGACGGCCACTCCATGGACGATACGCTGGCGGACGGAGAGATCATGCTGGTGAGCAAATATGACTTCTCCTCCACCTGGCTGAGCCTGCCGTGGCAGAGCGACAACGCGGCCCAGCAGGCGCCCCGGATCACCCTGGGGAACCCGAACCTGCTGGATATCGTCATCTGCCGGTATCCGGGCCGCGGCGCGGTGAACTTTGTGAAGCGTGTGACCGGAATGCCCGGGGATACGGTGGAGCTGCGGGAAGGTTACCTGTACCTGAACGGAGAGCAGGCAGAAGGGGAAAAGGACCTGATAAACGCGGAATACCGCGTGCAGGGTCCTTCCAACGGATATGAATTCGGACCCTACCGGGTGCCAAAGCGGGGGGATAAGCTGACCATATCCGGCAGCAGCAGCCAACTGCTATTCCAGCTGAACGGCGAGGAATGGAACCGGAAGAAGACGACGATCATCGCGAAGGACGCGAACGGGAAGCAGCTGAAGATCTATAACCGGAAGACGGACAGCTCGGCGCGGAACGGCCAGCAGGAAGAGGAGACCGTGGTGATCGTATACGATGGGAAGGAATACGTGCTGGGCGACTGGCAGGAGATTATTCCCACGCTGACAGCCGCGGACTTCACCATGGACGAGGATTACTACTTCCTGATGGGCGATCACCGGAACAACTCCAATGACAGCCGGTATGTCGGCGCGGTGGAGCGCAGCATGATCGTCGGCCATGTGCGCCGGGTGGTATTCCCCTTCTCGAACTGGCGCGGCGTCAAATAATGAAAGAATCCGCGAACCATATAAAAACGGGACCGGCTTTTTGAACCGGCCCCGCTTTTTTGAGGAGTTTTTCAGGTTTCCAGGAGATGGGCGCATTCGCTGCGGAAGGAGATAAAGGCGTCATCCCCGACCTGGAAGATTTTCCTGCCGATGGGGCAGTTGTCCGCGATCTTGACGAGGGTATCGCCGACACGGACATGGTAGTTCTGGTAGGAGCCCATGAAGCAGCTCAGCTCCACCTTGCAGGGGAGCTGGCCCTGATCGGCGATCTCGATCGCTTCGGGCCGAAGCACGATTTCCGCGTTACCGGTGATGTTATTGTCAGAGCGGACTTTGACCGGATGGCCATCCACGGTGACAACGGTATCCTCGCCTTCGCGGCCTTTAACCTCGCAGCGAAGGAAATTACACTCGCCGATGAAGTCCGCGACGAACTCACTGTTCGGATGGTAATAGATCTCCGTCGGGGAGCCCATCTGGGCGATGACGCCGCCCTTCATGAGGATGATATTGTCGGAGATGGCCATGGCTTCGCTCTGGTCATGGGTAACGTAGATGGCGGTGATGCCGAGGGCCTGCTGGATCCGGCGGATCTCTGTGCGCATCTGGACCCGCAGCTTGGCATCCAGATTGCTCAGCGGCTCATCGAAGAGGAGGACGCCGGGCTCGACCACCAGGGCGCGGGCCAGGGCGACACGCTGCTGCTGGCCGCCGGAGAGCTGGTTGGTCATGCGCTGCTCCATATCGGAGAGCTCGACGAGCTTCAGGATATTGGAAACCCGCTCCTTGATTTCCGCAGAGGGAACCTTCCGGAGCTTCAGGCCGTAAGCCACATTGTCAAAGACATTGTAATGGGGGAAGAGGGCGTAGCTCTGGAACACCATGGCCGTATCCCGCTTGTTGGGAGTCAGGGAGTTGATAGGCTCGCCGCCCAGATAGATCTCGCCCTCATCGGGGCTTTCAAAGCCGGCGATCATCCGCAGGGTGGTGGTTTTTCCGCAGCCGGAGGGGCCCAGCAGGGTTACAAAACTGCCGGGTTTGATATCCAGCTCCACATCATGGACAGCATAGAAATCCTTACCGGTCTTCGGGTTCTGGTAAATCTTGCTGATATGGTCCAGACGGACGCCTTTCGGCTCTTTCGCGCGTGTTCCGCTCATAGTTATTCAACCTCCTTGACTTTGCGGCTGGTGCCGAAATGTTTGATAATGAAATTCATCAGCAGCACAGATCCGTAGGTGATGATGATCAGGATGGTGGCAAAGGCGCAGGCGATGCTGAAGGCGCCTTTCTCCGCAAACTCATTGATCTGCACAGTGATCAGCAGATAGCTGGGGGTCACCAGCAGGATGATGGCGGAAATGGCTGTGATGGAACGCACGAAGGCGGTCACCAGGCCGGAGAGGAAGGAATCCTTGATCAGGGGCAGGGTTACCGTGGTGAAGACCTTCAGGCTGTTGGCGCCCATATCATAGGCGCTTTCCTCAATGGACTTGTCAATCTGGCGCAGGGCGGAAATGCCGGAGCGCGTACCGGTTGGCAGGGAGCGGACGATAAAGACGATGATCAGGATCAGTCCGGTGCCGTAGAGCCCCTGGAGGAAGCCGGTATGGAAGACACCGCCGGAGAAGCCGCGGATGTATCCGACGCCCAGCACGGTGCCGGGGACGGCCATCGCCAGCATCGAGACCGCCTCGATGAAGCCCTTGGCCTTGAACTTGCGCTTGACCACGAGATAGGAGATGATCATGGAAAGGAGCGCTGTCACCGGAGCGGCAATCAGGGACAGAACGAAAGAGTCCCGGAAGGCCTGCAGGCCGCGGTAGCGGGTGAAGACCTGCTCGAACCACTTGAAGGTCAGGGGGGTGAACTTATAGCCCCAGGTCGGGAAGAGCGCGCCGATCGGCACGCAGATATACATCAGGATGACGAAGGCAGCGCCGAGGCTGCAGAAGATGGTGAGCGGGATCTTGACGCTCTTATCCTCGATCATCATGCGGGCGCGGCTGGCCTTGCCGGTCAGGGTGGCGGCCGTTTTCCGCTCGAGGTAGTACTTCTGCACGGCGAACATCGCCAGGGTGATCAACAACAGGACCACGGCCATCGCGGCGGCACCGGATTTGTCATAGGCGCCGGTGATCTGCAGATAGATCGTGGTGGCCAGGGTATCATAGCTGCCGCCGATCAGCATCGGGTTGGCGAAGTCCGCGATGGACTCGATAAAAGTGACCAGGAAGGCGTTGCCGATGCCGGGCAGCAACAGGGGGAGCGTTACATCCCGGAAAACCCGCCAGCGGCTGGCGCCCATATCCCGGGAGGCTTCCTCCAGCGAGGGATCGATATTCTTCAGCAGGCCTTTGAGCATCATGTAGCAGACGGGGAAGAAAGTCAGCGTCTGCACGATCACGATTCCCCAGTAACCATAGACATTGTTATCATAGATGCCGAAGAGGAAACGCGTGATCAGGCCGGACTTGCCGAAGAGCATGATCATCGACAGGGACAGCACGAAGGGCGGCGAAACGACCGGCAGCATGGAAACGAGCTTGAACAGCCCGCCGACGCCGCGATTCATCTTTACATACACTTCGACATAAGCGAAGAGCAGGCCCAGCAGGGAAGAGAAAATTCCCACCACGAAGCCGACCTTCAGGGTGTTGGTGATAGCCCGGGTGAAATCGGGCATCTGGAAAATACGCTGGAAGACGCTCAGGCCGAAGCTGCCGTCTCCCACAAAGCTGTCCACCAGCAGGATCGCCAGGGGATAGAGAATGAACAGTGTCAGGAATGTAATCAGCACCACGATGGTCGTGACCATGATGGGATCGCCCATCAGTTTTTTCCGATCCAGGGAGGCGCTTTGGGCCCTTGCCATAACGTTCCCTCCTTCTTGTCTCAAAAAGGCGAGGATGGCGAAGCGCCATCCTCGCGAATATGCGGGAGTGAATTACTCGGTCTTGAAGCGCTCGGCACCGGTATCCGCGCCGGCAGCAGCGATGGCTTCCATGACGTCGTTGACGTTCTTCTCGGTGTCAGCGGCGGCAGCAGCGAAATCATAGCCGTCCCACACGAGGCTGGGATCCAGGCCGAAGTCGATGGCAGCCTGGGGCTGGGTTGCGTTGTCCAGCACGAGGAACTGATAGGAGCCGTAGTTGGCAGCCTGTTCGACGCACTCGGGGCTCAGAGCATATTCCATGAACAGCTTGGCGGCATTGGGATGCTTTGCGCCCTTGAAGATGGCCACGGGGCCGACTTCACAGGCCGTTCCGTCAGAAGGAACCACCAGCTGGACGTTCTCATAGCCGTTGTCGATGATCTGGGTGATGCCGTCATGCAGGAAGCCGATACCGATGACGCATTCGCCGGTGCCCACGTTCTTGGAGGGGCCTGAGCCGGACTTGGTGTAGACCTGAACATTCTTGTCCAGATCCACCAGGTACTGGATGCCTTCGTCATGGCCCTTCAACTGGATCATCAGGTTGGCAACCAGCTTGGGGGTGCCGGCGGTCTTGTAGTTGGACAGCCAGATCAGACCCTTGTATTCGGGCTTGAGCAGATCATCCCAGCTCTGGGGGGCTTCGAGGCCCAGACGGGCGAGCTCATCCTTGTTGACCATGAAGCCCAGCAGACCGGTGTAGATGCCGTACCAGTAACCGTTGGGATCCTTGTAGATATCCTTGGTCAGGTGAGCGGCGTTGGCAGGGACATAGCTGTTATCCAGGAAGCCTTTGGCAGCCAGACCGTCGTAGGGGTTGTTGGTGCCGCCGAACCAGACGTCAGCGGAGGGATTGCCGTTTTCTTCCTCAATCTTGGTGGGTACTTCGCCGGTGCTCAGCCGCTGATACTGGGTCTTGATGCCGTAGAGTTCCTGGAAATGATTGACCGCGGCAGCGAGATAATCCTCTTCGCAGGAACCGTAGACGATCAGCTCCCCTTCAGCCTGGGCGGCAGCGACCAGGTCGGGATCGGCACCGACGCGCTCTTCAGAAAGAACGGCGGTGCAGCTGAACAGCATCGTCAGCGCAAGCAGAACAGCAAACAGTTTTTTCATGGGAAAACCTCCTTATTTATTCGCCGTGGTAACACACGACGTAATAGACGGAAAACCAACCCGGAACCTTTCTATTCACTTCCCTGATTTTTCTGGGCATATTCTATCACGCCTGACTTTTGCGTGTCAAGAAAAAAGAGTCCGTGTCAGCGGACTCTTTCCAGATCGGCGATTTTGTTGCCTTTCGCATCGGAAATATAAGGATCAGCACCGGAGCGCTTCGCGGTGATGAAGATCGGATCGCCGGGGTTGACATTGCGCCAGGCGCTTTCAGCCAGGCGGTAGGTGACCGGGGCTTCTTTCTTCCCGGTATGCTCGACGGTGAAACGGTATTCCTCCCGGCGCTGACCTTCCCGCTCGTTTTCAGCGAGGTTCAGCTCCGGCCAGGCGGCGTTGTGATCCTCGCCGGAGGCTTCCGCATCGCGTTCCGGTTTCCAGCGCCAGATGGTGTAATAGTACTTGGTGGCGTAGCGGGGGACCTGGACGTACACGGGTTCCCGGACGGTTTCGGTGTAATACTCGGTGGTATAGACGGGGCGCTCGTGGGAGATTTCCTCGAAGGTGCCGTTGCCCCGGTCCTTGTAAGTGTAATAGGTTTCATAGTGATCGACGACCTGGCGGGAGCGCTGTACCTCCCGGCTCTCATAGTGATCCAGAACGCTGTCGTAATGATGAATCTCCTGCTTCTGATTCACCAGCTCAGCGCCGTCCGGCAGATTCCAGTCCGACTCGCTGTATTGTTTGTTGGCTTCGATATTGATGATCCGGGTCCAGCCGACGGAGGAGACCTTCAGATCCGAAGAGGTTTTGTTCCCGTTGAGATAGACGAAGACACCGACAATGACGGCCAGGATGGCCAGGATGATCAGCAGGGGCTTTTTGGACGACGGAGCGGTCCTGGCGGCGGGGGAGGCCGGCCGGGCGGCCAGCTCCGCGGCCTCGCGCTCCTGCTTTTTCTTCAGCATTTCAAAGTAATTAGCTTCGGAATTCTCCCGGCTGGCGCCGCAGTTGGAACAGGTTTCCGCGTTGTCACTGTTCAGGGAGTTGCAGAAGGAACAGTACCAGTCCGGATTTTTGCTGACGTATTTTGCCTGCTCCTCGGACAGATACTCGATATCGCCGCGCTCATTTTCCTCCCTGGATTCCCCTTCGGCGACATTCTTCATATAAAACTGCACGTCTCCCCGGGCCCGGCCGCAGGAAGGACAGTTCATCACATTGCCGGCAATGCCTTTTGATCCGCAGACGGGACAGTCCCAGTATCCCATAACGAGCTTGCCCATAGCGATCTCCTTTTCTTTGCGTAATCATCGGTTCTGTTCATTCCGGATTATTGTATCGCAAATCCTGCTTCTTTTCCACCTTTTCTTTTCGGAAATTTTCTACTGCTTCCTTTTGCGCGATCTGTCTGTTTTTCATCAGAATTCCCCGGAAATGCATGGATTTGAACAGACAACGCGGTTGCAAAACGCCGGTGGATTTGATACAATAAATCCAGTGACAAGTCAGGAGGGATAGCCGGTGTCGGGAATGGATCCAGCGGTCAGAAAAGAGACCGGCTATATCGCGCTGTGGGTGATTCTGCTGAGCGTGATGATGGAAGCGGTTTTCCTGATCATCCGGAAGTGGGATCTGTCCGTGCTGCTGGGGAACCTGGGCAGCGCGGCGGCCGCGACGCTTAATTTTTTCCTGCTGGCATGGACAGTAAGCAAAGCCCTGGATAAGGAGCAGCCGAAGCAGGCCGCTCAGCGTGTCCGGGCGACGGCCAGCCTGCGCCTGATCGGGCTGGGGGCTGTGTGTGCGCTGCTGATCGGCGTGGCTCACACAAATGTATACGCAACACTGATTCCGCTGCTGTTTCCCCGGATCGCGCTGGCCTTCCGTCCGATGAAGGACAGGAACAGAGCGCCGGCAGCGGCAGAGGAGGAAGGGAGTGATCTGATTGACTGAAGCGGCTGCGCCGGACGTGAAGAGCACGCGGTTCCGCATGACGGATTACGGATATATCGCGATGATGGTTCTTCCGCTGCTGGCGTGCATGGCGCTGAAGGTGCTGTTTACCCCGGAAACGGAAGGGGTTCATATCGCGGGGGCGATGATTTACCTGGAGATTCCCGCGCCGGTGATGCCTCTGATCATTTCGGAGAGCCAGGTGAACAGCTGGGCGGTGATCATTTCCATCCTGGGGCTCTGCCTGTACCTGACCCACGGGCTTACAGCCAAAGCGGTCTGCAAAAGGCAGCTGGCGGCAGAATGGATCGTGGAGAAGTGCAGGAAACTGGTGCACGACAACATGGGGGATTACTTTTCCGCCTGGGGGCCTTTCATTGCGGCGATCATGGGCCTGAGCGCCTTCAGCTCCCTGAGCTGCCTGATTGGGCTGTATGCCCCCACCGGGGATGTGAACGTGACGGCCGGATGGGCGATCCTGGTATTCTTCCTGATCATGCACTACAAGTTCCGCGGCGGCCTGTGGAACTACTTTATCGGCCTGTTCAAGCCGATTCCCATCTTCGGGCCGATCAACCTGATCGGCGAGATTGCCACCCCGGTGAGCATGGCTTTCCGTCACTACGGGAACGTGCTGAGCGGCGCGGTCATCTCCGCGCTGATCGGGCCGGCTCTGGGAGGCTTAAGCAAGCTGGTGCTGGGATGGCTGCCCGGGGTACTGGGAGATATTCCCTTCCTGCGGATCGGTCTTCCCGCAGTGCTGAGCATCTATTTCGACGTATTCAGCGGGCTGATGCAGGCGTTCATCTTCGCGATGCTGACGATGCTGAATGTATCGGGCGCCGTGCCCTGGGACGACTGGAACGCGAAAAAGGAAAAACGCAGACAGCGGAAAATGAAAACAGAAAAAACAGCCGCCTGAGGCTGAAAAACGGAGGAAAAGAAAAATGGACATTTCAATGGCAGTAGGACTTATGTTGGGACTGTTGGGACTGGGCGCCGGAATCGCCATGATCGCCGGTATCGGCCCCGGTATCGGTGAAGGTAACGCCGTGGCCAAGGCCTGTGAAGCGATCGGCCGCCAGCCGGAGAGCAAGAGCGACGTCACTTCCACCCTGATCATGGGCTGCGCCATCGCTGAGACCACCGGTCTTTACGCTCTGATCGTGGCCATCCTGCTGATCTTCGTGGCACCCGGATCCTTTGTGGGGTTGCTGAAAGACACTGTGAACGCGCTCAAGTAAGTCATTGAGACGAGGGACAACATGCAGAATTTGAATGTTATCAGCGTCAATATCTGGGATATCCTGATCAGCCTGGTTAACCTGCTGCTGCTGACGCTGGTGGTGAAAAAGTTTCTGTTCAAACCGGTGACAAAGATGCTGGCCCAGCGCCGGGCTGCGATTGACGCGGATTACGAGCAGGCCAGGGTTGCCTGGGAAGAAGCGGAGGAAAGCCGGCAGAACTATGCCGCAGCCATGGCCGCGGTGAAGCAGACCACTGACCAGATGATCGCGGAGGCGACCCGGACGGCGGAGCACCGGAGCAGCGAGATCGTGGAGGAAGCCCGGGAAAAGGCGACGGATATCCGCCGCCAGGCGGAGGCGGATGCGCTGCTGGAGCGGAAGAAGGCGGAAGACGACATGCGCCGCGAGATCGCGGATGTTTCCACCCAGCTGACCGGCGTGCTGCTGAAGCGGGAAATAAACGAAGACGATCACCGGAAGCTGATCGATTCCTTCCTGCAGGAGATAGGAACAGACGATGACAACGACAAGTAAGGAATACGCGGAGGCGCTGTTTGAGCTGTCGGCCGGGGAAGGACGGACGGAAGAAACCGCCGCCGGCCTGGTGACGGTGATCAGTGCCATCCGGCAGGAGCCGGGCTACCAGGCGTTGCTGGCCAGCGCCGCCATTCCCAGGGAAAGCCGGCTGGACGCACTGGAGAAAGCTTTCCGCGGAAAGGTACCGGACGTGCTGATGGCTGTGCTGCGGATGATGGTTTCCAAGGGCCATGTGCGCGATCTTGCCGATATGGCGAGGGAGTATGAGGAGCTGGCACGGCAGTATACCGGCATTACGCTGGTCAACGTTACCAGCGCGGTGCCGCTGAAGGAAGCGGAAGCGGTGGCTCTACGGCAGAAGATGGAAAGGCGGATCGGCCATGAGGTGACGCTGAAATGCCGGGTGGATCCCGCACTGATCGGCGGAATCCGGGTGGAAGCGGACGGCCTGGTGATTGACGGGAGTATCAGAAATAAGCTGGAACAGATCAAGGATGTGATTAACCCATGAGCTCCAAGGCGGTTGAGATCAGCAGTATCATCAAAGAGCAGATCAAGCAGTATGAAAACAAAATCGAGATGAAGGAGAGCGGCACCGTGATTACCGTCGGCGACGGGATTGCCACGGTGTACGGCCTGCGCGCCTGCATGGCCAACGAGCTTCTTCGCTTTGAGGACGGCAGCTTCGGCGTGGCCCAGAACCTGGAGGAAGAGACGGTTTCTGTGGCCATCCTGTCGGAGCGGGATACCGTCCGCGAAGGCTGCGCGGTGTACCGTACCGGGGAAGCCCTCAGCGTGCCGGTGGGCGAAGCGCTGCTCGGCCGCGTGGTGAACGCGCTGGGCGCACCGATTGACGGCAAAGGCCCTGTGGAGACAAAGGAGATCCGTCCCGTGGAATCCCCGGCACCGGGCATCATCCAGCGCAAGAGCGTCAGCGTGCCGCTGCAGACCGGGATTAAGGCCATCGACAGCATGATCCCCATCGGCCGGGGCCAGCGGGAGCTGATTATCGGCGACCGGCAGACCGGCAAGACCACGATCGCGGTGGACACCATCATGAACCAGAAGGACACCGGCGTCCTGTGCATCTATGTGGCCATCGGACAAAAACGCACGAGCGTGGTTCAGATCGCGCAGGAACTGGAAAAGGCCGGAGCCCTGAGCTATACCATCATCGTCAGCGCCTCGGCTGCGGAAAGCGCGCCGCTGCAGTACATCGCACCCTATTCTGGATGCGCCATGGCCGAATATTTCCGGGCGAAGGGGCGGGATGTGCTGATCGTCTATGACGACCTGAGCAAGCACGCGGTGGCCTACCGGGCGCTGAGCCTGCTGATCCGCCGGCCTCCGGGACGCGAAGCCTATCCGGGTGACGTGTTCTACCTGCACAGCCGGCTGCTGGAGCGGGCGGCCTGCGTGGCGCCGGAATACGGGGGCGGCACCATTACGGCCCTGCCGATTATCGAGACCCAGGCGGGCGACGTTTCCGCCTATATTCCGACCAACGTGATTTCCATTACGGACGGACAGATCTTCCTGGAGACGGAGCTGTTCCACAGCGGCATCCGGCCCGCCATCAACCCCGGCATTTCGGTCAGCCGTGTGGGCGGCGCCGCCCAGATCAAGGGCATGAAGAAAGTGGCCGGCGAGCTGAAACTGCTCTATGCCCAGTACCGTGAACTGCAGGCATTCGCCCAGTTCGGCAGCGACCTGGACGCGGATACCAAGGCCCGTCTGGCCCTGGGCGCACGGATCGTGGAAGTGCTGAAGCAGAAACGGTCTGCACCGGTGGAAGTCGGCTGCCAGGTGGCGGTCGTATACGCCGTGATCAACGGATACCTGAACGATGTGGAGCCCGGCGCCGTGGCTGCGTGGGAAGATGGGTTCTTTGACTATCTTCGTTCCCGCTACGGCGAACTGCTGGGACGCATCGCCGAAGGATTCTGGGACGATTCGGATGTGGAAACACTGAAGGAAGCGCTGAAGGGCTATAAGGGGTAAGATGAATCATGGGCGCAGATATTAAATCGCTGAGGATCCGGATTCGCAGCGTGGACTCCACCCTGCATCTCACCAAAGCTATGGGCCTGGTGGCTTCCTCAAAGATCCGCCGGGCAACCCGGGACATGACCCGCACGCGGGAATACGCTTCCGCCGTCGAGGATGTGCTGTCCGCGCTGCGGAGCGCGCCGGAATGTGAACGTTCCCCTTATATGCAGCCCGCGGGAAAGGGAACCCGGCTGATCGTGATTGCCGGGGACCGGGGACTGGCGGGCGGCTATAACGCCAATGTATTCAGGCTGGCCGCCACGCTGCCGGAGGCGGAGGTGACACCGATCGGCAAGCGCGCGTGCGAGCGGTTCGGGGCAGAAACGGTTTCCTCTGAGCATTTCAGCGGGCAGGACGCGAAAAAGACGGCGGACAGGATGTGCCGGGATTTCCTGGACGGAAAGTTTGAACGGCTGGGGATCCTGTATACCCGGTATAAATCCATGATGAGCCAGGAGGCGACCCTGCTGTGGGTGCTGCCCCTGGAAAAGACAGAGAAGAAACAAGGCGCGGAGCCGATCTTCGAGCCAGATGAACAGACAGTGCTGAACGCCGCGGTGCCCACGTATGTCAGCGGAATCCTGACCGCCTGCATCCGGGAAAGCTTCGCCAGCGAGGTTGCGGCCCGGAGAATGGCCATGGACTCCGCCGGCAAGAATGCCCAGGAAATGATTGACCGGCTGCAGCTGCAGTACAACCGGGCCCGCCAGAACTCCATTACGCAGGAGATTACAGAAATAATAGGAGGCAGCGGATTATAATGGAAAAGAAACACACCGGGATTGTCGCACAGGTCATGGGGCCTGTAGTGGATGTCCGCTTCGGAGAAGACTATCTGCCTCCGATTTACAACGCGCTGACGCTTCCCATCGGAGAAAAAAGCCTGACAGTGGAGGTGGCGCAGCATATCGGGGACAGCACTGTGCGCTGCATTGCCATGGGATCCACGGACGGCCTGCAGCGGGGCGTTGTCGTGACGGATACAGGAAAGGGCATCAGCGTTCCGGTAGGCCGGGAAACCCTGGGCCGGATTTTCAACGTTCTGGGTGATGTTGTGGACGACGGTCCGGCGGTGGAAACGAAGGAACGCTGGGATATTCACCGCCCGGCACCTTCCTATGAGGAACTGAGTACTTCCACGGAGATTCTGGAGACGGGCATCAAGGTCATCGATCTGATCTGCCCCTATGCCAAGGGCGGCAAGATCGGCATGTTCGGCGGCGCCGGAGTCGGCAAGACGGTCATGATCATGGAACTGATCAATAATATCGCCAAGCAGCACGGCGGCCTGTCGGTGTTCACCGGCGTGGGAGAGCGTACCCGGGAAGGCAACGACCTTTACTTTGAAATGAAGGAAAGCGGCGTACTTTCCAACACGGCGCTGGTGTACGGCCAGATGAATGAACCGCCGGGAGCCCGTATGCGCGTGGGTCTGGCGGGCCTGACGATGGCGGAATATTTCCGCGACCAGGAGAACCAGGACGTGCTGCTGTTTATCGATAACATCTTCCGCTTCACCCAGGCGGGCAGTGAGGTCAGCGCCCTGCTGGGCCGCGTGCCTTCCGCCGTGGGTTACCAGCCGACGCTGGCTACGGAGATGGGTGTCCTGCAGGAGCGGATCACCTCAACCCATAAGGGATCCATCACCTCGGTGCAAGCGGTGTACGTGCCGGCGGACGACCTGACCGACCCGGCGCCCGCCACCACTTTCGCACATCTGGATGCGACCACGGTACTGAGCCGCTCCATCGCAAGCCAGGGCATCTATCCCGCCGTGGATCCGCTGGATTCCACCAGCCGGATTCTGAGCCCCGACGTGCTGGGCGAGGAGCACTACCGGATTGCCCGGGAAGTGCAGCGGATTCTGCAGCGCTACAATGAACTGATGGATATCATCGCGATCATGGGCATGGACGAACTGGCGGAAGACGATAAGCTGCTGGTGAACCGGGCCCGGAAGATTCAGCGTTTCCTGAGCCAACCGCTGTTTGTGAGCGAAAAATTCACGGGCATTCCCGGCGTGTATGTGCCGGTGAGCGAGACACTGCGCGGCTTCCGTGAAATCATCGAGGGCAAGCATGACAACCTGCCGGAGAGTGCGTTCCTGTATGTCGGGACGATCGATGAAGCCGTGGAAAAGGCCCGGAAAGGCGGCACAGTGTGAGTACCTTTCCATTGCTGATTTCCTCCCCGGACGGGGATCTCTTCCGCGGGGACGCGGAAAAGCTGATTCTCCGGGGAACGGAGGGCGACCTGGCTGTGATGGCCGGGCATGTGCCTTTTGTGACGGCGGTTGTCAAAGGCCGCTGCGTCCTGGAAACAGCCGGCGGAGAACGGAAGGAAGGCACCATCGAAGACGGACTGCTGACGGTGGAAAAAGAACAGGTCACCGTACTGACTTCCGCGCTGGAACTGGAGAATCCCTGAATCAACAGGCGGACGGAGAAACGTCCGCCTGTTTTCGGAACATGACAGAGGAGGAACGGGATCATGGATATGCTGGAGCAGTTTCTGACCTTTGCGGAGCAATCGCCCACGGCTTTCCACGCCACGGCGAATATCGGGGAGATGCTCCGGGAGCAGGGGTTTACGCAGCTGAAGGAAACGGATCCGTGGTTGGTGGACGCGGGCGGCAGATATTATGTGCAGCGCAACGATTCCGCAATCATTGCGTTTGAAGTACCGGAGACAGGGTTCTCCTCCTTCCGGATTGCCGCGGCGCACAGCGATTCCCCGGCTTTCAAGCTGAAGGAACTCTTTGAGGACAAAACAGCGTATTATGTCCGGCTGAACGTGGAAAAGTACGGCGGCATGATCATGAGCTCCTGGATGGACCGACCGCTGTCCGTTGCGGGACGGCTGGCCGTCCGGGAGGGAAACCATGTTGCCGCCCGGCTGGTCAACCTGGATCGGGATGCTCTGATTATCCCCAATATGCCAATCCACTTCAACCGGGAAGTCAACAACGGGTATGCCTTTGATCCCCAGGTGGATATGATGCCCCTGTACGGAAGTACGGAGAGTGCCGGCGGGCTGATGCGGGAGATAGCAGAGGCGGCCGGGGTGGATCCGGACCGGATCCTGAGCCACGACCTGTTCCTGTACAGCCGGCAGAACGCCAGCATCTGGGGCGCGGGGGACGCCTTCTTCTCCTGCGGCCGGATTGACGATCTGGAATGTGCCTGGGCCTGCATGAAGGCGCTGAGCGAGAGCTCGGCGCGAGACACGGTCAACGTCTGCGCAGTGTTTGACAATGAGGAGGTAGGCTCCGGCAGCCGTCAGGGCGCGGATTCCGGATTCCTGTATGATACGCTGACCCGGCTGGGCTTTGCGCTGGGTGCTTCCGACGGGGAGATCCGGGCGGCGATGGCCGGCAGCTTCCTGGTGTCCGCGGACAATGCCCATGCCGTGCATCCGAATCATCCGGAAAAGTTTGACAAACAGAACTGCCCCCGGATGAACGAAGGGGTGGTCATTAAGCATAACGCGGCCCTGAAGTATACCACGGACGCCATGTCGTCCGCGCGCTTCGCACTGATCTGTGAAAAGGCGGGCGTGCCGGTTCAGCACTTTGCCAACCGTTCCGATATTGCCGGCGGATCGACCCTGGGGCATATTTCCGCAGGGCATGTAAGCGTCGAAAGCGTGGATATCGGCCTGGCCCAGCTGGCGATGCATTCCGTGTATGAAACAGCGGGAACGAAAGACCTGCCGATGCTGGTGCAGGCTATGAAGGAACTGTGGGCATGAAACCAGGAACATCCGAAAAACAACCGTGCCGGGCAGAATAATGATACAATAGGTCGGCAATCTTACAGACCGGAAGGATGAAGCGGGGATGAAAGGGATCAAGAGGACAGTATTTACCGGAACGGCAACCGCCATCATCACGCCCTTTACGCAGGACGGGATTGACTGGGATGCCTACGGTCGCCTTCTGGACTATCAGCTGGAAGGTGGAATTGACGCAATTGTTGCCGCCGGAACCACCGGGGAAGGCAGCACCCTGACGGACAGAGAGTTTGAGGATCTGATCATTTTCAGCAAAAAGCGAATCAGCGGCAGGGTGCCGCTGATTGCCGGTTCCGGCTCCAACAACACCGCCCACGCGATTGAGCGGACACAGACTGCCTGCCGGGCGGGAGCAGACGCGGTTTTGCTGGTGACCCCTTATTACAACAAGACGACACAGCGCGGTCTGGTTGCCAGCTTTTCTGCGATCGCGGATGCCAGCGACGTACCCTGTATCCTGTATAATGTACCTTCGCGGACCGGACTGAACATGCTGCCGGAGACGCTGTCTGTCCTGGCGGATCATGAAAAGATTGCCGCTGTCAAGGAATCCTGCGGCTCCCTGAGCCAGGTGGCGAAGGCCATGCTGCTGTGCGGCGACCGGCTGGATATCTATTCCGGCAACGACGATCAGACCGTACCGATTCTGAGCCTGGGCGGCAGGGGCCTGATTTCTGTTGTCGCGAATATCCTGCCCCGGGAGACGGGCGATCTGTGCCGCAGATTTTTTGCCGGGGATGTAAAGGGCGCCGCCGCGATCCAGCTGAAGCTGCTGAACCTGATGAACCAGCTGATGATTGAGACCAATCCGATTCCGGCCAAGGCGGCCTGCGCGGCGCTCGGCTTCGGGGAGAACCGACTGCGGCTGCCGCTGGTGGAGATGGAGGAAGGCAACCGGCAGAAACTGCTGGCCCTTATGAAGGAACAGCATCTGGAGGTGCAGGGATGAAAATTATTCTGGTCGGGTATACCGGGCATATGGGCCGGGAAGTCCGGGAATGCGCGGAGCGGGCGGAAGGCGCTGAGATCATTGCCGGCGTGGATCCGATGATTTCCGCATCGGAGGGCATCTGCGTGAAAACCTTCGGGGAATGTCCCGCGGATGCCGATGTAATCATTGACTTCAGCCACCACAGCCTGACAGGCGAACTGCTGGACTTTGCCGAAACGCGGAATCTGCCGGTCGTGTTAGCCACCACAGGGCAGACCGAGGAAGAAAAATCCCGGATTCGGGATGCGGCGGGGAAGATCCCGATCTTCCTGGCGGCGAATTACTCCCTGGGGATCGCTGTGCTGACCGATCTTGTGAAACGGGCGGCGGCTCTGTATCCAGACGGGGAAATAGAAATTATTGAGCAGCATCATGACCGCAAACTGGACGCTCCCAGCGGAACTGCGCTTTCTCTGTTCCAGGCCGTGAAAGAAGTCCGGCCGGCGGCGGAAGCCGTAACCGGGCGCAGCGGCCAGGGCAAACGAACGAAGGATGAAGTGGGGATCCATGCCGTCCGGATGGGAAATATTGTGGGCGTGCATGAAGTGATGATCGGCACGCAGAACGAGCGGATCACCCTGAAACATGAAGCATTCAGCCGGGGCGTTTTCGCTGAGGGCAGCCTGAAGGCAGCGGCCTTCCTGGCGGGGAAAGCACCTGGACTGTATGATATGAAGGATCTGCTGGAGGGATAAGTCCGGACAGCGGGATGACTGGCAGAAAGGCGGAACGCATCATGAAAATCGGAATTTACGGATACGGCAACCTTGGCAGAGGTGTGGAGGCGGCTCTGCGGCAGAACCCCGATATGGAAATTGTCGGCGTGTTTACCCGGCGGGATCCCTCCTCCTTGAAGACAGTGACCGGGATACCGGTCTACGCGGCGGATACGGCGGAAGACTTCACAACGGTGATTGACGTCATGATTATCTGCGGCGGCAGCGCGTCTGACCTGCCAGAGATGACTCCCTGCCTGGCCCGGCATTTTAATGTCATCGATTCCTTTGACACCCATGCCAGGATTCCGGAGCATTTTGCCCGGGTGGAGAAGGCGGCGATGACCACAGGGCATACCGCACTGATCAGCGCGGGCTGGGATCCCGGCCTGTTCTCCCTGGCCCGGCTGTATATGAACACTGTCCTGCCGGAGGGCAGGGATTATACCTTCTGGGGCCGCGGCGTCAGCCAGGGTCACAGCGACGCGATCCGCCGGATTCCCGGTGTGCGGGATGCGCGGCAATATACCGTGCCGGTACCGGAAGCACTGGAACAGGTCCGCAGCGGCGCAGATCCGGACCTGACCACCCGCCAGAAGCATACCCGGGAGTGCTATGTGGTCGCGGAGGATGGCGCGGACAGGGCTTTGATTGAAAAGCAGATTCGGGAGATGCCCAACTACTTTGCCGATTACGATACGTCGGTCACCTTCATCACGGAAGAGGAAATGAAACGGGATCACGCGGAACTGCCTCACGGCGGGCAGGTGATCCGCAGCGGATCGACCGGGGAAAGCGGAAAACACCGCCATGTAATGGAGTTTTCCCTGAAACTGGATTCCAATCCGGAATTCACGGGCTCTGTGCTGGTGGCCTGCGCCCGCGCGGTGGGGCGGATGAACAGCCGGGGTATCTTCGGCTGCAAGACGCTTTTCGACGTGGCGCCGGCAGATCTGAGCCCCCTTTCTCCGGAAGAAATCCGGAAGAAACTGCTGTGACGGATATCTGCCGGAAAAGCTCACGGCGGGGAATGTAACCGAACAAAAAACCGGAATCCCAGACAAACCGCAATATTCGGTAGGGAAAAGCAACGGGAGCAACAATTACGGATACTTCGCAAAAGAGTGACTGATTCATGAGGTGAGATGTTTTGAAGGAACATCTCACTTTTTGTTGTCCGAAAAGAGGAAAAAGAAGCGGGAAAAGAGGCTGAAAATGTTGAAAATCAAGGAAAATGTTGAAAAAGAAACCAATTATCACATGCAAACGTTTGCAAATAGTACGGACAAAATCTGCAAAACAAGAGAGCAATAATTGAGCAAATATGACCGAATGAGCCATTGCGAAGGTACGTACAATTATCGCATAATATGCTCAGAAGGCACGGAGTGCCAAAATACATATTAAACGGAGGAGAAAAACCATGAAGAAAATCCTGGCTGCGTTGCTCGTACTGGCAATGATGCTGGCGCTGGTTCCCGCTGTGATCGCGGAAGCGCCGACCCCCATCACCGTGACCGTGTTCAAAGGCGATCCCGGCGATCAGCCCACGGACGACAACAAAATGTACAAAAAGATCGCTGACGAGCTCGGCATCACGTTCGAAATCGAGTTCCTGGCGGGCGACCTGAACCAGACACTGACGCTGAAGTGCGAAGACGACAAACAGCCCGATCTGTTTGACGGCGGCAACAGCAATGAGCAGGTTGAAGCGGCTGATGTGCTGATCAACTTCATGGATTACATCAGCGAAGAAAAGACCCCCAACATCTGGCGGCATCTGCACGGCACCAACGTTAACCTCGAGCAGCTGCTGAACGACCATGACGGCGCTCTGTATGTCATCCCGAACTACGGCGTGACCTACAACCAGAACATCGTTTCCTACAACGGACCTTCCTTCTTCCTCCAGAAGAAAGTCATCGAGTGGAACAACTATGTGGTTCCGAAGACCCTGAATGAGTACTTCGACGTGATCGAGGGCTACATCAAAGAAAATCCCACCGCGGACGACGGCACCCCCTACACCGGATTCGCCATCCTGTGCGAAGACTGGCGCCGGTTCTGCCTGATCAACCCCGTGCAGCACCTGATGGGCCGCCCGAACGACGGTGAAGTCATCGTTGACGTGCATGATCCGGAATTCGCGACCTGGACCTTCGTAGACAAAGACTACGCGATCCCCTACTATAAGAAGCTGAACGAAGAATACCACAAGGGACTGATCAGCCCCGACACCTTCGTTATGAACTTTGAACAGTACACCAACGAGCTGGCCAACGGCCATGTGCTGGGTATGTTCGACCAGGCCTGGGACTTCGGTTCCGCGACCGCGTCTCTGACGAATGAGAAGCGCTATGCCGAGACCTTCCTGCCCATCCCGCTGATGTATTCTGCAAGCGATCTGGAAGGCATCGCGCTGCCCTCTGAAAACTGGGATCTGTCCGAGCATTACATCAACGCCGGCGTCATCAACCGTGACCGCGGCTTCGGCATTGCCAAGACCGCTGACGATCCGGAACGCCTGGTTCAGCTGCTGGACACCCTGCTCTCCGATGAGTGGCAGATTCTGCTCCAGTGGGGTATTGAAGGCGAAGACTGGTACACCGATGAAAACGGCCGCATGAACATGACCGCCGAGCAGTATCAGCAGCGCTCCGACAGCGAGTGGGTCCGCGCCAACAAGGCTGACGCCATCTTCACCTCCGCGCCCAAGAAGGCCGGTACCATGGACAACGGCAACAGCTGGTCTCCTGACCTGCAGCCCGAAATCCGGAACGCGAACCTGTCTGACTACGACAAGGCCCTGTACGAGAAGCTCGGCATCAGCGCGATTGAAGAGCTGTTTGCCCCGCCGATCGAGCTGGCTCCCTACGGAGAAGCCTGGCAGATCGACAAGGGACCGATCGACACCGATTATCAGAAGTGGCTGCAGCTGCAGGTTGAATGGCTGCCGAAGATCATCTCCGGTGACGAAGCTGACTTCGATGCCAACTGGGCGGCATTCGTCGCTGAAATGGCTCCCTATTCTGAAATCTACGCCAACTTCATGCATGAAGAAATCCTGAAGCAGGTTTATCCGGAACGGTATCAGTAATTCCCAGTATCCACGCGAGGGGGAGGGATTCATCTCTCCCCCCCTCGCTTTATTGAGAGGAGAAAGAGACAATGACCGCTCGTTCAATCGGCAATGGCGGGGCAGGATCGGTAAAGAAGCCCGGATTCTTTACCAAGCTCGGCAGACAGTGGCAACTGATCATCATGTCCGTCCCCATGCTGTTGTATGTGCTGCTGTTCAACTATGCACCATTGTGGGGATGGATGACAGCCTTCCAGGATTACTCGACCAAGAAAGGGTTTGCGAACAGTCCCTGGGTAGGCCTGGACAATTTCAAATGGCTGTTCAGCAATAACGACTTCCTCCTTTCTATCCGCAACACGCTCGCCATGAGCCTTATCAACCTGGTGTTCGGTACGGTATCCGCCGTGCTGCTGGCCGTGTTGCTGAACGAGGTGCGGAACCGCAGATTCAAGCGGACGGTGCAGACGGTCACATATCTGCCGCACTTCCTGTCCATGGTTATCGTGGTCAGTATGGCGCAGAACATCTTCTCCAGCAACGGCGCGATCAACGAACTGCTGCTGGGCCTGGGCCTGGTCAAGGAACCGGTGTTCTTCCTGGGCAAGGGAGAATACTTCTGGTGGCTGGTCGGCGTGATCAATGTCTGGAAGGAAGTCGGCTGGGGCACGATTATCTACATCGCGGCCATGACTTCCATCGATCCCAGCCTTTATGAAGCGGCAGCCATTGACGGGGCGGGGCGTTTCCAGCGCATCCTGCATGTGACGCTGCCCGGCATTAAGTCCACGTTCATGGTGCTGCTGATCATGAACATCGGCCATCTGCTGGAGGCAGGATTCGAAATGCAGTACCTGATGCGGAACGGCCTGGTCATGAAGTATTCGGACACGATCGACGTGTTCGTCATGATCTACAGCTTCGGCGGAAGCAGACCGCATTACGCGTACGGCGTCGCGGCCGGTATGTTCAAGAGTCTCGTCGGTATCCTCCTCCTGCTCGGCGCCAACCGGATTGCCAAGCTCCTGGATGAAGAGACGCTGATTTGACGGAGGTGATACCATGACTACGGCTGCAATTAAAAATCCGGGCACCAAAAAACGCAGAGATATCGCATTCCCGATTGTGAATACCATTGTCCTGGTTCTGCTGTGTTTCCTCACCCTGTATCCGGTGCTGAACACGCTGGCCTATTCTTTCAACGACGGCCTCGATGCCGTCAAGGGCGGCATCGGTCTATGGCCCCGGGTGTGGAGTCTGGACTCCTATGATTCCCTGGTAAAGGATCCCGCGATTTACCAGGCCTTCTGGATTTCCTTCTCCAAGACGATTCTGACCACTTTCCTGAATCTGTTCTGGACCGGGATGCTGGCTTATGCCCTGTCCCGCCGGGAATATGTTCTGCGGAAGTTTATCACGCTGGTGCTGGTGTTCACCATGTACATCAACGCCGGTCTGATTCCGAACTATCTGCTGATCTCGAAAACGCTGGGCCTCAAGAACACGTACTGGGTCTATATTATTCCCGCAATGTTCTCCTGCTTCAACATGATCGTGATCCGGACCTACATCGCCGGCCTGCCGGAAGCACTGGTGGAATCCGCCAAGATTGACGGCGCGGGCGACCTGAGAGCCTACTATCAGATTATCCTGCCGCTGTGTCTCCCGGTTATGGCGACGGTCGCACTGTTTGTGGCTGTCGGCGCCTGGAACAGCTGGTTTGATACTTACCTGTATAACGGCAGCAAGAAAGATCTGTACAGCATGCAGTATCTGCTGAAGATGAAACTGGCTACGACCCAGAACCAGGCGTCCAACGCTGCGGCCAGTACGGCGGAGGCGCTGGCCGCGCAGCAGAAATCAAAAACCACGCCGATTACGGTCCGCTCTGCAATCACCGTGATCTCCGCAGTTCCGATTCTGGTTGTTTATCCGTTCCTGCAGAAGTACTTTGTGACCGGTATGGCACTTGGCAGCGTGAAGGGCTGATGGACCAAAGGAAGGGGGCAGTCTGGTGTCAGAGATGAGGAGAAGGGAAACGCCTGTCCGGGCTGCCCGCTATGAGGATGGCTTTCGGGTGATGCAGGGACGCCGCGAGTACGTCACCTATCCGGATGATTCTTCCTTCCGGGTGTGGTATTCAGATGTGCCCTGGAGATACGAATCACATGACCACTCAGCGGTGGAAATCTGCCTGACGCTGGAAGGCGTCGTGGAATACACTGTGAACGGAACGCCCTACCAGGTCCGGCGTGGCGAGGCGCTGATTATCCCGCCGGATCATCTTCATTCCCTGAACATGGGGGAAAACAGCGCCAGATATCTTTTCCTGTTTGAACCGGAGACTGTATTCGGCATGCGGGATATCAAGATCATGATGCAGCAGTTTAACCGCGTCTTCTACCTGCACGATGGATCGGAAGCCCATGAACGGGTGCGGGAACTGCTGCTGAAAGCCCAGGGGATCTATGAGCGGAACGACGCGATGTGGAACACCGCCTGCTATGGCTATATCCTGCAGATCTACGCGGTGCTGGGGCAGCATTACCTGACCAGCGCGCGCCTGAAGCAGCGGGAGCCGGTCGGCGGGGTGGATTCCGAAGTGATTACGGCAGCTATGGGCTATATCAACAGCCATTACCAGGAGGATCTTTCCCTGGATGATGTGGCAGAGTTTGCCGGATTCAGCCGCTATTATTTCTCCCGCTCCTTCAAGAAACAAACCGGCTATTCCTTTAAGGACTATGTGTGTCAGAAACGGATTCAGGTTGCGATGGATCTGCTGATCCGGAGCAATCGATCCATGAAGGATGTAGCCATCGAAAGCGGATTCGGCAGCGTGGCGACCTTCAACCGGGTTTTCCGGGAAAAGAAGGGATGCACGCCGACCCAGTACAGGGCGATCTACGGAACCTATTAAGAACGGCAAAACGGACGCGGCCGATCCATGGACGCGCCCGTTTTGTTTTCTCTTTTTCCTTTTCAGAGCAGCAGACTGAGCAGCGGAATGGTGACCAGGCTCAGCAGCGTGGAGAGCAGGGCACAGTTGGCGGCCAGTTCCTGGCCGCTGTTGTGCATTTCCGCCAGATTGAGAATGACGCTGGCGCAGGGTGCGGCGCCCAGAACCAGCATCGATGCCCGGAATACAGGAGGCAGGGGCAGGAAAACAACCAGCGCGTAGCAGAACAACGGGAACAGCAGCAGTTTCGCAGCTGCGATCCCATAAACAAACGGCTGCGTGAACAGCTGCTTCAGGTTCATGGTGGCCAGGCGGATGCCCAGGATAAACAGGCACAGCGGCGTGGACATGGCGCCTACGGTCCGGATGCCGCCGCGGACCAGTTCAGGCATCCAGTGCTTTGCCTGCATCAGGTACAGCGCGAACCCGGCCAGTACGGCCAGTACAGTGGGATTCAGGAAAGCCGCCCGGAAGGAGATATACTTCTTTTCTCCGGTGAGCGTGAAAACGCCGACAGTCCAGGCCAGAATATTCAGGGATACGCAGAACATGCAGGAGTAGGCGGCAGCCTCCGGAGAATCCGGAAACAGGGCCTGTACAATAGGAAGGCCAAAGAAGCCGGTATTGCCGCTGACGGAGGCGATGGCCAGCATCCGCCAGCGGAATTCTCCCCGCCGCCGGCCGGCCAGGGCATACAACACCAGCAGCAGGGCCAGCTCCGCAAAAAACGAAATCAGAAGGAACAGGAGCATTCGCACGGAAAGAACAACAGACGCATCCAGATTTGTGAGCGCGTTCAGGAACATACAGGGCCCGCAGACATACAGCAGGATCGCACTGACGCTGGACATATGCTCCGGCCGGACTTTTCCGCCCTTGTACAACAGGAAACCGGGCAGCAGGTAAACAAGCGTCAGCAGTACATTGCTGAAAGTGACATCAAAGCCGGTCATGAAGCAACTCCTCTCCATTTTTACCAAGTATACATCATCCGGGGTTGACG
This sequence comes from uncultured Clostridia bacterium, assembly GCA_947166385.1. Taxonomy (GTDB): domain Bacteria; phylum Bacillota; class Clostridia; order Christensenellales; family Aristaeellaceae; genus Aristaeella. The sequence continues at coordinate 70,936 of CAMVEB010000011.1, read as the reverse complement.
GGCAAGGGCAGGTCTCCTAAAATAATAAACAGGAAAGAAACCGGAGGAAAGAAGAGCATGAAGATTCACGGACTGCAGAAAATGACGCTGCTGGATTACCCGGGAAAGGTGGCCTGCACGGTTTTTCTGGGCGGGTGCGATATGCGCTGTCCCTTCTGTCACAACGCGGAGCTGATTGACGGGTCGGCCCCGGCAGTTATGGACGAGGATGAATTGCTGGCTTTCCTGAAGAAACGCCAGGGCCTGCTGGAGGGTGTCGCAGTGACCGGCGGAGAACCACTGCTGCGGGAAGATCTGACGGATCTCGCGGAACGAATCCGGGCGATGGGATATCCTCTGAAACTGGACACCAACGGGATGCATCCGGACCGGCTCCGGAAGATGGTCGACCGGGGCCTGGCGGACTATGTGGCGATGGACATCAAGAATTCCCCCTCCCGCTATGCGCAGACAGCCGGGCTGGAGACGCTGGATCTGGCACCCATCCGGGAAAGCGCTGCTCTACTGATGGAAGGCAGAACCGATTATGAGTTCCGAACAACGACAGTGGCGGAGCTGCATGACGGGGAAGCCTTCCGGGAAATCGGGGAGTGGATCCGCGGCGCAAAGCGCTATTTCCTGCAGAAGTTTACGGACCGGGATACCGTTCCCTTCGGGGGCCTCCATGCGCCGACCGACCGCCAGATGGCGGAATATCTGGATATCGTCCGGGAATATGTGCCGGCTGCACAGATTCGCTGATTTCCACTGTATCCACAAGATGTAGTGTAAAAGTTGTTTTTTCATTTACAACATATTGACTTCACCCTCTCTTCGTGCTATAGTAGGCAGGCACGCGGAGAGGGCGAAGTGCGCTTCTGCGACAGTAAAAAACAAAAAACAGGGAGCGGAACACTTATGTATCAGGTTGTGAAACGGGACGGTAAAGTAACGGAGTTTGAGATCAGCAAAATCTCCATGGCGATCACCAAAGCGTTTGAGGCACTGGGCAAACAGTACCACCCCAGCGTGATCGACATGCTGGCCCTGCGGGTCACGGCGGAATATGAACCGCTGATCCGGGACGGGCAGATTTCGGTGGAAAGCATTCAGGACTGCGTGGAAAAGGTGCTTTCCGAAGCCGGATACGCCGATGTGGCCAAAGCCTACATTCTCTACCGCAAGCAGCGCGAAAAAGTCCGCAACGTGAACTCCGCTCTCCTGAATTATAAAGACCTGGTTGACAATTATCTGCGCATCAACGACTGGCGCGTGAAGGAGAACTCCACCGTCACCTATTCGGTGGGCGGACTGATCCTGTCCAACTCCGGCGCCATCACGGCCAACTACTGGCTCAGCGAAATCTACGACAATGAAATCGCGGAAGCGCATCGCTCCGCGGCTATCCATATCCACGACCTGTCCATGCTGACCGGGTACTGTGCGGGATGGAGCCTGAAGCAGCTGATCAAGGAAGGTCTCGGCGGCGTTCCCGGAAAGATCACCAGCTCTCCCGCCGGCCATCTGTCCACCCTGTGCAACCAGATGGTCAACTTCCTGGGTATCATGCAGAATGAGTGGGCCGGCGCCCAGGCATTCTCCAGCTTTGATACCTACCTGGCACCCTTTGTCCGGGTGGATCACCTGACGCAGAAGGAAGTCAAGCAGTGCATCCAGAGCTTTATTTACGGCGTGAACACGCCCAGCCGCTGGGGCACTCAGGCACCTTTCTCCAATATTACCCTGGACTGGACATGCCCGCGCGACCTGCAGAACCTGCCGGCGATCATCGGCGGCAAGGAAATGGATTTCACCTATGGCGAATGCCAGAAGGAAATGGATATGGTCAACAAGGCCTTTATCGAGATCATGATTGAGGGCGATGCCAACGGCCGCGGCTTCCAGTATCCGATTCCGACCTACTCTATTACCCGGGACTTTGACTGGGCTGAAACCGAGAACAACAAACTACTCTTCGAGATGACCGCCAAGTACGGAACTCCCTATTTCAGCAACTATATCAACTCCGACATGGAACCCAGCGATGTGCGCAGCATGTGCTGCCGCCTGCGGCTGGACCTGCGGGAACTGCGCAAAAAGAGCGGCGGCTTCTTCGGCAGCGGAGAATCCACCGGTTCCATCGGCGTGGTCACGATCAACCTGCCCCGGCTGGCTTATGAATCCTCCGATGAGAAGGACTTCTACCGGCAGCTTGACCGCCTGATGGATATTTCCGCCCGGAGCCTGAAAACCAAGCGCACCGTCATCACCAAGCTGCTGGAGGGCGGCCTCTATCCCTATACCAAGCGTTACCTGGGCACTTTCGCGAACCATTTCAGTACCATTGGCCTGGTCGGCATGAATGAGGCGGCACTGAATGCCAACTGGCTGAAGAAGGATCTGACTCATCCCGAAGCCCAGCAGTTTGCCCAGGATGTACTGAACCACATGCGCGAGCGCCTGAGCGATTACCAGGAACAGTACGGTGACCTGTACAACCTGGAAGCGACGCCGGCAGAATCCACTTCCTACCGGTTTGCCAAGCATGACCGGGAGCAGTATCCGGATATCGTGACCGCCAACATGAATGGAACTCCGTACTATACCAACTCCAGCCATCTGCCCGTCGGCTACAGCGAGGATATCTTCTCCGCACTGGATGTGCAGGATGAACTGCAGACGCTGTATACCTCCGGCACGGTGTTCCATGCCTTCCTGGGCGAGAAACTGCCGGACTGGAAAGCCGCGGCCAGCCTTGTCCGCAAAATCGCGGAGAATTACAAGCTGCCCTACTACACCATGAGTCCCACCTATTCCGTCTGCAAGGATCACGGATACCTGACCGGGGAACAGTATACCTGCCCCCACTGTGGCGCGAAGACGGAAGTATACAGCCGGATTACCGGATATTATCGCCCCGTACAGAACTGGAACGACGGGAAAGCCCAGGAGTTCAAGGATCGCAAGGTGTATGACGTAGGACATTCTCACCTGAAGCATACCGGTCCCATGACGGCGGTTCCTGCGGCAGCCGCTCCGGAGATCCCCGCCGCTGAAATCCCTGCCACGGGAAAAAAGCAGGGATCTTCCGGAAACGCCCGGGCATTGCTGTTTGTCAGCGCGACCTGCCCGAACTGCAAACTGGCGGTGAATATGCTGGAGAAGGAAGGATTCCTGTTCAAGAAGGTTCTGGCAACGGAGAATGTGGAGCTGACTAACCGCTACGGCGTGAAGCAGGCTCCCACGCTGGTGGTGCTGGGCACCGGGGATGATTACGAGAAATTCAAGGGTGTATCGGAGATCAAGGGAATGCTGACATCCCGGAAAGTCGGATAACGAAAAGACAATCATATACGGGGATGCGGAAGCATCCCCGTTTTTCGGAGGAGACATATGACAGATCTGATTGTGATCGGCGGAGGCCCCGCGGGAATGACGGCTGCATTGTATGCCCTGCGCAACGGGAAATCGGTCCTGATCCTGGAGAAAAACGGCTTCGGCGGGCAGATTACCTACAGCCCCAAGGTCGAAAACTGGCCGGGAACTGCCCAGATGAGCGGCAACGAGTTTGCGGACCGGCTGCTGGATCAGGTCATGACCCAGGGCGCTGAGGTGGATCTGGCGGAAGTGCTCCGAATCGAAGACCGTGGAAATACCAAGGTTGTTTTCACCGATGACGGTCAGCAGCGGGAAGCCCGGGCCCTGGTGATTGCCACGGGGGTTAAACATCGGATGCTGGGCCTGCCGGGAGAGACGGAGCTGGTCGGAGAAGGCATCAGCTTCTGCGCGGTATGCGACGGGGATTTCTACAGCGGGAAAACAGTGGCAGTGGCCGGCGGCGGCAATTCCGCCCTGCAGGAAGCGATCCTGCTTGCCGGTAAGTGTAAAAAAGTAGTGATGCTGCAGGACCTGCCGGACTTTACCGGGGAGCAGAAGCTGCAGGAGATCCTGTTTGCCCGGCCGAATGTGGAGAAGAGAACCGGCATGCGGATTACTGCCCTGAATACGGAAGGCGGAGAGCTTCGCGGTGTGACAGTGGAGCCCCGGGACGGCGGACCGGCTGAACAGATTCTCTGTGACGGATTGTTTGTGGCGATCGGTCTGATTCCTGAGAACGAAGCATTCCGGGATCTTGCGGAGCTGAACTGCTACGGCTATTTTGACAGCGGCGAGGACTGCACGACAAAAACCCCCGGCATTTTTGTGGCGGGGGACTGCCGCAGCAAGGCGGTGCGCCAGCTGACAACGGCAGTCGGGGATGGCGCGGTGGCGGCGCTGGCAGCCTGTCGCTATCTCGATTCCCTGTAAAGAATTATGACAGAATCCATTCCGGATCCGGTGCTCCACAGAAGGGGCACCGGTTTTGCTGTTCCATATCAGAAAAGATCCTGCCGCAGGAAGGACAGCGCCGATTCAGCAGGTAATCCCGGAAATGATACAGGATCAGATTGGCCATTTCCTCGTCCACAAAAGCACGGTCCCGGTCCATGGAATCCAGCCGGCGCATCCAGGCGGAGCGACTCAGCCCAAACAGGGAGGCTTTGGCCTGGCGCGGGCGGTTATACCGGATTACATCGACAACCGGAACGGGCGCCATCAGGTTCAGGGCGAAGGCATCCGCCTCCGCTTCCAGCGGACTGCCGGCGGAACCGGGAAAGCGCATCTGTTCCGGATAGTCCCGGTAGTGATTCATGAAAAGATGCCCCAGCTCGTGGAAGAGGGCAAAGCGAAGCCGATCCGGATCTGTATCTCCATCCCGGTATACGATGCAGAAGGCAGGATAACTCAGCGTAACGGCACTGGCCATCCGCAGGGCCGGCGTGACGTCAAAACCGACCCACAGGGGATGATCCTGTACGGCGGAGAGGGAAAACAGGGAAATGCCGGCGCGCCGCGCCAGCTCAAAGGGATCGGCAGGCAGCACGCAGGCCGGATTATCCGTCAGAACGGCGCAGGCATAGCGGACTGCCCGGCTGCCTTCAAGCGAGTATGCCATGAATCCGCCCCCCAGCATGAATATTCCGAACCGGTTTCTCATTTCCCTCATTGTACCACAACCGCCGGGAATGTTGCAAATCAAGGGGCAACATGTTATAATCCCTGTGTTCCGGGTGCCGGAACAGGGTCTATTGTGTATCATCGAAAGGATTGATTGCGTTCATGGGCATATTATGGCTTGCCCTGATTCTTTGTATTTTACTGTCTGCTTTTTTCTCCGCGACGGAGACGGCGTTTTCCGCATCCAACAGAGTACGGCTGAAGACGGTGGAGGGTCCCCGGAAGGCGAAAGCCCAGGCCGCTCTGAACCTGCTTGAAAAATATGATTCCCTGCTGACGGCTGTCCTGATTGGGAACAATGTGGTGAATATTGCAGGCACTGCCATTGCGACAGTGCTTTTTGCCAACCATATCCTGCATGGCGCAAATGACGGCGCCGGGGCTACAGCGGCTTCCGCAGTGATGACCGTATTGATTCTGTTCATCGGTGAAGTCGGCCCAAAGACGCTGGCCAAACAGCAACCGGAAAAGTTTGCCATGGCGGTCAGCGGCGTGATGCGAGTACTTGTTGTTCTGCTCAAGCCCCTGGATCTTCTGTTTGCTCTCTGGAGAAAGCTTCTGTCCAGACTGATCAAACCGCAGCCGGAAGAAAGCCAGATTGAAGAGGAACTGATGACCATGATCGATGAAGCCCAGACAGAGGGCGACATCGAAGAGGATGAGGGAGAGCTGATCCGGTCCGCCATTGAGTTCAACGATCAGAACGCCGGGGATATCATGACGCCCCGGGTGGACGTGACTGCCATTGAGGATACGGCGACGCTGGAAGAGACAGCGGAGGTTTTCCGTAAAACCTGGTATTCCCGGATTCCCGTCTACCATGAGGACCTGGATCATATCGTCGGCATCCTGAATGAGAAGGATTTCTATAAGATGACCCATGACGGATACACCCGAATCACCGATATCATGAAAGAGCCTGTGTTCTGCCCGGCCAGCCTGTCCATCAGCAACCTGCTGAAACTCTTCCGCACGGAGAAGACCCATCTGGTAATTCTACTGGATGAGTTCGGCGGTACGGAAGGCATTGTGACCATGGAGGATGTACTGGAGGAGCTTGTCGGTGAGATTTACGACGAGCATGATGAAGTGAACGAAGAGGTTGTCGAGCAGGAAGACGGAACCCTGATTGTTGACGGAAACATGCAGCTGCAGGAACTTCTGGACAAATATGAGCTTCCCAATGAATACGAGGCGGATACGGTTGGCGGCTGGGCCGGCGAGATGCTGGAGAAAGTGCCCGAGGTCGGCGATACCTTTGCTCTGGAACAGCTCCGCTTCACCGTCACGGAAATGGATGGATTCCGCGTCACCCGGATCCGGGTGACTGCCGAGCCGGAAAAGGCGGAAGAGAAAAAAGAAGAGGAGGAGGAAAAATCCTTCTCCTGAACAGAATGATCTTCAGCAGCGCATGCGCCCTCCGGGCGGAAGGCGGCGGTGCGGCTTCTCGTGAAACTCCGAACCGGCGGGATCAGGCCCGTCCGGATCCGGCATGTCCTGCCGAAACGGACCTTTCATTTCATCCGGCACATCCGAAGCCAGGGATTCCAGATGCTCGCTCAGTTTATTGCACAAGGCGCAGAACTGCGCCTTTTCTTCGTCCGTGAAGCAGGCGGTTTTCCGCTCGAGATCAGCCCGGCGGGTTTCCTTCATCTGCATGTACAGGGATTCTCCTGCGGGAGACAGACGGACCCGCTGAACCCGACGATCCCTTTCGTCGACCGTGCGCGAGATCCATCCTTCTTCTTCCGCCCGGGCGAGGATTTCACTCAGCGAGGAAGGCCGGATATCCATCATTTCACACAAATCCCGGGAGGAAACATCTCTGTTTTCCGCCACGCAGGCCAGCAGGCGGGCAAGGGCTGGGGGAAAGGGACGCTTCGTGGGCGCATGGGGAGGGGGACAGCGCCGCATGGCGCGGGACAGCTTCAGCACAGCAAAAATCACATCCTTTTCAGGATTCATCTTTCTACCTCCTTCTTCCTCATCAACGGATCAGATTCTTTCACTCCGGCAGACGCCTTCGTATCGTATGACAGCCGTTGAAAATAAAATACGGTACCGAACATTATTCATTATAGTTCGGTACCGTAAAGATGTCAAGCGGTTATAACACAGAAATCATTTTTCTGTCGCACTTCCGGTAGAACCACAGACAGATGAAGAGGGTCACAAATTCCGCAATGGGGAAGCACCACCATACGGCAAAGACGCTGCCTGTCAGCCGCGTAATCAGCCACGCGGCCGGCAGCAGGACGAGCAGCTGGCGGCAGATGCTCATGATCATGCTGTAAATGCCCTTACCCACAGCCTGGAAGACGGTGGAAAGGGTAATACCAATAGCGGCGAAGAGGAAGCTGGAGGAGATGATGCGCATAGCAACCACACCGATCTCAGTCATCTGTGCGGTCAGTACAGGATCCGCATCCGATTCGAACACGGACATCAGCTGACCGGGGAAGACCATGAATACCAGCGTTCCGGCCAGCATGATGACGCTGGCCCAGATCAGCGCTACCTTGATGCAACGGTAGATTCTTTCCTTCAGGCGGGCGCCGTAGTTATAGGCCAAAATGGCAATAATCCCGGTGGACAGGCCGAACACCGGCATGAAGATGAAGGACTGGAGCTTGAAATAAACGGACATGACATTCAACGCGGCGTTGGACTGCTCGAAGCCGGAAAGGATTGCGTTCATCCCCATGTTCATGACGGAACCGATGGCCTGCATGACGGTGCTGGGAAGGCCGACGGCCAGGATGCCGGAAAGATCGGCCCGATAGATCCTGAAATCCCGGACATTCAGCCGCAGCTCGCGGTTCTTCCACTGATTCAGCACAAAACCGACTGCGGCGGAGGCCCACTGACCGATGACGGTGGCCACAGCGGCGCCGGTAACGCCCATCTGCGGGAAACCCAGATATCCGAAGATCAGGATGGGATCCAGAATGATGTTCAGGATGGCACCGGTTAGCTGGGTCGCCATGGAGAATACCGTGTTACCGGTAGCCTGCAGGAGACGCTCAAAATAGATGGCCAGGAACAGGCCAGTGCTCCAGACTGTGACGACAGAGAGGTAGTCCACGCCCATGTTCAGAATGCTTTCCGCGTTGGCCAGATTATCGGATACGACCATGCGCATCAGCGACCGGGCCAGGAACAGCCCCGCCAGGATGAACAGCAACGTGCCGCAGCCGTTGATCAGCAACCCGTTCCAGGCGGCGCGACGGGCTTCCTCCGGCTTTTTTTCACCAAGCCGGCGGCTGATCAGGCTGTTGATTCCGGTACCCATGCCGGTGGACAGGGCGATCATCAGCATCTGGAAAGGGAAAGCCAGAGAGACCGCTGTCAGCCCGTTGGGATCGAAACGGGAAACGAAAATGCTGTCTACGATGTTGTACATCGCCTGGACAAGCATGGAGATCATAATCGGAATGCTGACCTTCGGCACCAGGCGGGTCATGCTCATGGAACCGAGCATCGCGGAACGGTCGGACTTCTGCATTGGAATCATACCTCGTTTCTGCAATGGACCGCCAGTTTCGCTGAAACCGGCGGCGCATAGGTACTGTAGCAGAAGATGTCCGATCCGTCAAGAATCCGGGATATTCTTTCCGTAGTACCCGGTCACGGCGGCTGGTTGTTCACTCTTGCCATTTTTTTCTTATTCATGTAGACTGGACAGGGAAGAAAGGAGTGATCCTGTGGATATTCTTGAATACGGCAATACGGTGAATCCATCCTGGTGGAAAGCACAAATTGGCGAATCCGACTGGGTGGCCGGACAGTACCTTTACCAGCTGCTGCAGGAGAACCGCTTTCATCAGCTGACCGGGAACAGATCACGCCTACTCCTGCTGACGGACGGCAGCAAACTGGCGGCCTTTTGCACTTATGCGGAGCGGGATGACACACCGGATACGGATCTGACGCCGTGGATCGGCTTTGTCTATACTTACCCGGAATACCGGGGGCGGCGGCTGATGGGCCGACTGATCAGTCGGGCGAAGGAACTGGCCCGGGAGGACGGGTTTGATACGATCTATATTTCTACCGGGGAGACCGGCCTGTATGAAAAATACGGGGCAGAATATCTGACCATGATGAAGGATACCCGCGGAGCGAACAGCCGAATCTATCGGCTGAACACCTATGGATTTTACGGCTGGGAGCAGGCTGTGATCCGCGCGGAAAACCCGGAATTTCCGGGGATCGAAACTCCCCGGGATCTGTATCGCAAGCTGTGGCAGGCGTGGAGCGCGGAAACCTGCGCGCCGAGGATGCGCGCCGATTGGACTGTGGAAAACCGGACACTGGGCCAGTGTTCGATCACCGCTTTCCTGGCCCAGGAGATTTTTGGCGGGCGGGTATACGGCATACCGCTGAGCGACGGAAACTATCACTGCTATAATGATGTATCCGGTTGTGTTTTTGACCTGACCAGCGAACAGTTCGGCCTGGAAAAGCTGTCCTACACTGGCAATCCCGAGCAGCACCGGGAAACCCATTTCCTGAAACAGGAAAAAAAGGAACGCTATGAAGCCCTGAAGACTGCCCTGAAGCTCAGTCTCTGAACAGCCGGGGCAGGAATGAACGGATGCAGCGGCGCCAAACGGTCCAGTCATGCCCGCCGGGGAAGGTTTCCCGGGTGATGTTCAGGCCTTTGTTTTCCAGCCAGGCATCATCTTTGGCAAAGCTGTCCCAGAACTGGTCTTCTGTTCCCATGGCGCGGTAGAAGACCCGGAAAGCCTGGTTGAATGCTTCCGGGTTCTCCGCGATGGCGAGGTGCGCCTGGGGATCATCTGTCGGCCAGGGCGCCCGCATGAACCCGCTGAAGAGCCCGGCGTATCCGAACAACTCCGGATTGGTCAGGGTCGTCAGGCTGGTATGGAAGCTGCCCATGGAAAGCCCGGCCATAGCCCGGTGCCATTTGTCAGCCCGGACATGATAGCGAGATTCAATGAAGGGAATCAGATCCTGGACCACCATCTGCGGGAAAAGGCCGCGATCTGAGGGAAGACCGTCTTTCTGCACCATTCCGTTGCCCATGACAATCAGCATTTCTTTCATTTTGCCTTCTGCGATCAGCCGATCGGCAATCCGGCCGGCATGCCCCTGGTAAATCCAGCCGGTTTCATTTTCGCCGTATCCGTGCTGAAGATAGAGCACCGGATAATCCCTGGCCGGATCCCAGGCCGGCGGGGTGTATACAAGGCAGATTTCCTGCTTCCCGGTGACAGAGGAAGGGTAATAATGGCGGGTGACGGCACCGTGGGGAACACCGTCCAGATCATCCCAGCCTTTCATATCGGCTACCGGTACGTCCACAAAGTTCATTGGCCGACAGCAGCCGTACCCGATGGGCAGATAGGGACAGAGAACATCGGCTCCGTCCACCTTCAGGAAGAAGTAGAGGAAACCGCTGCCCATATCAAAGGTTCCCTCCCAGGCACCGTCGTCCGCGGGGGAAAGCGGGAACTCCGTCCCGAAACGGTCAATGACAACTTTTTTCGCGTCCTTCGCGATGATCCGGAAGTGCACCCTTCCGTCGGACAGGACCTCCGCACCCTGCTCTCCATCCCGGTTCGGCTCACCGGCGTAGGGATCAAAGGAAACTGTAACATCCAGCGGCCACTGCTTTTTCATATTGATTATCCTCCTGCGTTCTGTGAAATTGTCAACCTTGTACGTACAAATTATACAAAAACAGCATTCGGTTGTCAACCACAAAAGCCACCGGCGTGCTGGAGCAGAGGGATGAGAACCAAAGAAAAACGGTAAACAGCTACGGGCAGCCGTTCACCGCGGAAAGGCATATCTCAGTCCAGATTTTCCGGAGAGGTGGCTTTGTCGAACAGGGCCTGGACTTCGCTGCCAGGTTCTTGATCCATCAGGGTTGCCGCGACGGCAGCCAGCAGGCCTGCTGCGAAACCGGGGACGATTTCGTAGATGCCGGTTCCGGCCAGGAAAATCAGCCACAGGATATCCACCAGCGCGCCGACGGTGATCCCGGCGACGGCGCCCTTAAACGTGAAACGTTTCCAGAAGAGGCTCAGCAGGATGGCTGGACCGAAGGCAGCGCCGAAAACGCCCCAGGCATTGGAAACCAGCGCCATAATGGATCCGGCATTCGGATTGAGAGCGAGCACCAGCGCCAGCAGAGCAATGACCAGAACGACGATACGGCCGGTCCAGAGCATTTCGTTGTCGGAAGTCTTGTTCTTGCGAAGCAACGGTTTATATACGTCGCTGGAGAAAGCGGAGGCCGCTGAGAGCAGCTGGCTGTCGGCGGTGGACATGGCCGCGGCCAGGATTGCGGACAACAGGACGCCGGAAATCAGCGACGGGAACAGCTTGCGGACCATGGTGATGAAGACCAGGCTGTTGTCGGAAACATTCTGGTCGAAGCCCAGATACATCCGGCCGATGATGCCGACCAGCACGGCAAAAATCAGAATCAGCACCGTCCAGGTGATTCCGATCTTCGCGGAGCGCTTCAGGGATTTCTGGCTTTCCACCGACATAAAGCGGATGATAATGTGCGGCATGCCGAAGTAGCCGAGGCCCCAGCCCAGGCCGGAGACAATATCCTGCCAGGAGGTGAAGACAGAGAAGAAGGCAGGCGTTTCTGCCGTGATCTGCGTTGTTTCACCGGACAGGTGCGACGCGGCAAAAATGGGAGCGAGCAACAGTGCACCCAGCATAAGCATACCCTGGAAAAAGTCGGTCCAGCATACGGCGGAGAATCCGCCCATAAAGGTGTAGGCCACGATGATCGCTGCCGCGATATACATGGCAATGTTCGCATCCACACCCAGCACAGTATTGAACAGGGTGCCGGCAGCCTTGATGCTGGAGGCGGCATAGATCGTGTAGGCCACCAGGAAGATGACGGCGCAGACCACCTGCAGTGAATGGGATTTGGACTTGAAGCGGTTGGTCAGGTACTGGGGGATCGTAATGGAGTCATCCGCCACGATGGAGAAGGCGCGAAGGCGGGGCGCCTCAAAAATCCAGCTCAGGGCATAGCCAATGGCCAGACCGACGGCTATCCATACCTGCCCCAGACCCAGCGCGTAGACGGAAGCGGGAAGCCCCATCAGCACCCAGGCACTCATATCGGAAGCGCCGGCAGAAAGGGCAGAAACCCAGGGCCCCATTTTCCGGCCGCCGAGGAAGTATTCCTTCTCTCCGCCGCTGCGCGTCCGGAGGAAGAAGAAAACACCGATTCCGATCATTGCCAGGAGATAGACAATAAAGACAATCAGCTCCGTTGGGTTGTTCATATTCCTATCACCAATCCCTTCATCTCATTTCATGATGGATTCTGTATACAGTTTTACATTATAAGCATAAGAACCAAGCTTCTTCAAGAATTCTTTCGTATTATTCTTGTATATTATGAAGCGGGATATTTCATGCAAACCGGAGGAAATGACCGCTTTCCGTACTCAGTCATTCAGAATGATGACCCGGGTGTGATAGGGAAGGTGAATCCAGAGCCAGTACATATTGATTGGGGAATCCCCGGTGAGGAAGGGGCTGACACGGACGCAGCCGTGGGACGCCTTTTGCCCCAGCAGTTCCAGGTTTTTGCTGTAATCCCGGACACGTCCGATCCGTTTGAAGCCGGTGCTGTGGATGATGTTGCCAGCGTCATAGCGCAGGGGATAATCATAGCGCCAGCCATCCTGAGCAAAGCTTGCCCCGATATGCACATCGGTCAGGAACGCGCCTGCCGGGGTTTCCCGGTAAGCATTTCCTTTAGTTGCCAGACCGGTGGAAACCGGGACTGTGCCGATGGGAACGCCTTCCTCATAGACAGTCAGCGTCTGAGCCCGCTTATCGATCAGGATGCCATAATGAGGATTCGGTGAACAGACGGTCAGCTTCCTGAGCTGGATATATCCGGTAACTTCCTTCCCGCCATCGTGGCTCCAGGCGCGCACCTGCGCCCAGTTTCCCTCGACGCCCAGGATTTCCAGCCCCTGGGTGGCACAGCGGAGTGAACCGGTCTTGCGGCTGGAGGAGTTCATCCGGGTATAAAGCTGGAAACGGAGGAAGGAACCGTTTCCGTCAATAACGACGGAAGGCTTCATCATGATTTTCCAGATTTCCGCATCGGTCATGCCCCTCTCCGGGATGACCGGTCCGGTGGTCTCCACTGCCGGATCCGGCGGCGAGGTTTCCGTCAGAGTCAGAGGAAAGGTAAAATCGTAGGACGGATTCAGCTTGCTGTAGAGGCGGACGGTGTATTCCCCAGCCGGCGCCTTTTTCAGATCATTGATTGCGCCGGACCAGCGGATTACATCGCCGTCCGGATCGCTGATTGTGGTATCCCGGGAAAAGATCTTCTTTCCGGCGCTGTTTCGGACCTCCATGGCGACCAGACACTCTGCCGAGACATACACCTCCACAAACCAGCGCTCGCCGTGGTCCAGATACAGGATGTCCGAAGATGGCAACGCGTAGACCAGCGTTGGCGTGGTGGCGTTGATCTGAAAGGAGGCGGAACCGGTCAGTTCACGGCCATCCGTCGTTTCCAGGGTGACCTGAAAATGATAAGGCCCGGCCAGCAGGCGCTCCCCGTGGGTACCCAACCCGTCCCAGGGTAGCTTGTTTTCCCCTTCGGAAAGCGTATCCCGCCGGGTCAGCCAAAGATTATCAAGTGCGTCATACAGTCGCAGCACCGCCTCGCCCGCGGCCGGGGAGCAGACTGTGATTTTACAGGGCGTGTATCCCTTGACGGTTTCCGGCAGTGAAACGGACAGCACTTCTCCGTTCTCCGCGACTGCGGGAACAATCAGGGAAAGAAAAGTGCAAAAAAAGCCGAAAAGAAGCAACAGACACAGGAGGCAGTGTTTCTTTCCGACCATACGATTCACTCCTTCAGGCAGTCAGGCCGTCGTTAATCCCGATGATGATAATTCCGGCGATCACGGCGAAAATGCAGAGGTACTGGGCAGCTTTCAGCTTCTCCTTCAGCAGCAGTCTTCCAAGCATCACGGAGACGACGCAGTAACTGGCGACCATGGGGGCGGCAATTACCGGATTGCGGGACATGGCGAGAACATAGAAGACCTGGCCAAACTCCTCGCAGCAGGCGGCGATGCCTTTGGACAGCTCTGTGCGCGCAAAGGGATTGTAGGGTTTCTTTTCCCGGATCCACAGGTAGATCCAGGCCACGATCCCGGCCAGCAGGAAGGTGAGCCCGTAGAGGATCAGGACATCAATTTCCCCAAGCCCCAGGCCAACCTCCTCATCCAGGATGATACCGTCGGCGGAAGTGCCAAGGGTATCAAAGAGGCAGTAGAGGAGGGGAAACAACAGGGCCAAGGCGCCGAAGCGGTATTTCTTTTCCGGGGTATTCAGCCTGCGTTCTTCCCGGGCAAGTTTCTGCTCCACAATCGCCAGGGCAATGACGCCTGCGACGATCAGTACGGTGCCGACAGAAGTCAGGGTATCAAAGATTTCGGCAATGCTGCCGAGCCGACCCGCGACCAGGAACCAGACAGTCATGAAGATGGCGGAGAGGCCGCCGGAGGCATTCTGGACCGGGGAAACAATGCTGACCTCCATGTAGCGCAGCCCGGCATAGCCGATGACCATCGACAGAATATAGCACAGGGAAGCGGGAGAATACCGGATGCTGTTGTCGAGGAGCGTGCCCAGGGTCATGGGGCTCTTCCACTCTTCATCAAAGGGGATCAGCATCATGGCGACGGAACACACGCCCATGACCAGCCCGACCCAAACGGCAATCCGCATGTGGGAATATCGGTCGTGCTCATCCGATCCCTTCTTATAGAAAAGATCGGCAAAACCCCAGCCCAGGATACAGATCAGTGCGAAGAAAAACCAGCTCATCCCATCCTCCTCCATCAGAACCAAAATCCAACAAAGTATATCGGAAAATGGGCGAAAAAGCAAGTTGATCCGCCTGCTTTCGGATTACTGGAACAGGGGTGCAAGTTGCTCCGCATGCGAGAACAGTTCCTGCAGATTCAGCTTTTTGAACGGCAGATGGTACAGAGCACTGTGAAGGCCCTCTAGGTAGAGGAAGACAATCAGCACAATCCCCACAGCAGGGATCAGAATCCCGATTTTGCTGTTCTTTGGTTTCCGGGTGTAGGAGAACAGCAGTACAAGAGGTGCCAGGAAAAACAGGTTGATGGATTCGCCAAAACCGACGGCGATGGCAATGTTCATCCCCCTGACTATGGCTTCCGCCGTTTTATCGGAGATTTCCGAACCCTCTTTCTCGAAGGATTTCTTAAATGCCTGGGTCAGCTCTGCATTGGAGTCAGCTGTTACCGTTTTATCGATTGGCACGGTGTCCTGGCAGGCATCCTCTGTTTCTGAGACGGTCGGCATGGCGTCCGGGAGGGAATCTCCCGTTTCTCCGGTCGTTGGCGTAACTTCCGTGATTGCCGTCACCTCCTCCTGCACCATATTAAAGACCCCTTCGGAGACGGAGAAACCGACAACGACAAAAAAGTCGATGATACTG
The DNA here is from genome assembly GCA_947166385.1 of uncultured Clostridia bacterium. Classification (GTDB taxonomy): domain Bacteria; phylum Bacillota; class Clostridia; order Christensenellales; family Aristaeellaceae; genus Aristaeella. The sequence continues at coordinate 55,389 of CAMVEB010000011.1, read as the reverse complement.
ACAATCACCAGCATCACTGCCAGGAAGATCGAGAAATTCAGGGAATTCTTCCTGGTTTTCAGGAAGACTTTGTATTCCTCATGGGTTTTGCCGTGGCGGCGGAAGCGGAGCTCCCGTGTCTTGACAAACAATGCCAGCACGACGAACAGCACGAACGTCATGGCAGGCTTCACGGGCAGCAGCGGATACATCCAGACCGGGATTGCCCGGGTCCCCCGTGCAGCCTGGATTTTCAGGACCATGCAAAGAACTTCGTACCCGATCGGCAACAGTGCGAAGAGCCGGAAGATAATACCGGATTTTCCACGGAAGAAACGCCTCGGCTTATAGTTCAGGAAGAGCATTACCAGCGTGCACAAAAGCAGGTCGATGAAAATGTTGAAGCACAGGAACCCTTTTTGATTGATTGTTTCCACAAGGGACTGCATTACCGGCATTGCCTGCTCGGGAGTATCGATCAACGCGTGGAGAATGCCGACCAGGTAGCGGTAAAAGAAGAGATAAAACAGCCCGGCAATCGCCGCAGAAGCGACGATGTTCTTAATCAGCTGGGGTTTGTATCCTTCGTTGTTCAGGATTCTGGAGAAGTTGGCGATCAGCAGGAAAGGCAGCGAGAAGGCGGCGATCCCGGACAGGATTGCGACAAGGCTGGCGGAATCCGCTGCTGTTTGCGCATCCAGACGGCCGACCAGTCTCATCAGGAGCACGACCTGCGACAGAACAATGCACGCCCAACCCAGGATCTGGAAATGCTGGTAGGAAAGGGGACCCAGGTAACGGATATCGTTCTCGTGAGTGAACTCATGGAGCCTTGTCCGCTTTTTTTTCGGCTGTTTGGGTGTCTGATTCTTTTTCATGCATTCTGTCTCCCTGATTTTTCTTCTGATGTGTTGTGCTGAACAAAAGAATCATCGGTATTTCCGCTGACATCTTACGAAAATTATACCGAAACTGCAGGATAAAATCAATTGTACAATACAGATGCTGCCGGGCGACAAAGAGTTCAGGATGATTTGATAAATTCCAGCAGATTCCAGTAAATTCCAGTTGAATCCAGGGAGAGACTCGTGGTATAGTATCATCAGAAGATCAGAGCAGGGAATCTCCCTGACAGTTCTCCAGCCCTCACCACAAACACACAAACACATAAAACAATTGACGAATTCGAGAAAAACCCTTGCAATTCAATGGGAAGTCTGCTATAATCATCAATTGGCACATCCTTGCGCTGCGGAAAGCAGCGCCAAAAGTCCGTGAGGAGGTGAAAGAATGATGAACAGGTATGAAATGATCTACATCATCGACACCGATCTGGAGGAAACGGCCCGGAAAGAGCTGATTGAAAAGGTTTCCGCCCTGATCGCTAACAACGGTGGTGAGATCGAAAAGGTTGATGAGACATGGGGCAAGCGCCGCCTGGCCTATGCGATCAACTACAAGACCGAAGGCTGGTACGTGCTGGTGACCTTCAAGGCTCCCGCCGACCTGCCCCGCGAGCTCGAGCGTAACCTGCAGATCAACGAGAGCGTGCTCCGTTATCTGGTCGTGAAGCTGGAAGAGAAGCGTTCTGCTGTGAAGCCGCGCGCGAATAAACCCGCTCCCCTGGCCGCTCCCGCTGATGAGGAAGCCGCTCCTGCCGAAGAAGAAGCTGCCGCTCCCGCAGAAGAAGCTGTTGAAGCTGCTCCCGCCGAAGAAGCCGCTCCCGCCGATGCGGAGTAACGACGGAAAAGGAGAGGAAAAGCATGAATCGGCTGACGATTATCGGAAATCTGACTCATGATCCGGAATTGCGGACCACGCCTTCCGGAGACAGCGTTTGCAGTTTCAGCGTGGCGGTGAACCGCCGCGGCCGCCGGGATGCCCAGGGCAATCAGAACGAACAGACTGATTTCTTCCGGGTTTCAGCCTGGCGCCAGCTAGGAGAGAACTGTGCGAAGTATCTGGCCAAAGGCCGGAAGGTTGCGGTTGTCGGATCCGTGAGTGTCCGCACTTACCAGGCCGCCGACGGAACCACCCGCGCCACGATGGAAGTGAACGCTACGGATGTGGAATTCCTTTCTTCCCGGAATGACAGCGAAGCAAGCGCTTACAGCGCTCCTGCCGCTGCTGCTCCCTCTGCAGTACCCCAGGCAGCTGCCGGCTTCACAGCAGTGGAGACCGACGAACTGCCTTTCTAACGCTGAGTAAGGAGGTTAAAGCCCTATGTCTGAAGATCGTGGCGAAAGAAGGCCGCGCCCCCGCGGAGGACGCCGTCCCCGCCGGAAGGTTTGCAGCTTCTGTGTCGATAAGATTGAGTACATTGACTACAAGGATATCAATCGCCTGCGTCGCTTCACCAATGAGCGTGGCAAGATCCTGCCCCGCCGGATGAGCGGCAACTGCGCCAAGCATCAGCGCCAGCTGAGCGAGGCCATCAAGCGCGCCCGTGCCATCGCGCTGATGCCCTATACAGTGGACTGATCAACCTACAGGAAACAGAAAACAGGGGACGAGTTATCCCCTGTTTTTCCTTTCACTTTTTCTTTGCCGTGTTCAGCGTGCGGTACGCCCGACGCGGTGAGCGATGTTCTGCCAGAAATCATATAATGCGCCGAAATCCCGGTGCAGGGACTGCGGGAGGGTCGGAACCCTGTCATACAGGAGCTGGAGATATTCCATGCCGTTGCCGAGGTCATCCAGAATTTCCACCGTATGGGTACGGGAAGTGCCACGACGGGATTCCCGGACACCGGTGACCACGCCGCTGACCCTGGTGGCGGCGGAATCTTGGGTGATTTCCACATCCACGGACGCACCGGTTTTCATATCCTCCGCTTCATCGAGGAAAACTGTCAGGCTGTGCTCTGCCAGGAGCGTTGTCACGCCGTCATACATTTTTCCGCCAGCCGTGACCTGGACAAGCTCCGCATCAGTGACCTTCACAACTTCGCCATCGGAATCGCGGCCATCTACCAGAAAGACAGCCATGACCAGATAATAGAGATTACGCACGATCCAGAAGAGCAGAATCAGCAGGCTGATGATCTGCATGACATTGAAATTCCACAACACCCGGACGATGCCGGCCAGGGATAGCGCAATCAGACAGAGGAAGGGAAGGGTCATCCGGAGATCCCGCTTCCGCTCCCTGCCGGCGCCGGACTTGTCCGTGACCTTGAAGGTGGACAAAGTGATGCCCATGCTTTCCTTCAGGATCGGAATGAGCAGGTGGGGCATAACGCTGGTTTCGTAGATGCCGCTCCACTTTACGGAGATCGTGTTGCGGCTGTTCAGTCGGAGGCTCATATCCTGCAGGATGAACATCGGGAGCCAGAAGGCCATCAACTCCAGCCAGTTACAGCGGAAGACCGGAATCATGAATGCCGCGTAGAGCAGCGGGGACAGCAGGTAAACCAGATTTTTCAGCGGGGAATACCAGTATGTGACCGAACTGAGGTAGCTGACCTTCTGAGCGACTGTCAGTTCCCTGCGGCGCAGGATTCTCAGCTTCCTTGCCGTGACGATGACCCCGCGCCCCCAGCGGGTACGCTGCTGGATATGCTCCCGGAAGGTATGCGGTGTCTGCCCGCTGGCCAGGGGCTCTGACAGGCCGAGGCTGACATAGCCGGCCGACTCGATCAGGAGGCTGGTTGTAAAGTCTTCGGTGATGGACTCCGTATAGAATCCGCCGATATCTTCCAGAGCTCGGCGGGAGAGGACTGTGTTGGAACCGCGGTAGATGACGCTGTTGGTGGCCGTCTTCGCCGGCTCAATGGTGCGGTAGAAGAAATCCTGCTCGTTGGGCGCACGCTTTTCACAGTACAGCGCATGCTGAAACACATCCGGATCATAAAGCACTGGGGCGTCTGGAGGAGGCCCAGATGAAGCCGTTCCGCTTCCGGCCGGCTTTGTTCCCACAGCTCCGCATCTACAAAATACGGAATGGTTTTCAGCAGAAAATCGCTACGCGGAATCATATCCGCGTCAAAGCTGACGATATAGGGGGCGGAAGTCAGCCTCAGGGCATGGTTCAGATTGCCGGCTTTCGCACCTTTATTGTCCGGCCGGTCGAAATAGCCGACGCCCATTTCTTCCGCCAGGGCGCGCATTTCTGCGCGGCGGTGGTCATCGCAGAGCCAGATATGCACTTTTGCCGGGTCTGGATATTTCATATGAATGCAGCCATTGAGCATTTTGCGCAGGAGATCCGGCGGTTCATTGCAAATCTCAAAAATCAGGTTTGGGCAGTCCGCATACTCGGAAGCGATCAGGTCGAAAAATTCGATGGCTTCCGCTTTATACTCGTTTGGATCGCCGTCCGATACGATATGCCAGTCTACCACTACATAGGTATCGGCGGCGACGGCCGCTTCAATGCCTTTACGCATCAGGCGCAGGCTTTCGGCGCGCGTTTTTTTCTCTTGATAGGATATCGAATACATGGCGAGGCGGATCAGATTGCAGTTCCAGTCTTCGGAAAGCTGGCGAAACAGGTTTTCGCTGACCATTTCCGGATACCAGACAAGCCCGTGAGTGCTCATGCCCCGCAGCTGTACAAGCTGGCCGGAGGCATCCACCAGCTGCGAGCCTTCCACATGGAGGCGCCCGTTTACGGAAGGCCTGGCGTGCCGCGCCGGCGCCTCCGCTCAGGCGGGATGCGCGGCGCAGCAAAGCAGCAGCACTGCCGCACAGAGAGTCGGCAGGAATCCCTGACTGATGACTGTGGCGATCTTCCTGATTCTTTTCATGGGTTGATTCCTCCCGGTTCAGTCGTCCCTGACCACATTGCGGGCCCAGAAATCAGACCGGAGCATAAGCAGGCCCAGGATGAGTTTGATGATATCAATAAACTGGACGCAGAAATAGATCTGAATGATAGACAGATCCGTATACCGCGTGAGCAGGAAAGCCACGAGCACTGTTACACACCAGGTGTAGACCGCGTCGAAGAAGAAGGTGATCACGGTGCGGCCGCCGGAGCGGATGGTAAAATAGGTCACATGGGCAAAGGAATGAAGCGGGAGCGAGAGACCGGCGACCACCAGCATTTGCCGGGTGAGCTCCCGGACCTCTTCTCCGACGTTATACAGGCGCGGAACCAGGGGAGAAAAGACGATCATGGCCAGACCGATCAGAATATGGATGACCTCGGTCAGGACGATCAGTTTTCTGTCCACATCCCGGGCCTCCTCCATTTTGCCGGCGCCAAGGCGCTGCCCGACCATGATGGAAACCGCACTGCCCATAGCGAACATAATGACGCAGAAGAGGTTCCATGCGGTACCGGTGATGTTGAGCGCGGCGACGGCATTCAGCCCGCGGGTGGAATAGAACTGGTTGATAAAGGTCATACCCAGGGACCAGAGGATTTCGTTGATCAGGAGGGGCAGGCCGGTGCGTGTGATCTTCCCGATGAGCCTGCGGGGCACAAAGCCGCTCCGATAGGCACCGTACAGGAAGACATAGCGATCCGTATGCCGGTGGGAATGGATGACAACGATCAGAAGCTCGACATAGCGGGAGATGACGGTGGCGATGGCGGCGCCTTCCACCCCCAGAGACGGCGCGCCCAGATGTCCAAAGATCAGAACCCAGTTCAGGAACAGGTTTGTCAGGATGGCGCAGATGCCGGCGACCATGGGCGCGGTGGTCTGCCCGGACTCCCGGAGGGTTCCGGCATAGACCTGCACGAGGGTAAAGGGCAGGAGCCCCCACAGCATGATGCGCAGATAGCCGGAGCCCTGGCGTAGCGTCAGCTCCAAATCTCCGCCGTTGCTCTCCCCCTGCAGGAAGGAGCGAAGGAATGAATCGCCGAAGAGCGCGTACACCAGGATGGCAACGGCCGTACATACAACGCCGAAGTACACCTTGAAACGGAAGGTATGGCGCATCCCGTCCATATCACCCTTACCGAAAAACTGGGCACCGAAAATGCTTGCGCCGCTGAGACCGCCGAAGACGGCCAGCATATGGACGGTGAGCACGGTGTTGCTGATGGAGGCGGCGGAGATTGACTCCGTACCGAGACTGCCGACCATGATATTGTCCAGCAGGGAAACAAAGGAAGAAATAAACTGCTGCACGATGATCGGGATCAGCAGGGTGAGTACACCCTTATAAAAAGCCTTACTGCCCACATAGCGTTTCCACATCGTTTGGAGACCTCAACCTTCCGGAATATCCAGATTCATTGTACATGGAAGCAGGGGAAAGTCAAGGGCCTGTATTTTTCATGTCGGCGGGGTGTTTCGCGGAACAATTTCATGATATAATAACCCGTCTGCGCATCAGGCGCGGGAAACTTTGGAGGAAGTATGCGACTGAAGAAACTGGAGCTTTACGGATTCAAATCTTTTGCCCAGAGGACCGAGATCGTCTTCAAGGAAGGCATTACGGCGATTGTCGGACCCAATGGCTCCGGAAAAAGCAATATCGGCGACGCGGTGCGCTGGGTGCTGGGCGAGCAGAGCGCAAAGACGCTGCGCGGCGCCAGCATGCAGGACGTGATCTTCAGCGGGACCCAGAAACGCAAACCACTGAGTTACTGTGAAGTTTCCCTGGTTTTTGACAACGAGGATCATACGCTGCCGCTGGAATACGCCGAGGTTATGGTAACCCGGCGGGTATACCGCAGCGGAGAGAGCGAATATTTCCTGAACCGCGCCTCGTGCCGGCTGAAAGATGTGGTGGATCTGTTCCGTGACACCGGTATCGGCAAGGAAGGCTACTCCATCATCGGCCAGGGACGGATCGATGAGATCCTTTCCCGCAAGGGGGAGGATCGGCGCCAGGTTTTCGAAGAGGCGGCCGGGATTGTGAAATTCAAGGCCCGCAAGGAGGAAGCGGAGAAGAAACTGTCCCGGACGATGGAAAACATGGCCAGGGTGGACGATATTCTGGACGAGCTGAAGCGGCAGCTGAATCCCCTTGAAGATCAGGCGAAGAACGCCCGGGTGTATCTGGACCTGGCTGCGGAGCTGAAGGAACTGGATTTGAACCTGTTCCTCGTGCGGTCAGACCGGATGGAGGCGAAACTGCGGGAGAACGACCAGGACCTGCAAATGATCCGTACGGTGCTTGACACGACGGAGATTACCCTGCATGAAAAGACAGAGGAGCGGGACAGGAAGCAGACGCAGATCGCCGCACTGGACGAGAAGGTGACTGAGGCACATAGCGCACTGCTGTCCGGGATGGAAAAGGTGCATGATGCCCAGGACGCGGTTCATACCGTGGAAGAGCGGCGGCGAAACCGACAAGAGAACCGGGAGCGCATTCGAGGGGAAATCAGCATCGCCGCGGAACGGATGGCGGAACTGGACCGGCTGACCGCGGAAAGCGGAGACGGCAGAGAAGAGAGAACGGAGACGCTGCGCCGGCGGACTGACGAGCTGGAACACGCACGGGAAGCGGAAGAGGCTGCCCGGAAGAATGCCGCTGAGAAGGAAGAGGAACTGGAAACCCACAAGAACGCGATGATGGACGCCATCAACCGCCGGGCAGCCGCATTGAACGATCAGACACGGCTGAAAACCATGCTCGCCACGATGGAAAACCGGCTGGAGGAGGTAACTGTTGCCTGCGGGGAGATGCGGAAAGCCGCAGACGTGAAGGATGACGCTGTGCGGGAAGCCCGGGGAAGACTGAATCGGGAAACCGCGGAGCAGGAAAAGCTTGCCAATGGCGTGCAGGAAGCCCGAAACCGGTTGGAGGAGGCGGACGCCGCGGTGATCCGGGCCCGGAAGGATTATGATGCTCGGTTGGCAGAGTTGCGGGACATGGAATCCCGCCGGAGGCTGCTGGACGAGATGTCCCGTGAGCTGGAGGGCTACCAGAACTCCGTACGCTCCGTAGTCCGGTATGCCCGGGAGAAGGGCATGGACCGGGTGTACGGACCGCTGAACATGCTGATCTCTGTACCAAAGAAATTTGAAACTGCTCTGGATATGGTGCTGGGTAACGCACAGCAGAACGTGGTGACCGAGGATGAGGAGACGGCGAAGGCGCTGATCGAATATCTGCGGGAGAATCATCAGGGCCGGGCAACGTTCCTGCCGGTATCTTCGGTGCGGCCGCGGGGGCTGACACCGAAGGAAAGGGAAGCGCTGGGTATGCCCGGCTGCCTGGGTGTGGCGTCGGACCTGGTGGAATGCGACGGGAAATACCGCGGAATTGTGGAAAACCTGTTGGGTCGCACCGTCGTAGCGGACAACCTGGATCACGGGATCACCATCATGCGCAAAGGCGGGCACGAGTTCCGCCTGGTGACGCTGCAGGGTGACGTGATGCATTCCGGCGGATCAATGACGGGCGGATCGGTTTCCTCCCGGAGCGTAAACCTGTTCTCCCGGGAGCGGGAACTGAAGGAACTGACCGAGGCGCTGCAGACGGGACAGGATGAGCTGGAGCGGCTCCTGAAACAGATGAAGGACGGACAGGCGGAGAAAGACCGCCTGAAGGGAGCCTCGGCCGAAGCGCTGGAAAACCTGCACCAGCAGGAGATCGCGGTGGCCCGGGAGACGGAGCGTCTGCAGAACGCGGAGGAAGACCGCCGGATGCACGCGATGCAGCGGAGTGAAACCGAAGCGGCCCGCGAGCAGCTGATGGAATCCATGATGCAGATCCGGGAACAGCTGTCCATGGCTAACGATCATACCGAGAAAACCGAGGAAACCAGGGAAGAGATGGAAAAACGGGCGGCCGCGCTGCAACAGGCGGCGCTGGAGGCCCGGAAAGTCGCGGAGGAGCAGGCGGAGGAGACTGTTCGACTGACGCTGGCGGTCAACGATCTGCAGCACGAGCTGGACAATTTGCAGCGGGACCAGGCCCGGCTGGAACAGGAACGGGATCGGAACGCCCGGGAACAGGCAAGCCGGGAAAGTCTGCTGAAGGAAATGGACAACGGAGACATTGCGGACGCTGAGGAGGGCGAACGTTTGCAGGCGGCGCTGGAAGCGGCACAGGAGGAACAGGCCGGTCGGGAGCGGATCGCGAAGGAACTGGAGGAGGATCGTACAGGGAAGCAGCAGGCGCTGAAGGAGCTGCTGGCGGACATGGAAGGGCTTCACCAGACCTACAGCCGTGACAGTGACAAGGCCCACCGGCTGGAACTGGCCCGGGCGCGCACGGAGGGTGACCTGAAAGCACTGCGGGACCGGATCTGGAACACCTATGAGGTGACCTATGCCGGGGCAGAGGAATTCCGCCGAAAGGACCCCTTCAACGTAACGGAGGCGGACCGGCAGGCTGCTCAGCTTTCCGCAGAGATCCGCGCTCTCGGCCCGGTGAATGTGCACGCGGTGGAAGAGTATGCGCAGACGAAGGCGCGGTACGATGAGATGTACGTACAGCGGGAGGATATGGAAAAGGCGGAGAAGGACCTGCGGGACCTGATTGCCAGGCTGCTGGAGCAGATGCGCGGGACGTTTGTGGAACGCTTTACGCTGCTGCAGGGGTATTTCTCCGAAACGTTTGAGCGCCTGTTCGGCGGCGGACATGCCGAGCTGCAGCTGACCGATCCGAACGATCCGCTGAACTGCGGCATAGAAATCAACGCGCAGCCGCCAGGAAAGAAGCTGCAGCTACTGTCGCTGCTGTCCGGCGGCGAGAAAACGCTGACCGCGATTGCGATTCTGTTTGCGACGCTGAAGCTGAAACCGACGCCCTTTTGTATCCTGGATGAGATTGAGGCAGCGCTGGACGACGCGAACATCGGCTATTTCGCGGATTACCTGGCGGAGTATTCCGGGGACACACAGTTTGTGGTCATCACCCACCGGAAGGGTACCATGGAGCGTGCCAACGGCCTGTACGGTGTGGCGATGGAGGAGCAGGGTGTCAGCAGGATGGTATCGGTTTCCCTGCAGGATTACAGCGAATAACAGGATCAACGATCCTGAAATCAAAATGATGAAATCAAATCACGGAGGCGGATGAACCATGCCGAATTTCACACTCAAGGACGAAGTTTTCCTGCGCGCGGCAGAACAGTATCCCACCCCCTTTCATCTGTACGATGAAACAACGATCCGGAACCGGGCCCGGGCGCTGAACAAAGCGTTTGCCTGGTGCGAAGATTTCCGGGAATACTTTGCGGTAAAAGCCCTGCCCAATCCAGCAGTGCTGCGGATCCTGAAGGAGGAGGGATGCGGGCTCGACTGCTCTTCCGCCACGGAACTGAAGCTGGCGGAAGTATGCGGTTTTTCAGGGGATGAAGTGATCCTCTCCGCGAACGCGATGCCGCCGGAGGAATTTGCTCAAGCCCGGGCGCTGGGCGCCAGGATCAACCTGGACGACCTGACGGATATCGAACTGCTGCGAACCCACGGCGGCGTGCCGGAGAGCATCTGCCTCCGGTACAATCCCGGCGGACATTTTTCCATCGGCAACACAATCATGGGCAACCCGGGGGAGGCTAAGTATGGCTTTACCCCGGAGCAGCTGCGGGAAGGCCTGGAACGGCTGAAGATGCTGGGCGTCCGCAGTTTTGGGTTGCACGCGTTCCTTTCCTCCAACACGACGGACGGAAGCTATTATCCGGAACTGGCAAAGGCGCTTCTGAAACTGGGGAAGGAGCTGGCTGTCGGGAGCGGGCTGCGATTCACATTTGTGGATCTTTCCGGAGGCATTGGGATTCCCTACCGGCCGGAGGAGCCGGAGATTGATATCGGGGCTGTCGGTGAAGGCGTGCGGAAAGTTTTTGAAGAGGAGGTGCCTGAGGGTGGTGTGGCCGTGAAGACGGAACTGGGCCGCTGGATGACGGGCCCGGCCGGCTGGCTGGTGACCCATGCGGTGCACGAAAAGAAGATCTACCGCGACTATATCGGCGTCGATGCCTGTGCGGTGCATCTGATGCGTCCGGCCATGTACGGTGCATACCACCACATTACGGTCTGCGGAAAAAGAGAGGCGCCGGCAGATCATATCTACGACATTACCGGCAGCCTCTGCGAGAACAATGACAAATTCGCAATTGAAAGGCCTCTGCCGGAAATCCGGTTGGGAGACCTGCTGGTGATCCACGATACGGGCGCCCACGGATCTGCCATGGGATACAACTACAACGGCCGGCTGCGCGGCGCGGAGATCCTGCACACGGCGGACGGCAGCTTCCGGATGATCCGGCGGGCAGAACGGGCGGAGGATTATTTTGCCACGCTGGACGGGGATCCGGCAGCTGAGGCGTTATGTCTGAAGAAGACGAATAAACCGGTTACAGAATGACATCGCCGGGGCGGAAACCCGGCGGGAGCGGTTCTTCCTCAATGAAGGCGAAGGCGGGGTCCTGCAGCACGGGCAGAAATGCCCCGTAGGGGATGCGTTCGAACTCGCAGCCGTAGCTGGTCTGGCCGAACCATCCCCCTTCCTTTGCCCGCAGGTTCAGATCCCGGGCAAATTTGGTCCGGTTGGAGCAGTCGTGCACAGCAACGGGCCATTTTTCTTCCGCGGCGGTCATCATCAGGGAAAGTGTCAGATCCCGGCTGAAGACCGGGCTCAGGTAGCCCATCCGGCAGAAGTACATGTTTTCTCCCCAATAATTGGGGAGATTGTTTTCATTCAGATGGAGTTCGGCGCAGTTGATAAAATCAATACCCGTGTCCAGGATAATCCGCCTCTTATCCCGAAAAATACGGTCAAACTCCCGGGTCATAGGAGTTTCGATGCCGACCTGTGGGATGAATCGCTTCGCGGTTTCCATCGCGCGGATCACCCGGTCCGAGCAGCCGGTGGCTCCCAGGTTGAATCGCAGCTCATCCAGCCCGGATTCACCCAGGGCCCGGAGGTTTTCTTCGTCGGCCCCGATGCCGTTTGTGTACATATGCTGGTGGACTCCGGCGTCATGGAAGCGGCGGATGATGCCGTAATACTTTTCAATCTCCATGAACGGCTCCAGGTAGACATAGGCGACGCCGGTCGGCTTCCGCTGCAGTGCGAAGAGCAGATCCAGATCCTCTTCCCGGTAGCGGCCTCCGCCGATTTCCCACAGGCCTTCGCCGATGGGGGGAATCTGATCCAGGACACCGTAGTCATAGCAGAAGGGGCAGGCCGCGTTGCAGCGGTTGGTTTTCCGGACGGCAGAGAGGCCGCTGCCCAGCAGACAGCTGCGACAGCCGGCGGGGAAACGATCCGCGGATCCGAGGTACAGCGTGCAGGCCGGAAGGGAAGGCGTATAGGGGATGCCTTCCGGATGATCCGCCACGATGGCCTTCAGCCCGGGAATGCGGCAAAGCATCTCTGCCCGGTGAGCCTCCACGGCATCCTCAATCTGCGCAAAGACGGCAAGGGCGATTTCCTGCTGCCGGCAGCCGAGAGGCTCGTCCTCCGGAAGGTCGGCAAAGAATTGGAACCAGGTCAGGGCATCCTGTTTTGAAATCTTCATGGAGGATCCTTTCCGCGTGTTATTCCACGTTCAAAATATTTCGAAAATATTACAAAATGGTTGACAAACCGGGTCGTTTTATGGGATAATCAACATAATCATGAGACAGGAGGAGCTGCCGATGAGACGTGGGATAGCCTGGATGGTGCTGGTCGCAGTGTTGTGTACGGCATTGTCAGCCCTGGCGGATACTGATGCCATATGGGCTCCCAACATGGAGGTCGGCGGTGACGACTATGTTCCTGAGCTCCCGGAGGAGCCTGAGGAAGAGATCAGCCAGGTTGACCGGGATGCCGCATGGCAGCGGGGCATCGCCAAGGCGGCGATCCGCAACGGCGTGGAAGCCAGGACTTTCCTCACGGATGATGCCGGGAACGAAACAGAGGCCAAGGTGGTTTATATGGGCCTGGCCCGTTCCATGGTTCTGGTGAACGACGCGGAGCAGCTGGTGGAAACCTGGCGGCTAAGATGGGAATCGGAAGCCCCGGAGGATAAGATGCTGGCGGTGGTTACACCGACCGGCAAGGTTTCCGAGGCGAAACTGCACGCCAAACCGAATACCAAGTCTCTGGTCATGTGCCGGGTCGGACGGGGCATGGTAGTCCGGGTAGTAGCTGTCGGCAAAGACTGGGCCAAGGTCGTGCTGGACAACGCGGGGTATGTATATCCCCTCGGCTACCTGTGGAACGATTACCTGCAGTTTCTGCCGAATATGCAGATCCCTTACACCGCGGGCGTGGCCAGCGTCAAAGGACGGACCCGGGGGGAGGATACCGTGCCGGTTTACGGCGACGTGGTGAAGGGCAAAGGCAAGGGAAAACTGCAGATTGCGCTGGGTACACCACTGAGCATCTACCTGGTGGACGAAACGGGAAAATGGGCCGAGGTGGATGCGGGCGGATACCATGGATTTATTCAGACAAAATTTATCACCGGGGAGCTGCCCCAGCAGGCGGCTGCCGCGGAGTAAAGCAGGGAGAAACGGCAGGGCCGGAAGGTGCGGATCAGTCGGTGAAATAGATGATATCCGCGATCTTCTGGCCTTTTCTGGTCAGCAGGCGCATTTTCCGGCCCGGCTGCTGGCGGTACATCAGGGCAGAGGAAGGCCCGCCGTCGAGATTATAGACCCATTCGGTCGAAAAATTCTTCGATAAAAAGCTGCTAACCTGATAGAGCGTCAGGCCGGAGTTATATTCCCGCGTGATGTGCAGCATCAGATAATTGTTACGGTCCACCCGGGCCAGCACGGTTCTCGCGTGTGTCCGCCCGGCGAAGGGCCATTCCTTCTCATTCGGCAGCAGATCTTCCCCGTCGCGCTGCATGCCACACTGCTCGTAGAAGGCCCAGGTCTGCCTCGGGGAAGCGGAAAGCACGGTTTCATTCTCTTCGCCGGTGTACATATGGAGCCCGTCTGCCTCCAGCGTCAGGCCGTAATAGGGAACGCCGGACAGGTTGCGGAAAACCTCTCCGTCGGTCACGGTCAGGGACCCCAGCGGGGTGTAATAATAGTCCTCACTGGTTCCCGGATAATGATCCGGAATGCCGGGATAGGTTGGGCTGACATATCCGCTGGCGTTCGAGGCCAGCAGGGCCTCTTCGATCCCGGAGGCGATGGTCATGGGCAGGCGGATGTCCTTTTCCCATTCGGCGGTCGCTTTCCGGATCTGCCGGGCAGGATCGCTCACCCAGATTTTGGTCAGGTAGCACAGCGCCCCGCCGGGCCTGCATTTTTCGATGGAAAAGTGCAGCGTTTCCGACTCATAGGAGCAGACAACGCGCCCCCTGTACGCGTATTCCGCGGGCGGGAGCGCTTCTTCCTCCCCGCAGGCGGCGGAAAAAGGAAACAGTGCCACCAGCAAAAGGAAAACGCACAGGAATCTCCGGAACACGGGATCATGCCTCCTTCTCTTTCTCCTGCCTGGCCTGCTCCTCACTCCTGCGGGCCATCATCCAGGCGGCGCCTGTGATGCCCAGCCCGATCAGAAACAGGATATTCCCGACGATCGCCATCCACTTCCCGGTATCCGTCCGGATATTCATCCCGACAATGCTCAGCACCAGCCCGGCAATCCACAGGATTCCGCCGGGGACTATCAGCTTTCTGTTCATACGCATTTCCTCCCTGTATCGCAGAAATCATTGTACCTGTTTCTTTTTCCCACGTCAATGCGGGCAAAGGATTTCATTGGCTTGTCAGCAGGGGCGGAAGCGTGTATAATAGACAGAAGGAAATTCCGCGGGAGGTGAATTCTTTGGGTAAAGAGCGGATGCTTGTGACCGGCGGGCACGCGCTGGAAGGCCAGGTGCGCGTCAGCGGCGGGAAGAATACAGCCGTCGCAGTGATCCCGGCAACCCTGCTGTGTAATGAGCCCTGCACCATTGAGAACCTTCCGGATATCGAGGATGTCCACGCTCTGGCGGATATCCTGACGGAGCTGGGCGCCAGGGTCGAGTATGAACCGGGGAAGATGATGCGCGTCGATCCGCGCCCGGCGGAGGGCATCTCCATCTCCTACCACAATGCACAGCGCCTGCGCGCCAGCTATTACCTGCTGGGCGCGCTGCTGGGACGCTGCGGAAAAGCAAAAATTCCCACCCCCGGAGGCTGCGAGATCGGGACGCGCCCGGTGGATCAACACCTGAAAGGCTTCCAGGCTATCGGTGCGGAAGCCGGCGAGATCGGCGGTATCCTGACCGCGGAATGCGAACAGTTGACTGGCGGGGATGTTTTCTTTGATATCGTGACCGTTGGTGCTACGGTGAACGTGATGCTCGCCGCCTGCAAGGCGAAGGGGAACACGGTTATTTATAACGCGGCGAAGGAGCCCCACATCGTTGACCTGGCGAACTTCCTGAACAGCATGGGCGCGCGGATCCGCGGTGCCGGAACGGATATCATCCGCATCCGCGGCGTGCAGTATCTGCATGGCAGCACCTATGCGGTGATTCCTGACCAGATCGAAACCGGGACACTGATGATTGCCGCAGCCGCCACCGGCGGGGATATTATCATCAACGGCTGCATTCCCACGCATATGGACGCGCTGAGTGCCAAGCTGCTGGAGATGGGTGTCAAGGTGACAGACCAGGATGATGCGATTCGCGTGCATGTGGTCGGTCAGCGTCGGGCGATCAATGTGAAAACGCAGGTGTATCCCGGTTTCCCGACGGATCTGCAGCAGCCGATGAGTGCTCTGCTGACGACAGCGAAGGGGACCAGTATTGTTACGGAAACCATTTTTGAGCAGCGTTTCCGCCATCTGGATGAAATCCGCCGGATGGGGGCGCATGTCCGCGTGATGGGGCGCACCGCAATTATCGAGGGTGTTTCAGAGTTGTACAGCGCGCCGATGACGGCTACCGATCTGCGTGCCGGAGCGGCATTGATTATTGCCAGCCTGATGGCGCGGGGAACATCTGAAATTTATGAACCGGGGTATATTGACCGGGGATACGAGCATATTGAAGACAAGCTTCGCTCACTGGGGGCGGAGATCCGGCGTGAACCGGTGCTGTAAACAGCCGGAAGGGAGTCGTTCATGAATAATCCGTTCGAGGTTCTGGGGCTTCAGGGATGGGCGGATCCGGATGAAATCCGTGCCGCTTACCGGGCGCTGGTCAAACAGTGCCACCCGGATATGATCCAGGATCCGCGCATGAAGGAAGAAGCTCAGACACGTATGGTGGCGCTGAACCTGGCCTATGAGGAAGCGCTGAGACTGGCTTCGCCTCGGAACCATCCGCAGCAACCCGGCATGGAGCCGAGCACTGCGGAAGTGATCCTGATGGCGGAGCGATCCCTGGCCCGGGATAATCCGGAGGCTGCGCTTCGGCAGTTGATGCGCAGCGAAAAGCGGGACGGGGACTGGTATTATATGCAGGGAAAAGTGCTGATGGCGCTGGAACAGTATGACAGCGCGCACCAGTCATTTCGGGAGGCGATCCGCCTGAGCCCGGAGAACAATGTATACCGAAGCGGCGCGCTGGCCGCTGTCGTGGCTCAGAGGGAGCAGGCCACCATTCATGGCAGGATGAAAAAAGTCCTGAAGAATATCCGGAAAAAATAACCGCCGCAGATGATGCGGCGGTTTTCGGTATGCCTGCATTTATTCCTGAACTTCTCCGTGTTCGGCGATGTGGAAATGCTTCCGGCCGACGCTCAGGAACAGGAAGCCGAGGATGAACAACAGGATGATGCTGAGGATCCCGAAACAGGCCTTGCCGGTCAGACCATAGAAGAGCTCATAGAGCGCGGGACCGATGACACAGGCAAACTTGCCGAAGATATCCATGAAACCGAAGTATTCGCCGCTTCGCTCCGGCGGGATCAGCTGGCCAAAATAGCTGCGGCTCAGCGCCTGGATGCCGCCCTGCACCGTTCCGACGAGGGTGGCCAGGATCCAGAAGAGCACCTGGCTGATGGAGACGGCCTTTTCCATAGTCAGCCCCAAACTTGCACTGAAGTCCACAATATAGCCCATGGAGAAGCCGACAATTGTAATGAAGGCGTACATCAGGACGGAGAAGGTAATCAGCTTCAGGGTGCCGATTTTCTTCGCCCACTTGCCGAAGAGAATACTGCAGGGCATGGCGACCAGCTGGGTGACCAGCAGGGCGAGAATCATGCCGATGGCACCGAGCCCGAGGGTATCACCGTACTTCGTGGCCATGGAGATAATCGTATCGACGCCGTCAATATAGAAGAAATAGGCGAGCAAGAAGAACAGGATGGCCTTGTTCTTCAGAATGCTTTTAAAGGTGCCGACGGTATTCTTCCACGCAACCTTGCCCAGCTCAGCTGGCGGAGTATCCACGTAGGAAACCTGGTGCACATTGCGCATGAAGGGCAGGGAGAACACCAGCCACCAGACCGGCACGATCAGCACGGCGATGCGCATGCTCAGTTCGCTCATGTTCATCAGGATCATGATGCCGATGGAGATCAGGAAGGGGATCGTGGAACCGCCGATGTACCCCATGGCAAACCCCCAGGAGCTGACTTCATCCATTTTTTCCGGCTTGGTGACGTCTGTCAGGAAACTGTCATAGAACATGCAGGAGCCACTGAACCCGATACGGCTGATGACAAAGCCCAGCAGCATCAGCTGCCAGCTGCCGACGATGCCCATGACTGCGGTGAAGATGACGCCGGCCAACATGAAGCCGAGCCAGAGCTTTTTCTTCATCCCGCGAAAGTCCGCGATGGAGCCCAGGTACGGCGCCAGCACGGCCACCAGCAGATTGGCGAAGGAAACAGCGTAGCCGTAGAGATGATCCCCGGGTGTCCCCTTCCCGGCTATCTGGGAATATAGAATTGGGAAGATTGCTGCCATGATATTGGTGGCGTAGATGGAGTTGGCCCAGTCATAGAAGATCCAGGACCATTCTGTTTTGTTAAATCGCTTTTGCTTTCCGGAAGCCATAGAAGCCACGCTCCCCCCGGTATCTTTTTTCTTTATTATTCCACCGGAAGACGGGATTTGTCAATCTAATTCGCGGGAGGAATTGCATTTCCCGTCAGTCAGTGGTAAAATATGGCCAAGAAACAAAGTGAAGACATACAGGGAAAAGGGGGGCGGCCCGTGCCCAAATGGACTGAACTGATCCCGGACCAGTCTCCGGTCGCGGTGGCTATTATCTCCATGGCGCTGATCCTTTCCTGTGGGTTCCTGATGACCCGCGTGACCAAGAAACTGCGCCTGCCGAATGTGACGGCCTATATTGTCGGTGGCATCCTGATGGGGCCCTTCTGCCTGAATCTGATCCCGACGACGTTTGTGGAGAACACCGGCTATCTTCCGGATATCGCGCTGGCGTTCATCGCCTTTTCGACCGGCGAGTTTTTCCGCGTGTCCACGCTGAAGAAGAACGGTCCGAAGGTGATTGTCATCACAGTCATGGAATCTCTGGGTGCGGCGGTGCTGGTGTTCCTGGTGTGCCAGTTTGTGCTGAAGCTGAACTTTGCTTTCTCGGTGGTGCTCAGCGCGCTGGCGACAGCCACCGCGCCGGCCTCCACGATGATGACGATCCGGCAGACCGGAGCGAAGGGCGACTTTGTGGAAACGCTGCTGCAGGTTGTAGCGCTGGATGATATTGTCGGGCTGGTGCTCTACAGCATGGCGATCGCGCTGGCCTCAGCTTCCCTGTCCGCGGCGGGCTTTCAGATCGGGAACGTACTGCTGCCGATGGGGAAGACGCTGCTGACGATGCTGCTGGGCGGTTTCTTCGGGCTCCTGCTGAAATGGATGACCGGGAAGCGCAGCACCGACAATCGCCTGATTATTGCCATCGCTATGCTGTTTGCCCACTGCGGCATCTGTGCCGGGATCGGCATTTCCCCGCTGCTCGGCTGTATGGCGATGGGCACGGTGTATATCAACGCCGGCGGCGACGCACGCCTCTTCCGGCAGCTGAACTATTTCAGCCCGCCGATCCTGCTGCTGTTCTTTGTCCGTTCCGGGCTGTCCTTTGACCTGGGGTCTCTGCTGAACCAGTCGGAAAGCATCGGAACGGTGCCGCTGCTCCTGGTGGGGATCCTGTATTTCCTGATCCGCATCGCGGGGAAATACCTGGGCGCCTGGTCCGGCTGCAAAATGGTGAAGAAATCCGCGAAAGTCAGCCGGTATCTTGGCCTGGCGCTGATTCCCCAGGCCGGGGTTGCCATTGGCCTGGCCGCCATGGGCGCCCGGGAGATCGGCGGGGAAATGGGGGAGGCACTGGAGACAATTATCCTCTCCTCCAGCGTGCTGTATGAACTGATCGGCCCCGCGTGCGCCAAGATGTCCCTGTATCTGTCCGGCTCCTATTCCAACAAACTGGAGGAAAAGGTGGAGGTCGAGGAGACAACCGCGGAGGGCGTGCCCAAGACGGAGGCGCAGCTGCTGATCGAACGGATCGCCCGCATCCAGAGTGAGCTGCCGCCGCACGATCCGGAAGGGGAGAATGAGCGGGCCTTTACCGAGGCCGCGGAGGAATATTACCGGGAACAGTACCGGCAGCGAAAGACACGCGCCTGGAACCGGATCCTGTAGAACGAAGGAAAAGAAAGGGAGAGATGATGATGAACGGAATGCATATCGCGCCGGATCCGCTGGCCGGTCTGCTGGGAGAGTGGGCGGCCGGACTGAACCTGTGGGCAGTGGTGCTGCGGGTCTGCCTGTCGCTGCTGCTGAGCGCCGTGATCGGATGGGAACGCTCCAACAAGCGCCATTCCGCCGGCCTGCGTACTTTCATGCTTGTTTCCCTGACGGGAACAATTGCCGCCCTGCTGGACTGCTATGCCATTGCACGGACCGGCTCGGGGCACATGTTGCTCAGTACGGCAGCGGTGATCGGCGGGGCAATCATCAGCATCCATTCCGTGATCTACAGCTCCCGCAACCAGATTCGCGGGCTGACGACGGCAGTGGGTCTGTGGGCTGACGGGCTGATTGGCATGGCACTGGGCTTGGGCATTTATACGGTGGCTCTGATTTCCTTCCTGGCGCTGCTGTGCGCGCTGCTCTGGTTCCCGACGCTGGAAACTGCGCTGAAGAATCGTTCCAACCATTTCGAAGTGCACCTGGAGCTGACGAACAGTGTGAGTCTGCAGGATTTTGTGAGCGTGATCCGTTCTCTTGGACTGACGATCAATGAGATCGAGCAGAATCCCGCTTATGTGGGAAGCGGACTTTCGGTCTACTCTGTCGCGATTACTGTTTCCAGCGCGATGCTGAAGAAATACAAATCCCACGCCGAGATTATTCAGGCACTGGCCACGCTGGAGTATGTCCGGCATATTGAAGAGATCTGATCAGACCTTCTGCTATGATCAGGATGAATAAAAGAGGCTTCCCGCGGGATCTGCGGGAAGCTTTTGCTACGGGTGTGACAGGTCAGATATTCAGGATGCGGGCGGCCTTCAGGATACAGACCTGGGTTTTCGCGTCGGAAATGCGGCCGGCCATGACATCTTCCACGAGGGTCTTCAGCGGTACGGTATAGACATCCAGAAACTCATCGGCATCCAGGTGGCGGTTCCCCTTGTGGAGACTGCGGGCCATGTACATCGTAATATACTCATCGGAATACGCGGGGGCGGGATGGAAGGGGCCGATCTCCGTCCACTCGTCCGCGGTATATCCGGTTTCCTCGCTGAGCTCCCTTTGGATGGCGGACAGCCGGTTCTCCCCGGCAGAATCCAGTTTCCCGGCGGGGATTTCCAGAATCACCCGATCCAGCGGATAGCGATACTGCCGCTCGACGATGACGTCGCCGTTATCCAGCACCGGAATGACACAGACCGCGCCGATATGCCGGATAACCTCCCGTACGGAGGTATTGCCGTTTGGCAGCGCCACCAGGTCCCGCTTCACATGCAGGATGACTCCGTCAAAAATATCTTCCGATGAGGTTTTGATTTCCCGCAGACGTTCGTTCTCGCTTTTCATGTTGGCATTCATCAGTGCAAACTCCCGTTTCATCAGGCTTTGGGCTGGATGGTGGCCTTGATCCGGCGGACACCGGCGGAGGAGGATTCTTCCTTCCGGATTTTGAAGGATCCGAGGTCCCCGGTGTTGCTGGCGTGCGGACCGCCGCAGATTTCAAAGGAATAATCGCCCATCTTATAGGTACGCACGCGCTCGCCGTACTTGCTTTCGAACAGGCCGATGGCACCCTTTGCCTTGGCTTCCGGAACGGTCATTTCTTCGCAGACGACCGGAACCGCAGCATCGATCGCAACATTCACCAGACGCTCGACTTCCTGAATTTCTTCGGGAGTCATTTTCCGGCCGAAGCTGAAGTCGAACCGAAGACGCTCGGCGGTAATGTTGGAGCCCTTCTGGGCTACCTCGTCTCCCAACACCTTGCGCAACGCGGCATGGAGCAGGTGGGTGGCGGTGTGCAGCTTCGCAGTTTCTTCATTCTGCTCGGCCAGACCGCCCTTGAAGGTTCCCTCCTGCTTGCTGATCTGCTGGTGCTCTTTAAATGCTTCGGCAAAGCCGGCCGCGTCCACGGTCAGGCCTTCCTCGGCTGCGAGCTCTTCGGTCAGCTCCAGTGGGAAACCGTAGGTATCGTAGAGGCGGAAGGCCTGCTTGCCGCTGATTTCCGTCTCCGGCTGATAGGATGGATCCTTCTGAGCCATGAACTCATTCTTGCGGCGGATGCCCGTGATGCATTTGTTGAATTCCTTCATGCCGGTCACCAGTGTAGCTTCAAAGCGGGCGGCTTCCTTCATGATTTCATCCAGAATATAGGCTTCCTTTTCCACCAGCAGGGGGTAGGCCTCGTCATAAATCTGCTCGATGAAGATTTTACTGACTTCGGCCAGCACGGAGGTTTCCAGCCCCAGTTTCCGTGTGTAGCGGATGGCGCGGCGGAGCAGGCGGCGCAGGATATAGCCGGCGCCCACGTTGGAGGGCAGGATGCCATTGACATCGCCGATCAGCATGGTGGAGGTGCGGATATGATCCGCTACGATCCGCATCGCTTTCTGTGCGTCCGCGTCCTGATCGTAGCTCAGGCCGGACTTCTCCTCCAGGTGGCGGATGACCGGCAGGAACAGGTCGGTCTTATAGCCGTCGGTCAGCCCGTTCAGGAAAGCCAGCATCCGGTCCAGACCGAAACCGGTATCCACGTTTTTGTTTGCCAGGGGGGCGTACCCGTCGGCGTTTTTGACGTACTGCATATATACGTCATTGCCGATCTCGACATACCGTCCGCAGCCACAAGCCGGGCCGCAATCCGGACCGCAGGGCCTGTTATGGCGGGGATAGAACCACTCGTTGTCGGGGCCGCAGGGCGTCCCGGTCGTTCCTTCCAGCTCCCACCAGTTGTCGGACTTAGGCAGATAGAAGATATGCTCCGGCAGGATGCCCACTTCCTTCAGCAGGCCGGCAGTCTCCTCATCCCGGGGCGCGGCGTCGTTCCCCTCGAAAACGGTGGAGCAGATCTCCTTTCCGTCCAGGCCGAACACTTCGGTCAGCAGATCATAGCTCCAGCGGGTTTTTTCCTTCTTGAAATAATCTCCCAGGGACCAGTTGCCCATCATCTCAAAAAACGTGAAATGGGTCGGGTCGCCAACGCTCTCAATATCTACGGTACGGACGCAGCCCTGGACGTTGCACAGCCTTTTCTTCCCGGAGGGATGGTCCTTCCCGAGCAGATAGGGCATCAGCGGCTGCATGCCGGCCACGTTGAACATAACGCCGGTGCTCCCGTCGCCGATCAGCGAGACGGCACCGATATTGACATGCCCCCGTTCTTCATAGAAGCGGATCCAGGCGTTTCTCAGTTCCTTGGAAGTGATCATCTGTCAATTCTCTCCCTTTGCATATGATGGAATCCGCAGAATTATAGCACAGCCGGCCACAGAAAGCAATCAGCCTTTTCTTCCTGCGAAAAATGTGGTACACTGAAAGGCAGCGAAGAAAGGGAGGGTTTCCCATGAGCGATGAGAAAAAGAAAGGTTTGTTTGCCAGGCTGCGGGAAGGACTGA
Source organism: uncultured Clostridia bacterium (assembly GCA_947166385.1). Classification (GTDB taxonomy): domain Bacteria; phylum Bacillota; class Clostridia; order Christensenellales; family Aristaeellaceae; genus Aristaeella. The sequence goes on along the minus strand of CAMVEB010000011.1, from coordinate 32,554 downwards.
GCAAAACCCGCGGCAATATGACCGAGAAAGTGGACGAGATGGTCCGCGAGAACCGGAAGATTGACGAGGATTTTTATGAGGAGCTGGAGGATATCCTGCTCATGGCGGATTGCGGGCTTAAGGCCACTACAGTCATCATTGACGAGCTGCGCGACCGCGTGAAGGCCGGGAAGGTGAAGGACGCCGCCCAGGCCAGGGAGATGCTGAAACAGATCATGGTGGAGCAGATGGATATTCCGCGCCCGCCGCTGAAGTGGCCCATGGTGATGCTGGTTGTCGGCGTGAACGGCGTCGGCAAGACCACCACAATCGGAAAGCTGGCGCTGCGTTTCCAGGCCATCGGCCGCAAGGTTATGCTCTGCGCGGGCGACACGTTCCGCGCTGCCGCGGCTGAGCAGCTGACTGTCTGGGCGGAGCGTGCCCGGGTGCCGATTATCAAACATGAGGAAGGGGCCGACCCGGCTGCTGTGGTGTTCGACGCGATCAAAAGCGCCAAGGCTCAGCAGGCCGACCTGCTGATTGTCGATACGGCCGGCCGTCTGCACAATAAGAAAAATCTGATGGATGAGCTGAGCAAGATGCGCCGGGTGATTGACCGGGAGTATCCGGAGGCGGACACCCGCTGTATCCTTGTTCTGGACGCGACCACCGGGCAGAATGGCCTGATGCAGGCCCGTGCCTTTAAGGAGGTAGCGGAGATCGGCGGTATCATCCTCAGCAAGCTGGATGGGACGGCCAAGGGCGGTATCGCGCTGGCGATCCGACAGGAGCTGGAGGTTCCGGTTTGGTATATCGGCGTCGGCGAGGGGATTGACGACCTGCAGCCCTTCAACGCAAAAGAATTTGTGGACGCCCTGTTCTGACGGGGATTTTCCTTGACAAATCAGGCCTCTGAACCTATTATAGGCGATGGTTTTTGATCAAGTAAGTGTGACGGAGGAAAGAAAATGGCTGAGCTGACAATGGACAAGCTGGTGGCCCTGTGCAAGAACCGCGGCTTTATTTTTGCCGGATCCGAGATTTACGGCGGACTGGCAAACACCTGGGATTACGGTCCCCTGGGCGTGGAATTCAAAAACAATGTGAAAAAGGCCTGGTGGCAGAAGTTCGTGCAGGAAAGCAAGTATAATACCGGGCTGGATTGCGCGATCCTGATGAACCGCGAGGTCTGGGTGGCCAGCGGCCATGTGGGCGGATTCAACGATCCTCTGATGGATTGCAAGGCCTGTAAAGCGCGTTTCCGGGCGGATAAGCTGATTGAGGACTTCACCCAGGGAGCCGAAACCGGCGACGGATGGACTAATGCGGAGCTGGAGAAGTACATCGCGGAGCACGATATTGTCTGCCCTGTCTGCGGCAAGAAGGATTTCACCGGCATCCGCCAGTTCAACCTGATGTTCAAGACCTTTGCCGGTGTCAATGAGGACAGCGCCAACGAGATTTATCTCCGACCTGAAACGGCTCAGGGTATCTTTGTGAACTTCCAGAACGCCATGCGTACGACCCGGAAAAAGCTGCCGGCCGGCATTGCCCAGATCGGTAAGTCTTTCCGGAATGAGATCACCCCCGGCAACTTCATCTTCCGCGTCCGCGAGTTTGAACAGATGGAGCTGGAGTTCTTCTGCAAGCCCGGCGAGGATCTGGAGTGGTTCAATTACTGGCGGTCCTTCTGCCGCGACTGGCTGCTGAGCCTGGGCATCAAGGAGGAAAGCCTGCGTCTGCGGGATCATGAGCCGGAAAAACTGGCCTTCTATTCCAAGGCAACCACCGACTTTGAATTCCTGTTCCCCTTCGGCTGGGGTGAGCTGTGGGGCGTTGCGGACCGGACGGATTACGACCTGACACAGCATCAGGAGCACAGCGGCAAGAGCATGGAATACCTGGATCCTGTGACCAACGAGAAATACATCCCCTATTGTATCGAGCCCTCCCTGGGTGTGGACCGGATGGTGCTGGCATTCCTGTGCAACGCCTATGAGGAGCAGGAGCTGGAAGGCGGAGACGTGCGCAACGTGCTTCACCTGCATCCCGCTCTGGCCCCCTACAAGGCCGCGGTGCTTCCCCTGCAAAAGAACAAGCTGGGCGAGCTGGCAGGCAGCATCCATGCCGAGCTGTGCAAATATTTCCCCGTGGAATATGATGAAACCGGCTCTATCGGCAAGCGTTACCGCCGTCAGGATGAGATCGGAACGCCCTTCTGCATCTGCGTGGACTTTGAGACGGAAGAGGCACAGACGGTGACCGTCCGTGACCGCGACACCATGCAGCAGGAACGCATTCCGATCAGCGAGGTTCGCAGGTACATCGAGGACCGCATGCGGTTCTGATCTCAGGACATACGGAAAAACGACGTGAACAGATCACGCCGTTTTTCTTTTCGCTGCCGGACGGATGCCGACAACCAGCGGCAGGAATGATTCCTCCGATCGGCCGGGGTCTGTATTACGCATCTGCCGCGCTGACCGACAGAACGGCAACGGCCACGGACATACTCCCTGTGACGGGATTCGTGCTGATGCGGCGCGCAAAGGAATGGACGATGGAACCGTCCGGCATCTTTTCATCAAAGAAGGAGCGAATGCCCCGCTCGCAGCAGTTCCGGATGATATGATGCATAAAGGGCGAGGTGATGGGCTTGAAATCCCGATTCATATCCGACAGATTCATGCCGTAGAAGCGGCTGATAAAATTCCGGTAGGACTGGTTGCTGCGCAAAAAGCGGGCGCTGTCGCCCCGGATTTCAATGAGGCCCATGGGCAGGGTGTCAAAGGCATTCCGGACGGAATCGGTATCGCCCTGGGCGATGACATCCAGATCATACAGATTGACGCGGCCGATGGAATCATAATACGCGGATTCAGCCGGGTTTTCATAGCCGCCCCTTCCATTCTTCCGGTGCCATTCCAGGATATGGGAGAAGGGATTCGGTTTCTCGTAATAGAACCCCTGCAGCTTTGAACAGCCGATTTCCTTCAGGAAACGGGCCTGTGATTCGGTCTCCACCCCTTCGCAGACCGTGTCCAGCCCCATGGCGGAGGCCATCTTCATCAGCTCGGTCAGAACGACGTGGGCATTTTCGCTCTCGTCCAGGCGGCGCATGAAGCTCATATCAAACTTCAGCAGATCAAAACGGATGCTCTGCAGGACTTCCAGCGAAGAATACCCGCTGCCGAAATCATCCATCCAGACCGGGAAACCGAGGCGGCGGAAGCGGGCGATCTGCGTCTTGATGAAATCAAAATCGCTGCCGATGATGCTTTCCGTGATCTCGATAGTAATCAGGCTGTGGGGAATCCCGGCCGCGTCTGCACGGGCGCGGATTTCCTCCACGATATCGCACATATCAAAATCGGATCGGGAAAGGTTGATTGAGTGGGGAACGACGGGAATGCCTTCCGCTTTCAGGGTCTGCATATCCCGCAGAACCTGCTCAAGCATATAGAGATCCAGTTTGTAGATCAGGCCGGACTCCTCCAGCGCGGGGATGAAGGCGGCCGGTGACATAAATCCCCGGACCGGATCGATCCAGCGGGCCAGGGCTTCCTCATCGCATACAAGCTCATTGACAGAACGGATGATCGGCTGGTAATACACCTGGATCCAGTTTTCCCGGATCGCTGTATCGATATTCTCGATGACATACTGCTTCAGGACGGCATTCCGGCTGAGTTCATCATTGTAGATATGAAAGGCGGAGGAATAGGATCCGCGGAGGGCGGTGCAGGCAAGTTTGGCCCGGTCGCAGGCGGTGCTGGCCGCGGCATCCTCCAGGCGGTAAGGATAGATGCCGACATGAACCGGCGGCGTCTGGCCCTCATACAGATCCCCGAACTCCCGGAAGATCTGCCGCAGGAGATCCTCCAGCCCATTTTCCCCGGCGATGACGGCGAAATGATCCGCACCGATGCGGCAGCAGTTTTCATGGCTGAAGGGTCGGGTCAGGATCTGTGCGAAGGAGCGGAGCATCCGGTCGCCTTCGGCGAAGCCGTGCTTTGAATTGAAGAATTTCATACCGCTCAAGTCCATGTACAGCAGGACGGGCTGATCGCCCCGGCGGCGGATGATTTCCTTGCCGGAATCCGCCAGATCGAAGAAATAGGTCATGTTCGGCAAACCGGTCAGGAAATCATAATGGCTGGCCTTGACCAGGCTCTGTTCATGCAGGGCGTTGCTGAGCGAGTCCGTGAGTTCCGACATGCCGGGAACGGTTGCGTCGCCTGTGTAGGCTCCCTCATCCGTATACCAGACCTGAGCCAAACGGACGCCTGTGTCAGTGATCACATGTTCGCCGCGGGCGTGGATGATGACATAGTCGCTCGAACCTTTCCGGCGGGAACGGTAGACCACTTCGTAGCTGCCGCCCTCCGTCGCAAAACGAACGGCGGCGCCGGCGATCCGGGCCACGTCGTCGGGATGGGCATCCTTATACATATGATGATCCATGTCATAATACGCCTCGGCGCGGTCTTCATAGCCTAATAGCCTGCAGAAGCCGTCCGAGAGGATCAGGGTGACAACACGCTTGTCCAGGAACTGGTAAATGGCAAACGGAACCTGCATTCCCTCCAGAAGGGAACGCCGATCCTCGGAAAAGACATATTTTTCCATCAAAAAGACTCCGTTTCTCGGCAGGAAAGCCGGGATTTCAGCCAGAATGGCTGCTGCGTACCTTCTTCATGATGATCGTGTGCGTAAATATATCCGTTTACTGCTTCGACACAGGAGGGGGATAATCCTGCTGTCACGGACAGTTCATGATCCCCCGGGCGTATGATTTCCGCATCCGGAGCAGTCCGCGCCGGGAAAACGTAATTTGCCGAAGACGGCGGGATAGCCCGGGGTAATCATCTGTTTCTGGCTCTTGCGGCGGGAGCGTTTTTTCCGTATACTGTATCACCGAAAGGGGAGAAAGATGCATGGCAACAATGGGGCTGCTGTCGGTCCGGGGACTGACAAAAACATATCCGGAGTTTACACTGAAAGAGATAACATTTGATCTGCGGGAGGGAATGATCACCGGGTTCATCGGCCGCAACGGCGCAGGCAAAACCACGACAATCAATTCCATCCTCTCCTTTGTCCGGCCGGACAGCGGGGAAGTCCTTTTCCGCGGTGTCCCCTTTGAAGAGGACCCCCGGAAGATCCGGGAAAAAATCGGGTTTGTCTCCGCGGGGATGACCTACTACACGCGGAAGAAGCTGCAGACGATTACTGCGGTGACAAAGAGCTTCTATCCGGCGTGGGACGATGCGGTTTACCGGCAGTATATGCAGGCGTTCCATCTCTCGGAGGACAAGACGCCCGCGGAGCTCTCCAACGGGATGAAGATTAAGTACGCGCTGGCACTGGCGCTGAGCCACAATGCGGAGCTGTTCATGCTCGACGAGCCGACCAGCGGGCTGGATCCCATCAGCCGGGAAGAACTGGTCGAGATATTTCTGCGCCTGAAGGATGAAGGAAAGACCATTCTCTTCTCTACACACATTACCTCTGACCTGGAGAAATGCGCGGACAGGATCCTGTTCATTCAGCAGGGGAGCCTGATGGCAGACGAAGCGCTGGATGACTTCCGGGACGGATACCGCATCGCGGAGGTTGTCGGAACGGTTCCCCAGGAGCTGCAGGAGGCCTCCCACGGCATCAGCAGAACGCGGGATGGTTCCACTGTGCTGGTTTTGCGGGACGCATATCCCGCGGAGAAAACCCGGGAAGCGACGCTGGATGAAATCATGGTGCATCTGGAAAAGGAGGCGGAAGCATGAAACTGCTGAGGAAGGAATTCACGCTCTGTATGCATCCGGCGGCGTATGTGATGCTGCTGCTTTCCGCGATGGTCCTGATTCCGGGATATCCCTACGGCGTCAGCTGCTTCTACATGGCACTGGGAATCTACTTCATCTGCCTGTCTGCCCGCGAGAATCATGATGCAGCTTATACGCTGACCCTGCCGGTTTCCCGGCGGGACGCAGTGGCGGGGCGGATCCTTTTCTGCGCGCTGCTGGAGCTGGTTCAGCTGCTCCTGATGGGTCTGTTCACTGTGATCAAGTATGCGATCGGGACGATGCCCAACCCCGCCGGGCTGGACGCCGGTCTTGCTCTGATCGGCGAAGGGTTCCTGATTTTCACCCTGTTCAATCTGATTTTTTTCCCGATCTATTACCGGGATATCAACAAGCCCGGAAAGGCCTTCGCGGCGGGATCCATCGCCGTGTTCCTGTGGGTTGCCGGCGAAGTGGTCGCCACGTACGCGGTTCCTTTTGTGCAGTATGTACTGGATACGCCGGATCCGGCCCATATGAGTGAAAAAGCCCTGTTTACGCTGGGCGGGCTGGCCCTCTGGGCCGGCGGCACCTACAGCGTGATGCTGAGGAGCACCAAGCGCTTTGAAACGGCTGATCTCTCTCTCTGATAAGGAGGAATGTTCCGGATGCGAAAAATGACACAGCGCGTGGTGTTCAAAAGTATCATAGGTATCATCATTCCGCTGGTTGTACTGGCGCTGGTGGTTGCCACGGTGGGCTACGGCGCGTTCACGAACGGGATGATGGAGATCTACGAAAAAGGCGCGATCGAAATTGCGAATACCGCCGCGGCGGAGATTGACGCCGACCGGCTGGACGCTTATGCGGAGAGCGGCGGTACAGGGGAGGAGTACCAGCAGGCATGGAGCCGGATGGACAGCCTGTGCAACATAGCCGGCGTGACATTCATTTATGTGATTCGGCCGGATCTGACGGACTACGGCCATATCACTTTCCTGTTTTCCACGATCAACCATGGAAGCACCTACACGAAGTACGACTTCGGCTACTACCGGGAGACAACCAACGATGACTACAGAACAAAATACCGCCGGTTGTACGACGGGGTGTCGGATGCGGAGATCGTGATCCGGGACCGGGGGCGGATCGAAACGGACGCCCATATTACCGCGATGGTGCCTCTGAAGGGAAGCGATGGAAAGACGCAGGCGATTCTGTGCGTCCAGCGGCAGATGGAGAACCTGACCGCGGTGCGGAACCGGTTTTTAAGCGGAGTGTTTCAGGTGCTGACGGCGCTGATGATAGCCATCATTATCGGCCAGCATTTCTACCTGCGCCGGGTGCTGCTCAAACCGTTGCAGACCATCACGGCGGAAGCGGGCCGATTCGCGAAGGAAGGAAAACCCGCGCAGCGGAAGCTGCGGGAAGCGGTCCGGAACAGGGATGAGATCGGGGAGCTTGCGTCCTCCGTGGACCAGATGGAAGAGCAGGTAGCCCGCTACATGAAGGAACTGACGGCAGCCACGGCGGAGAAGGAACGCATCAGCACGGAGCTGTCGCTGGCGACACGCATCCAGGCGGACATGCTGCCGAATATTTTCCCGGCTTTCCCGGACCGGCATGAGTTTGATATCTATGCCTCCATGACCCCCGCGAAAGAGGTGGGCGGGGACTTCTATGATTTCTTCCTGGTGGACAAGGATCATCTGGCAATCGTGATCGCGGACGTGAGCGGAAAAGGCGTGCCCGCGGCGCTGTTCATGATGGCGACGAAGATCATGATCCAGAACATCGCACTGACCGGCGCGAGCCCCCGGGAGATTCTGGAGATGACGAACAACCGCGTCTGCCAGAACAACCGTGAGGAAATGTTCGTGACGGTATGGCTGGGGATTCTGGACCTGCGGACAGGGCGGATAACGGCTTCCAACGCCGGGCATGAATATCCGCTGGTGACCGGCGGGGACGGATTGTTCAGTCTGGTGCAGGAGAAGCACGGGTTTGTGGTCGGCGGGATGGAAGGAATCACCTACAGGGAATACGAACTGACGCTGGAAAAAGGCCAGGAGTTGTTCCTGTATACCGACGGAGTGCCGGAGGCCACGAACGCCGCGAAGGAAATGTACGGCACAGGGCGGCTGATCGAAGTCCTGAACGCGCTCAAAAGCAGAAACCGGGATCTGAAGCCCCGGGAGGTGCTGGAGAAGGTCCGGGAGGATGTGGATCGGTTCGTGGGCGATGCGCCGCAGTTTGACGATCTGACGATGGTGTGCATCCGGTATGACGGCTGCTAAGTGATGTTTTGCTGCGGCCGGCGGGAAACGCGAGCGGGTCAGGATCCTGCGGTTTCAAACAGCTCCTCTTTCCGCCGGATCATTTCTTCCACACGGGCGATATAATCCCCGATATTGCTGACATTGGGGGCGCGGGTGATATGCCCCTCCTCGGGCCAGATGCGTTTGGAGATCCCGCCGGCGCCGAGAGCCAGGATGTGGGAGGTTTCCTCCATCATGTCCACGTTATAAAGACAGGCATGGCCCGGCAGGGCATAGCCGGTATTCTCCAGATTGCCGGCCATATATTTCTGGCGATAAAGATAATACGGAGACATTCCGAGCTTACGGGCGGTCTGCAGGCCGTCCATGACCATTCTTGCGGTCATATCGCCGTCTGGCAGCGGGGCGTTCTCCAGACTCATGCGGGAGGAACGCTTCAGGGCCAGGGTATGAACCGTGAGGCTTTCCGGATGCAGGCGGACGGCTTCCGCCATCGTGCGGCGGAAGTCGTCTTCATTCTCTCCGGGCAGGCCGGCGATGACATCCATGTTGATATGCGGAATCTGTTCTTCCCGGGCCAGGGCATAGGCCTCCTGCACCTGCTCCGCGGTATGTGCCCGGCCGATCACCCGGAGCGTGCGGTCGTTCATGGTCTGGGGATTGATGGAGATGCGGGAGATCCCCGCTTCCCGGATCGCCCGGAGTTTTTCCCGGGACAGCGTATCCGGCCGACCGGCTTCCACGGTATATTCGCGGGCGGAGGGGAAGAATTCCCGGATCAGGGTAAGCAGTCGCCGGAAATCCGCTAGCGGCAGCGCGGTGGGCGTGCCGCCGCCGACATACAGCGCGCGAAGGCTGCGACCGGTTTGCCGGATGATCGGTGCGCACGCGCGGATTTCGCGTTCCAGGGCATCCATATACGGCGTCACCAGATGTCCGTCCCCGATTTCACCGGAGGAGAAGGAACAGTAGGCGCAGCGGGTCGTGCAGAAGGGAATGCCGATATAAACATCCATGAAGGAATCGCCGGGGGCAGGCAGCTGTCGCTGAATCGCGGCGATCTCGGCCAGGAGCTCTGCCTTCGGCGGCAGAACATCGTAATCCCGGACCAGCCGGGAGACGCTTTCTTCCGGGGAAAGGCCTTCCGCCAGGGCCTCCAGCATCAGGTGGGTCGGGCGCACGCCGGTCAGGCTGCCCCAGGGCGGATGGATGTCGGTGATCTGACGGCAGAGATCATACAGCGTCTGCTTGCAGAGACGGCGCACGGCGCGGCGGCGATGAAGCGACTGCAGGCGGGGATCCTCTTCGCATGGGATCGGGATCTGGCGTCCTGCTGCCAGGTGGTCAGAGGAAAAGGTGATCTGATAGGCGTCGGATAGCGTTTCCGCCCGCATGACATAGCGGGCGGGTGGATTCCAGTATTCATCCGGCAGGCCGAAAAGCCGGGTCATGGCCAGCAGCTCCGGATGGATGGTCTGCAGAGCGGCGTTCAGTTCAGCGGGATCCGGTTTTGTCATGGGCTGCCTCCGTCATGTATTGTGGCCGGGATGGAAGGGCATGGTGCGGGCCAGTGGCATCACGCGCCGGAGGGAAGCATACAGGTCTGTTTCGCTGCCGCCCGGAAGATCTGTCCGGCCCCAGCCGTGTTCGAAAAGGGTATCCCCGGTGAAAAGCTCGTTTTCGATCAGGTAGCAGACGCTGCCCGGGGTATGACCGGGAGTGTGCAGGACCTCCACGGACAGACCGGCCAGCGTCCGGCGGTCTCCGTCACGCAGCAGATCCGTTGCCGGAGAGACAGACACCGGCCTGTTTAGCAGGGACAGCGAGGCGTTGAGCGATGGATCCGTCAGCATCGGCGCGTCAAGGGCATGAATCAGGATGGGAACGCCGCCTTCCGCCAGGGAGGACACAGCCCCGATATGGTCAAAATGCCCGTGGGTCAGCAGGATCGCGGAAATACGCTTCCCGTCCGCCGCTTTCCGGATCCGGTCCGGGGAAGCGCCCGGATCAATGACGATGCATTCGGAGGCGTTTTCCTGAGAGAGAAGATAGCAGCAGGTGGAGACGAAGCCGACGGTGATTTCCCGGATCTGCATCGTGGTTGCTCCTTTCAGAAAGCCTTTTCGCTGTCGAGCAGGATGGTGACCGGACCGTCGTTGACCAGAGCGACCTTCATCTCCGCCCGGAAAACGCCGGTCTCCACATGCACCCCTTTGGAACGCCAGGCATCCACCAGCCGAAGATAGAGCGCGTTCGCGGCTTCGGGACGGGCAGCGCGGATATAGGATGGGCGGCGCCCGCCCCGGGCATCGCCGTACAGCGTGAACTGGGAGACGGCCAGGATGCTGCCGCCGACATCCAGCACGGAACGGTTCATGACACCGTTCTCATCATCAAAGATGCGGAGGTTCGGCACTTTGTCCGCCATATATTTCAGATCCGTTTCCGTGTCATCGACGGAGATGCCGATGAGCACCATCAGGCCGGGGCCGATGGCGCCGGCAACTTCCCCGTTCACGGTGACGGAAGACAGGGTAACCCGCTGGACAACACAGCGCATAGGACTGCTCCTTTCATGGACCGGCAGAGAAGATTCCCCCTGTTTGCCTCGGCCGGCGGAAATGGCACAGGGATCTCAGGTGGTCGTGCGGTAGACATCGAGGATGTCGGATTTGTTGCGGAGGGCGTTGATGACGCGGTCCATTTCCTCCCGGGAGTGGACATCCAGCGTCAGGCGCAGCGTGGAGATCCGGGTTTTGTCGCTGGCCTGGATGGAAGCCGCGCGGATGGATACCCCGTTTTCCCCGATGATTGTGGCGATTTCGCCGAGCATGTTCACCCGGTCGTAGGCCAGGATGGTGACGGTGGCCGGGAAGGTGCTCTCGCTGGTCATGGCCCATTCGACGGCGATTTTCCGCTCCTGCTCCCCGGCGGCGGCATTGACGCATTCCGCCTTGTGGATCGTGACGCCGCGGCCCCGGGTGATATAGCCGACGATTTCATCGCCGGGAACCGGGCTGCAGCACTTGGCGAAACGCACGGGGATATCCAGGTCCTCGTTGCCGGTCATCACGATGCCGTGATGCGCGCGGCGCTCCCGGAGCTGCTGCTCCGTGGTGACCAGGTCCGAAATGGTTTTGACGGGCTGGGAGGGGGACTCTTTATCCTTCTGCTCCTCCAGCAGGCGGGAAACCACATACATGGCGGCCATTCCGCCGTAACCGACAGATCCGCAGATATCGTCGAAATCCAGGAAGCCGTACTTGCGCAGGAGAGGCTCGTAATACTCGCTTTTCGCGATATCGCCCAGGCGGACGCCGCGGCGGGTGCATTCCTTCTCCAGCATGGAGCGGCCGAGCTCGATGTTTTCCTCCCGGAGCGCTTTTTTCAGGAACTGGCGGATCTTGGCCTTGGCCTGGGGTGTCTTGCAGATGCGCAGCCAGTCGGTTCCCGGCCCCTTCGAGGAGGCGGAGGTGATGATTTCCACCCGGTCGCCGGTGTTCAGTGTGGTATCCAGGGGGACGATTTTTCCGTTGACCCTGGCGCCGACACACTGATTGCCGACAGCGGAATGGATCCGGTAGGCAAAGTCCAGGGGCGTGGCGCCCTTGGGCATGGAGATCACATCCCCCTTGGGGGTGAAGAGAAACACTTCCTCCGAGAAGAGATCGGTTTTCAGGGTATCCAGGAACTCCCTGGAGTCCCGGGTCTCCGTCTGCCAGTCCAGCATCTGACGAACCCAGAACAGCTTATGATCCAGGTTGTCTTCCTGGGATGCGCCTTCCTTATACCGCCAGTGAGCGGCGATGCCGTACTCTGCCACGCGGTGCATGTCCCAGGTCCGGATCTGGACCTCGAAGGGGAAGGGAATCTTGCGTCCGCCGACCACAGTCGTATGCAGGGACTGGTACATGTTGGCCTTGGGAACGGAGATATAATCCTTGAAACGGCCGGGCACCTGGTTCCACAGCGTGTGGACGATTCCCAGAACCGTGTAGCAGTCCGGAATGGTATCCACGATGACGCGGATCGCGATCAGGTCGTAGATCTGGTCGAAGGATTTCTGCTGCAGGATCATCTTCCGGTAAATCGAATAGAAATGCTTGGACCGGCCGTCGATATCGTAATGGATATGCTGTTGGTCAAGGCGCTCGGACAGCTCGTCGATCACGAGGCGGATGCTTTCCTCCCGCTCCGCCCGCTTCATGCCGACGAGATGGACGATCTGGTTATACCCGTCCGGATCAAGATACTTGAGGGAGAGATCCTCCAGCTCCTGCTTCAGGGCGTAAACGCCGAGACGGTGAGCCAGCGGCGCGTAGATATCCAGCGTCTCCCGGGCGATGGCGATACGCCGGTCTTCCGGCTGGTAGCGCAGGGTGCGCATATTGTGGAGCCGGTCCGCTAGTTTGATCAGCACGACGCGGATATCCCGGCTCATGGCCAGGATCATCTTCCGGAGGGATTCTGCCTGGGCCTCCTCCCGGTTGGCAAAGTCCAGCTTGTTCAGCTTGGTGACGCCGTCCACCAGGTCCGCGACCTCCGCGCCGAATTCCTGGCGGATGGTTTCAACGGTGATGCCCTCGCAGTCCTCCACGGTATCGTGCAGAAGACCCGCGGCAATCGTCGGCGGATCAATCATCAGATCGGTCAGGATGGAGGCGACCAGGCAGGGATGGGTAAAATAGGGCTCGCCGGACTTGCGGACCTGGCCGTGATGGGCGTTTTCCGCAAAGCCCCATGCGCGCTCCACCAGCTTGTAGCCGTCGCCGGGATGATACTTCTGGACGCGGTTCAGCATCTGGTCCAGGGGCATCGCTTCATAGGATGTGAAAGCCATGGGAAGCCTCCTTGATCGCGGAAATCTGCGCCTCGACGGAGACGCGGCCGCGGAACTCATTGAGGATCGGCTGATACAGGATATCGACATCGGACCACCCGCGGTCCGCGATCTCTCCCTGAGAGAAGGCAATGCCCTTCAGGAGGGTATTGCTCTCATCCAGCAGGCCCAGCTGCAGGTGGGATAAATCCCGGCCGACACGGCGCATGCTCTGGACGGAGAGACCGGAGAGCAGGAAGACCGGGGGCGGATTGCCGCAGCCGGTGGGTTCCAGCCGGGCCAGTTCAGCAAGGGATTCCGCTGTCCACTGGCGGAAGGGAACCTCCAGATCATATTCCAGTCGGCGGAGGAAGACTTCCTCCGGACAGGAATCCCGGATCACCCGGTCCAGCCGGGCACGGAAATCTCCGATCCGGTCGGCGCGGACGGTGAGGCCGGCGGCCTGCGCGTGGCCGCCGTAGCGGACAAGCAGGTCTTCGCAGCGCTGCAGCATATCAAAAATATGGATCCCGGGAATGGACCGGCAGGAGCCGACCGCGGTTTCTCCCTGCAGGGAGAGAACGACGGTGGGGCGGTAATACTTTTCGCAGAGCCTCCCGGCAGTCAGCCCGATGAGTCCTGCGTTCCAGCCTTCCCCGCAAACGACCAGGGAACGGGAGGATGCGAAGTCATCGGATGATTCTGCCTGAGAGACGGCGGAGGCGGTCATCTCCCGTTCCATGGACTGGCGGCGGGCGTTGAGATCCTCCAGACGGCGGGCCAGGGCTTCCCCGCGGGCAGCGTCCCGCGTCAGCAGAAGCTCAGCGGCCAGGGAAGCGTCCTCCAGTCTGCCGGCGGCGTTTAGGCGCGGTCCGAGGCGGAAGGCCAGGTGATCTGCGCGCAGAGGCGGGGAAACGGCGGCGGTCTTCAGCAGCGCGCGCAGGCCAGGGCGGTCGGTCCTTTCGATCCGGGAGAGTCCTTCCCGGACCAGGACACGGTTTTCATCCAGCAGGGGAACAACATCCGCCACCGTGGCGATGGCCGCCAGATCCAGACGCTTTTCCACGCCGGGAAGGCCCTGCAGTGCCTGGCAGATTTTCAGCGCGACGCCGGCACCGCACAGGAAGGGGCAGGGATAATCGCCCAGCAGGGGATCCATGACGGCATCAGCTTCCGGGAGCTGCGGCGGGAGGGTGTGGTGATCGGTCACGATGACGGTCATCCCCAGGGATTTCGCGAGGGCGACCTCCTCCCGGTTTGAGATGCCGCAGTCCACGGTGATCAGCAGGCGGCAGGTTTCCGCTTTGCGGCGGATGCCTTCCGTGTTCAGGCCGTAGCCTTCCTCATGGCGGGACGGGAGGTGAACCTCCACGTCTGCGCCTTCTTCCTCCAGCGCTTCCCGGAGAATGGAAGAGGCGCAGATGCCGTCTGCGTCATAATCCCCCCAGACCAGGATCCGGTCCCCGCGGCGGATCGCTTCCCGCAGCAGGGAAACGGTTTTCCGCATGCCGGGGAGGAGAAAGGGATCATGCAGATCCTGCAGCGACGGGGTGAGGAAACGCCTGGCCTGCTCCTCAGAAACGATGCCGCGCTGCCGCAGGAGGACGGAAAGCCAGGGCTCACAGCAGGAAAACGGCGTCTGGTCCGTCACGTCGCGCCGGGTAAAAACCATAGGCGGCCTCCTTGATCAAATGACAGAAAAGAGGGACTGCATCAAGAAACAGCCCCTCGGATAGACAGAATGCGGAATCAGGCCTTCGCCTTGCGGGTGCGGCGCTTTTCCTCCAGGAAAGCCCAGACATAACCGTTGATCATGTTGGCGCTGTAGACGCCGGACAGGATACCGATGATGATGGGGAGTGCGAATTCCCGGATGGAAGCGACGCCCAGGATGCACAGCGCCACGATGGTAATCAGCGTGGTGACGGTCGTGCAGATGGTGCGGCCCAGACATTCCTTGATCGAAAGATTGGTAACCTCTTCCTTGGGGGCGGTGGGCATCTTCTTGTGGTTCTCACGGATCCGGTCAAAAATCACGATCGTGTTGTTGATCGAATAACCGACGATGGTCAGCGCGGCGGCGATGAACGAGGAGTTCATCTGGATGAAGCTGCGGAAAATGACCATGAAGGAAAGCATGATCAGGACGTCGTGCAGCAGGCCGAACACAGCGGATACACCGGAGTTGAAGTCAAACCGGATGGCAATGTAGATCAGCATCAGCACAGCGGCCAGCAGCACGGACACGATGGCGTTCTTGACCAGGGTGGCGCCGGCCACGGGACCGACATAGTTCACATCGCCGATGGAAACAGCATCCGGGTATTTTGCCAGGATTCCGGCTTCGAATTCATCCTGAACCTTCTGGATATCGTCCTTGGCGACGTCCTTGATGCGGACGTTGATCTCGCTGTTCTGGGCGCCCTGAACGGTCACCGTGAAGGACTGGATGCCCATGCCGGACAGCACGGCGTCCACATCGCCCTTCTCGGCAGGGGCTTTCAGGTCATACTGCATGGAGAGACCGCCTTCAAAGTCGATCCCCAGGTTGATGCCGCGGCCGCAGATGGTCAGCACCAGGGCAATGACAATAATCGCCGCGGAAATGATCAGGCAGATCTTGGAACGATTCTTGATTTCCATTACTGATCAGCCTCCTTTCCGGAGCTGGTTTTCGTATAGAGCGTAATCTTCGTGGCGCCGGCGCCGACGAAACGGTTCATCAGGAAGCGGGTGATCAGGATCGCGCTGAACATGGACACCACCACGCCCAGCAGCAGGGTCTTCGCGAAGCCCTGGATGGAGCCGGTGCCGAAGATCAGCAGCACGATGGCGGCGATCAGGGTGGTCACGTTGGCATCCAGAACGGCGGACATGGCGTTCTTAAATCCGGCGCGGACGGAGGCCTTCGCGGAGCGGCCCTTCCGGGCTTCCTCGTTGAAGCGCTCGAAGATGATGACGTTGGCGTCTACTGCCATACCGATGCCGAGCACCACGCCGGCCAGGCCGGGCAGCGTCATCTGGATATGGAATACGGCAATCAGCATGAAGAGGATGATGATGTAGAGCGTGAGCGCCCAGGAGGCGATTAGTCCGTTCAGCCGGTAGCGCAGGATCATCAGCAGCATGATCAGAGCGATACCGATGACAGCGGCTCTCACGGAGGAAGACAGGGCATCCTGGCCCAGCGTGGCAGAAACCTTGTCAACTTTCTGCTGCGTCAGCTCCAGCGGCAGGGCGCCGGACTGGATCTTGGCGGCGATCGTGGTGGCGCGCTCAGCGCTGCCCAGGCCGTTGATCACGCCGGAGCCGTTGGTAATCGCGGTCTGCACGGTGGGCGCGATCAGCTGCTCGCCGTCCAGATAAATGGCGATGGTCTTCCCGATGCTCTTCGAGGTCACATCCCCGAACAGCCTGGAGCCCTCATCGGTCAGCTGGAAGGCGATCTGATGATCACCTTCGTTGTACAGATAGGTCGCGGTCTTGACCATATCGCCGGTCATGAAGACTTCCCCGTCGGGATTGTAGAACTCGAGCTTGGCGGCGGCGCCGATCAGATCCAGTACGGTATCATCCTGAACATCGGGGATTTCCACGCGGATCCCATCCGTCCCGATGCGCTGGACGTTGGCCTCGTTGTAGCCTTTGTCGCTCAGGCGCTGGCGGATGATGGACATGGTTCCTTCCACCAGCTCATCGAAATTCGCTTCGGAATTCGCCGGCGCCTTGCCGGAGTATTCCACATACATACCGCCCCGCAGGTCCAGACCCAGGGACAGGGATTTCGGCCAGTTTTCGGCGTTCGTTGTGGGCAGCCAGGAGAGCACCTTGTACAGCCCTCTGGGGGGGATGCTCAGCCCGGTCAGGCCGATCCAGCCAAGCAGGATCGTGACAACGAGCACGATGCACAGCGCTACGACGGAACCGGTTCTGCCGCCGGAACGCTTTTTGTTGGATTTCATGACGATCGTTTCCTCCTTCGAAACACAGATAAAGCAATTATACCCACTGAGCGTTTTTTCGTCAATATATCAGTTCAGATACATACCGGGGAAAATCATGTTCACCCCGAGAGAGGCGGGGGCAAAATGGTTCATCAGCTTCTGCTGCGGAAGGCTGCGGCTCATGATGCGTGTCGTGATCCGGGTGACGCCCTCGGCGGCCATGATGGCCATCATCCTGTGCAGGAGGGCTTTGGCCATGCCCTGATTCCGGCTGGAGGGCTCGATGTAGATGGCGACGAGCTCGCAGTCGGCGCCGCGGCCGGCCATGATGACCTCGCCGATGAGCAGGGCGTTCCGGTACAGCCCGAGCGTCATGAAATGCGGCATATGCTGCAGGGACTGCAGGTAGTTCAGGTCCACAAACGCGATGTCGTTCATCTGCAGCCGGTAGATCAGGCTGTTCTGCTCGTCCCAGGTGTTCAGCGGGGTCGGGGCGACCGTGCAGCTCATGGGAATCCGCCCGTCGCCGATGGGAATCGTCAGCTGGAGGATTTCGTCGGTCTCTTCGCAGTCAAACCCGTTGCTCAGGTAAAAATCCTTCATCTGGACATCCCCGGGAGCAATGCTCGTATACAGGCGGGCGCGGAGCACGGGATTCAGGGCCTGCAGAACCCGAGCCCGGGCAACCAGCGCGCCGAAGAGCAGGTAACGGGAGGACACATCCCCGGCCAGGGAAAAATACAGATTCACGGGGCAGTCCGGATAAAGCCCGGGCTGGTATTGATAAAGAATAAAGCCGTACCCCGTCTGCGTGCCGAGATCATCAACCGCGTAAAAGACATCTTCCGGATTCAGCCCGTTGACAGGCTCCTGGGGGTGCACAATCGTCATGATGCAAAGTCCTTTCCCGCTGCAAGGAAATTGATATGGGAAAACCGATTTATTATACAGGGATTCCCTGCTGTTGTCAAAACGCTTGCCATAGTCGGAAAATGCTGATAAAATAGAAATGTATCCGGGAACGGAGTCCATTAAGCCGGGCTGTCCCGGCCATCGTGCAAAGGAGGCGCAGCTATGGCGCAGAATCCTGTTTTTACGATTAAAATGCGTGACGGCGGAGTAATGAAGGGCGAGCTGTATCCTGAAACGGCGCCCCAGTCCGTGGGCAACTTTATTGCGCTGGCGAACAGCGGGTTTTATGACGGGCTGATTTTTCACCGGGTGATTCCCGGGTTCATGATCCAGGGCGGGGATCCGAAAGGCATGGGGATCGGCGGCCCCGGATACTGCATTAAGGGAGAGTTTGCCGCCAACGGGATCAGCAATCCGGTGAAGCATACCTACGGTGTGCTGAGCATGGCCCGCAGCATGATGCCGGACTCAGCCGGGAGCCAGTTCTTCATCATGACGAGCGACAGTCCGCACCTGGATGGGCAGTATGCTGCCTTCGGCAAGGTCCTGGAGGGCATGGAAGCGGCGGAGAAGATTGTGAAGACCCCGCGGGATGCGGCGGACAAACCCCTGGAGCCGCAGGTGATGGAATCTGTCCGTGTGGAAACCTTCGGGCAGGTCTATCCCTTTGAACAGATCTGACAGATACGTGTACAGCGCGGAAGGGGAGCGTCTCCTTCCGCGCTTTTTGCAAAAGGAGAGCGGGAAGGGTATTATGGAGAAAAGAAAAATGACCGTGACGGTCGGCGGGAAGCCTTATACGCTGGTTTCCTCCGACCCGCCGGAATACGTTCGCAGGGTTGCGGATTTTGTGGATCGGAAGCTGAGCGAAACCATCTCGGTAACCCAGCTGCCTTCAGCGCAGGCTGCGGTGCTGACCTGCTTCAATCTGGCGGAGGATCTGATCAGGGCCCAGGATGAGAATGCCATGCTCTGCAGGCGCATGGAGCGGATCCAGCGCCAGACGGCCGCGGAGCGCCAGGCCGCGGCGGAAAGCCGGGCGGCGGCGGAGCGCATCGTGCAGGAACAGACGGCAATATCGGGGAAAGAGACGGACTGACCGGGGAGGAAACAGCATGGAGAATCTGGCTCCGGCGGGAAACCGGGAGGGACTGGAACGGGCCGACGCGGCCGGAGCGGATGCGGTCTATCTGGGATATACGATGTTCAGCGCCCGGGCCGGGGCAGGTAATTTTGACCGGCAGGGCCTGGAGGAGGCTGTCCGCTACGCGCACGCGCGGCACATGCGGGTTCACGTAACGCTGAACACGCTGGTCAGGGATGCCGAGCTGGCGGAGGTGACGGAAGTGATCCGTCTCCTGCGCCGGATCAGGGTGGACGGAGTGCTGGTGCAGGATCTGGGCGTCCTGCGGCTGATCCGGTCCGTCTGCCCCGGGCTGGCGGTGCATGCCAGCACCCAGATGGCGATTCATAACCGGACCGGCGCCTCCTGGTGCCGGAAAATGGGGATGCGCCGGGTGGTGCTGGCCCGGGAATGCTCCCTGGAGGAAATCCGCCTCTGCGGGGAAGCGGGCATTGAGGTGGAAGTCTTCGGCCACGGCGCGCAGTGTGTGGCCGTGAGCGGGCTGTGCCTGTTTTCCAGCATGGTGGGGGAGCGGAGCGGCAACCGCGGCCGGTGCGCCCAGCCCTGCCGGCAGGAGTACCTGTACCGCGGCGTGCCGGGAGCATGGCTCAGCGCGCGGGACATCTGCCTCCGGGATGAGCTGCCCCGCCTGCAGGAGGCGGGGGTTACCTCTGTGAAGCTGGAAGGGCGGGCCAAGCGGCCGGAGTATGCCGCCGTGGTGACGGAAGCCTATCACCGGGGGCTGCGGAGCCTGGCGGAAGGATCCTTCCGGAAGGCGGACACCGGGGAAAAGGAAGCCCTGGAGCAGATCTTCAACCGCGGCGGATTCATGAAAGGATACGCGATGGGCTGCGAGGATGCCGGGGTGATCTGGCCGGAAGGGGTCAGTCACTGCGGGGTGGAGATCGGCCGCGTGGAACAGGCGGACAGAAAGTTTGCCCGGATCCGCCTGAAAAGATCCCTGCAGGACGGAGACGAGCTGGAAATCCGCGGCGGGCAGAGGAAAGACGCCCTGATTTACTCCGGAAAGGACACGGAAGCCGGGGAGACCGCGCTGCTGCGCCTGCGGGAAGGCGTCCGGGCGGGAAAAGGGGATGCCGTGTTCCGGCTGACCAGCGCCCGGCAGATCCGGGAGGCCGGAAGCCGGCCCGGCAGACGGGTCAGGGCGGACCTGTTCCTGCGCGCGGTAGCCGGGGAAGCGCTGATGCTGACCGCGACGGACGGGGAGAGCTTTGTGACCGTGACGGGGGAGCCTGTGGCAGAGGCCAGGACCCGCCCTGCCCTGGAGGAAGAGGTGCGCAGAAATCTGAGCCGGACGGGAGACTCCCTGTTTGTGCCGGGAGAGATCACGATCGAGACCCGGAATGCTTTTGTTCCGGTGTCGCAGATCAACGGGATCCGGCGGCAGGCGCTGCAGGAGCTGGAAAAGGCCCGGGAGGAGGCCTTTGCCCCGGACTGCGGGGAGGAAGGCCCCGTGCCGGAAGCGGTATTGCCCCGGCGGAAGATCTCGCCGATGGCATTCGTGAGGACGGAGGAACAGGCAGCATGCGCCCGGAATCGGGGTATGCGGGTGGTTCACTGCCCGGAGGATTACCGGAGCGAAGCGTTGGAAAAACTGATCCGGACAATGCCGGCGGGGGAATGGCTGCAGCTGCCCCAGGTCTGCGTCGAGGACACGCTTCAAATGCTGCGCGCGATGACGGAAAAGTACCGGGATAAACTGGGCGGTGTCGTCCTGGCGACGGTCGGCCAGCTGGGGATGGATTGGCCGGTTCCCTTTGGGGCCGGAAGCGGGATCCCCGTCATGAACCGGCAGGCGGCGGCGCTGCTGCTGGAACAGGGCTGCGAGTTCGTGATGGCCTCTGTCGAGCTGACCGGGAAGGAGCTGGAAGAGCTCACGGCGGGAGATCCGCCGGTTGCCGTAACGGCTTACGGGCGGACGCAGCTGATGCTGCTGCATCACTGCCCGGCACGGACAGCGCTGGGCTGTACGTCGGGGCACCGGTCATGCCGGATGTGCGACACAGGGGATCCGGACGCGCTGAAAGGCCATGTCCTGGAGGATCGGATGGGTCACCGGTTTCCACTGCTGCGGCAGCGGCTGCCGGAGGGCTGTCTGATCCGCCTGATGAATACGCTGCCAACGGAGTGGCCCGGCCGGCAGGGATTTCTTTTCCTTGTCGCAGAGCTGACAACGGAGACCGCCGGGGAGGCGGAACAGGTGCTGGCTGCCCTCGCAGAAGGCCGGAAAACAGGAATGAAAACCACGTCCGGGCATTGGCTGCGGGCGGTGGAGTAGGAGCGGACGGAGATACGGAATGATGACAGAAAGAACGCTGCGGGTCCTGGAATTCACCAGGATCCGGGAACTGCTGGCGGAAGGCGCGCTGACAGAAGCGGGCGCGGAAAAATGCCGCACTCTCGTGCCTTTTGACGATCTGGCCGCGGTGCAGGCGGCGCAGGCCGAGACGGAAGAGGCGACGGTGGTGCTGCAGTATGTGGGCGGGCATCCGATGACGGCCTTCCCGGATGTGCGGCCGGCGGTGACTGTCTGCGAGAAGGGCGGGGTGCTGTCCGCCGGCATGCTGCTGAATGTGGCGGTCCTGCTGCGGGCGGCGCGCTGCACCCGGGACGCGCTGGCGGATCGGGAAAACACGCCGCTCCTGCGGGCGAAAGCGGAGGGACTCTTTACCGCGCGGAATCTGGAGAAGGATATTACGGATGCTATCCTCTCCGAGGATGAAATCGCGGACCGGGCTTCCTCCGAACTGATGAATATCCGGCGGCACCTGCGCGGCGCGCAGGACCGGATCCGGGAAAAGCTGAATCAGATGATCCATTCATCCGCCATGCAGAAAGTGCTGCAGGATCCGATTATCACCATGCGGGGAGACCGCTATGTGCTGCCGGTGCGGGCGGAATTCCGGTCCAGTGTTCCGGGACTGGTTCATGACCAGTCCGCCTCCGGGGCCACCCTGTTTATTGAGCCGATGGCCGCGGTGGAGATGGGCAACGAACTGAAGCAGTGGGAGCTCAGGGAGCAGCAGGAGATCGCCCGGATTCTGGCGGCGCTGAGCGCTGCGGTGGCTCCGTATGCGGCCCAGATCCTGGATACGGTCGGGCTGCTCGCGGAGCTGGACTTCATTTTTGCCAAGGGGCTGCTGAGCCGGCGTTTTGTCTGCGTCCAGCCGAAGATGAACCGGGACGGATACCTGCATATCATCCGCGGCCGGCATCCGCTGATTGACCCGGATAAGGTCGTGCCGGAGACTGTCTGGCTCGGCAAGGATTTTACCACGCTGGTGGTGACGGGCCCGAATACGGGCGGCAAGACGGTGACACTGAAGACCGTGGGCCTCTTTACGCTCATGGCGCAGGCCGGTCTGCAGGTGCCGGCGGATCTGGGCACGGAGCTGGCGGTGTTCGGCCAGGTGTTTGCCGATATCGGCGATGAGCAGAGCATTGAGCAGAGCCTGTCCACCTTCTCCGGCCATATGACGAATATCGTCACAATTCTGCGGGAAGTCACGCCGCGGGACCTGGTCCTTTTTGATGAGCTGGGAGCCGGAACGGATCCTGTTGAGGGCGCGGCCCTGGCCCAGAGCATCCTGACCAGGCTGCTGCACATCGGGGTGCGCACCCTGGCGACGACGCACTACAGCGAGCTGAAAATTTTCGCCCTCACAACCCGGGGCGTGGAGAATGCGTCGGTGGAGTTTGATGTGGAGACCCTGCGCCCGACTTACCGGCTCTCCATCGGCGTTCCGGGCAAGAGCAATGCCTTTGAGATCAGCCGCCGGCTGGGCCTGCCGGAGAATCTGATTGACGCGGCGAAGAAACTCCTCAGCGGGGATACGGTACGGTTTGAAGATGTGATTGCCAATGCCGAGTACCACCGGCAGGTGGCCGAGCGGGAACGGCAGATTGCCCAGGAAGCCGGAAAGGAAACGATCCGGCTCCGGGACGAGGCGGAAAAACTCCGGCGCGAGATGGAGGAGAAACGCGAGCAGACGCTGCGCAAGTCCCGCGAGGAGGCGAAGAGGATCCTGGAACAGGCCCGCCGGGAAAGCGAATCGGTGATTGCCGAGCTGAAGAAGATGAAGAAAAACGCCGCGGCCGGGGATGGATCGGCGGCGGAACTGAGACGAAGGCTGGAGCATGGCATTGACGATCTGTCGGAAGGCCTGCGCCGGGAGGTTCGGGAGGATACGGAACCGCCGAAGACGGTGAAACCGGGAGACCGGGTCCGGATCCTGACCCTGGGAGCGGAAGGCACCGTACTGGAAGCGCCGGATGACAGAGGGGAGGTCTCCCTGCAGGCCGGGGCCATGAAGTTCAAGGCGCACCTGAGCCAGCTGCGCCTGACCCGGGAAGCCCAGCCGAAGGAGAAGAGCACGGTCCGGGCCAGAACTGGGATGATGTCGCGGACGGTCTCTTCGGAATGCGATGTGCGGGGCATGTCCCTGGAGGAAGCACTGAGCGCCGTCGGAATATACCTGGATGAGGCCGTGCTGGCCGGGCTGAACGAAGTTTATATCATCCATGGCAAAGGCACCGGAATCCTGCGGGCCGGCATTCAGCAGGACCTGCGGAAGAATCGCCATGTAAAGAGCTTCCGTCGGGGGGTGTACGGCGAGGGAGAGGACGGCGTCACCGTGGTGACGCTGAAATAAGGAGGGGCGCGTTTTCATGAAAGATAAGCCGAGTATCCTCGTGGTGGATGACGATCCGAATATCAGCCACCTGGAGCAGCTTTACCTCGAAAGAGAGAATTTCGAGGTTCGGGTGGCGGACCGGGGGGATAAGGCGCTGGAGGAATTCCGCCGCCTGCCGCCGGATCTGATCCTGCTGGATGTGATGCTGCCGGGGATGGACGGCTACCAGGTGCTGAAGGCGGTCCGCAAGAGCGGGAATATTCCGGTCATCATGGTCACCGCGAAGGGGGAAACCTTTGACAAGGTGCTGTGTCTGGAGTTGGGAGCGGACGACTATATTACCAAGCCTTTTGACGGCAAGGAAATGGCGGCCCGTGTCAAGGCGGTGCTGCGGCGGGCCCAGGGCGGCGAGGAGGACAAGGCCTCGGATCTTTCCTTCCCGGGGCTGACCGTGAGCCTGGCCGAATATGACGTGCATTATGAGGGGAAGCGGCTGGAGATGCCGCCGAAAGAACTGGAAGTGCTTTATTTTCTGGCTTCCCATCCGAATCAGGTCTTCACCAGGGAGCAGCTGCTGCAGCAGGTCTGGGGCTTTGATTTCTTCGGCGACAGCCGGACCGTGGATGTGCATATTAAGCGCCTGCGGGAGAAGCTGGAGGGCAGCGAAAAGTACGGCTGGACCCTGTACACGGTGCGGGGCGTCGGCTACAAATTCGCCACCTAAAAAAGTGCTTTGAGGGGGACAAAAGATGTTTGCGCGGATCATGGCCGTCGTCATGACAGCCATTCTGATTACCGCGGTCTGCCTTTCCGGGATCTGGTGGATTACGCTGCGGGACCAGCAGATTGACGGCCGACTGGATTACCTGATCTCCGAGGCGGAGGAGATTGCCTACCTGGCTTCGGAGCTGACCGGGACTGCGATCGAAACCTACTGGGGCAGCACGTCCCGGCAGCACCTGGAGGCGAAGGCGAACAAGGTTTACAGGGAGTTCGGCGCCTATATCGCGGTGGTGGATCAGTGGGGAAACATCATGGACAATATCGAGGCCGCCTACAGCGATGATCCTGATTTTATCCGCTCCCTGTCCGGGGAGATCATCACCGATGCCCTGGAATCCATTCTGAACGGGGAAACCATCCGGATCCGGTATGAGGTGGACCAGGCGCCGACCTTCACGGTGGGTGTTCCTTTCATGAAGAATGAGCGGGTGATCGGCGCCGTGTTCATCCAGACAAAGGCGCAGAAGATTGAGTCGGGGCTGGAGAATATCCTGTCGATGATTGTGCTGACCACGGCCGCCGTGCTGCTGCTCTCCGGGGTCGCGGTGTTCCTGTATATGCGCTCGGCGCTGCGCCCGCTGAAGAAGATGACCGTCTCGGCCGGCTGTATCGCGGAGGGCGATTTCAGCGTTCAGGTGGATGAAAACCGGGGCGGACGGGAGCTGCGGGAAGTCAGCCGGGCGTTCAATACGATGACGAAGAAACTGGCCGGCGTGGAGGAAGGACGCAGGGAGTTTGTCGCCAATGTGAGCCATGAGCTGCGCAGCCCCATTACCAGCATTCGGGGATTCGCGGAAGGCATGGCGGACGGCGTGATTCCCGAGGAGGAGCATCCGAAATACCTGCGCCTCGTTGCGGATGAATCCAAGAGGCTCTCGGGTCTGGTGGACGATCTGTTGGCCCTGTCCCGGCTGGAGCGGGACGATGTGCAGCTGGACTGGTCGGTCTTTGATATCAACGAGATGTTGCGCACGGCGATCATCCGGCGCATGACTGCCCTGGAGGAGAAGCATATTGATATTTCCTGCGAGCCGGAAACCGATCCCTGCATGGTGCGGGCGGATCGCGACCGGATTGAGCAGGTGGTGATCAACCTCCTGGATAACGCCATCAAGTTTACAGGCGAGGGCGGAATGATCCGGCTCTCCTCCGCGGTGCGGGGAAAAACGGCGGAGATCACGGTGCAGGATAACGGCATCGGCGTGGCGGCGGAGGATCGGGACAGGATCTTTGAGCGCTTCTTTACCGTGGACCGGGCGCATACCTCCGGCAAGGGAACGGGACTGGGCCTGAGCATCTGCCAGCGGATCATGGAGATGCACGGGCAGAGCCTGTGCCTGCTGGATACGGAAGTTGGCGCAGCCTTCCGCTTTACCTTGGAATACTGTGATCGCAAAACAACGAACGACTTGACGGAAATGAAAAATGATGTATGATGCAATATGATGTATGATGTAATCAGGATGCAAACAGGAGAGGAGGACGGTCATGCCTGACAGACATATTTTCCTGATCGGGATGCAGGGCTGCGGGAAAAGCAGCCTCGGCAAGCGCGTAGCCAGAGAGACCGGGCTTCCCTTCGCGGATACGGACGCCATGGTGGCGCAGAGCGCCGGATGCACCGTGAACGAGTTTTTTGAGCGCTACGGGGAGGATGTCTTCCGCCGGGCGGAGACTAACGCGCTGGTCCTGCTGACGCGGGCCCGGCCCATGATGATCTCCACCGGCGGCGGCACGGTCATGAACCCGGAGAATCGTCGGATCATGCGCTCCTGGGGGCGGATTGTGCTGATCGACCGGCCGTTGGAGGAAATCCTGACGGATATCAAGCTGGACCGCAGACCCACGCTGCGGGACGGGGGCCTGGCGGAAGTCGAACGCGTCTATCATGAGCGGATCGGGGTTTACCGTTCGCTGGCGGACATCACCGTCAGGAACGATCAGGGATATCATATGGCGGTCTATACGCTGTCAAGGCTGGTCAAAGAGCGGTTCTGACCGGCGGAACGGAGTGATCGGGATGGAGTTTCAGTTTGATCTGGTAGGGAAGATCGGTTCCATGGCGCTGATCCGCAGGGAGGATCAGGATATTGACTATAATATTTTTTCCCGGCTGGGAGCGGAGCTGAAGCCCGGCATGATCTGGGTTACCAGCGGCGCCACGGAGATCGGCCGGCTGGATTATATGAAGCGCACCGGGCATGAGCTCAGCGGGGATCCGGAGCAGGATAAGACGGATTATTCCGCTCAGGGGCAGTCGATCCTGATGCAGAACTACCGCCAGTTCATTCGTCCGGAATACGGCATCCGGCAGATTCTGGTGGAGCATACCCATTTCAACGATCCGGAGAAGAGCGAGCATATCCGGGAGCTGCTGATCCGCGCGGCAAAACAGAAGACGATTCCCATCATCAATTACAATGACCCGGTCTCCGACGAGGAAAACCGCAAGATGGAGCTGGCGGCCCGCAGAAAACTGGGGGGCGAAGTGCACGAGTGCGTGGATAATGACGAGACGGCGGCGGTGATTGCCGGCCTCGTGAAAGCTAGAATGCTGGTGCTGATGACATCGACGGAAGGCATTTACCGGGAAAGCGGAGATCCCTCCACCCTCGTGCGGGAAGTGACCGGCGCAACCTATGAGGAAGTGGAGAAAAAGGTGCGCGAACTGCAGCGCAGCTGCGTCGGCGCCAGCCGCGCCGGAGCGAACGGGGCCCGGGCAAAGCTGGAGTATGCCCTGCAGTGCGTCCGCGGCGGGACGACCGTAATCATCGGGCACGCGCGTCATCGCCTCTCGGATCTGACGGAGGGGCGCGTTCCCTGCACGCGGATCGGGACGGAGCGATGAGCGCGGTCCTCGCGGAGGGGATCCGCTTTTTCACCCGGGAAACCGGGATCCTGGACGGACTGTCCGTCGCCTGTGGCGCGGGGGAACGCGTTGAATGCGATCTGGACGGGAATGTCCGGGAGAACAGTGTCTTTGACCTGGCCAGCGTGACCAAACTGTTCACGGGCCTGTGTGCGATGAAACTGAAGGAACAGGGTCTGCTGGATTTCAGCAGGTCTGTTTTTTCCTATGACAGCCGTTTCCGTGCCCTGCGGGATCTCCCGGTCGGAGCGCTGATGGCGTTCTCCGTCACGGTCCGCACGCCGGAGCGGCTGGATGCCTGTGCGGATCGGGAAAGCGCCCTGCGCACGCTCTTTGCCGCGCAGGTGGCGGACAGGCAGGATGCGCGGGCCTATTCCGATATTCCGGCCATGATCCTGAAGTATGTCCTGGAGGCTGCCGCAGGGGAGCCTTTTGCCGATTGCGTGCGCGACCTGGTGCTCATCCCTGCGGGAATGAGGGAGACATGGGCGGCAGTGCCACCGGAGCGGCTCGGGGACTGCCTCTGCTATGACCGGGAGCACCGGATCGAGAACGGACGGCGGATCCTGCGTTCCGGGCTGAAGCCGGGCGTCCCCCATGATCCGAAGGCGGCCGTCCTCCAGGGGGATACGGGCGACCTGTGCGGCCACGCGGGGCTGTTTTCCACCCGGGCCGATATGATCCGTTTTTGCCGGGCCGTGCTGGATCGGAGAATCGTCGGGGATCACTTGCTTCGGGAAATGGCGGTGAACCGGACCGGGCGCAGACTGCCGGACGGCAGCCATACCCAGTATCTGGGGTTGCAGTGCTATGTCCGTCATCCGGAGCAGTATTATTCGGAAATCCCGGTCTATATGGGCAGCCGGGCTTTCGGGATCGGCGGTTTTACCGGCAATCATGTCTCCGTGGACCCGGAGAGGGATCTGTTTACCGTTTTCCTGGGCAACCGGGTACGCAACCGGCTCACGGTCCTGCTCCCGGAGAAAGGGAAAACGATTGCGGATTACGGCCTGAACGGGGACGGCTCGGGTTCTTTCCGCTGGTCTGACGGGGAAGTGATCCTCTCCTCCGTGAAATATGTCCATCAGAAGGACGCGCATCTCCATCGGGCTGTGGCGGAGACCCTGGGCCTGGCTGAAATCCCTTTTGAAGAATCTTGAAAAACCGAACGGATTGTGTTATACTCTGTAGGTCAAAGAAAGTCAGAATACCTTTGGCATGGCAGGGAGGTCTCGGAAATGCGACTGAGCGATTCGATTGAGAGTTTTATCAAAACGCTGCTGAATGAGGAATCCACCGAGGTGGAGCTGAAGCGGAATGAGCTGGCGGAGTATTTCGGGTGCGCGCCCAGCCAGATCAACTATGTGCTGGCGACCCGCTTTTCCCCGGATCACGGATATCTGACGGAGAGCCGCCGGGGCGGCGGCGGATACATCCGGATTGTCCGGGTGGTGGAGAGCGGCGCCCAGCGGCTGATGTATCTGGTCAACGAGCGGATCGGGGATGCCATCGGCGAGGAGGAATGCATCCGGCTCATCAGCCAGCTCAAGGAGCAGCGGATTGTTACGGCGGATGAGGCGGCGCTGATGGCCGCCTCGGTCAGCAGCCGGGCGCTGGGCGTTCCGCTTCCGGACAATCTGAAGAACGCCCTCCGCGCCAGAATCATGAAAAGCATGCTGATGACCCTGGCTTCGCAAAACAGAACATAAGGAAAAACATAACAGGAGAAGGAACAGATGCTGTGTGAGGAATGCCATATCAACGAAGCGAATTTTACTGTTTCCGTCATGGCGGGGGAAGAGACAAAAGTCCGCCATCTCTGCGCCGACTGCATGAGCCGCATGAACGCGGACCTGATGAAGGGAAACGCGGTCGGCAGCCTGCTGCATACCATCCTGAACGCCGTCAAGGCCACCGCGCAGCAGGAGAACAGAAAGGAATTCTCCATGCCCATTTTCGGCCGCTTTACCCAGAAAGCCCAGCAGACGCTGGCCCTGGCCCAGAAAATCGGCGCGGAGCTGCAGCAGCCCTATGTCGGCACCGAGCACCTGATGCTGGCTCTGCTGAAGCTGAACGCCTCCGTGCCTGCGGCGGTCTCCGCCCGGATGAGCTATGACTCCGTGACCGAAGAGCTCAGGAAGGAGATTGCCGCGCTGAATGATCCTGAAACAGGCAAGTCGCCCACCGGCAGGATCGAGCTGAGCCCCCGGGCCAAAAAAACGCTGGAGAACAGTATCCTGGAGTCCCATAAGCTGGGGCAGAACTATGTCACCGTGGAGCACCTGTGGCTGGCCCTGCTGGGGAATGATGATGGGGTGGCCGGCGCGCTGCTGCGCCGGGCCGGGGTGGATCTGTCCGCCGCCCGGGAGGAGCTTCTCAGGCAGATGCGGGAAAACGCCGGCAATGAGGAGCCGCTCCGCAGGTTCCCCGGGTCCATGCCTTTCGCTCAGGCGCGGGGACGCCAGGGAGCTGGGGAAGGCAGCAAGATGCTGCTGGATAAGTTCAGCCGGGACCTGACGGCCGCCGCGGAGAAAAATGAGCTGGATCCCGTCATCGGGCGGGAGAAGGAAATCCAGCGTATCATCCAGATCCTGATTCGCCGCACGAAGAATAATCCGGTGCTGATCGGCGAGCCGGGTGTCGGCAAGAGCGCCGTCGCGGAGGGCCTGGCTCAGCGCATTGTCCAGGGGAATGTGCCCGATCTGCTGAGCGGCAAGCGGGTTCTGAGCCTGGATATGGGCAGCCTCGTCGCCGGAACCAAGTACCGGGGCGAGTTTGAGGAGCGCCTGAAGAATGTCCTCGATGAGCTGAAGAAAGCCGGCAATGTCCTGCTTTTCATCGATGAGATCCATACGATTATTGGCGCGGGCGGCTCGGAAGGCAGCCTGGACGCGGCCAATATCCTGAAGCCGGCTCTCAGCCGGGGAGAAATTCAGTGCATCGGCGCCACGACGCTGGATGAGTATCGCAAGCATATTGAGAAGGATGCTGCCCTGGAGCGCAGGTTCCAGCCGGTAACGGTCGGGGAGCCGACGGCGGAGGAGACGCTGTCGATCCTCTATGGGCTCAGGGATCGCTATGAGGCGCATCATAAGGTCCGCATCACGGATGGGGCCCTGATGGCCGCGGTGAAGCTGTCGGACCGGTATATCCCGGACCGCTTCCTCCCGGACAAGGCCATTGACCTCATGGACGAGGCGGCCAGCCGGGTCCGGATCCAGGCGTGCACGGCACCGCCGGATGTGAGGGAGCAGGAGAAGCGGCTGGAAGCCGTGGTGATCGAGAAGAAGGAAGCCATCTCCCATCAGGATTTTGAGAAGGCGGCTTCCCTGCGGGACCAGGAGCGCAATCTCCACAGGGAGATTGAGGAGAAGCGGGCGGAATGGAACCGCTCCCAGAGCACCGCGCGCGATGTGGTCAGCGAGGAGGATATCGCCCAGGTGGTCTCCCAGTGGACCGGCATTCCCGTCAGCCAGATGACGGAGCAGGAGGCGCAGCGGCTGATTCGCCTGGAGGAAACGTTGCACAGCAGGCTCGTCGGTCAGGAGGAAGCGGTCAGCGCCGTAGCCCGGGCGATCCGCCGGGCACGCGCTGGCCTGAAGGACCCGAAAAGGCCGATCGGAAGCTTCATCTTCCTTGGCCCGACAGGCGTGGGCAAGACGGAACTGTGCCGGGCCCTCGGCGAGGCGATGTTCGGGGATGAGGATGCGGTGATCCGGCTGGACATGAGCGAGTTCATGGAGAAGCACACCGTTTCCCGGATGATGGGATCCCCGCCCGGGTATGTGGGCTATGAGGAAGGCGGAGAGCTGACCGAGGCGGTCCGCCGGAAGCCCTACAGCGTGGTTCTCCTGGATGAAATCGAGAAAGCGCATCCGGATGTGTTCAATGTCCTCCTGCAGATTTTGGAGGACGGCCGCCTGACGGACAACACCGGCCGGGTCGTCAGCTTTAAGAACACCATCGTGGTCATGACATCCAACGCCGGCGCGCATTCGATCAGCAGCGGCCGGGCCATGGGTTTCGGCGCTTCCCGGAAGGACGAGGCCCGGGATTATGAGTCGATGAAGGAATCCGTCATGAAGGAAGTGAAGGATCTCTTCCGTCCGGAGTTTATCAATCGCGTGGATGAGCTGATTGTCTTCCACGCGCTGACCGAGGAGGAGATCCGCCGGATTACGGAAATGATGCTGCGCCAGGTGGCAGCCCGGCTGGAGGAGCAGGAGATCCGGATGACCTGGGATGAAGGGGTCACGGCGAAGCTGGCTTCCGACGGCTATGATCCGAAATTCGGCGCGCGGCCGCTTCGCCGCCTGATCCAGCGGACGGTCGAGGATACCCTGAGCGAGGAGCTGCTGCAGGGGCATGTCACGTTGGGCCGGGAGGTTCGGCTGGTGCTTCGGGATGACCGGATTGCGCTGGATTTCCCGGACAGCGGGGAGGAAAACCGGGAAGCTGTTCCTGCGGAAACGGAAACAACCGCGTCAGCGGTGAAAAATACGGGAGAGGAGTAATAAAATAATGCTGGAAGAGTTGAAACAGAAAGTCTATGAGGCGAACATGCTGCTGCCGGCCTATCATCTGGTCACCTTTACCTGGGGCAATGTTTCCGGGATAGACCGGGAGCAGGGCCTGTTCGTCATCAAGCCCAGCGGCGTGCCCTATGAGGAGATGAAGCCGGAGGACATGGTGGTGATCGACCTGGAGGGCAAAAAGGTGGAAGGGAAAATGAATCCCTCCTCCGATACGCCGACCCACGCGGAGCTGTACCGGCGCTTTGAAGGGATCGGCGGTGTGGTGCACACCCATTCCCGCTGGGCGACGATCTGGGCCCAGAGCGGGCGGGATATTCCGGCTTACGGCACCACCCACGCGGACTATATCTACGGAAATGTGCCCTGCTGCCGCGATCTGACCCGAGAAGAAGTGGAGCGGGCCTATGAGCTGGAAACCGGGAAACTCATCGCGGATCATTTTGAGACCCATGGGCTGAATCCGATGCACGTGCCCTGCGCGCTGGCCCGGCATCACGGTCCCTTTGCCTGGGGCAAAGATGCCATGGAGGCGGTGCACAATGCTGTCGTGCTGGAAGAGGTGGCCATGATGGCCTGGCATACGGAAGCCCTGCCCGAAACCCAGACGCGGAGCTGCCTGCCGGACCATGTGAAGGAGAAGCATTTTATGCGCAAACACGGTCCGAATGCCTATTATGGGCAGAAAACGACCTGATTTCACGATTTTTTCCTGTTTTCTTTCTGCTTTTTGGGAATATCAGGAAAAAAGGATTGTTTTTTAAAAAAACCGGCGATATAATGTTCGCCGGTTGAGTCCTTCGGGTCTGTGGTTGCAAGCCGAGGCCAGTCGCAGGCAAAGCGGTCCACGTAATCCGTCCAAAGCGGCGGGGAGCATGG
>CAMVEB010000010.1 GCA_947166385.1 uncultured Clostridia bacterium | reverse complement strand
TGATTCGCCACGATATCGCAGGACTGTGAAGACAGCAGGAGGCTTATTATGGTTCATTGTTATGCACCCTGGCAATAAAACATAAATGCAGACAGAGGAGGGACTATCATAAAAACAGTCCCTCCTTTTCAAGTTTAATTTAAATGCGCCAAAATCTTTTCTGTCTTTTCCATCTGATTATTAACGAATTGACAAAACATGTAAAACCCAGGATAATTCCCTCCGTTAAATACCTGCACCCGTAGCTCAGTAGGATAGAGCGGCCGCCTCCTAAGATGTTGACCGTCAAAAGCCCTTTGATGGAAAATGAAAATTGTCAGGCGACAGGGAAAACCACCGAATTTGCAAAGGCACGTTCGGAAAGGCTCCGGAACTTGTTCGATCCAGTGCGGACAACCTGCAAACACAGGTCCCAAAATGTTTGCAAGAGCGCCTAGCTCAAAACGCTGGAAACCTTGTAAATCAAGGCATGCACCCGTAGCTCAGTAGGATAGAGCGGCCGCCTCCTAAGCGGCAGGCCGTGGGTTCGAATCCCGCCGGGTGTGCCAATGGCTTGACCAGATTGTACATCTGATTCACAAAAATCGGGTGACGGTCTGGTCCTTTTTCATTTTCGATTTGCAAAGATCTGATGGAATTTCTCCTAAGAAAATGACGATTTTCCAACAGGGTTTCCGAAGAGCCGCTCGAAAGATTCCAAAAAAAGCGGTAGACCTACAGAACAGTTGAATTCTTGTAAGGTCTTCAGAGTATTTCTGTATGATTCATTTGCCAATGTTTCCGAGAAGTTGCTGGATTTCGGCAAATAAAAAACAGCCAGTTCCAACAGCCGAAATACAACCGCACTTGCTGCCCTCTTCCGCCTATGATACAATACATCCACGCCATGCGAAGGGAGCTGATGATCATGGCCAGGTTTATTCCCAAGGGGAAGCTGAGCAAGAAAGCTCAGAAGGAACTCAACCGTCAGCGGCGCGTCACCTGGGAATTCAGCCCGGTTACGAAAACCGTTGAAAGCAAGAAGCTTTATAACCGCAAGAAAAACTCCTATGACCGTCACGAGGACTACGGCATAGGAGTTTTTCAATTCTCTGTATAATTCTGCGATTTATGCTTACCAGATATCGACGCTACCGGCATCTTTATCAGATGTCCAGTAGATCTTGTTCTCCTCAACCTTCACATAGGCGTTCACAGCATCCTTCGGAACCTTTGCGGCAACCTCTGCAGGCGTGATTGATCCACCCATCTTGCTCTGGATCACAACATTCAGTGCTTTCTTAGCGGCAGGCGCTTTCTTGGCAGCGGTTTTCTTTTCAGCAACCTTCTTTTCCACTTTGGCGGCCTCTGCTTTTACAGCGGTCTTTGCCTTGGCCGGAGCCTTTTTAACAGCTGTGGCAGCTTTTTTAGCCTTGGTCTCTACAGTCTTAACTTCTTCCTTGATTTCCTCAGCAACCTTTTTCTTCGTAGCCATAATTTTTACCTTCCTTGTCTGTTATTTGGCGACTTTATCTTTAAGTGCTTTGCCCGCTTTAAAGGTGGGGACCTTAGAGGCCTTGATCTTCACGACTTCGCCAGTCCGCGGATTACGGCCTTCACGAGCGCCGCGATCTTTCACGCCAAAGGTACCAAAGCCAATCAACTGAACAGCTTCGCCCTTTGCCAGAGCATCTCCGATAGCGCCAAAAACGGCATTGATAGCAGTTTCAGCATCCTTCTTGGTCAGACCATTCGCGGCCACAACATTGATCAGTTCTCCCTTATTCATAGATACCGTCCTTTCTGCCCTCCAGAGCTTATGATTCAAGGGATTATAGCATGTTATCCATATCATGGCAACATTTCAGGCGTTGATTCGCCTGGAGACAGATTAAAGGCTATGATCATAAATACTCTCATCGCCACAACGAATTTCCTTATAAGACTAATACATATTATTCTTCGTCCTCCGCCAATTCTTCCCAAGTAAAGCTGTTTTTATCTTCTTTTACTGCCCTTTCCGATTCCAATGTCAAAACATACCTGTGCATCAAGCGCTGGATTCGTTTAATCTTCTCAACATCTGGACCTTCATAATCCCAATAATGGTATTCAAGTGCTCTCAATAATTCTACCCGACGATCATGATCCGAATCCAATCCGATCTCTGCCTGTTGGAATACTTCCTCGAACGAAGCCGACTCATACCAGCAAGGTACTGGATCCTCCCAATTTTCTTCATCCCATGTATCATTACCGACCAACAGCAGATCCTGAATGCCTAATTCTTCCCGAATTGCATCTGTCAAATTGCGAGTATCCAGAGGATATTCATATGTTCTTGTGCCTTCTGTATAAAAAAGCTTCCCTTCAGTATTTTCCAAATATGCACACCATTTTTGAGAATCACGCATACTCTGGTATTTATACTGACAGAAGAATTCTGTCCCTGCATCTATAATCCGATTTGTCGATTCTGGAGACAACCGAAAATATTGCTTTGAATACATTTGATCAGGATAAAATGGATTCGGAGCTCTGTCATACCGAGTAAGCCATACTTGTCCACGATCATTGATCGTGATCCTTTGTTCGGTTTCATCGTAAGCAAGAAGTCGGCCACCGTAACATGCAAATCCGCTGATAATCCGCATTTTTTTAATTCTACCAGAGAATTGCGAAATGAGTGGCTTTTTCATTGCCTCCATCCTTCCTGACTAAGTAGCACTTCAATCTGCTTTATACCACCATGCTGATTGTCCCTTTGTTGCTTTTCCACCCTTTTCGCTGAACACAAAAGCTAAACCTTTTCGTTTAATATGAGCCATCATATCATCCAACTCGTGGCCACCGATTACCCACAGAGCGCCTCCAGCAGCCCGTTTGTCAATAAAAGAAACACCTTCCTGTTTCAGAAGTTCCAAAACATCAGCCATATGAGACACAGAATTAAGCTTTTTTGAGTCGTCTGCAGAAGAGGCTTTCGCATTGGTAGCCGATTCACTTTTCTTAACCAATTCGACAAATTGATCCGGCGAAACAGTCGTTCCGCTTTCAAGCTTATCACGTTTCCCCAAATTACATCTTTCACAAAGAGTACGCAAATTGGACATTTCCGTCTTG
Organism: uncultured Clostridia bacterium; assembly: GCA_947166385.1. Lineage (GTDB taxonomy): Bacteria > Bacillota > Clostridia > Christensenellales > Aristaeellaceae > Aristaeella. The sequence continues at coordinate 105,130 of CAMVEB010000010.1, read as the reverse complement.
CCACCCTTCGCCAACGGAAGAATATGATCTACATGTAATACTATATTGGGATCATTCTTTGGGGAAGAACCACACAGAACACACCGAAATCCATCTCTGTGCATTACATCATATCTAAGCGAATCTGTCATCAGCCTACGTTGAGCTGCAATGTACCGTTTTTGTTCGGACATTTGTTTTTCTTTTTCAACCCGAGCCTGTTCTTTTTCCTTCTCCTTCTGTTTTCTTTCAGCAGCAATTCTTTTGTTTTGTTCTCTTTGCTCTTGCAGTTTTTTCTGTCGTTCAGCTTCAGCAGTTCTTTTTCGTTCTTCTTCCTGTCGCTTCAAATCATTAATTTTGCTGACAAGACGGATCCGATAAGATTCACATGTTCGCAGATCAGCTTCCTTCATTCTTCCCTGGTACTCATTGATAACCTTGTTTATCGAATCAATTCGATCCTGAATTCCACTAATCTTCGTTGTGGGTGCACTGTAGTACAGTTTTGAACACAAATCCACTGCAGCACTTCCATAAGAGTGGCCAATCCCGCTGCGGGTTACTCTTCCGGTATCATCGTCCTTCAACTGCATTTTCACTTTACCGCCAGTTCCATATTTGTGTTGCCTGTATCCCACAACACACATTAAAACAAAGCAGCCGACAATAAACAAAACGAGAATTGTAACAATGTCCAAGTTTTTTCACCTGCTTATCAAATTAAGGATCAATACTATACAACCTTATAAACAATTAGTATCTCGGACTTCTTGACTAGTGTCATGCTGCGTACCGCCTGCCTTGTTTGTTTCTACTGTTGTTCTAGATAGTGAACCGGTTTGCCATGTGCCTTAGCATACTCAATCTCCGATCTGGTGCTGGAACCAACATAGCCTCCAACGTTGATAATAAGCACTTCGTCAGCCATATCGATTTTGCGTTTATGCATATCATCAAGCATTTCTTTAGTGCCTTCAATCCATACTTCATCATCTCCAGAATGGCCAAACAGTCCAACACTGATGACAATGTTTCCCTCCAGTGTCAGGCGCTTTTGTGCCTCCATAAAAGCATCCTTAAAGCGAGTGCTTCCGCACAGAGTAATGACTTTATACCTTCCAACCATGATTACTGATTCTCCTCAACATTTTGGTGATCATTACTATGCATTTTTATCAGCCTGTCAATAATGTACATTACTTTATTGCTGCGGATAATCTCTTCAAACATGGAAATAAATTCTTTTAGGCTGTTTACTTGAATATCGGTAATGTTAGTTTCAAATCCCGCCTCCGATGCAATTGTAGGCTCAATAGCAAGCGATGCTGGCAACGTATCATTGCATGTAATCTGGAAAACTGACAATTCATAATTATGTTTCTCGTCAACAATATAGAATTCATATGTCCGTTTTTTATATAGAGAAGACGCATCATTTGCATTGCTATGATGGGTAGGATGATATGAATCCTCAGAGAAGAGAGATAAAGAGCTAATGATGCTTCGCCAAGATGTTCCGGCAGGTGCAAGAACCGCTTTAACTTTTCCGCCTGTTTCTTCCGAAAGATAACTAGCTTGTTCTTTAATGAAATCCAACACAGGCTTTGATGGTTCATGATCGTCAACAGAAGTTATCCATAATGATTCGCCCTTCATTTTGATACCTCCAATTCAAATTGTACTGGCATATGATCACTTACTGTTTTAATTGGTTTGTTATTGGTGATCAACGGATAATCACCCAATTTCCCCAATATAGTAAGACTGTTATCTGTAAAATAAGGAACAAGTTCCGGTTTCATTAGAATGTGGTCAAAGCAAAACCAATAAGGTGGCTGGTTATAATAATATGTTCCTTTGGGGACAGATTGTTCCCGACTATCTTTATATACTTGAAGCATTGGATTGTATAACAAGTCTCGCTTTTCGCCGTGTAGTGTCCGAGTCTGCTTTTTTAATTCGCTTTTAAAGAAACATGCATTGAAACCATTAAACGATAACATCTCTTCATCAAACAAGCCTATATTCATATCTCCCACGATCAACGTCCTTTTATCACCGTATTTTTTCTCAATCCGCTCAATATCAGAACGCGCAATACTGATATCAAGAATTCGTCCATCGCGTGAATTATATAACCCTGAATTAAGATGCATGACTAAAAAATTGATACCAAATTGATTCAATCGTAGCAAACAAAAATGCGGTTTTTCACGAAAATAGTTTTTTTCTCCATTGACAAGGGTTCGAATAAAGATTCCAATATCATTACAAGCACTATCAATATGTTCTATCTGAGAATATCCATGAATATTTGTATTAGGAATAATATCAGGCATTTCACATAAAGCCACAACATCGATTTGGTTCAACTCACTATATTCTAGCGAACGCACCAAATTAGCATATTGGTGATGGATGTTCCAAAACAAGAATCTTGCAATATCAAGACACAAATCCATCACCTCCATCCCCAATAGCTCTCATATGATTCCTTTTTAATCTACCCCTAGGGACTTAAACACCGCATCCTCAGCGCTCTGATAGAAAATGATATTGAAGCAGCCAATCAATTCTGCCGGTACCGTTGATAAATCAGCAGCACTGGTGATCGGAAGTAGCACTTTTTTCGCTCCGCTGTCCAAGCAGACTTGCAAAGCATTGGCCAATTCATTCACCTTTTGAATCGTTCCGCTGATACTGATTTCACCCAGCACCGCCAAATTACTCAGAGTCGGTTTGTTCAATGCGATCGAGCATAGCGCAATTAGTGTTGGCAAAGCCAGCTGGTTTGTCATGCCGATTCCTTGTAGATCTTGATACCCAATAATATAATCTTTCTGTGTGGTGCTGATTGTACCGCTGATGTGATTACTGTTTGCTTTCAGGAAATTGAAGGCGGTATTGGTCGATTCTTTCGCCTTTTGATCGCTCGAAAGGCCCGTACGTTCAAACTTGCCATTCCCGGGAAGCATCTGGCTTTCCAGTCGGAACACGCCGATCATGCCGCTCTTACCCTGGGAAATGGTATACACATTGCCGGGATTGCACACTCCGTCTGGAATCAGCTTACCGCCACCCTGTTCTGGAACGGAAACAAAGTGTTCTTCAAAAGTTTCGTTGTCGATATAACTGAAGTTAACGTCATAAAATTCCATGCCACCCAGTTTTTTCAACTGTTCTTTTACGCGCCTGCGCATTTCCAAAGCCAGAACTAGGATTTCCTCCAGTTCCTCCTTTGTATAGATGCCGTCTGGGTACAGAAGTTTGATGAAACCGCCAACCATGCGTCGGACAGCAATCGTATCGCGTTGATTCAGATTGCGCCCCAGATGATAATACTGATCCAGAGCATCTCCGAACTGCTCTTTCCGCAGTTCACGCAGGAATTCTGCAAGATAGTCAGTGATGAACCCCCAGTCATTTGTAAAATGCTCAGGACGGAATTTAGGAATCTCCCAACCGGGTATATAGCAATGCATACGATCAAGAAAAGCAGTATCCGTCCCCATTTCCGGAGGGAATGGATCAAATAGGCTACTGGTCTTTAACAGCACATCTACGCTTTGATTTATGTTGCCTACGAACACCATAGAAGCAGAGGCTGCTTTTTCTTCTTTCCCGCGAGCAAAAGATCCGGAGGCCATGTAGTCTTTCATGATCTGGATGCCGTCTTTATCCTTAAAGTTGATTCCCGCTACTTCATCAAAAGCGACAACATCCCACAAGCCGACCAAACCCACCGTCTTTCGCGCCATGTTGTAAAACAAATTTGCAACAGTAGTTTGCCCACCAGAAACAAGAATACTGTTCGGTGATATCTCTTTGAACAGATGACTCTTACCAGTGGAACGCGGGCCAAGTTCGCAAAGATTGAAATTGTTCTCCACAAGAGGAATCATTCGTGCCAGCAGCAACCATTTTTCGCGTGGTTTAAGAGAATCGGGTTCCATACCGATGGATCGGAGCAGCACATCCATCCATTCTTCTTTGGTGAATGCTTTTCGGCCTTCTTTCAGTTCGTCAATATCTACATGAGGCATTTGAATGGGTGTCAGTTTACGAATACTGATGGGAGATCCATGCTTTTCTTCTTCATTGAATTCATAATCAAGCTGTACGATGCACCAGATGCCGCCGCAAAGCAGCCGATCGAAGCGTTCCGGATACTCTTCGCTGATCGGTAACCCTTTCAGGCCAAGATTTGAGAACTCGGCTTCATACTTGTCATTTTTGATGTTCAGGCCAACCGTGATCTTATCGATTACCGTATAGCTGCCTTTCTGCCGCAACTGTGACAGGATCTTTTGAGCTTCATCCGGACGCACAAAGTTATCCGCCAGAATCCGCTTTACATGCTGAACACCGCGTTCAATGATCGCGTCATCATCAGAAGAACAGTATTGTCCCAGCAAAAACTCTAGGACATAAACAGGCACATTGGCGCCTTCCTTGATTTTCTTAGTAAGATCCTTGCGGACAATCTTTCCATCAAAGTGCTGACGGAGTTTATCCTTAATTTCTTCTCTGGAAGTAAGAAAAACACTACCCATCTTTTTTCACCAGCCTTTCGATTAATTGCTGCCAATTATCATAAACTCGTTGACTTTTCCAGCCCTTGTAATGAAATTTGACGTAGCTCCAAGAACTTCTGCAATTTTTCCAGGAAGCTCAACGGAAGCACTTATTGAAGGTTGAACTACGGCAATTTTTCCGCGCACTAATCGATTAGTGTTCCGGAGTGCTGTTATAAGCTCATCAAAATCCCCTTTAACCATGAATTTGGTGCGTTGCTTCTTGCGGTGAATTAATCTCTCTGGCAACCTGCCACGAGGCATAAACCACATAAGTGATTTTACTGCTTGGCCGCAAACTTCATATACATCATCAACGCTACTGTTGTAAGTTTTCGCACTCATACGCTTAACATGATAAAGAATAATGTGAAGTTCGTTTCCTCTTTCTTGAACAGCAATATAGTCGGCAACTTCGCCGCTACCATGATCGTAAACTATAAATTTGTTTTCAGGATTATCTATCAGTAATCGTTCTAAGCCATCTTGTATGGAAACTCTTTTATTAGGTGCTGCTACGCCATATTCCAAGGAAGTATCAACATTAAGGCTGTTCCAATCAACACCTTTAATTAGAGAAGAATCGAAAGGCAGCATATTCGCATTTCCAGAATATACATCCATACCATGAATTGTTCTGTCATCAAGTGTTCTGAAAATAACAGGATAATCACATAGATAATCAGATAACAACATTGTTCCAAAGCCACCGCGAACAGTAAAGGAATCGTTCAAAAAAGAATACTGCCCATGAGTATCGCATCTAAGAAGAGCAGAACCATGCCTCATAACAATTTCTATAACAACAGCATCCTTTTTCTGCTCCCGGATAACAATTGAACAGTCTGTGAGAAGGATTGAGTTTTCACCAATCTGATCAGAAACAATCGGTGGACTTGTATAAGTTCTACCTGAGAAAACGCCGTAAAAAATATTATTAGGATATTCATACAACATCTCAGCTTTAGGAAGCAAATCAAAGTTCGTATTTGTTTTTACTACAATCGATTTATTTGCTATTTTTCTGCCTACTGAGTCAAACCAAGCAATAAAATCACGTAAATCTAAATATGAGCTACTCCACACTTTTGAAGCGCTGCTATATCCAATTGTAATCTCTTCATCGGACTTTGAGTCTCGTGCTTTGCAAAAAGCATGTCCTGCTGAATATAAACGGCCTGTATTGGGATCAATAGCGCTGCTCACATCAGAGCCAGCCATAATCCTATATGATTCACCAGATTCTGCTTGTCTATTGAGCATTCCCGAGTTAAAAATCTCAAATCCCTGCAATTCTCCTAAAACGCGATATATTTCAGACTTAGGAATTAATTCATAGCCGGTAGAGAATGCTGAAGCTATTTCATCATATACTACTTCAGTATGCTTAGGACTATAGATATGCAGCATCTTTGTTTCTTGTTGATAGTGAACAATATATAAGACATAAGTTGAATCAATCTTATTTCCGTTACTTAACCATAGAGGCGAGACATTATCAAGGCCAATGCCAATGATTGTATTATCTTTCTTGCTGCGACGCACACGATTAGCAACATTACAGCCGTCTGGGAAATTTCCTGCAAAATTGAATTCTCGGATGCGATAAATACGATCGTGGCAATTTGGCCGTATAGCCTGAAGTGGAACATTGGTAGTCACATCAACATCATCATTGACATATTCATGATAATAGCGACGGTTTTCTAATTCTGTTCGGTTTTTTTCTTCACTCAAACCGATGATCATATCTTGCCAAACTGCATCATTTGAATACAGCTTTTTATTTTCTATTTCCAGTTCCGAGTCGTTTACTGCAATAAACTTTGCTGTACCAATGTCGGAAGCATTAGTGCGAGCGAATCTACCGATGAACTGTAATGTGGCTGCAAGCGATTTGTGTGGAGCGTGAATGGCTGCAATCTTTAAATTTGGGAAATCATAGCCTTCTCCTAACATATCTACGCAAATGATGCCGTCAAGATCACCGGATCTCAACTGATTCAAACATGATTTGATGGATGAATGCGTTAGTGAGCTGTCGATGCGTTTCAGTTTTAATTTGGTGTTTTCTGCATAGATTCTTTCCAGCATTTCAGCATTTTCTTTTGTGTCTGTTCGTACCATGAGAAAATGCTTAAATCCGGCTTCTTTATCATTGTAATACACTTCTTCGGCTTTTTGAGCAATACTTAAATCTGGATTATCTGTAGGATCGACCGGTATGTATTGTAGTTCACCATATATTCCGTCAGAATATGCCTGAGAGAGCGGATAGTCGAAAACAATTTCACCAACTATTTCCTTCCTGTCCAATCTAAAAGGAGTAGCGGTAAAAAGTACATGCGCTGCGTCTCCCAAATTGATTAAGACCTGTGTCCATGTTTTTGCAGGTGAATGATGTGCCTCATCAACTTCGACCAGATCAATATTGTTTTTTGCCCATTCAGTTTCGCTTAATGTTAATGCGCAATTCGGTGTTGCAATAATTACATCAGCAGCTTGCAAGTTATCGTTTATGTCCTCGCTATACCGATGTTCCATCTCATAGACAATCGGTTTTGGCATTTCTTCAGGGAAGACATTAGCTTTACACAATGTGATTAGTTCTGAAAAATCCTCGGCAATCTGACCGCGCACCATCTTACTGGGAGTCACTATTAAAATCTTGTTCTTGCGCAGGAGGTACGGAACCATCATGAGAACAGCTGTTTTTCCCGCACCGGTTGGCATCACGATAATTGCCGCTTGTTTATCATGAAGGGTAAAAAAGGATGACACAGCATGAACAGCACCAAGTTGCGCATTTCGAAGTCCTTTGCTTGAGGCACTGTCAATAGGATAAGATACGCTCATATATCGTTCTGCAAAATATCCACTCACTGTCAACCCTCCCTTCAGCGATTAAGTCATTAATTACTTGATCGGTGCTAATACATCTTCGAAAATGGAGTAATTATGTTTCACCCCATCATCCAGATCAATTGTGATCATCTGATCTGCTAAATGGTGTACTTTTTCTTCATATTTCAGCAGTTCTATATCTTGTTCCTGAATCTTTGTAAGCTGCTTCTGCAGTCGTACCCGCTCGGAGCCGCTTACGCTATCTACGCGATGAGACAGTTCTTCAATGGCTGTGCGGTAGCGGCTCTGCATCTCATGTACATAGTCTGTGCGAACACGGGCAACTATATCTTTTGTCCAGCGATGCATGTAAACTAAGCACTTAAGTCCGTTCTTCTTACCCGAATCAAACATCCAGTATATCGGACGCTTTTGCTAGTTCTTTATATGATCCTTATAGAAATCGTTCAGGAAGTACTGTCTGATCAGTTCACGTGCAGTTCCATTTCCCTTCGGATAAAGCGCTGAGGCGATAAACTTAAGATTGTCTTCTATAGTTTCCGGATCAAAAACTTTCTTTAGCCAATCAATAAACATTGTGACAATATCATCGTTAAAATATTCATCATCGGTAATGGGAAGTATACCATCTTTATCAGGTATATATCGCATCTCACCCTGTTCGTTTAGCCATTGTTGCCAGTTTCCACCTGCAAACTGTAGACCCGGTTTATTCAGAGAATAGCGACCAAACATACAGCCTACCGCATAGGAAATGAGACTTCGAATGTCACGCCCCAAATCGGCATTGCGAACGGTCACATCCTTGTCGGCTACTTCTGGAGACAGTTCATTTTGCAAACCATAAGTATCGATGAAAATACGATTCAATTCTTCTTCATTCTGCTTAAGTAGATTGAACCTGGTTTTACATTGCCCTTCCCAGACTCTGTAACATGATTCTATCGGCGCAGATACTTTTGAAAGATCCCCTGCGCACAATGCATCCGCAAGAGCGTCTGCGGGGTTCGTTTTGATTTGTTGTTCAGCAAGTACGATTGGATGGCACTGGAAATCCCAGGATGCTTCAAAAGAATCCCAGTCCTTTTTCGATAATTCCTGACATCTTTTGCTTAATATATCGACTTTTTCTTTTTGCTCAATCTTAAAAGGCAATAAGCCAACAGGGCCTTCACGATAATGAAAATTGGGTGTTAACAGTTCGAGAAAGCTTTGTATTGGTTTGCTATTCAATAATGCTAGTGTATAGTCTATTGTATCATCGCTAGGGAAACACATGGGGCCTGCACTGTCATTGATGAAGCCAGGATCGGAAATACGCACTGAGAATCCACTCATTGTAACATCAGACCAAGTACAGCCGGGAAGAAAGTAATTAGCAGGATTCCTAATTACTGCCTTACTATCGTTGCGTAACTCTTTTCCATCGTATTGCCAATTAAGCACATATTCTCTATTTCCATACCATCTTCTAAAAACGCCACCCTTATTATATGGATACCATTTATTGTCTGTTTCTAATGATTGCTCATGAGATAAAATGTTCCATGCAATATTACTATTGCTTACTTCAAACCAAAATCGTAGATAATGGTCATTGTTTGCTGTCGCGATGCCCTGCTTTGTTGGAGCAAATTTATAAAGATTCTCAAAACTAAATGAATCGATGAATTCTTTGCTTACCCAATAAGCCAAAGGCGTTCCAGGAATTTTAGAGAACGTTTCTTGCTTGGCAAAGAATCGGCCTTTGCCTGAAAGTAAAGCTTTTTCACGCGCATCAACGCTTTCGACTTCTCCTTTTTTATCAAACAAACGACAATAGTGCCCTATATAATTTGTGATTCGATGATTTTCGATAACAAAAGCTGTGGTACCAAAGTCAGAACCAAATATACCACGGCCAGGATGTACCATGTTAATGTATGTATTGTTTTCAACAATGTTTTTACGGAGCTTATCAAAACTTGAAAGGAACATCCATACTGGTATATTAATCATTGACATCAAGCCACAATCACAGCAAAAACTAAGACAACGCTCCATAAAGACTGTGCTCATGTCGCTTTTTGAGTCAGGATAATTTGTTTTTGTATATATGGATAGTTTTTCGCTCATACCCGTTGATCCCATATATGGTGGATTAGTAACAACAACTTGGTATTTCTGCGTTAAAACATATGATTGTTCAATTATTTGCCGTAACTGTTCCTGAGTTCTTTCAATTCCAGCTTCCTCCATTGACAATTGTTGTTCAGGAGTAGTTGCTTCGATAAAACATTTTAATAAATCCAAATCATATTTCTGCGGTTTCAAAATGGAGCCATACTCTTTTGCGTCAACAAACTCGTCTAATAAAGTATCAATCTGTGTAACAGCATTGTTTCGTTCAAATTCACTTAGGCTGTTCCCCATAAAACGTAGATGATTCCTGTCAATCCCATTGCTCTCCTGAACAGCCATCACATGAGGCTGTATTCCTCTCCGGAACCACCCCTTATCATACTGCCGGGCCTTCATCATAACCGCAAAATTGGCCAACTGCGCAGCACGGTCATCAATATCCAGCCCCCAAAGGTTCTTCTCCACAATGCTTGCGACAGCCTCGCGTGTAGGATATCCATAAGCTTCGTAAATCTGTACTAGTACATCGAACATATAAACAAGGATGTGTCCGCTGCCCATACAGGGGTCAATGCACAAAAGCTCTTCTGGTTTGATGGCAGCATAGCTTTCCCGAAGCTTGGCAAGCTGTGCCTGGACTTCTGGCTCCTGCTCAGCTTCCTCCAGATAATATTTCCAGTTAGTTTTCAGGTTTTCATCAGGATGCCCTTCTAACCAAAAGCGTCCCAAACTGTTTTCAACCATGTAGCGAACAATCCAGTCCGGGGTAAAAAGCTGAGTGGCAGCAGGAATATCCTTTTTACTGATCTTGATATTCTTCTTCAGATTGGCGAATACCTGATCCTTTGGTTCTGCATTGTAATACTGGTAGAGCCACCCAACGATCTGCACAGCATCTTTCCAGTCATCCTCCGGAATTGTCAGGACCATTTGTTCCGGGACACTGCCTTCCCGGAGTAGATTATCCGGCAACAGTAGCCAGGTATAATCCCGATCTGACAAATAGCATCCGCGATCATCGGGTTGAAACAGTGTTAAAACCGGTTTCAGAACATTACACATAGTTAGAAGAAGATACTTAAACAACTCTTCAGTTTTATTTTCTTCTTTCAGTTGAATCACAGTATTAATGTCTAATCCATCAAGCTCAACATTCAAAGCATTTGATAGAATCTGTGGATGGAAAGCGCCGTTTTCGTCTGAAAACATGCGCGTTTTTCCCGGTAAATAACCATTGACCTCCATGAACCTTAAGGAACAAAATCGATCAAACCAAGTATAGGCCACTTCTTCAATGGTCGTCTCATATCCTTTTGCCTGCATCCGCTCAATCAACGCTTGACGCTGGCTACGCTGCTTTGGGGTTAGCACACCCCCATGAGCAGAGTCGGCATAAGGATCCGCATTAGCGTTTTCTACTCCGTAGCGATATGCTTGCTGGCGGATGCGCTCGATTAATTCCCGCCGTGCCCAAGTTGAAAATTTCTTGATGGCATTCTTATCCATGAACTTGCTCCTTAACAATCAGTCAAAAAAGTTGAACTCATCAATTGCCATGGCGATGATGATATGGAATTCCTCGCGCTGCGGCAACTGCAGTCCGCGTTCATCCTGAATAATCAGATAATATGAGGTATGCTGATCATACTTCTGTTGCTTCAGGTTAAATGTTACCCGCCAGGTACGGGCACGATTATCTGCATCTGTTTTATCGGCAATTAGCTTTTGAGTGTCACTGATCGGATGCCCAGACGCATCTGTGAAGTAAAGAAGATAAGTTTCCGCATTCCAGTTTGCGTTTACGGCTTCCTTCTGATAAAACTCCAGACTGAAGATCATGTTGCTAACCTGATGTGACGCAGACAGCAGACTGATCGTGACTGGTTTGGTATCATACTTAGCCTTGTTATCTTTATACTCCTTGCTATCATTGCGTAGATGCTGATAAGCAATCACCGGAACTACCATTTCCTGCAAACTGGCTCCACCATGCACGAAGTTCAGACCGGCACCTGGCATTTTAATCCGGATGCTTTCTCGTGGCGCATAACCTTCGTATCCAGCACCGGCTTCGCACATACGAATCGGCATCAGATAATCTGGTTGAGATCCTTCTTTTAGAATCGCATAACGCCGTCCATATTCGATACTCTGTTCTGTGAAGGATGCTTTTCCCACCTTGTCGCTTTCGGATAAAGGGTCATGCGTATACAGGAAACCGTGATCCGCGGTGATAATAATATGGGTGCCGTTCATATCACCTGTGATCTTTTTTACAAGACCATGCAGTTCTCGAATGGCTGTATCGCAGGCAGTAAACACATCTGCTTCATTGCCATGACTGGAAGCGTCGACACGATCATGATAGATATAGATAACCTCCATACCAGCGATAAGGTCACGTACTTCTTTTTGCTTTAAACTGACAATATCCTCATATCGTACAGCCAGACTCTTCGGGTTGGTGGACTTTAGGATCTTATCCCGGTAATTACTGTCTGTGGAAACTCCATCGGCTAATACTTTTACGACCCCGTTATCAATATTGATGGACAATTCCTTATGAGGCAGCAGCGCAGCCATGCCAAACTTCGTGATGGTCGGAAAAATAGCCTGCATGCTGTCCAGTGTCACCTTGGCCTGTTGCTCTCGTTTAAGAACCTCTGTAAGCCCAGCGGCAACTTCATAACGAAGTGCATCGGAAATCACCACGAAAGTCTTGTTCCGCTCTGGGCGCCCTGTGGAGGGATTTCTTCTAACAACAACGCGGTTCTTATAGAAATCAACTTGACGTGGAATGTTACGAACGTATCCGTATTCTTTCAGATCATCTTCGCTGATGTTTGTCCAGTTTTCACCAAGCTCTTGCATGAACCAATTGACGTAGAGCATTTCTACTTGATCAGCTACATGAGCAAACAAGTCTGTAATGTTTTCTTTGTATCCTTTTAGACTCTCACTGTAAGCAACGTGGAAAAGCCGGTAGTATGTATCCATGCGATAGTAATCTTCCGTATATGCTTTCCAAGATACTTCCGGTTGGGCTTCATGGAATCCCGTTGCGTGTTCCAGATAGAAACCTTGCATGTTTGCAACCTGGAGCAATCCATCGTAGTAGATACCAACTGTATCATACCAAACACATGTACGGCGTTTCTGAACAGCAGTTGTGATCGTATCAATATCAACAATCTCATTGCTGATATCCTTCATAATTCGTTTCAGAATGCATTCGTTGACACATGGGAAGCATTCAGTTTCTAGAAGATCAGCGATAGGCAACTTGTCAAAACGATACGATAACAGGACTTCTTCTTCGACCTCTCTTGCAATACTGTATAGGCTTTGTTTGTCGTCGGAATGTAGCCATTCGGAAACCAGGTCATAGCACCTTGCCTGATGTGGTGGGGAGATATACCGTTCCAGTCCACTCAAATTCTCCGCCTTCATGGTACGTGTGCAGGCAGTCAGCAGAATATGAGTTGCGACACGTCGGAGGCTAATGTCCTCCTCGTTGTATCCGGATGCCTTGGTTACCAGCTGCCAGAAAGCATCCTTCGCGCCATAATCAATCATAGCCTTGTAAACATCGTTAGTTTCCAGATCTAACCCTGATTCCAGCACTGATTTGATTATGGCGTTAGGTTGGGGCTGCTTGATACCAACAATAGCACTCATGACTGCAAGATGCACCTGAACCGGAGTGTTGATGGCAGGCATATCCGCAATCTTAGCCCGACGATCTTTGGCATTAAAGAATTTACGATAACGTTTGACCAAATCACGCATATTTTGACTGTCAAACAAGTGCATTTCCGACATCCATTGAGAAATCAGATCTGTACGATACTGTTCACCGCTGTACAGCTGTACGTCCAAAAGCCAATTGTCCTCCAACTTTTCATAAGAGACCGGACAGTAGACGACATAGTTACTATAGGGATCGTCGTATCCTATAAGCTTTTTAACAGTAAAAAGATTATTGCCCGTCAACTGTATGAGCTTGGCGTTTTCTAATACAAAATCGTCAAGTTGGTCAGCATACTCACGATCTTCATCCATCCAGAAGATCACCCTGCGTTTATAGTAGGGTGGCAATGGCTGTGCGAAGCGCTTATTCAGATCAGAGATCACTTTCTCAGTGTCCATCGGGAAACCTCCAACTTACTTAATCGGTGCCAGCACGTCTGCCAGCTTTGTATAGTTCATTTTCACACCATCATCCAAGTCTAATTGGAGCATCATATCGGCATAGTGGTGAATTTTTTCCTCATACTTGCGTAGTTCTTCTTCCTGACCTTGAATCTTTGTCAGTTGTTTTTGTAAGCGGACACGCTCGGAACCAACAGCAGTATCTACTCGGTGAGTAAGCTCCTCCATAGTAGTGCGATAGCGAGCCTGCATTTCATGAACATAGTCAGTGCGCACACGGGCAATGGTGTCTGGGCGATAGCGATGCAGATAGATCAGACACTTGAAGCTATTTTTCTTGCCCGCATCAAACAGCCAGTAAATGGGCCGTTTCTGATATATCTTTAAGTGATCCTTGTAGAAATCGTTCAGGAAGTACTGGCGAATGAGTTCACGTGCAGTGCCGCCACCATTGGGATACAAGGCAGTAGCGATATACTTTAAATTATCTTCCAGACTATCTGGACCAAATACAATCCTGGTCCAGCCCACAAACATGGTTACTATATCATCAGAGAAGTACTCATCATCCGTAATCGGTAAAACACCATCGGCATCGGCAGGATAAGTCGCATATTGCGATGCATCCCATTCTCCTCCAGCGTAAATCAGTCCATTTTTATCCAGAGAATACCGACCCAACATGCAACCAACAGCGTAGGAAACAAGGCTACGGATGTCACGACCTAGATCAGCTTTACGGACGGTTACATCTCTATCAGTCACTTCAGACGTCAATTCGTTCTGCAATTCATAGATGTCAATGAAGATTCTATTTAGTTCTTCTTCATTGGCTTTCAGTTTCTTAAAGCGATCGTCACATTCGCCTTGCCAAAGCATATAGCAGAGCTCCACGGTGCTATGCACTTCAGGTGTATAGCCGTAATAGTAATCCAGGGTTTCTGCAATTGATGTAGCATCACGCAGATTGCGACTCCAGCGGACAATGGGATGAACATCAAAATCCCAAGAGATTTCAAATGAATCCCAGTCAATTCTCGATAAAGTAATACTATCCTCAACTAACACGTTAATTGTGTTTTTATCTTCAATGTTGAGGTAAGGGAATGCTGCAATATTACCTGGCTTGTAGTCCATTGTGGCTGCCCAAAATCCAAGGATATAGTTAAATACCACACTATTACTTAGCCCAAGCAGATAGTATTTTATATCTTTTGAACAATAACAGGCAGGGCCTTTATTGTTGTATAAAATATCATTCCCTACACATCGTGTTGAAATCTTCCCGGCAGATATATATGACCATGTGAATGCATCAGTGAAGAAGAGATGTTCATTTGATATAGTGGCTTTTTTAAAGTGGCGTAGTTCTTCGCCATTGTTCTGCCAATTAATCACATATTCAAGATTTCCATACCAACGCCTATACGGCCCACCCTTTGCATGTTTGTACCATTTTGGAGATCCATTATTAAGAAGAACAGTTGCAGTTGCATCTACTTCGAACCAATATCGTAGGAATCTTTCATTATCACCTGTTTTGATGCCTTCAACGGGCGACGCAATGCTCTTAATCGGTCTGCCTTTTTCAAATGCCGAGAAAACAGATGTTCCAGCCCAGTAAGCAATAGGTGTGCTTGGTAACAGTTTAAAATTGTCTTGGAAGGCGTAATAATGAAGCTTTTGTTCTCCAACCGTAATATCGCTTGAATCATCTAGCTCATCGAGGACAACTTGCTCATCAAATGAGAATGTTTTAGTATCATATTTGCTAAAATCATATGTGAAAGACTCATCTCGTGCAGCAAGTAGAAACAATCTTTCAATATCGTCAGGATTGATATATTGGAAGGTGCGTGCATGTAGCCTAAAAAATCTTGCGCAGAAGTGTTTAATATATGAGTTTCTTAGGACAAATGCTGTTGATCCAAAGTCAATGCCAAATATCCCGCGCCCCATATGAACCCATGAGCTGATGTTTTGCTCCATAACAATTCGTCTTCTAAGCTTCTCAAAGGATGCAAGAAAAAGAATTGAAGGCTGTGTAATTAGAGCATAGTACATTGATTCATCTGTCATCTGCTTGGCACGTTCAATGAAAACCGCAAACATATCTGATTTTTCATCTTGATAATATTTATTCACGTATTCAGACAAAGCTTCACTCATACCGTTACTACCCATATAGGGAGGATTTGTAACTACTACATGGTATTTTTGTGTCAAAGCACGTGCCTGAAGAATCAGTGGGTTCATTATACTGATCATCTCATCGACTATAGCTTGAGTTGCCAGATTTCCCATTGTAGACATCTCGTCTTGATGGATTAACACTTGTTGCAAAGCATCCAACTCTTCCAAAGACACATCTGGTTGAATGATGCTGCCATATTCCTTGGCGTTCTTAAAAGTATCTACTACTCGAGATGCTGCGTCCCTCTGCTCTCCAAAGCGATCTAAGATCTCCTCTTTAATTTCAGGACTATCTTGCAATGCAAACACATGTGGTTCAATTCCGCGTCGGAACCAGCCTTTATCGTACTGGCGTGCCTTCATCATGACAGAAAAGTAGGCCAGTTGTGCAGCACGGTCATCAATATCCAATCCCCAGAGATTGTTTTGAACAATGCTCGCTACCGCTTCTCGGGTTGGATAACCATAGGCTTCATAAATCTGTACCAGAACATCAAAGAGATAAACCAGTATATGCCCACTGCCCATACAGGGATCGATGCAGCGGATCTCCTCCGGCTTCATTTGGGCATACAGCTCCCGAATCTTCACAAGCTGTGCTTGTACTTCCGATTCCTGCTCAGCCTCCTCCAAATAGTATTTCCATCCGGATTTCAGGTTGTCATTCGGATGGCCTTCCACCCATAGACGGCCTAGGCTGTTTTCGACCATGTAGCGCACGATCCAATCCGGAGTGAAAAGCTGAGTGGCTGCAGGAATGTTTTCCTTGCTGATCTTGATATTCTTTTTCAGATTTGCAAATACCTGATCCTTGGGCTCGGCGTTGTAATACTGATACAGCCAGCCGATGATCTGCACAGCGTCTAGCCAGTCTTCCCGCGGGATCATGGCTACCAATTGCTCAAGCACGCTTCCTTCACGCAAAAGATGTTCCGGGAAAAGAAGCTCAGTATAGTCATCAATTCGCTGGAACATTCCTGGAAGAATAGTATTCAGATAGTTACAGAGAGTAATTAACAAATACTGGTAGAGTTCTTCGGACTTATTGGCTTCTTTCAGTTCAATTACTTTGTCCATGCTCATTCCAGGGAGTTCCAGATGCAAAGCATCAGACAAAATCTTTGGTTTGAACGCATTTTGATCATCGGTAAAAACGCTGGTGTGGCCGGGCAGGTAATCATTGACTTCCATGAAGCGCAGAGCAATAAAGCGGTTAAACCAGGTATAGGCCACTTCTTCCATGGCTTGCTGATAGCTATCCCGGCGGATAAGCTGGATCAGTGTCTGGCGTTGCCGTACCTGGGCAGGCGTCAGCACTACGCCTTGAATTTTCTCCGCGTTTTCATCAATAATATTCTGTTCCGTAATGCCATACTGTTCCGCTTTCTGGGACACACGGGCGATCAGTTCTCTTCGTGCCCAGATGGCATACTTTTTGATTGCGTTCTTATCCATGAAGCCATAGCCTCCTGATTCTTACTTCACATCCAGTATGTCTACGCCATTTAGAGCGCTCTTCAGCTTTGCTCGGATGCCTTCCACATAAGCATCAATCTCGGCCTCGCTCCCTAACCGCTGGGCAGGGAATGTGTAATTGCGGTATACCTGCTTGATGCGCTTGGGCTGAGGTGCCGGAGAAGGATTGGGGTCGGGTTTGGGTGTGGACTTGGGTTGTGGATGGAGATACTTGTTAATCTTGTCGACGATATCATCCGTATAATCCTGCATCGGCTGTACCATGCCATCCAGTAAAGCCAGACTGGTCAGTTCTTTGACCTTTTCGCGCCGACTGACAAAATACGCATCAGCCTTTGTAAGATAGCTCTTCAGATGCTCGTCTGTTGGATTCGCACCAATCAATTCATGCACAGCGCCCATGCCGGCAGCAATTCGTTCCTGAAGATCCTGACGTTTTGTCTCCAGCAGTTGATCGTGGACAGTTGTGACTGTTGCCATGTGGGTGTTCAGTTCGGGAATGCGTTTATAGTTGTAAGGTCCCTGCTGCGGAATCATCAGAATCAGGCGGATTTCACAAAGTGCCTTATGCGCATTTTCGTTAACATCCACATATTCCAGATCGTTGTTGATGTCTTCCATGAAGCGAGTTGCCTTATCAAAAGTATCCACCTGAGTTGCAAAGAAGGCTTCCAGACGACCCATATCGTCCCGGCTGTCTTCCAGATCTCCTTCACGCTGCTGAATACGGCTGATCAGCGCGGCGTTGTCTTTCTGCTGCTGCAGGATCTCGTTGGTCAGCGTCAGAGCCTTTGAAAGGATCACGCGATCCGGATACTTGTGTCCGTTATAGCGTGCATCCAGCTCTTCATAATGCTTTTTCTGTTCGCCAAACTTCTCGATAATGAAGTGAACAAGTCCGTCCTCGTCTTCAGGAATACTCATGACGTCGAAATAGTCCTGAAGGAAAAGACGCACTGTCTTCAACTGCTCCTTCGCAATGATGTGGCGCATGCTGATGGAAGTCTTGCCGGTTTCGGTTTTCTTGCGCAGAAGATCTGGCAGTTTAGGATTGTCTGGCTGAATCGTAGATCCGGCATACTTGATTGTTACCCTCTGCTCAAAGATCAGCTTGGCTACAACAGCGGCAATATCGATTTCTCTCCAACCATAGGGCATATCGCTGAACCACTTCTGGATATCAGCCATAGAAGTGGGCATCTTTTTCTTGTCTTGCAGAACAAGCCGCTCATAGATGGCATCAGCAGCTTCCTGATTATGCTGCATGCCATAAGCGAGGCTATCACTTGATGTTCCATTCAGTACAGCAATAACGTCTGCATCTGAATCTGCAAATCGGGTAATCTTGTCCAATTCGCTGTATACGTGAGTTACAAGGTATTCCAGTGCCTTATCAATTCTGGATTTTGCATCCCCGCCATGCAGATCAAGCTTTTCACCGTCTGCGAAGAGAACGCCTTCCTCGATTGCTTGACGAATCTGCTGTTCTGCCCTTTCTTCCAGACGAGTGGCTTCTTCCTGCTGATCACGAATGATATCTTGGACAGACTTGGGCTTCTGTGTGAGGTTCTGTCCTTTGACATACTGGCGGATCTTCATGGCGCTTTCCAATGCCTTGAAGTAATCTGTCTCTGCGAGCACGACGACAACTTCTTTACCCTTGCTTTCCGTCATCAGCCTGAAATCAGTCTTCATCTCCTCGGGAGTAGCATCTGTCAACACACGCAGCCGCATACCACCGGTCAGAACACCAATAGCATGGCCATCAACTAACTGATCGAATGGGAAATCGGACTTGCCGAAGTGGAATTTCTTGTTCGTGTAGATGCTGCCATAGATAATGCCGCCGATACGTTCAGAGATCTTTGCTGTGTCAACAGGGGTGTTGGTAATTTCACGCTGGATGTCCTGTTCTTCGTCCGTCAGGAAATTATACTGATCTGCATGTCTGGCAATATAATTCTGGCTCATTAAGCGATCCAGACTTGCCTGAATCTCAGCCTTGCGGGCCAGTTTGTCCATCCGGATATCGTCAGCCATCAGGATGGTCAGATTGTCCAGGGTGGCGGGCATGTATTCCTGAATGTAGCGCAGGAGATACAGTAGTTTCAGAACGTTGACATCGTCCTTCTGAATGCCAAATCCTTTCTCTGCGTCTCGGATAGCTTTTTCAATAACGTTCCGAATAGCAGGATCAAGAGAACGATGCACTGTGTCATAGAATCGGAAGAACGGAACAATGGCATTCTCGTCTTTATCAAGAATACTCTTCACCGTATCCTGCTCCGTAACCATGGTGATGGCTTCCTGGAAACCTGCCAACATCGGACGCGCACTGTCCGATGAGTTCTTACCGGAATTGCCATGCCGACGGATTTCAGTGAACACACGCTGCAACAGAATGAACTGGTATGGAATAAAGGGATAGTTTGCGGCGAACTCCTGCCCGCCAAGATAATCCCTCTTAATGGCAACGATGTTTGTGGTGAAAGCAAACAGATTACGCAGTACCGCCGCGTTCTGATCATACTCGTTTTCCAGCAGGGCTTCCGCCTCGGGAGTCTTCTTGAGCAGACGGCGCTGAATAACTTCGTCCACAGAAGAGGATGACAGGCTCAGGCGGGTCTTGAAACGATCCTGAATCCGTGAGAACTCATCGGAACGAACCTTAATGATTTCATCCAGCGCGGACTGGCCGGTACAGATGACCCAGACCCTTCCTTTGCACTCACTGCCCAGCTTTTCGATCACGCCCTGCAGGTCAAGCAGGAGACTGACGTTGGTGCCCACATACTGACCAACTTCGTCTGCCATGAACAACAGATGAAAGTCCTTTGACTTGCTCTCCACGTATTCTTTGATCTGGGAAACCAGAAGCTCAATGGAGAATTCGATCGGCGCTTTATCCTTGAACCAAGCGTTAGCATGATCCTCGCTCATATCGAGTACTTCCATCAGTGTCGGGACAATAAACTTGCCTTTGAAGGCGAATCCCTGACGGTCATCCTCCCAGATCTTGCCGCTTCGCTTCTGATATGCTGCCTTGAAAGCATCATACTTTCCTTGCCGGAGAATGTAATACTCCAGTTGCGCTACTTTCAGGTTCCTGCCGTATAGTCCCAAGTGCTCATAGAAGACCTTGGCGAACACACGTTGAACTGCGGTGTCGTCTTTGTTGATGGAACTCTGAATCCCGATGTTGAACAGGATCGTTTCCGTTTCAGGCTTAGTCGCTTTATCAATCAGCATGAAAGTGGCCGGGTCATCCTCAAACTTTTCGCGGAAGCGTTCCACAGTCCTGACACCGCCAATTTCCTTATTCTCCATAATGTAGGAGAGCATCTTCAGGAAGTGAGATTTACCGCTTCCAAAGAAGCCGGAGATCCACACGCCAATATCGGCGGTCGGAATATCCAGTGCATCAGCATAGAAGCTGAAGAAGGTGATGAAGTGCTTTTTCAGCTCATTGGTGATAACATACTCACCAACTTCCTGCTCGATGACCTTTTCCACTTCTTCGTCAACTTTGATGACGCCGTTAATGGGCCGGTCGATCGGCTTTTCAAACATATCACGAATAATCATTTGAGGCTTCCTCCTTAAACAATGCTGAATGCACGATAGTAATCATTGGCTGGCAGCCTTCCGAACAGCTTTACATGATGTCCGTCATAGTCGCCGGGATAAAGAACAACAATAGGAACGCCCGTGAAATAAGGCTGCAATCCTTCAAGTAAAGCGTGAATCCGCATGAAGGGAAAAACTTCACCCACGCCAGTCAGCAGAACAACATCTCCCGGCGCGTGATCCGGATAGTCAATCTTTGCAACAAACTCAGATTCACCGATTGCCTCATGGATCTGTTCAAGCAGATAAGCGCTCCCGTCTTCAGCTTCCATATCCGGAATGGTATCCAGAATTCCGATATCATCGCAGATTTCCAGAAATACCTTATACAGATTCCGATGTATGATCCGGCAAGGTAACGATGTGTCTGTGAGTATCTGCTCTGTAAAATGGCGTACGGCCATTTCATCCTTGGGATCATAAGGGAAAATTCGGAAATTGACTTCATTGCTTAGTCCTTTTCCGGAAAGGAAATCACTGTCACTCAGTAGTTTCCTGACGCGATCCAAACGTTCTTCGATCGTTTGCATACTCATCACCTCACGAGAAGCAGTTAAAGGCAGGAAGCATATATGCATCATTTCCTGCACGGAGAGAGTTTTCAAGGGTGGAGGAAATCAGCACAGGATTAAGATGGTTGGCTCGCGTATTATCCAGATACTCATTATCGACCAGAATCCGGACAATTACCTGGCCGAGCTTCTGTACTGTCTGCTCGCTCCATGTGGCAACCGCGTCATCCTGCTCCTGCAATCGGAGGAAAAATGTATTAACGTCAATCTTTCCAAAGGATAAATCCTGTGTCCGGTATTTTTCTCCGATAACTGTCAGCATGAAGTCGCTGATAAGGCGGTGTTCCTTCATCATTGCATATAGGCATACCTGTCGGGACACATCCATTGGTTTGGTGGCGATTGCGTTTACCAGAGTCATGTCATCCATGCCGCGCAACCGCTTCACGCAGGCATTTGCCATACGCTTTACAGATCTTTCCGTGGGATATTGGAACAGGTTCTCTGCTACAATCCGCTGGACAATCTCATCGTCAGACAACCCATCCATCATAAGCTTTGCGGTCGTACGCATCTCGTAAAACAGGAAAGGCTCTCTGGTGATGCTCGCCTTGTACGGGCAGCCGCTTCCAATCTGCTTAACGCTCATCTTTCGCCTCTTTCGTTCCAAAGAACACGTTATTCTCTCGTCAGCACCGCGGAATCTTCCAACATCTTGAGCTTTTCCTGCTTGCTTCTGTAGTCGGAAAAATAGGCCTGGAGAGCCCTTT
This sequence comes from uncultured Clostridia bacterium, assembly GCA_947166385.1. Classification (GTDB taxonomy): domain Bacteria; phylum Bacillota; class Clostridia; order Christensenellales; family Aristaeellaceae; genus Aristaeella. The sequence continues at coordinate 82,861 of CAMVEB010000010.1, read as the reverse complement.
CGACCACCTTCGTCTTGGTTTGGCCAGCATCATCGCAGATGCTCTCAAGCTCATGGTAGATTCCTGCATCGATCCTTACGTTTAATGCTAATCCATCCTTCTTCTCACGTGCCATAACAAACGTCCTCTCACGCATTAATGAATAAAAATATTTTACTACAATTATCTACAAAAATCAATCAAAATTTGGGACGACGAGGAAAACAAAAAAAGGGCTGGAGCCCTTTATAATTCGTCGCTTGAAGCCATTATAAATCCCAATCCGGTTCAACTCCAAGTCGCCATTGAGCGCCTATCCAGTGATCCCGATCAGCGTCATCCACAAAGATTACTACGTTATCCAGCTTTTCGAGCTCTTCTCGATGGGCATCATACTCATCTTCCGTGACCGCAATCATGTAGTCCTTCTTCTTCGGAGCCGGCTTTTCTTGCTCCTGTTCCACCGAGACTTTCTTTTTCCTTGGCATAATGCTCCTCCTGCAATCACTTGTTCAGCAGTTCTTCCAGATGTCTTTCATAAGCCAGATCAGCGGCTATTGCGTCCGCTTCCTCTTTGCCTTTCAGCCACTGGTTATAGTCATCAACAGCCTCGTAGTAGTCGTCTGCGCTGGGATAATCGTAGGGACTGGGATAAGCCCTCTTGTCTCCGTACATGAAATCCGCCCTTTCCCTTTATTTTCGGGCATCCGAGGAGATAAGTATATCACGTTTCGCCTTTAAAAACAAAGGGATTCATGGTATAATTCCCCCATACACTACCCGGTTTGAAAGGGGGTTAGCCCGTGCCGACGAAGTTCAATGCTTCCCAGTTGGAAGCCATTAACGCCCAGAACCAGAACATCCTGGTTTCAGCGGCTGCCGGCTCAGGAAAGACCACCGTCATGGTGGAGAAGATCAAAGAGACGCTGATCCGTCATCCGGAGGCGTCTATTTCCCAATTCCTTGTGATCACCTTCACTAAAGACGCGGCTCAGAACATGAAGGACAAGCTGCGGGATCTCCTTGAGAAGGCTTCTCAGTTGGGAGTAAATCAGGCTTCCAAAGCGCTGAGCGAGATCGAGACTGCGACCATCAGCACTATCCACTCCTTCTGCACCCAACTGCTGAAGGAGTTCAACGATAATGCCGGGGCAACCATGAATCCCCGGGTGTTAAAGGACGCTGAAAAGAAGCACATCATGGATGAGTGCTTTTCTGATGCCTCAGAGCAGATCTTCAGCAACAAGGATAAGTACAGCCTCGCGGACAGGCAGGCTGTTGGCTTTCTGATGACCGCTTTCAGCTTGGAAGACATCCAGAAGATGGTCGAGGATCTGTATAACGTCCTGATGGGCATCCCTGATCCCTTTGATTTCCTTGAGAAAATCGTCAAAGAGCCTCCGTATGAACTATGGAATGAGCAGATCATGACCTCAATTGATCTGGATGTACTGGGATTGGAAGAATGCCTGAGGCAGGAGCGGGAACTCCTGAAGGACCCGCTTGCCCTGGCTTCCTGCTACGATACGGTACAGGCGGACGATGACCTGATTGCCGACTTCCTCGAAAAATATGACCACACTGAAGGAATTGAAGAGAAAAAAGCTCTGCTTCAGGGCACCGGAGCCGCATTTGTGAAAGCGCCAACTGTTCCCCGTGGGTCGGATGATGCTACCAAAGCCTGGAAAAAGCAATTTGATGCTGTCCGTAACAGCATGAAAGGCTCCAACGGCATATTCTCCACGGCAGTCAAACGCATTGACGCCATGCTGGACGAAAAGAATGAACGCTTGAACGGCATTATCCAGAAGGAACTGCGGGGACTGGAGCTGCTTCTGAGAGAAACCGCTGATCAGTATGAGAAGCAGAAACTTGAAGCCGGGGCGATTGACTACGCTGACATGGAGCAGATCGCATACCGTATTATGTCCGATCCGGACAAGCGGAATGAATTGCTGGCTAAATACAAGTACATTTATGTGGACGAATGCCAGGACGTTTCCGGCATTCAGGATGCCATTATCAAGTCCCTGACGGGCCCTGGGCATCAGTTCTTCATGGTTGGTGACATCAAGCAATCCATTTACGGATTCCGCCATGCTGAACCGGATCTATTCGAGCATGAACGCAGAACCTATTCGGATGATGCAGACGCGACAGAGCGCCGGATCTTCTTCATGGATAACTACCGTTCCTGTAAAAGCGTTGTGGATGCCGTGAATGAAGTGTTCACAGAAGCCATGGACGAGCGGATCACAGACATGAACTATATTCCCGAAGACAACCTTCGGTGCAATGCCGAGGGCGACTTCGGGCCGATTGATGTGTTCCTGGTACAAAAAGGCGAAGAAGACGCGGATAAACTGGAGGCCCAATGCGAAGTTGCCGGCAGGTATATCCAGTCCCTGATTACCCCCTCGTCTGAGTCCAGCAGCAAGGAGCATTACCTGTACAAGGATATCGTCATTCTTGTGAAAGTCGCCAAAGGTGCCGCTTCGGCCATTGTGGATCATCTGAAAAAAATGCATATCCCGGTCATGTATGAAGGCGCGCCGGACTTCTTCGGGCTTGCTGAAGTTAAGTCTTTCCTGAGCCTCCTGACCGTCATCGACAACCTGCACAATGACGACGCGCTGGTCGGAACGTTGATCAATACGCCTTTCCTGTTCACAGAAAGCGAACTGGCGGATATCCGGCTTGAGAAGAATGAATATGTGCCTTTCTACGAAGCCTTTGAGTTGTGCGTAGAACGGAACGAAAAACCGATAGACATCCGCTGTAAGCAGGTAGTCGATCAGCTGAACGTATGGAGAAAGATCTGCGAGGGCATGCCGGTACCGGATTTCATCTGGTGGCTGATGCGGGAAACCGGCGTATATGCTGCCCGCGGAGCCTATCCGGACGGAAAAGCGCGTCAGGCAAACCTCGATGCGCTGTACCAGAGAGCACTGGACGGACAGAAAGCCGGGAACATGCGGCTGTCAGACTTCATCAGTTCCCTTCGGGAAGCCAGCGAAACTAAGCAGAGCGACAGTGATGACCATCCTGCCATGGGTGTCGGAGACAACTTTGTTCGCGTCATGACCATGCACAAGAGCAAAGGTCTTGAGTTCCCGGTTGTTATCCTCATGGATCTGCAGAAGAGTATTCGCAGAAAACGGAATGACGAGAAGCTGCGCATCAATGTTTCTTCTTCCGGCGGTGCGTTAGGGCTTTATCTTCCCGCCATTCAGCGCAGAAAGCACAGCACAATGGATTCCCAGGGCAAGGATGCCTTCGACATTCAGGCATTGCGGAAGAACATCTCAGAAGGTACTCGGCTTCTGTATGTGGCCATGACCCGTGCCATGCAGAAGCTTTGCCTGATCGGCTCCTACAAAGAAGGAGACGAAAAGCTCTGGATAAATCAGACCCGGGCAGCCAGAATCTGGAAGACGGACAGCATGCTGGATATGATCATGCCTGCCGTACTGCAGCGGGTGAAGCTGCCAGAAGTTGATGAGACCAACGAAGATGATCTCTGGCGGGTTTCCTGTGTTTCCGGAAAGGCCATTGAAGAAACAGAGGAAGCGGCGGACACCGTGGACTCCCGGATTGAAAGCGTGCTCGAAAGCGATGAACCCATGCTGCTGTTTACTCCGGAGCATGCAGAGCCTGCTCCGCTGAAGACCAGCGTTACGACTATCACCCAACATGTGAAACCTCTGTCTGATGATGACAGTGAAGAAACGCTTGAGGATAAACGAAAGACGGAAGAAGCAGTTCGTACCTTCCGTCTCAGTTCTGTTGCTTCCAAGCCGGCGTTCCTGGAAGACGAACAGGAAACTGTTGCCGCGGTCAACATCGGTACCGCTACCCACCGCTTTATCCGCCTGATCAATCTGGATGAGCTTCGGAAAGAAGGAGCCAGCGCTGATCAGATTATCCGTGCTGAAATGGCACGGATGCGGGAGAGGCACATTCTGACAGAGGATGAAGCAAAAATGATCCGGTTAAACGGAGTTGTTTCCTTCTTCCAGAGCGATCTTGGGAAGCGGATGCTGGAAAGCAAAGAGATTAAACGTGAAGCCACCTTCACCATGCGGATTGATCCTCATGGCCCTACCATGGTTCAGGGTATCATTGACTGTGCTTTCAAGGAAAATGATGAGTGGATTCTGATCGACTATAAGACTGATCATGATACCGCTCCGGAAACCTTTGTTCCCAGGCATGAGATGCAGATGAACTGGTACCGGGCAGCGCTAGAGCGACTTACCCGCGTGAAAGTAAAGGAGATGTGGCTGTTCGCACTTCGTGCCGGCAAAGCCTACCCCGTTGAAAGACTAACTATTAAAAGTCAAGTCTTTGAGAGGAGGAAATCAGAGGAAAATTCGCAAACCACCGCCGCATTTGACAAACAGCATTCAAGTGCTGGGATCGGTCGAGCGAGGGCGATGGAGGGTACAGCAAACAAAGCTACAGCCGCCCTCGCAAAAAGGGAGTGTAGCACTTGAATGCTTCGGTTTGTCAAAAGTTCGCTGCGCCGGCTGCTTGAGCGTCAGCGAAAAAGAGTTCAGGCTCCGAAGGGTACAGCATCAAGATGCCGGTGAATATGCCTGGCCAGATCTGACCAGAGCGAAGATCAGCCTGACAAGTTTCTTAGCCGCATGAGATATGGCAACGTAGTAGTGTTTTCCTTCGGCTCGCTTCTTCGCCAGATATGCAGCGAAAGTCGGATCCCAGTTGCAGACGAACCGGGTGGCATTGAACAAAGCGAAGCGGAGATAGTGTGAGCCTCGTTTCTCCATGTGAGGATAAGCATTGTCCAGTTTGCCAGATTGGTATGTAGACGGAGACAGCCCGGCATAAGCAAGAATCTGGTCGGGTGAAGTGAAACGGGAGAAGTCTCCGATTTCCCCCAGGATCATGGCTCCCATCCGGTAGCTTATTCCAGGAATCGTAAGGATTGGAGATGGATCTGCATCCATAATTCGCTTAATTGAGAGTTCGATTTCATCGATTTCCTCAGTGAGAACCTCGATCAGGTGAATGGTGTGTTTTAACTCCAGGGATTTGGCAGGCATTACCGATCCAATAGAGTTTCTGGCAGTCTCACGGATCTGAATGGCTTTGTCTCGTTTGTAACGACCTTTGGAAGATTCAGAAAGCAGGTGAGTTAACCGGGTAAGATGACAGGATGCGATTTGGCGTGCTCCCGGAAATTCGGCCAATAGTGCATAAACTGTATGCATATGGAGTGTTGGAACCAGCTTTTCCAATTCCGGGAACAGGATGTTGACAAGGCGGGCAACGGATGATTTCAGCTTAGCCCGTTCCTGCACCTTGTCGAATCTGTATCTTGTCAGTGACTTCAGTTCTTCATTGTGGTATGATTTGGCTGTGTAGGACGTGAGGACTACATCTGAAGCCAACATCGCTGCAATGGTACGCGCATCCACTTTATCTGTTTTCGTCCGGCGTAGACTGGTTGATTTCCGAAACAGATTGGTGTGGAGCGGGTTGATGACAAAGGTGGCGAGACCTTTGCCGAGGAGAAATCCGAGAATGTTGTAGCTGTAATGGCCAGTAGCCTCAAGTCCTACTTTTACTTTGCTCAGATCCGGTGCTACAGATTGGAGCGTCTGGAAGAGAAGGTTGAAGCCGATCTGGTCATTCGGGATGGTGAAAACGTCTGCCAGAACTTCTCCGTCCGAGTTTACGATGTAGCAGTCGTGCTTGTCTTTGGCGACATCAATTCCAAGGTATACCATGGTTATTCTCTCCTTTGGTTTATTGATGCTGCTGGGTCCACAGTACCTCTTGCACTCGTAACCTCGTTCCATATAAACCGTCGAGCGGTATCTAACTGATTAACGAACAAACAAGGGGGCTGTGGTTGGAGCCTTTCAAGAACCGTCAAGCGGTAGGAGGGATGCACCAATCCACAGCATCCCCAGCAGTGTAGCACAAGCTCTTGGAGAGGAGCTCTATAAACTACTACTCTATAATACGAGGAGGGATGTCTGATGGCACTCATTCGCGTCGTTACAACCAGAGCGCCAGGACTGATCCCCAGCCTGATCAAAGAGATAGATCGTGCTTCCAATCCGGTGGTTTTGATTCCGGAATCCTTTACGCTTGCCTGTGAAACGGAAATCGTGAACCGGAGCCGTGACGGAGGCATCTTTGACCTGAAGATCTTCTCTCCGTCTTCGCTGATCCGTGAAGTCCGGGAACTGACGGGACGTGGAAACAAAAAGCCTATCTCCGGTGACGGACAGAACATGATTATCTCCCAGGTGCTGCATCACTATCGGGACGAACTCAAGTATTACAAGGATTCTGTGGCACAGCCAACGCTGGCCGCAAAGATTGCCGGACAAATCGACGACTTTACCCGTGCCAAGCTGACTCCTGGATTCCTGAGACAGTATACGCCCTCCAGCCGCCGCACGGAAGCAAAACTGGAAGATGTCGCGCTGATCTGGGACGGATATCAACAAATCCTTGAAAAAGGGTTTGAGGATACAGTGGGTCAATGGATGTCCGCTGTCAGTCTGATTCGCCAAAGCGGAATCGTTCAGAATAGTCAGCTTCTGATTTTCGGCTTCGACTATATTACACATGATATCCTGAACCTTGTGGAAGCCGCTTCCTCAGATGACGGCTACGGTGCTGACGAGATCGTGATCGGGCTGATTAGCGATGACGTAGGCCCTGACCGTGACATATTCAGGGCCGCCAATGATTCTGTTCAGGCACTGAAGTACTATCTGAAACGTAAACATGTGGCATACTCCATTGAGCGGGAGGAAATCATACCGCAGATCGATGCCGGTATTGCCTATGTAGAGAAGAATATCTATGCTCTCGGTAAGTTCGGCAGCGAGAGAATCTATAAGAACAAGGAAGAAACGTATGTCATCCGGGATGATCCGGGCACAGTCCAGAAAGCCGCCATGGCTGAACTGGCTCAGACAAATGTTCCGGACATGTCCCATGTTCACATGTACTACGCAAAAAACTCTTATCTGGAATGCCAGCATGCCTGTCAGACGCTGATAGACTGGCATCGGGCAGGCATACCTTGGGAGGATATGGCCATCGCGGTCTGTGAGCAGAACACGCTTCCTTCTCTGTTGCCGCTGACGCTTTCCGCGTCCGGAATCCCCTTCAACGCAAAGCAGGACCAGCCGATCCTGATGAGCGGATACGCACAGTATTTCCTGAGCCTTCTGCGGATTCTGCGGCTGAACTTCTGCCAGGAAGATGTACTTCGGCTGATCAAGACCGGTTTCACGGACATGAAGCCCAAAGAAATCATGGACATGGAAAACTATGCCCGGGAGAACGGCATTCATCGCTCAAGATGGCTGAAACCGTTCCATATTCCCGAAAAGGACAGCAAAAAAGAGAAAGTGCAGTCTCTGGAAGAACTCCGGCAAGCGCTGATCGATCCCATCGTTGAACTGAAGAAAAAGCTGTCCAAGAAAGCCTGCACCGGCAAAGAGGCCGCAACGCTCCTCTTTGAGTTCGTCACGGATGCAAAGATCTACGATTGTCTTCAGGCGCAGGAGGAAGTCCTGGCTTCTCAGGGAGATGACCTGGGTATTGACAGAAACCGGCAGGTATGGACTGCCGTCAATGAGCTGCTCGACACTGTAGCAACATTTATCGGTGACGAACCGCTTCCGCTGCACGACCTGTGCGCGATGCTTGAATCCTCGCTGGCTTCAAGAAAGATAAAATCCCTGCCGCAGCTCTCCGGCGCTGTCATGGTCGCGCCGCCGCAGATGTTCTTCTCTTCCGGTGTCCGCTGCATGATTGTCATGGGATTGCAGGAAAATGAGATTGCAGCCAGTGCAAGCATTCTCTCTGAACATGAGCGCAGCCAGCTGGAAGAGTTCATCGAAGAGGCTAATCAGAAATTCTACAAAGAACTGTATTCCGATGATCAGCACGAGCCGGAAATTGAAGAGGATGATGAAGAAGGCGAAGAAAGTGAAGAGGCGGCAACGGAAGATCCCCTTAACATGGAAAGGCCGTACAGCAAGATTGGTCAATCACTGATGGATCTTGCCGCCCGCCAGAAGCAGGATGTTTATCAGGCGGTTTCCCTGGCGCGTCAGGAACTGATGATTTCCTGTTCCAGCGCAAAACCCAGCGGTGGTGTTATGACTCCTTCCACTGCTTTCAAGCGGCTGTCGAAAACCATTGAAGAGACAAATCCTGGGAACGTGACCGGCGGTCTCATGGAAACGGACATTCGGCCCTTTGCACCGGCCTTTGCACTGGAAGCGCTGGCTGTCAGGCTGCGTGAAACCAAGGATAGTAAAGACAGCTTCCTGCAGGGTGATTCTCCGGATGACGCTCTTTGGAAGAATGCCCTCAGTTCTCTGTATAAGACCGACGAATGGAAAAAGAAGATCGAAAGCATCCTAAACGGATTGCATGTTACGGTTCCGTCTGCCAGCATCACGCCGGAGCAGGCCCGGAGGCTCTACATTACGCACGGCATGACCATCTCCCGCGTGGAAACCTTTGGTTCGTGTCCGTACCGGCACTTCCTGCAGTACGGACTGGGGCTCGTTCCGACTGGGACCTATGCCTTCCAGCGGAATGAACAGGGCACATTCAACCATGACGTACTGCAGATGTTCCTGGAAAAAGCCATGAAGCTTCCGGAATGGCCTAATCTTTCCGAGGAAACGCAAACGAAGCTCCTGAACCAAATCTTGAAAGAGCGTGTAAAGAAATGGGAGGGCGGAATTCTGACTTCTGACACCATGCACCGTTATCAGGGTGCGGGGATTATCCGCGGTGTCCGAACATCCATCGCAAGCATGATGCGCTCGTTCCAGCAGAAGCCGCACTTCCTGCCTATGGCTGCGGAAGTCCCGTTTGGTACGCCTGACGCAACCGGAAAGACCAAAATCCCGGCAATACAGATAAAGACTTCTGACGGGGACTCTGTTGCTTTCTCTGGCCGAATTGACCGTATTGATGTACTGGAAACCGCAGACGGGAAAAAGTACTTCATGATTGTGGACAACAAGATGTCCAACAAGGAAGTCAAACAGAATTCCATTGTTGCCGGTCTTCAGCTCCAGCTCCCGCTGTATATCCGCGCGGCAAGGCTGGGTTTGGATGGTTATGAAGCGGCAGGCGGGCTTTACCAGCCAATCAAGGATGTGCTTGTCGGAAGTGAGGATGCAGATCAGATCAACACACAGATCGATAAAGACCTGCAAACATCCGGTATGATTCTGGATGAGGAACAGGTTCAGGAAGCCGCAAAGCCTGTGAAGATTGCGAAAAGGCTGGAAACAAACGATACTGTCTCAGCAGTCAGTGCCGAGGAGATGTACGCGGTAGAAGACTGTGCCATCGGAGCGGTAGCGGATCGTGTGACGCTGATCTACAGAGGCGAAGCTTCTCCTAAACCTGTCAAGGATGGAATGGAATCACCCTGCACCTGGTGTGATCACCCGAACGCCTGCAAGCATGACAGCACTATCCCCGGATGCAAGATCGTTGAGATCGACCACAAGCGGAGAATTGAGATTACACAGGTTTAAAGGACAAGGATCGGCCATAGAGGCTGATTGTCAAGTGAGCGATAACCGGTATTAAACCTGCGCAGAGTGCCTATACTCTGCGTTTTTTTATTCTTGCCACACTTTCAGCGCATGTCCACCATACTTTTCCAGGCATTTAGGCGTCAGGTTGATCCAGCTTTTGCAGTTATCCAATATGACGGAATCCGATGTGATCACATTTTCCTTCCCGTACAATTCGTGGTCTACATCCTTTCGGATCTGAATGTCCAGGGTGAATGGATACTTTTCCCCGATATCAGCAATAAGAGCCTTCAATCGTCCGGAATTCGATACAGGCTCATCGAGAAGAATATGAATGGATTCAACTCCTGCTTCAAGCAAGACATCAAGCAACATACTTGTTGCGTCCGTTGTTTCCGGAATGATCCGATATGTCCCTCTGAGAGCAGCGAGATCCCTGATTGTTCCGTCCATACAGGTAAACAGGATAGAATCGCAGAACAGAACCTCCAGAGTGATAATCATGTTGAAGCCATCAACCCAGACTTCTGCACCGTTTTCGTTTGTCTTTCCCATTCGGGTCTCCAGTTGTTCCTTTGTAGCCAGGCTTCTCACGATGGCAAGCCGCTGGCGTTCAGAAAGCAGGAAATGGTTTCCCACAAAGGTTGATGCCGACTTCAGATCATAGCCTTCGTTAATCAGATAATTAATGTGACGGGAAGCAGTCCGCATTGTTTCCAGTGCTGAGATTGAGAAATTCCTTTCATCCTCCGGCACATATCCGCGTTTCGCGTTCATTTCGCATCACCTCAGGTACTCTCTCAGCACATTGAGCCCGGCAGTCGGGACACAAAATCTTTCCCGGCTTCGATGTATCTCATCCCACACTTCATCCAAATCAAACCAGCGCACTTCGGAGACTTCACTTTCCTGGAGCGTCAAATCCTGAATGCTTACCGGCTTATCATATACATAGACTCTCGTTACCTCATTGTCCCGGAACATATGCCCGTGAAACTCTTTCTCATACTGGATACGGAACGTTCCGGCATACTTTAGCTCTTCCGGTGATGCTGATAACCCCAGTTCTTCTCTCAGCTCCCGTAATGCTGAAGGCAGAGGTTCTTCTCCGGCGGAAATATGACCGGCAGAAGATGTATCATACATACCTGGAAATGAGTCTTTTTCTTCGCTGCGCTTTTGCAGAAGAATATCGTAACCTGCCGGCTTTTTCTTCACCAGCCATACATGGGCCGTACGATGAAGTGTGCCTTTTTGATGCGCTTCGTCCCGGCTGATGACTTTTCCTGTTGGCTGACCAGTCTCATCCACAATATCGAATAATTCAGTCATCTCAAAGTGCCTTTCCTGATATGTCATTCATCGTTTTTCAAACCGATATAAACGACAGAGTTCGGTTTCTCCGGCAGGTAACAAATCCTGATACGTGCGCCAAGCACTAATCCCTTCCTCTTCGGATTCGATATTATCGCTTCTATTGTTCTGCCTTCCTGATCCTGATAGCGGACATAATAATCATCGTAATATGTCGTACCATCTGAATCATGCGATTCTCGCTCTTCAATGCGCGTCACAAAAGCATCTGTCTCGATACCGTTTTTCTTCGTTCGCCAGATGTTATATCCGGCATAGAGAAAGCTTCCGGCAACTAACACAATGATAACCAACGAGAATGTATCCATCGGTACTCCTCCACATCAATCATCTGATTTCGTGTACTTCATCCAGGATCTCCGCTTCGCAGTTCTCTTCCACGAACAGGGAGATTTCCTCCATTAGGCTGTCTGCCATCGCGTTATGCGGAACGATTGCCGCTACGCCGATCACGATCAGCTGATGCGTATCCTGTTCGTCAACCTCTGCGGCAGAAACATGAAACTTATTCTGCAGCTTTACTGTCAGGCTTTTGACAATCATCCGCTTTTCCTTCAGGCTGTGTACCCATGGAGCACGAAGCCGAAAGGTCATTACCGCTACAGTCATTCTGCAACCTCCGTCAGCCTGAAATCCCGACACAGCTTCTCATATCTCGAACGCTCTTTTTCCTTGATTTCTTTCGTCGGGTCAGTTAAACAGTGATCAATCACATCCGCATCCTTCAATACTTCGGCAAACGGACTGTCAATACTTGCTTTGTCATCATGATGCCAGATAGCGTCACAGATGATTTCTGTCTCATCTACCGTGGTGATCTCCATTTTTCCGAGCACTTTCCGGGCATAATCAGCACCGAGATGGGCATGGTCATCATAAGAGCCGGACTTATATGCCCATAAGTCATGTAAAAGTCCCGCCATTGCAGCCAGTTCAGGGTCTTGGCCGCGCTGCTTAGCAATCATTACAGCGGCAAGGGATACGCCGTGCAGATGAGCCATGGCCTTCATCGGTTCGTCAGTATCCGCCAGCACTTTAAAAACCTGTTTCTGTAAATCTTTGATCCTGCTCATACTTTTTCTCCTCGTTGATTCAGCCCCGTACAAACGGAGCAGTATAATCTGCGTTGATTTCCCGGATTTCCTTCAGTCCGTCAATGTATGGCTGGTAAATGCTTTCAATACGGCCGCCGCCTCGGTTATCACAGCCGGAACAGAACTCACAATCAATTCCGCAGGAACCCCAGAGCGCTTGATGAACAATCCGGATGCGTTCTTCCCGGGTGGTATCCTTAATCAGAATGGATTTCATTTAGTGCCTCCTGGATCATTCGTTCAAAACTTTCCGCGAAGCGTTTATCATCTTCCTCTGTACGCTTCGCCGGGCCCTTCAGGTGATGCTTTCCGCTGCGTCTTGCTTTCTTTGCCAGATGACGTTCCATCAGCAGGCCATCAATATTCTCATCGGTATACCATTTACCGCTCTGATGGATCGCCCTTGCGCCTTTGCCAAGAGCCAGCGCTGCTACTCCATAATCCTGTGTGACAACGATATCCCCGCGATAGCAGAGATTGATCAATGCGATATCCACTGCATCCGCACCTGCGCCAATCACCTTGACAGTGCTGTAATCGGAGGTCAGCTGATGGTTGGTGTCACAAAGCAGCGTAACAGGAATGCCGTGTTCTTTGGCAATCCGCTCCGCTATCCGCGTAACCGGACAGGCATCCGCGTCAACATAAACAGTCAAACGATCACCTCACAATATTTGCAGCGGCACCCAATTCAGGTAGTCGCCGGAAACCAGCCGGAACATGATTCCGTGATGCCGGCCCTCGATGCTGTCATGAAAACGATGCTCTCCATGGCAGTGCGCATAAATGACCTGTTCCACCTTATATTTCTCGGCCATGGCGGTAAAATCACTGTTTCTCTCCATTACATTGGTGGGCGGATAATGCAGAAACATAATGAACCGGCTGTACCCGTCTTTTATCGCGGCTTCAAATGACAGCCTCAGGCGTTCTGTTTCACGCTCAATGCGCTTCACAGAAATAGATTCCGCAACCCCGTCCCAGCCTACGATTTTATTTCCGCGCATATAGAACGGGCCTTCAAAAGTGTATCCTTTGGTTCCGACAATCGCGTAATCCTGATAAGAAGCATAGTTGTTCTGAAGGAAAAACAGTTTTCCGGCATACTGCTTGTTCAGCGCGTCTGTTTTCTTTGCATCCCAGAACATATCATGGTTCCCGCGAAGCAGGATCTTCCTTCCGGGAAGTGAGCAGATATATTCCATATCCTTTTCACATTCCGGGAGCTTCTTTCCCCAGCTGTGATCTCCGACCAATACCAGAGTGTCATCCGGTTTGATCAGCTTTTCACAGTTTTGCCGGAATTTCACGTCATGATTTTTCCAGACCGGTTCATGAAGCTGACCGGGTGCCTTCAATTCTGACTGGAAATGAAGATGCAGGTCTCCGATTGCAAACAAGCTCATCGCGCCGCTTCTCCTTTCTCAGTAGTGCTGCCGATTACGGAATAAACCGTTCCGTTCTCTCCGCGGTCGGATCTGTAGAGTGAAACGTCCTCTACGGTCATAACAGCAGGAGGGATCATAATCCCGGAGAGATTGACAGATTCAGGGACGGCCGGTTTTCGGCCCAGCGTAATATGCGGAACGAAGGGCTTCGGATCAAACGGGATATCTGCTGCTGTCAGCTTTTCACGAACCTGCTGTGCCAGATGATCCAAAGCGGCGGATTTCTGAACTCCAGCCCAGATCACCTTTGCTTCCGGGAAAAAGCCAATGCCGGAAAGGGTCAGGGTGAACGGCTGCTCCACCGGCGGAAGAATCGCGGAGACGTTCTCCGGCCATTCTCCGATAAAAGCCAGAGTCAGATGAAGATTGGAAGAATCAAGATATCTTGCGGCAACACCGGCAGACTGAAGCCGGGACTGTAGCACAGACAATGCAGCCCGAAACTCCTCAGACGGCCGAAGCCCCACAAACAATCGCATACTGTCCCTCCGATCTCAGAGCTTTCCCAGCAGTCCTATCTTTGTCATGATGCCGTCCACTGTCACACCGGGGTGCGTCACATATAACCTGACGATCTGTTCTACCAGTGCTGGGTCAAGACCACGCTTCTGTGCGATGGAATCAACCGATAAGCCTTTTTCTGTATCATGAATCACAACTTCAATCTGTTTGTAAATGTTTCCGCTGTCAACCTTAGGGGCTTTTTCCCTGGCTGAGTGCGGAATCTGGACTTGCTTTAGTACCCATCCGTCCGGATCAATTCTCAATATAGCCATGGTGATCGGCTGGATAAAACGGCGCGGTCCGCAGCTTCCGGGATTAAACAGCAAGGTTCGCTTTTTGCCGACAGGTTTCTGCCAAACCTCAGCATATTGGTGGGTGTGGCCGTAGATCACCAGGTCATAAGCTGTCATATCTTTGGGCAGATCCTTTTTCTTATGGGTCATGTAAATACGAAGTCCGCCCAGTTCGAAATCCAGAAACATCGGCAGTTGTTCAGCCCATTCCTTATCATTGTTTCCGCGGACAACCTTTACGGGCGCGATCTGTTCCAGCTGATCAAGAATACGCTGACTGCTGATATCCCCGCAGTGGAGAATGCAGTCGCATCCCTGAAGCGCTTCAACCACTTCTGGTCGGAGCAGATCATGGGTATCAGAAATGATGCCGATTTTCATGCTATGCTTCACCTCCGGCGAGAAAACTCTTAATATCATCAAGTTTCTTTTCGGCTTCGCGAACGCCGATCTGGTAGACTCTTTCCAGTTCATCCGGGTTCTTTTCTGTATGACCGATCTGCAGGGACTGCGGAGGCCGGATCACAAGGGATTCCCCGGAAGCTTCACGCCCGTCAATTTCATCCATCTGACGGTTATACATTTGGTGACGGATAGCCATGGCATCAGTAATGCAGGGATACTTCCGAAGCATAATTTTCATCATCGCTATGACTGACGTGGGTTCTTTCCTGTAGCCCTTCGGCTGAGTCAGGACAATGACATTGCGGCAATAACCCTGTTTTTCCATATAGGCATATGGAACAGCGTCCGTTATTCCACCGTCCAGCAGCAGCAAATCATTAATCTTCACCGGTCTGGAAACCATGGGCATGGATGCGGAAGCCCGGAACCAGAGCATATCTTCTGTTCCGCCGTCTGTGCACAGATGATAAACAGGTTTGCCTGTTTGAACATCTGTCGCTCCGACATAGAACTGAAGCGGATTGTTTCGGAAAGCTTCACGGTCAAAAATGTCCAGTTCATCCGGGAGTTCCCGATAGCAGAAATCAGCGCCGTACAGGTCGCCGGTCCGAAGCATTGATCGGACACTGCAATAGCGGGGATCAGCACAGTATTTCTTGTTATAGCGAATCGGGCGGCCAATCTGCCCAGATTTGAAGTTGCAGCCGAAAACAGCGCCGGCAGAGATTCCTGCCGCGCCATCAAAAGTGATGCCGTGCTGCATAAGCACGTCAATCACCCCGCAGGTAAACATACCGCGCATGGCCCCGCCTTCCATGATGAGCGCTGTTTCCATCTTCCGTCCTCCACCTATGCGAGTCTGCTGACGTATTTCTGGATCAGGCGAATACATTCTTCGTAGTAAACGCCATAACCGACAGGATACATCTCAATCAATTCGTCTGAAAGAGATCGGATTTCCGATTCTGTAATCGTCAATACCTGCTTTGCCGTAGCGATCATGTCGGCTTTTTGCTTTTCAGGATCAATGCCATATTCGGCAGCAACCCCAGGCAGGTCAAATGTGACGTATTGCAAATGCCTTTTAAACTCCTGAAGTGTCGCCTTTGCCGCATTAATTCCCGTTTCCTCATCAAACTGAAACGCTCGGAGAAGCCCTTCATCTTCAACACAAAAGCGCTCGGAGAAATCATATGAATAAACATGATTACCCGCAGCGCTCATTTGCACCTTATCATCGGGAATTGTCAGACTGTTGAAGGCGAATTGCTTCACCACATCATCTACCTGTTCTGAGGACAACTCGCTTGCCTTGACAGCCTGAATGCCTTCAATAAACGAGATCGCGACAGCATATTTCGTGGTGAAGAGATTGCTTCTTGAAAGCAGGAAGGCTTTCGGTGCCGGCACACCGATCTTATCAGCAAGCCAGCAGGCAACATATTCGTTGGCGGCATTGTGCCCGTAAGTATGTTTGACAATATATTTCTCGCCAGTCTTGTTATGAACGGCAAGAAGAAGCGGCCCCGAGAGTCCAGTGACAAAACTCTCGTGCTGCTGAGTCCGGCTGTCCTGGTATGCCGTGAAAGTAAACTCTCTGGAATCAAGCATTTACGGTAACCTCCACACTTACAATACGCAGATTTCTCCATCCGGATGGATCAGTAATCGGGCTGTGTGTTCCCTCATGCCGTGCTTTTCCGCATCCAGCAATTCCGCAAACTCCCTGGTTTCGGTGTATTCCGGGAGCCATCCTGCCTGATGGAAGATTGTCGGCTTTCCGCAAATGCTACAATACCGGTCATTTGCTCCGCAGGAGTGAACGCTTTGGCCCTCGGAATCACAAACATTTTGCAGAGGTTGTTTGCAGTCCGCACAGTATCTTCCATCCCGCATGGTTCTGGTGCTTCCGCAGGCCGGACATTTCAGCAGTTTTCCGTCATCCGTCGGTATAGCTTCTGGGTAATGGGTTTTCACGGTCCGGCACCGATCACTGGTTGGTGTCGGAAGCCACATGTTCTCCTTTGGTCCGTGCCTTCTTCCGAATGCGGTAAGCACTCCGCATGTTCCGCAGTAGATATCGCCAGGCCTGCAGCGATGTGTTCCGCGAATGATCTCCATCCCGCTGCGAATAAAATCTCCGTCTGTCTGAAATGCGTTTTCGCATTCATTCACGACAGGACTTCCGCAAATTGGGCAGAACTCCGCGGTTTCCGGGAAATCAGTGTTTCCACAGACCGAGCAGAATTCAAACTGGCCATTTTTCCGCAATCCCATGACAGGCCGCGTGAATTTCCCAAAATCCTTGAACTCGTAGTGAAATCCTTTTCCGCAGCCTGGGCAGTACATGGAAGTTGTTCGCCTGCGAGTATGGCATACCCAACAGAACCAACCGGCACGTTGCGGAAGCTTCTCCACAAGACTATAAAGATCGGGATCAATCTGTCTCCAGACTTCCAATTCCAGAGGCAATTCATGCAAGCGCCAGTTCGCCGCAGGCTGAGAAAGACCAAACGCTGTCATAATCAGCACTTCCGGATGCGGTACATCTCCAAGATTCTGCAAAAACGGAGCGTTCGGATTCGTCAGCTGCCAGTCAGCCTTCCTTTTGTTATAAGTGAACCCATGCTCTTTCAGAATCCTGTAAACAGCTGGTGCCGGGGCAAGAACATTAATACTGAATAAGTCTGCCTGCTTGTCAGCGGCTTTGTACTCCGGATTGTTGTCCAGATCGATCAGCGTATCCATATTCAGGAGCTGATGGTGCCGGAGTGTGATATGCCCTAGTTCATGCATCAGGGTAAAGCGAATCCGGGATTTCCAGGCTTTGTCATCATAATAGACATACCAGACAGAGCCTTCCACAAACCCATCGCCGTATTCAATCAGTGCGTCCCGGACCCGCGTACAGAATCCATCCTTACTCATCATCTGCGGATTTACATCCGTAGCTTTAGCCTGTGGATTCGTTCCGAGCTCCGCGTACGGCACAAGTTTAATTTGCTGTCCGAAAGCGGACAGCAATCCATGCACATCAAGCGGGAAAGAGGCAGTCCTCATATCCCGCAGCAATTCAGCGGATTTTTGGACTGCCTCTTTTCTTTCAAAGGAACGATCAAACACGTTCATCGAGATATTCATCCTCTGTGTCATCCAGGTCATCGCTCGAGGTGTTCTTGAAAGCCTCAGCGAAAGATCCTCTCAGCATTTCAAGCATCTGCTGCCTCTGTTCCGGATTCAGCTTCCCGGCTGCGCGGGCAATGATCCGGATATCTTCATCCTCTACACCTGCACCATTCAGGGAAAGCAGGAAAAGCCGATCCAGATGCAGCGCGTTCGCGATTGCCGTCAAAATTTTAGGATCAACAATCTTATACTTATCTTCTTCAATTCGCAGAATCGCGACATGGGTAACACCGGCTTCTTTGGCAAGATCGCGGAGACTCATGCCAAGCTGAAGACGTTTACGCTTAATGATTTGGCCCAAGGTTTCTTCATAGTTTATAGCCATCTGTCGCCGCTCCTTTCCTTAATCTGCAAGGAGTATAACACAGGTGGTAACAATAATCAACATTTTTTTCGTAAACCTCTTGACTTTATTTTTTGACTGTGATATTCTCGGTAAGCAAAGTTACCGACGAGAAATCGGACGATGCAGAGAGGGGGATGCAAAATGTCTGGGGGCAAATTTTTTTACCCATTCGCGGTAACTATGGTTACCTCTATTGCATCTCAATCGTTTTCCGGTGAGCGATGATGCACGTTCCGCGGAGATGACCATAATCCGCACACGGAACCTCTGATCGTTACGCCTGTTCTGCTACGCTGAAACTCCGGGATTATCATTGCACCAGAATCTGAGAAAGTACGGAGGACGCTATGGAAACGATTAAAGACTTGGATCAGCACACGGTGTGCACCGCTGATCCCTACAACGGCGTTATTGAGCGTATCTGCGGAAGAGGAAGAGAAAGAATCCTGATCTACCTGCCTGTTGGCGGGGAGATCACGTTTACCATGGAAAGAAACTGCACGATCCTTCGTCGCGAAGGGTATTCCTTTCTCCGCGTAGACAGGTATCATCTGCCCCCGGATTAGTACATGATCTGAATCGAATATCTACTTGATCCACAGAGCTGCTGGACGGCCAGGATTTGCCTTACCCGATTGGGAGAAGGCATTCCTGGCCTTTATTTTTTCCCAGTCCTCCCGATGAGGACACACCAAACCAGTTATTATGCTTCTCCCTCACGGCCGCAAATCAATAACCAGACCGCGTTTCCGGGAAAAGAATAATAAATCCGAGGACGCTGACCGGAGGTCCCTGCGACACGCGTTTTTCCGCGGGGCTTGCTTACCGAAAGCCAGCCGACATACCCGCACAACCTGAGCAAGGGTTGCTGCAGACCACACGAATGGAGAGTTCGCTATGGTTGGCAGCGCTATTAAATGCACCCTTCTTTGGCTGATTCCTCCATTCGGAAAAAACGAACGGAGGAATCGGAAGCATGAAGTCTCAGGAAAAGAAAGTCACGATCAAAATCAATGGAATCGAAATCGAAATCACCGGTGAAATGAAAAGGAGTTGGTACAAGATGATCAATGATACTCGTAATGAAGCGCGTAAAAACGGCACCTGCGGGCAGACAAGCTACTGGCGCTGCAATGGTGACTGTGCAATCTGTCCCTGGCACTTTTCCGGCATCTTTGTCAGCTACGAAGAAACCTTTATGACCGATGATCCGGAACACAGCGTTGCCTACGGGGAACACCTGGCTGTTGATCCGACGCCCGGCCCCGCGGAGATTGCCGAACATACAGACACCATTGAGCGCATGTTCGCCCAGGCTCGGCTCATCTGTGAGGATGGGGATCTCATCTTAACGATGTGCATGGAAAAGCTCACCAGTTATGAGATCGGGAGCCGTCTTGGGATTCCGCAGAAAACCGCAAATCGCCGCATCCGGAAGCTGCTGAAGGAGCTGCGTGATTACTACGTCACAAATTTCGAGTGATCTATAAGCCTGCAAGCATTGAAAACAAAGGGCTCATCCCTGTTGGTAAGCACAAGGATTCAATTTTATTCAAAGAAATTTTTCAAAAAGTGACTTAAAACAGCGATTTTTTACCACATCAAGTGAGGGGCAAAAAAAACGGCCCCCAAAAGGAGGACGAAAAAGTGGTTTTTATCAAGGTACCCAAAGACGTAGCACCCGGAGAGATTCTCGGAGTAACCATTGAAAACACATTTACCACGTGCACGCGGTGCGGAAAGACGTTTTCAATGATTGATGCTGTATTCCCATCAAGGGAAAGCCCGAACTTTTTTGCTCGAGAGTACATTTGCGTTCGCTGCTATATGCGAAAGGCATGGATGAACCAGATACAAGTCCTGGAAACGATAATCGCTCCAATGCTTCTGACTGACGGAAATGAGGAGGATGAAGAAGATGAGTAATGTGAATCCCTTCAACGGCTTCAGGCCCATGCAGGAACAGTTCCGCGCACAGCTGCCGGTTGGCGGTTATATCGCTGTGATCCAGGATGCCCGTGCGGAAAACCGTGCTGATGGAAACCAGATGCTGGTTTTCACAGTGGAAATCACGGAAGGCCCGTATGCCGGATTTTTCCTGAAGGACTACCGTGCGCAGGAAGGCGGCCAGTATCCGGCCCGTTACCGCGGAGTCTACAGGATTTTCTGCCCGACCAACAATCTTCAGCAGGAAGATCTGTGGATGCTGGACCGCTTCAATCTGACTATGGGAGCAATCATGGCAAGCAATCCAGGATTCAACTGGAACTGGAACACCGATTCCCTGAAAGGAATGACGGTCGGAATCTCTGTTCGGGAAAACGAATACAACGGCTGCATTTTTACAGAAATCGGCAAATTCATTCCTGTTTCCGTGATCCGCAATGGAACATTCCGTCCCATGAAGCGCCGTGCATCCCATATCGTCCAGGGCTATCCACCTGTTTCATCCGCGGCAAGACAGATTCCGGATACGATCCAGCAAGCGATTGCTCCTGTTATCCCTGCAAGCGCTATTCCTCCCATGCCGGAAGCGATACCGCCGACTGCTCCAGTCGTCTCACCCACAATGTACGCGCCTGAAGCATCTCTGCTTCCGATGCACTATACCGATGATCAGGATACTCCCTTCTGATCCAATACCTTATCCCCAGGGCAGGCGGTCTGCCTGCTCTGGGGGATTGATTGGCAGGTGAATAACATGGAACCTACGGGTTTTGTCAAAATCTCCAGAACCATTCTGGATTCGCGTATCTGGGAAGACGGATATGATGCGGCACTGTATTTCTTTTTTCTGCTTCGCGCCAGCCATAACTTTTACGGACATCTGAAGCCTGGACAGTTTCAATCGTCCGTTGTCAGTATCGCAAAAGCCCTCGGATGGAGCAGAAACGGAACAGCAAAGCACATTGAATCCCTGTTCTGCAAAGGACTCATCAGCGTTTCTCGCAACTCTGACGGAGCATTGTACACGGTGATCGGCTGGAGTGAGATCTGTCAGGAGAATGTCAGGCCAGCAACCGCCATGCCGACAAGCCCAGTTGCCCACAATATGGGCACAAATGCCCAAGATATGAACGTAGCTGCTCACGATATGGGCATTGGCTGCCCACGAAATGAGCACAACCAAAAATATAACCAAGAAAGACCAAGAACACTTTCTTACCGCGACCAGGTTTTCGAAATCTTCTGGAAAGCATACCCCCGGCATGAGGAGAAATCCGCGGCCAGAAAAGCCTGGATGGAGATGAAAGTGCCGACAGAAACCCTGATTGCGGCACTGGAGAACGCAAAGTGCTCCAGAGAATGGCTTCAGGATAACGGCAAGTATATCCCCAGGGCAGCAAAATGGCTTGACGGAAAATGGGAAGACTATATCGACCTGAGCGAAAGAGAGGAGCGATCCGCATGGACGGAATACTGAGTAGTCTTCTGCTGCTTCATGATCCGGAAGATGTTATCGAGATCCGCAGCATTGATCCTAAGCCTACAATCAGCGGGCTTTTTAAGGCAAACAGCGCCAATATCGAAAAGCAACTTGCACGTTATAAGGGCCGTACCTTTTATCAGACCATGAACTGCATTGATCCGGGCTGTTATTCCCGGGCGCAGCGGGAAGTCCTGATGCCCAATCCCAAGGAAACGACCTCAGATCGGGACATTATCGGCTACAGCTGGATTCTGATTGATGCCGATCCCGTTCGTCCTTCCGGCGTAAGCGCCACAGACGGTGAAAAAGAACAAGCCCGTAAAACAGCCAGGGCTGTCTATCTGCACCTGAAAAAGCTGGGATTCAGCGAACCGATCGCCGCCGACAGCGGAAACGGTTATCACCTGCTGTACAAGATCAAGGCAGAGATTTCAAGCAAAGATATCATTTCCCAGTTCCTGAAAGTGCTGGATCTGTGGTTCTCTTCCGAAGCGGTACAGATTGACACAGCGGTTTACAACCCGGCCAGAATCACGAAACTCTACGGCACGGTTGCCCGCAAAGGCGCGAATTCTCCCGAACGTCCCCACAGGGAAAGCAAGATTCTTCACGCGCCGAACCCCATTCAGCCTACACCCATGGCGCTTGTAAGAGCGGTTGCCGGCGAGTGGGAAAAGATGACGCCCTCGAGTACTTTATCGAACAGATATGCCTCGACTCCGTTCGATATGGATTCTTTCCTGGCCAGCCACAATATCAGCGTGGCCCGGAAGATCGAAAGCGGCAACCTGACCAAGTACATCCTGTCGGAATGCCCTTTCAACAGTGATCACAAGGCACCGGATTCGGCTGTGTTTGTCTCAAACGACGGGCGGTTAGGCTTCAAATGTTTTCACAATGGCTGCTCAGGCTTTGGCTGGCATGAGTTTCGGGCGAAAGTCGATCCTTCCGCTTATTCCAACAGTGTGTTTCAGGCTCAGCAGGTCGCTCCGCTGCCGCGAATCTCAAACGGCAGCGAACAGGTTTCGCAGACGGCTGCTCCCGCCACAGCTGTGCAGCAGGCCCCGGCAGTCGTTCAGAAGCCTACGATGCTGGACATTGCCGATGTTGAAGACTATGACCGCAGCAAAATCACCACTATTCAGTCCAAGCTCGGAAAGCTGGACGCGCTGATCGGCGGATTCAACAAGGGCGAGCTCTCGATCTGGTCGGGATCAAACTCTTCCGGCAAGTCGACACTGGTCAGTCAGCTAGGTCTTACAGCTGTTCACCAGGGATATAAGGTTGCCATGTTCTCCGGCGAGATGCCGCCAAAGCTTGTCAAGTACTGGCTGTATCTGCAGGCAGCCGGTCGGGACAATGTGGAGGAAGACCCACTGTCTCCCCGGCATTACCGCCTGAAAGCCGGAATTAAGGAATACCTGAACAAACGACTGAGCGGATCGCTGGCGATTTACAACAACGATTACGGCAGCAATTGGGAAACTGTAGCATCGGTCATCTTTAACTGGGTGAAGGAAAAGGGGTCTGATGTTGTCATCATAGACAATCTGATGTCGCTGAACCTGCCTGTCGGAACCTCGGACAAGTATGAGATCCAGTCTCAAATCGTTCAGACCCTTTCACAGGCGGCAAAGCAGCTGAATGTTCACATCCACTTTATCTGCCATCCGCGAAAGACGGAATCGTTCCTGCGGAAGAATGATATCAGCGGCACCGGCGACCTGAGCAACACAGCGGACAACGTGTTCATGGTACATCGGGTGAATAACGATTTCCTCACCAGGGTAAAAGAGATCTATCCGAAGCTGAACATTGCCCCGGATGTCGGCAATGCGATTGAAATCATGAAAAACCGTGATCTCGGTGTTGTGGATGAAATGATTCTTCTCTATTTCGACGGCACATGCAAGACCATGACGGATATCAGAGGCGGAGTGCCCGCATACAGCTGGGCGGAAGGTTTCACACAGGTAGACATGAATGAAATCGAAGGTTTTCCCTTTAAGGAGGACGCAGGAAATGGAACAGACTCTGACATCGGAAGAACGTGAAATCATGCGCCATGCCTTTATTTTCCTGAAAACGCACTGCAATCCGCCGGCCAACAGCGATGAGTGCGCTCCTGATTGGTGGCTTCAGACGGTGCAGGAAATGGGTAAGGTATGCGCTGCCTGGGACAATCATCCGCTGGCAGGCCATATTTTCCTGGCATTGATTGACTATATCGAAGAGAAAGCAAAGAAAAAAAACGGAGGATAACGATCATGTATCTGAACAGTGAACACTATTCCTGCCCCACGGAAGGCAAAGCAATAGCTCATGTGATGGCCGAAAAGAAGTCAGCCAAGTCACAGGAATATAGGTACATCCAGGAATGCAGGAAAAAGCGCCACAAGGCAAAGCAATCCCGCAGGAAGGCAAACACCCGGCTGAAAAATCAGATGAGGAATCAGAATGATCAGTTCATCCTCACCTGGAAGCCGGATGATAACAGCAGAAACTGAAAAAGCAAACGCATATCGCGTTAAGAGCAGAGGAAAGAAAAATGACAGCAATTGAAATCTTTAAGAGAATTGAGGCTTCGGAGCGGAATATCAACACCGCCGCCCGAAAGGTGGAGCTGTACAAGTGCATGGCCGAACGGATCACGTCTTCTCTGGAAGGAGAAGTGGTTTCCCGTTCCAGAAACGTGCACTCGTTTGAAGATTCGATTCTGCGGCTTTCCGAAGCGAAAGATGAATTGCGGATTGCTTCTGATTACTATTCCGCGCTTGTTGATTTCATCACTGGGAAAATGAACGGCCTCGAAGAACAGGATGACGAGGATCTGCTGACATATCACCACCTGCAGCATATGCCTCTCAATGAAATATCCATCAAGCTTCATCATTCCCGGACATGGGGATATCGAAGACATGATATTGCCCTGAAAAACCTGGACACATTGCTCAACGACCTTACGGAAGCCGATATCCCTACAAAGATGTGCTAAAAATCAGCCCTGACAGTTCATTTACAACCTGTCAGGGCATTTTTATACTTTGGTATTTCTTCAAGCCTGATAAACTGAACCGTGTTATAAAAGTATCCTGTGAATGTATTTCCATCGGTCACAAAGAAATACCGCGTATTCAGCAGCTTAAAATAGTCCTCTGCTTGCGCATGCGCAGCTTCATCAATCCCCAACAAGGAAGCCTTGCATTCAATTACAGCCATAATAAGGTCATTCTCATCAAGTATTCCGATATCAATCCTTTTTTTGCTGCCTTTCACGCCCAAAGAGCCCAATGATCTTTCAATGATGATTTTTGCCTGCGGGACTTCCAGACGTTTCATCAAATACTTGATTGTCTTCTGGCGAACAATCTCTTCCGGCGTCGCTTTGACATGGATCTGACGTATTAGGTCAAAGCACTTATCATCCTCTACGGTGACTTTATAACGATCAAAGATGGCTTTTACATTCATTACTGCCTTGCTCCTTTTCCCATTCTTGTAAGAAGCTTTCCATGAACGCGTGACGACTTTCAGCCAGTTCCTTCGCTTTTTCCGTATGCATCATAGCCTTCAGCAGAAGCAGTTTCTCATGAAAATGCTCGATGGACGAATCCAGTGTTCTGCTATGCTTCCCGCCGTAAGCGAAAGTCCTCGCAATGCCTATGGCTCCGATGGCATCCAGCCTGTCAGCATCCTGAACGATCTTACCTTCGAGCAATTCAGGGCATCTGCCTTTGTTTTTGCTGAAGGACACCGAGTTGATGGCCATGCAGATCTGCAAAGCCGTTGCTTCATCAATATTCTGAGAGTCCAGAAAAGCTCTGGCGTTCGCGTTGTTCTTCGTTTCAAACAGCTTATAGTCACCCGCGTCGTGGAGCAGCGCTGCCAGGGCTACGATTAATCTGTTGCAACGGGGCTCAGAATCCGCAATCTCCATGGCTGTATGATAAACTCGCATTGTATGATCAAAGTCGTGTCCGTCGCTGTTCCCCTGGAACAATGTCCGGATGTACTCTATCGCTTCCTCTATAATTCTGTTCTCCATATTCTCTCACAATCTGCATAGCCGCATTGTGTCAACATCTGATCTATTTAGCCGATCCCGGGGAACAAATGGCCTTCATAACCTCTCTCGGTGAAAACGTTATAACGTAAGCTCCGGATGGGTTTTCTAATCCCTGAAAGTATACCATGGAATCGACCTGTTCTGAAGAATGATCCGCAGATTTTTCGTTTGAAAAGCATCTTTTTTCCATTTTCCTGAAAATTTGAGACTGAACGCTAAACGATGAGACAAAATTGCATACGATGCGCTATTGATTGAAGGGGAAAAGTCTGATAATGTTATCGTGCCAGGTTTGGCAGAGGGCATCGACGCAATACGCGCCGGTGCTTTTTCTATTCTATTCTGTAAGGAGGCTGCTTATGGTAATCCTAATCATCACAGACGGATTGTTCATCATCATATACGTTGATGCGTATGTGAAGCCGGTTATGGAGGAGGTATGCCTATGGCCCCCACAGTAACGGCGCTTGTGAACCAGAAAGGCGGCGTTGCAAAGAGCACGAGCTGCGTCAATCTGGGCGCTGCGCTTGTACAGGAGGGCAAGCGAGTTCTTCTGGTGGACACAGACCCGCAGGCATCCATGACGATTTCCCTGGGCAATCCGCAGCCGGATAACCTTCCGGTCACACTGGCTGATCTCATGACCAAGGTTATGAACGATCAAACTCCCGTCCCCGGCGAAGGCATTATCCATCACCCTGAGGGCATGGATCTAATGCCGTCAAGCATCGCGCTGGCCGGGACGGAGGTTTCTCTGGTGAACGCCATGAGCCGGGAATCAATGCTCAAGTATGTCCTGAATGAATATAGGAAGGATTACGATCATATCCTGATCGACTGTATGCCTTCCCTGGGCATGCTGACCATTAACGCACTGGCCGCTTCCAACAAGGTGATCATTCCTGTTCAGGCAAACTACCTTTCCGCAAAAGGTCTGGAGCAGCTGCTTCAAACCATTGCAAAGGTACGGCGGCAGATCAATCCAAAGCTTGAGATAGACGGGATTCTGCTGACAATGGTGGATAACCGGACAAACAACGCACGGATGATCAGCAACCTGATCCGTGACACATACGGCGGTAAGATCAAAGTGTTTGAAACAGAGATCCCTCATTCCGTCCGTGCGGCTGAGATCAGTTCTGAAGGGAAAAGTATCTTTGAACACGATCCCGGCGGCAAAGTCGCCAATGCGTATCACGCTCTGACGAAGGAGGTGATGCAGCATGAAGCCGAACGGATCAAACATAAGCCTGACCCCATACGATGATATCTTCTCCACGGAGCAAAGTCGAAACGGTGCCGCGCCGGAGCAGATTCAGAAGATTCCGATCACAGAGCTGTTTCCTTTTAAAGATCATCCCTTCAGCGTTGTCGATGACAAGCGCATGATGGAAATGGTAGAGAGCGTTAAGGAATTCGGGGTCATGATTCCGCTTATTGCAAGGCCTCTCGACGGCGGCGGATATGAGATCATCTCCGGTCACCGGCGCAAACACGCCTGTGAACTGGCCGGGATTGAGGAAGTACCTGTGCTTATCCGGAACCTGGATAACGATGAAGCCACCATTCTGATGGTCGATTCCAATCTCCAGCAGCGGGATGAGATCCCTCCCACTGAAAGAGCCAAGGCGTATCAGATGAAGCTGGAAGCCTTGAAACATCAAGGTCAGAGAAGCGACTTAACTTGTGGCCATGATGGCCACAAGTTAGATGGTCGACGTAGTATTGATATTGTGGCAGAAAATTCGCCGGACAGCAGAAAGCAAATTCAACGCTTAATCCGCCTGAATAACTTAAATCCGGAACTACAAGAAATGGTGGATGAAGGGCGGCTGGCGCTGACTCCCGCTGTTGAACTTTCTTACTTGAATCCATCTGAGCAGAGAGATGTTGCCGTTGCTCTGGAAGAAACGCAGAACACTCCGTCACTTTCCCAGGCGCAGCGCATCCGAAAAATGAGCGAGAGCGGCGAAGCAACCAAGGAAAAGCTCACTGACATCATGATGGAAGAGAAGAAGCCGCTGCGGGACTCCATCACGCTGAGCCATGATACGCTGAAAAAGTACTTTCCCAAATCCTATTCCATCCAGAAGATTGAGCAGATCATTATCAAGCTCCTGGAAAACTACCTGAAAAGGCAGCGGGAAAAGGAACAATCCAGATGACGGTAAAGAGGCCGTCTTTTTTTATGCCCTTCCAACGTGCGAAAGGAGGAATTGCCTTTGAGATTGCCCAATAATCGTTTTTTTCTGTTTCTGCTGTTTCTGTTGTTTGTAGCCGGTGTTGCGATGATCGTGATTCCCATGATCTCACAACAGCAGGAAATTTCAGCGGATGACAACATATACGCGCTTCTGGCGGAAGAAATACGGGCTCAGGCAGCTGAAACCCAAGAAACTAAAGATCTGCCGGAAGACAGTCAGCAGGAAGAAACAGAATCGGAACCGGAAGCAACAGAACCACCCACGGAAGAGCCTTCTGAAACAGAAGCGATCACAGCAGAAGATGAGGAACCGGCTGATGAATTCTATGTGGTGGAACCTGTACACGCTGCCGAAATTACTGAAGAATCGGCCCAGGACGATGAAACAGAAGAGTTTGAGGAACAATCAACGTCTGAACCAATGCAGCCTGCTCAAACCAAGAAACCGCTCCAGGAAAATGCCGCGGCAACAACACCAAAGCCTTCCGCAAAACCGCAGAATGCCGCTACTGATAACAAGGATTATGTTGCCTGGCTGACGATTCCGGGAACGGTGATTAACTATCCTGTTGTCCGGTCTGACCGTACTGACTATTACCTTCATCATCTGATCACAGGCCAGCAAAGCAAACTGGGTACGCTGTTTTCCCTGACTACATCAGACTATGAAACACCCAGTCAGAATATTGCGATCTACGGTCATCACCTGAGCAACAGTACTGCTATGTTTTCAACCCTTCTGCAGTACAAAAACGAATCATACTGGAAAAGCCACCAGACTATTCAGCTCAACACCATATACGGCAAAAGAACTTATCGGATCTTTGCCGTGCTGAATCACACGGTGTCCGACTGGGATGCTTCAACAGCTTCCTTCAAGGATGACAATGCCTTCCTGAAGTTCGTAAACCGTGCCAGGAAGAAAGCCTTTTACGATACCGGTATTGAGGTATCCGAAACTGATCACATTATTACCCTGATCACCTGCGACCGCAGCTTTGGCGGCGTACAAGGCCGGCTGTTGGTTATGGGTGTGGAACAATGAGAGGAGAAACCCAAACATATGAAAGCAAAACGTATTCTGACATTTATTCTTTCCCTGATTATGCTGCTTTCCTGCACTGTTTCCCTGGCTGAAACGCCGGAAACCGAAGAACCGCTGGAAAGTGATACTGAACTTTCCGTCATTATGGATGAAGAGATTGAGATTGTCCAGGCCGAAACACTTCTCAGTGCCGCACCGGAAGAAGCGCCGGATGATGACGGGGACCTTCCTGACGAAGACGAGGATACTCCCGATGAGGATGACTCCGATCTTCCCGAAGATGAAGATCTGACGGAAGATGAAGACATCCCCGAAGATGAGGATGATCCGGCAGACGAAACGGAAGAACCGGCAGATGAACCGGTAGACGAACCTATCAGTCCGATTACACCTGTCGAAGAGCCTTCTGAAGAATCCGAGGATGAAACGCCCGAGCTCCTCGAGGATCTGGTGATTGTACCCACAGGAATTTCTCTGGAGGATCTGGACACTGAACCCACGGACGATCCGGTTGAGGAACCGACCGAAGAGCCGGAAAAAGAACCGGAAAAGGAACCGGAAACGACTGAAGAGCTGACGGAAGAACCTGAAGAAGAGCCTGAGGAAGAAGAACCGGAGGAACTCCCGCCTCATCAGGCTGGTGACTTCGTGCATGTGACCAAAGACACCTGGGTTTTCACGGATATGGATAAATCGGACGAATCCAGTCGGATCACAAGCGATCTGTTTGTCGGCGTTTTTGTTCGTGATGCCGTTGTTCAGATCGAGGATGTCCTCCGGGATGCCAATGGTGACTACTGGTACAAAGTCCGGTATCTGTATGGCGACGAGCTCAAGAACGGTTCCCTGAAGTGGACAGCCTACGGTTCAGTCTATGTACTGGCTAAGGAAACCCAGGATACTGACAAGACCGCCTGCACCGTAACCGATTATGCCTACACCAAAGAACAGCTGCAGCGGCGCACTTCCACTGGCAGAAAGGCGCTGCGTTCTTTTAGTCCTACCGCGATGGATGGATTCACCCTGAAAGAAATCCATGTGAGCCTGGGCAGTTTTACGGAATGGCAAAGTGGACTGAACGGCAGCTCCGGTAAAGACAGCGATTATCCGCAGATTGCGAAATCATCCGCCCACGGCACGATTTACGCAACCCCGCACTATCTGGAAGGTTTCGAGGTTTACTGTCTGGAGCACACACAGGACGGCCCTGGTGAAGGTTCCGGAAGCAATCAGGCCCCCAAAGGTCCGTATGTATTGGTTGATATGGATTCCTTCTGCAACACCAGCGCCGGAGTTGGTGTGACAGGCGTTCGTTTCAGCGAGAAAACAATGCATGCCCTGGCCTGGGTGCTACGGCATACCTATCCCTTCATGGTGCTTGATCGCAGTGACGCCCATAACAATACCTGGTCCCGTGTCGCCGGTCAGTTCGCCATGCGCGAAGTAATCAAGCAGCTGGAAGGCTCTCAGTACGTACGCAGCTACTGGGATATGGATAACTTCTATGCTTTCAGCGGCGGCGCTCCCGCTGTTTACCTGACCTACGCCCGTTGGCTGGCGGCTAACGGCATTGCCCGTTCCAAGATCACCGGTAAGATCACCTTCTCCGATGCGAGCATGACAGTCTCCGGCACCAATTATATTGGAAAGGTCACCGTCAGCACGGATGCTGATCTGATCCGAATTCCCAAGAGCGTCGGAACGCTGACCGGAAACACCGGCGGATCTGACAGCAGCTACTACTACGCCAAGAGTGGAGACACTATCAGCGTTACTTCCACAGAGCGGAAGTTCACGGTAACCATGGAATCCATTTCCTCCGATTCAGAGGAAGCCAATTTCCTGGTTGGCGTTCCTGAGGTTTCCATTCAGAAGATTATAGTGCCGACTTACGGATCTCCGTATCCCCTGAAGGAAGGCAGTGTGACCTTTGAGCTGGCCCTTGGTGAGATCGAAGTCACGAAGAAATCCGATGACGGCATTCTCCTGAAGAATGCTGTTTTTGAATTGCTGAAAAACGGTACGGTAATCAAAACCGCGACCACAAACGCCAGTGGTGTTGCGAAGTTCACCGATCTGGAGCCCGGTGCCTACACAGTCCGTGAGAAGACAGCTCCGCAGGGATATAACCTGGCTGCCACTTCTTCCGAAAACGTGACGGTCGTTGCCGGTTCAGTGACGAAGAGTACATTCACCAATAAGCGAATTTCCGGCAAGGTACGCATTGTGAAGACCGATTCCCAGACGCATAAGCCTCTGGCAGGAGCTACCTTCACCGTGACCCGTCTGTCCGGGCCTGAATCGGATAATGCTTCGAACATCGGTCAGGTTGTTGCAACCATTACCACAAACGCTCAGGGCATTGCCGAGACCGGTCTGCTTCCTTGGGGCGAGTACAGGATTACAGAAACCGGTGTTCCTGACGGGTATCTGGATTCCGGATATACCGTTACTGTGTGGATCAAATAACGGAGGATATTGCATATGAACAAAAACAGATTTCTCCATCTTTTCATGGCGCTGGTAATGCTGCTGTCATGGCTGAATTTCACCACTGCTGCAGCGGATGATACGGTCACAGTCACGCTGAATGTGACAAACACCCCCGTTCGCGGCGATGTAATGCTGGAAAAGAAAGGCCTGCAGCTGGTTCGGTTCCAGAATGAAACAGACGCCAACGGCTATTCGATTATGAAGCCTGTATATGAGAATGGCTATCTGGCCGGTGCGAAGTTCGAATTGCACGCAGCTGAGGACATCGTCGGTAAAGAAGGAACGACCTTCTATACGAAAGATCAGAAGATCGAAACGCTGACAACGACAAGCACGGGCTCCGTGAAATCCAGCCTGCTGCCGCTGGGCAAGTATTACCTGGTGGAAGTTTCCGCGCCTGACGGCTATGTGTACAGCACAGAGCGCTGCAATTTCACCCTGGCCGCGATCGACAAGAAAACAGCCGTGGTTGAAGTGAAGGTTTCCGCTTCCAATACTTATCTGCCGATTAAGGTCTCTCTGGAGAAGAAGAAAGAGCAGACTAAGATCACGAATCTGGAAAACGGCATGGTTCATCAGGTGATTGAAGTCGTTGCCGGCGAAGGCTTTGTTTTCGGCCTGTATAACAGTTCCGTCATCAACTATGCCAACAACCAGCAGCTGCCCGCAAACACCCTGATGGCCACCGCGAAAACAGATAAGAACGGTAATCTGACCATTTCCGGACTGTATCCGCATGGCAATTATTATCTGAAAGAGTTGGCGGTGCCGGACGGTTGGAAACTGAGCACTCAGAAGTTTCCTGTGGTTCTGACCTCCGCAAACAAAGCTGCCAATGAAAACACCATTGTGGTGAAACTTGCAGAGCCGGTTCTGAACGAACTGATCTATATTCCTGTGACCATTACCAAGACAGACATTACCGGTGCTGAAAAACTGCCAGGTGCGCTGATCGAGGTTTACGATGAGAACAGAACGCTGATCTACCGCGAGTACACAAATGAGAACGGTGAAATCCCGGACATTCCTGTTGTTCCGGGCAATTACACTTTCAAGGAAACCTATGCGCCTGAGGGCTATGCGCTGAATGTGGCGATCATGGATTTCACGGTCACCAAGGATGGCAAAGTCATCGGTCATACCACGATCAAGGATGAAGTGAACCATGTTGAACTGCTAAAAACCCGTGAAAACGGCGATCCTCTCGAGGGCTGTGTGTTTGGCCTGTACAACGAAAAAGGCGCAAAGATCATGGAAGCAACTTCCGGTGCTGACGGTATTGTTCAGTTCAAAAAGATTCCTTATGGCAAGTACACCATTAAGGAAATCTCCGCACCGTATGGATTCCATGCTTCAAAGAACACATGGAGACTAAATGTTGACGGAACCTACATCAATCCGATCAAGGTGCTGGATACGGTTGTGAACGAGGATGCTCCCGGATGGATCAAGATCAAGAAGATCGACGAACTGGACGGTCACGCGATCGCCGGCCTTCAGTTCGATATCTATGCCGTAAAGGATGACGGAACCGAAGGCGATGTGGTCGCCACCATGGTGACGAACGATGACGGTATTGCAACGTCCCCGGATTTGCTGGTTGGTGATTACCTGGTTAAGGAACACGAAAACCCTGTCGGCTACAAGTATAACCTGTGGAGCGAAAAGATCACGGTCATCATGGACAAAACTATTGAACGCACGGTGAAAAACATGCCGCTCCAGGGAAAGATCAAGATCGTGAAAACCGATGACGAGACGGAAAAAGGGCTTCCGGGTGCTGTTTTCACGGTGACCCGCGTCAAAGGCCTGCCTTCCCATAATGGTGAGGATGTCGGAGAGATCGTTGCTGTCCTGACAACAGACGAGAACGGCTTCGCTGAAACCCCGCTGCTTACCTGGGGCGAGTACAAGGTCGCGGAAACGCATGTTCCGGATGACTACATTGATGACGGATACGAAGTCACAATCAAGGTGCCGGGCGAATGAAAGCATTGAATCGGAATATGGGGCAGCGGAAAACCCTGCTGTCCCTTTCTTATGCCCATAACGACAATGAAACGAGGTATAAAAACGAATGAATATCACAAGAAAAGGATTCACCGCGCTGATTCTGAGCCTGCTGCTGTTGCTTGTCTGTCTTCCGGCAGCCGTCTTTGGCGAAGAAGTGAATGAAACCACTCAGGAGATCTTTGTTACGAATACGCCTATTAAGGGCAAGATCATCCTGGAAAAGACAGGCATGGTACTGACCGGTTTCGTGGAATCCCAGGATTCCACCGGGTTCACCGTTTATGCGCCTGACTATCATGAGGGATACCTTGAAGGCGCTGTTTATGAAATCCGTGCCGTGGAAGACATCGTTGGCAAAGAAGGAACCAAATGGTTTAAGGCTGATGAAGTCGCCGCAACCATCACGACAACCGCCGAGGGTAAGGATGAAAGCCCGCTGCTTCCGCTGGGGCACTACTACATTGTAGAGAAAAGCGCTCCTGCCGGGTACAAGGTGGATGAAAACCGCTATGATGTACTGCTTCAGGCCGCGGATCAGAAAACGCCTGTGGTGATCGAAACAGTCAGCGTTACAGATGAATTCCTGCCCGCAAAGATCAATTTTTCAAAAGCAAAGCAGGTCATCGTAACCAAAGAGCATGACAACGGGCTGGTTTCCAGCGAAATTGAAACCGCTCCGGGCGAAGGCTTTGTTTTCGGTCTCTATAACCATGAAGAGATCAAGTATGTCGGCGGATCTCTTCCCAAGGGAACGCTGGTCGGTGTAGCAGTGACCGATAAGGACGGCAAAGCTTCCTTTGCCGGGAACTTCCCGCATGGACACTATACGCTGAAAGAAATCGCCGCCCCGGACGGGTGGAAGATCAACGAAGCCGCTTACCATATCGATATCGACCGGAAACAGCTTACGGACGAGGGAATCTGCGAATTCACACTCGAGGCTCCCATTATCGATGAGATCGTTCACGGTACTCCCAGAATTGCCAAGCTGGATATTGCCGGATCTGATTATCTGCCGAATACGCTGATTGAGGTCAGGAACGAAGAAGGCGAAGTCGTCTGCAAGGCTTATACCGGCGAAGACGGGTTTGTGCCTGCGTTCCCTGCTTTGCCCGGGAAGTACACATATAAGGAAGTTCTGGCGCCGGAAGGTTATGAACTGTGTGTGACCGAGTTCTCCTTCACAGTGGATTCCGAGGGTAAGGTGGACGGCCGCACTCATGTGACGGATGACTACACCCGCTTCTATATCATGAAGGTAGATGAAGCCAGTAAGCCTCTGGCGGGAGTTCAGTTTGGAC
The DNA here is from genome assembly GCA_947166385.1 of uncultured Clostridia bacterium. GTDB lineage: Bacteria > Bacillota > Clostridia > Christensenellales > Aristaeellaceae > Aristaeella. The sequence continues at coordinate 48,118 of CAMVEB010000010.1, read as the reverse complement.
TGTACGCAACGGATACCAATTATCTGGTCAAGACCGCTGTTACCGATGAAAAAGGCTTTGCGACCTTTGAAAAGGTGCCTTATGGCGACTACTACATTCAGGAAAAGGAACCGCTGCCGGGTTATGTCCGTGACTATACCCGCGTGCCCGTGACTGTGGATGGCACCTTCATCAATCCGAAGGAACCACTGGCCATTATCAACAATATTCCCACAGAGATCCTGATGCAGAAGGTTGACCAGGATGGAAAAGCCCTGGCTGATGCCGAGTTCGGACTGTTCAACGAAGAAGGCAAACTGGTAATGACCGCTGTTTCCGATAAAGACGGTATAATCAGCTTCACCCATGTGGAGCAGGGCCGCTATACGGTACGCGAGACCAAAGCTCCGGATGGCTATCTGCTCTCCACAAAAGAAAACATCGTCACTGTGAACGAGAAATACGTCAATCCCGAAAAACCGACACAGGGATTTGTGAACATTCCGCAGGAACTGCCGCTGCAGAAGACTGATACCTCCGGAAAGCCCATGGAAGGCATTGAGTTTGTTCTCATGAACGCCAACACTGCCGAAATCGTTGAAACGCTGAAAACTGATAAGGATGGTTGCCTGACCTTCACCAAGTTCGGTTATGGCGACTGGATTATCCGTGAAAGCAAGGTGCCTGAAGGCTATTGCAGGCTGCTGGATATCGTGATCCATGTGGATGAAAAGTGGAAAGCACCGGAGATGATCAAATGCGTGAACATTCCGAACCACTATGAATTCCTGAAGACTGATTCCAGTGGCAATCCGCTATCTGGCGTCAAGTTCCGCCTGGAAGATGAAAAAGGAACAAGCCTGGGCGAATACGTGTCTGACGAAAACGGCATTGTCAGCATCACCGTTCAGGACAGCGGCGTGTACTACATCAAGGAAATCGAAACGCTGGAAGGCTTCAGTGTTTCCGGCGAAGTCATCAAGGTCGTCATGGATGAAAACTACGTAATCCCTGAAACCATGCCGCACATGGTCAACTACACCGTGATTCAGACGGGCGTACAGATGGCTGTTACCGGCCTGATGATCTTGGGAGCCGGGTTCATTCTCGTGAGCGGAGTGCTGTTTATCATCCGCCGGAAGAAGTCCCCCAAGAAACAGGAGGATTAAACCAATGAAAAAGATCATCCGTGTTATTGCCGCTTTGATGGCTGCGCTGCTGGTCTGCGCCATCCCGTTTACCGGGATGGCCGCGGGCAGCGCTCATGTTATTCACTCCGACTGGAATAACCAGACCAGAACCAAGATCATTACTGTCGAGTTTACTTCCGCAAGCAAGAATGCCAAGGACTTCAAGGTTTACATTGATGTCTGGTGCAAGGTCGGCGAAGGCGGAAAAGCCCGGAAAGTGGTAGACAATCAACGCATTTATCTGAGAAAAGGCACCGGGATCACCAAAGATATCTGGGTGGGAACCGGTATTTTCCGAATCAATTACGGCGAAGAGTACAACCTTCGTGTTGGCAGAGGATACTGCTACTACAAGTACAAGGTGAGATATGTGTACAAAGGAAAAACGTATATCGCGCGCCGTACCGACTGGATTAAGGCGTGATCCGAAGACATACCTGCATCGACTGGAGGTGCCTCCCTGGCTCAGAGGCATCTCTTTTTTTGGAAGGAGGGATGAAACATGCAGGAAGAGCTTGAGCATCGCACGGTCACGCTGATGGTATCTTCCGGAAAGTTTACCGGAAAGACGCTGAAATCAGCCATGATTCATTTTCTGAATTACTCGAAGCATAAAGTGCAGGAACACAAGGATGTTGTCCCTCACGGAAAGCAGACGGTAAAACAGCTGGTTGGCCAGAATGCCGGCGTGGAAAATGTGGAGATTGGCGATGACATCAACCTCAGATCCTTCAACAGGATCGCAAGAAAATACGGCGTGGATTATGCCGTGAAGAAAGTCGAGAAAGACGGGAAACCGCAATTTCTGGTTTTCTTCAAATCCCGGGATAAGGATGCTATTACATCCGCTATGAAGGAGTACATTGATCACTTCGTTGAGCACGGCCGCGAAGAGCGTCCGTCCATTCACAAGATGATAGCCGCCTTCCGCGAGATGATTAAGGGCATGGACAAAGACCGCGCGGTACGCAGGGAGATCAGCAGATGACCAGGGACAAGATAAAAAAACTGATCATCATGAACATCCCGTATGTTCTGTTTGGCCTCCTGGCAACCAAGTTCGGAGAAAGCTGGCGGCTTGCGGAGGGAGCGAACGCATCCGAAAAGCTACTGCATGGAATACAGGGATTAACTGCTGCCCTGCAGTCGCCGCTTCCGAGCTTTCATCCGTTTGATCTGCTGATTGGGGCTGTGTTCGGTATCATGCTGCGAATGCTTGTAAAGGTCAAGGGCAAAGACAGAAAAAAGTTCCGAAAAAACGTGGAATTTGGCTCCGCCTGCTGGGGAAAGCATGCGGATATCGTCCCTTTTATGAACCCGAATCCCCGGAAGAACATCATCCTGACAAAGACAGAAGGCCTGACCATGGAAAGCCGGGTACCCAAGCCAAAGTACGCCCGGAACAAAAATGTTCTGATTGTCGGCGGCTCCGGTTCCGGTAAAACACGGTTCTGGCTGAAGCCTAACCTGATGCAGCTGCACAGCTCATATGTCGTGACAGACCCCAAGGGCAGTATCCTGATCGAATGCGGGAAACTCCTGCAAAAGGATCATTACCGTATTAAAGTGTTCAACACGATCAATTTCAACAAGAGCATGCATTATAACCCCTTCGCCTATATTCATTCAGAAAAGGACATCCTGAAGCTTGTGACAACCCTGATTGCGAATACGAAGGGCGAAAACAAAGGCGGCGATGATTTCTGGCTCAAAGCCGAAACCATGCTCTACTGCGCTTTGATCGGCTATATCCATTACGAAGCTCCCGAACCGGAGCAAAACTTCTCCACCATGATTGACATGCTCAACTCAATGGACACCAGAGAAGACGATGAGGATTATCAAAATCCAGTCGATATGATGTTTGAACGCTTGGAAGCCAGAGATCCCCAGCATTTTGCTGTGAGACAGTACAAGAAATTCAAACTGGCTGCGGGAAAAACAGCGAAATCAATCCTCATTTCATGCGGCGCGCGGCTCGCGGTATTCGATATCGCGGAGCTGCGGGAAATCACATCCTATGACGAGCTTGAGCTCGACACTCTGGGCGATGAGAAATCCGCCCTGTTCCTGATTATGTCCGATACGGATTCCTCGTTCAATTTTTTGATCAGCATGGTTTATTCCCAGCTGTTCAACCTACTTTGCGAAAAAGCAGACGATGTATACGGCGGAAGGCTCCCCGTACATGTTCGCTGTCTGATAGACGAGTGCGCCAACATCGGCCAAATTCCCAATCTGGAAAAGCTGGTGGCCACAATCCGAAGCCGTGAAATCTCAGCTTGCCTTGTACTTCAGGCGCAGAGTCAGCTGAAAGCAATCTACAAGGACAACGCTGACACGATCATCGGCAATATGGACTCTTTTGTTTTCCTGGGCGGCAAGGAAAAAACCACCCTCAAGGAAGTGACAGAGATCCTCGGCAAGGAAACAATCGATTACTACAACATGGGTGAAACCCGCGGCCGGGAGAATTCATCTACCCGGAATTACCAGAAAATCGGCAAAGATCTTATGTCCATTGATGAGCTTGCCGTCATGGACGGCAGCAAGTGCATCCTTCAGGTTCGCGGCGTAAGACCGTTCCTGTCGGAAAAGTATGACATCACTCAACATCCCAACTACAAATACCTGTCGGATTATGATCCAAAGAACGCTTTCAACATTGAAAAATATCTGAATCGCAATCTGAAGCTCAAGGACGAGGAAATCTTCATGACCTATGAGATCAGTATTGATGATGAGAATGATGAAGACGATCTTCCGGATGACTATCCCGACGAATCTCAGAGAACGGCTGCCGACTATGGCAGCCTCAATTTATAAGGAGGATAAAAGATTATGGCTTTCTTTTCGTCTACTGTTGAAGTACTTCAGACTCTCGTGACTGCGATCGGTGCCGGCCTCGGTATCTGGGGTCTGGTGAACCTGCTGGAAGGTTACGGCAACGACAACCCTGGCGCGAAGTCCCAGGGCATCAAGCAGCTCATGGCGGGCGGCGGTGTCGCCCTGATCGGTACCACTGTTGTGCCGCTCCTCTCCGGTCTGTTCTGATGACCGCTGATCCCATGCTCCCTCCCGTTAAGGCGGGAGGGAGCCCGAAAGGAGGAAAATCCCTTTGAACTTTATCTGGGACAAAATCACAGAGTGGCTCAAGGGCTTGCTGGTCAGCGGAATCATGAGCAACCTGACCGGTCTGTTTGAGGGCATCAACGGACAGGTCACTGAGATTGCCTCTAATGTGGGTAAAACACCGCAGGCATGGAACGGCAGCATTTTCAGTATGATCAAAACACTGTCTGAGAATGTTGTTGTGCCTGTTGCCGGAATAATCCTGACGTTCGTCTTGTGTCTGGAATTGATTCAGATGCTGATCGACCGGAACAATATGCACGACTTTGACACGTTCATTTTCTTCAAATGGCTGTTCAAGGCTGCTGCCGCCGTTCTGATCGTGACCAATACCTGGAATATTGTCATGGGCGTATTCGATGTTGCCCAAAGCGTTGTAAACAGCGCTGCAGGGTCAATCGGGTCAAATACCGCAATTGACGTAAACTCTGTGGTCGGCAATCTCGAGGCCCGACTAAGAGAAATGGATATCGGGCCGCTGTTCGGCATGTGGTTCCAGTCCATGCTCATGGGCATTGTGACCTGGGTGCTTACAATCTGCATTTTCATTGTCATCTACGGTCGCATGATTGAGATCTACATGGTCACATCCGTAGCGCCGATTCCCATGGCAAGCATGATGAATCGCGACTGGGGGCAGATGGGCCAGAATTATCTGCGCAGCCTGTTTGCGTTAGGCTTCCAGGCATTCCTGATCATGGTCTGTGTCGCAATATACGCTACACTGGTTCAAAGCATCGCGATCACGGACGATGTTTCAAACGCTGTCTGGACATGCATCGGGTATACGGTTCTGCTGTGTTTCACGCTGTTCAAGACAAGTTCGCTTGCCAAATCAGTGTTCAATGCGCACTAATGCATCTTGCGGTTTGATCTGCAGTCGAGTATAATGAAGTAGGAAATCCCTACTTTCCTACTTTTTCGGAGGTGCTGATCATGTCTGAAACCGCATTTGTGAATGATGCACGGGTTATGTCTAAGGGACAAGTTACGATTCCTAAAAACGTAAGGAATGCGCTCGGCATAAACACAGGCGACCGTGTTACATTTATTGTTGAAGGAAATACTGTTCGCGTTGTAAATTCGGCAATTTACGCACTGCAGCGCCTGCAGGCTCAAATGGCAGGTGAAGGCAAAGCAGTCGGACTGATGACTGATGAAGATGTTGCAGCGTGGATAACAGCCTCCCGTCGTGAGGAGGAAGCTGAATGAAGGTGATGATAGACACCAACATCTTTATTTCAGCTGCCATTACTCCAAACGGCAATGCTGCAAAAGCATTTATAAAGGCAATGCTTCCGCCGTATGAACCTATTGTGTGCGATTATATTGTGGATGAACTACATCGCAAGTTTCAGGAGAAATTCCCAAAGCACACAACAGAACTGGAAGCTTTTCTCTACAATGCTCTTCAGGTAATCCGGATAGTACCTACTCCGGAAGTTGAAGCAACAGAGGAAGGCAAAATCCGTGATCTGAAAGACAGGCCTATCCTTCGAGCCGCAAAAGCTGCTGCCGCTGATTTGTTACTGACAGGAGATCTGGATTTTCTGGAGTCTGGCATAAAGAATCCAAGAATTATTTCAGCTTCTGAATTCATCAGCCAATAACCAGTAAGGCATCCAATGAAACGCTGGTCACATGAACCGGCGTTTTTTTGTACCCATTTATCAAGGAGGCTCCCTAAATGGCATATGTACCTGTTCCCAAGGATCTGACAAAAGTCAAATCCAAGTTTCTTTTCGGCCTGACCAAGCGTCAGGTCTTTTGTTTCGGCATCGGCGCGGCCTGCGGTCTGCCTGTGTTCTTCCTGACGAAGGGCTCAATCGGCATCACTTTCGCATCCATGCTGATGATTGTGATCATGCTTCCGTTCTTCCTGTTCGCTATGTACGAGCAGCACGGACAGCCGCTGGAGGTTGTTCTTCGGCACATTGTTGAATCCAGATTCACTCGTCCCCGAATCCGGGTATACGAAACCGATAATTTTTACGGCGCGATTGATCGCGACGTGAAACTGAAAAAAGAGGTGAACCTAATACTCCATGGGAAAGAAAAAGCAAAATCTCAAGCTCACCCGAGCGGAAAAAAAGCAGCTGAAGGAACTGCTGGAGCGGAACCGTCCCGACAAGAAACAGCCGCGGACGACCCAAGGAACCATTCCATATGAGCGGATGTGGCCGGATGGAGTCTGCCGGGTAACGGATAAGTACTATACGAAGACCATTCAGTTCCAGGATATCAATTATCAGCTGGCGCAGAACGAGGATAAAACCTCAATCTTCGAAGGCTGGAGCGACTTCCTGAACTATTTTGATTCCAGCATTCATCTTCAGTTCTCATTCCTGAACCTGACTGCCGGCGCTGAGAACTTTGAACAATCCATTATTATTCCCGACAGGGATGACGGATTCGATGATATCCGTAAGGAATACGCTGAAATGCTTCAGAATCAGTTGGCCAAGGGAAATAACGGCCTTGTGAAAACGAAGTACATCACTTTCGGCATCGAAGCAGCCAACATCAAGGAGGCAAAGCCCCGGCTCGAGCGTATCGAGATCGACCTGATGAACAATTTCAAAAGGCTGGGCGTCTCCGCGTCCCCCCTGAACGGCAAGGAACGCCTGAAAGTCATGTATGACATGTTCCATATGGACAATCAGTCGCCGTTCCGCTTCAACTGGGACTGGTTGGCTCCAACCGGCCTGAGTACCAAAGATTTCATTGCTCCCAGCAGTTTTGATTTCCGTGACAGGCATTCTTTCGGATTTGGTGATAAGTTCGGAGAAGTTTCCTTCTACAATATCATCGCCTCCGACCTGAACGACCGCACCCTGGCGGATCTGCTGTCCATGGAATCTTCTCTGGTGGTAGGCCTTCATATCCAGGCAATTGATCAGAACGCTGCCATTAAGAATGTGAAACGGAAGATCACTGAACTGGATGAAATGAAGATCAACGAGCAGAAAAAAGCCGTCCGGTCCGGCTATGATATGGATATCATTCCTTCCGACCTAGCCACATACGGCGGTGAAGCTAAGAAACTGTTGGAAGATCTCCAGAGCCGGAATGAACGTATGTTCCTGATCACGTTCCTGATGCTGAATACGGCTCCCAGTAAAAAGCAGCTGAACCTGAACGTGAAACAGGCGCAGAGCATTGCGGTACAGCACAACTGCCAGTTGGTTCCTCTGGACTTTCAGCAGGAAAGCGGCATGGTATCCTGTCTGCCGCTGGGATATAACAAAATCAGTATTCAGCGGGGACTGACCACATCGTCCACCGCTATTTTTGTACCCTTTACCACTCAGGAACTGTTCCAGGTGGATAAGGAAGCCCTGTATTGTGGGTTGAACGCCCTGTCCAACAACATGATCATGGTTGACAGGAAGAACCTGAAGAACCCCAACGGGCTGATCCTCGGTACTCCCGGTTCCGGTAAATCCTTTTCCGCCAAGCGTGAAATCGCAAATGTCCTGCTGGTAACGGATGACGATGTGATCATCTGCGACCCTGAAGGCGAGTATTTCCCGCTGGTTGAAGCCTTCCACGGCCAGGTAGTCAAGATTTCACCGACAAGCAAAAACTACATCAATCCGATGGATATCAACCTGAACTACAGCGATGAAGACAATCCGCTGTCCCTGAAGTCCGACTTTATCCTGTCCCTGTGTGAGTTGATCGTAGGTGGGCGCGACGGACTGCAGCCGATCGAGAAGACCATTATCGACCGTGCTGTGCACATCATCTATCAGCCGTATCTCAATAATCCGTGCCCTGAGAATGTACCAATCCTTGAGGATCTGTACAACACACTGCGCAAACAGGATGAGAAAGAGGCAAAAACGCTGGCAACAGCGCTTGAAATCTATGTCACCGGTTCTTTGAACGTGTTCAATCATCGGACGAACGTGGATGTGAACAACCGTCTGGTCTGCTATGACATCAAAGAGCTGGGAAAACAGCTGAAAAAGCTGGGAATGCTTATCGTGCAGGATCAGGTATGGGGTCGTGTGACTGCCAACCGTGAAACGCATAAATCCACAAGGTACTACATCGACGAATTCCACCTTCTGCTGAAGGAAGAACAGACAGCAGCATATTCCGTTGAAATCTGGAAGCGCTTCCGTAAGTGGGGCGGAATCCCGACCGGTATCACGCAGAATGTAAAGGATCTGCTGGCCAGTCAGGAAATCGAAAACATCTTTGAAAACTCTGACTACATTTACATGCTGAACCAGGCTGCCGGTGACCGGGAAATTCTGGCGAAAAAGCTGGGAATCTCCCAGCATCAGCTTTCCTATGTGACGCAGAGCGGTGAAGGCGAAGGCCTTCTGTTCTACGGAAACGTGATTCTGCCTTTTGTGGATCGTTTCCCGAAGGATCTGAAACTCTACAGCATTATGACGACCAAGCCCACTGAAACCCAGGTAACCTGATAAAACGGAGGATTCACGATGAAAACTGTGCTTATTGTTATTGGCGCGCTCTTTGCCGCCTTTATGCTTCTCTTTATCTTCTGCGCCTTACGTGTTAGCAGCATGTACGACCGGCAGGAGGAAGCCATGTTTGAACATTGGTATGCAAATCATACCGAAGAGCCGGAAAAGGAGGTCCCTGACACATGATCAATCCTGATCAGCCGCGTTCTTCAAAACTTCTCTTTTCCAAAGAAGAACTGGCTCCGGATGAAACTCCTCAGGCAGCCAAACCCACAGGCAAAAAGCCAAAGAAAATGAAGCCGGCACAGAAGAAAGCGGAATCCCAACATCTGAGGCAAATTGACAGTGAAGGCAAACATGTTTCCAGTGAGGACGGTAAACTCACCAGGAACCGCTCTTCTCAGATGGATCACGGTCAGGACGCAAAGGATCGTCAAGGAAACAATCGCAGACAGTATAAGATTCGATCAGAATCGCAATCCGGAATACCGTCAGAATCCGCTGAAGAAGTCAGATATGACCGACTTTTTACTGAAGCGTCTGAGCGAACTGACATTCCGGCTGATGGAAAGATCACCCGCAATCACCGTCCTTCTTCCCAGAAGGGACCAGCTTCAGAAGTCGGCAGGTCTTCAAAACCTGCGGGTGGTGTGAATCCCAGAGCTGCGCCGGGTGATGTAAAAAAGGAAGGAACCGCAAAGGCTGCGCCTAAGCTGGCTTTTGAGGAAAACCGGAAGAAACCGCCTTCCAAGCTGAAGCATCCATCAACCGTTGTCAGGACCGTCAATACGGAACTGCATCGGAAAGCCGCACGAGCGAACGAGGATAACAATGTTGCCGCCGAAGCTAGCCTCCAGGCGGAAGAGAAAGCCGAATCAACCCTTAAGATGGGAGATCATGCTTTCCATGCGCATAAGCTTCGGACATATAGACGAGAAGAGAAAAAGGTTGACGCAGCAAACATCCGGACACTTCAGAATGCCCGTAATGCGGAAAACCCTAATTTCACATCCAATCCGTATTCACGCTGGCAGCAAAAACGCACCATCCGCAAGGAATACGCCGAAGCGAAGAGAGCCGGAAAGTCAGCCTCCTCTGCGCACAGCAAGGCAAAGAGAGCTGAAGAAGCCGTCTCCGAAGTGAAAGACAAGATCAAGACCGTTGTAAGCACTGTTCGCAGAAGGCCGAAGCTTGTGCTCCTCGGCTTGCTGGGCGGTATGCTTGTGTTGGTCATGGGCATGGTGCAATCCTGTACTCCGCTGGCACAGTCAGTTCTGGAATCCGTTGTGATCGGTACCTATCCCGCGACTGAGGACGATGTCCGAGCCGCTGAACGTGCTTATCTGGCAAAGGAACAAGAACTGAAGTATGAAATGGATCATTATAAGGATGTTCATCCCGGCTATGATGAATATCATGTCGAACAGGATGAGATCTGGCATAACCCATATGTGTTGATTGCCATCATTTCCGCTTACTATGACGGGCAGGAATGGGATATGGACAAGGCCATGCCGGTGATCAACAAGTACTTCAAGCTGCAATACAGGGTAACGGAAGAAGTGACCACAGAAACCCGATACCGAACAGAGCAGCAATCCGGAACCCACTGGGTGACCGATCCGGATACAGGTGAGCAGACATTGGAGTCATATACCTATGAAGAAGATGTTCCGTATGAGTATACCATCTGCAATGTGACGCTGGAAAACTACGATCTGTCGCATACTCCGGTTATCAGTATGAGTCATCATACCATGGGCATGTACGCGCTGTATATGGCAACTCACGGGAACATGGAGGGCATTTTCCACGGCAAGTACGCGGTTCCGCTGAAAGATCCATATATCTATGATATCCCCCAGGAAACGCTGGATGCTGATCCGATGTTTGCGAAGCTGATGGAAGAAGCAAACAAATATGTCGGATATCCGTATGTCTGGGGCGGCGCTTCCCCTGAAACGTCTTTTGACTGTTCCGGCTTCGTCAGCTATGTGTACACCGCTTCCGGTGTATATAACATCGGTCGACGCGGAGCGAACGGCCTTCACAGTATGTGCCGGACCGTCAGTGCGGAAGAAGCCAGACCCGGTGATCTTGTGTTCTTTGAAGGCACGATGGGTGAAAAAGTCGGCGGCATTACGCACGTCGGAATATATGTCGGCAATCATCACATGATCCACTGCGGTTCACCCTGCGGCTATGCGGATCTTAACGATTCCTACTGGGTACAGCACTTCCATTCCTTTGGAAGAGTACCTTATTAACACTCCAGGGAGCTTCGGTTTGCGAGGCTCCCTTTTCAAATCCGAAGAAAGGAGAAATGCTTATTGAACTGTTCTGATACCCAAAAAGGATGGCATCTTCGCGTTCTCTGCGCAATCGTCTTCCTGATGCTGTTTGTGTGGATTCTTCCCACATATGCGGCTTACGGCGAGACCATCACTCTTGTGGACGATGATTGTTTCCTGCTGGTAAATGAATATACCGGTTATGAAGAACTGATCCCCATTCATACTGTCACGACAATTGGCCGGGAAAACGTAAAAATCAACGGCGTGATATCCAAGAACACGCTTCTGGAATACACAATCCCGGATGAATTGCTGCTCAATGATCCGTACTTTGCAATGCTCATGATGGAAGCGGATAAGTACATAGGTTACCCGTTCGTTTACGGAGCGTCAAACCCTGCTGAAGGCTTTGACTGCTCCGGCTTTGTCTCATGGGTATTCATCCAGTCAGGTGTGTACAACACGGGCAGGCGCGGCGCGACCGGCCTTCATACGCTCTGTACGGAAGTCGAACCGGAAGATATTCGTCCCGGAGACCTGGTGTTCTTTGAGGGAACCATGGGACCGAATGTAAAGGGGATCACTCATGTAGGCATCTATGTCGGAAACAACATGATGCTTCATGCCGGTGATCCCATTGGCTTCGCTGATCTGACAGATCCAAATTGGGTAAAACATCTTGTTGGCTACGGCAGATTACCCTATGAGGAGGAAAGCGAGAATGAATGATAACAAAAAACGGCATTATCCTGCTGACAGGGATAAGCTCCACGCGCTCTGTGAGCGACTGGAAGCCGAGATCGCCGAACGTCAGGAAAGGCTTGCGGAAGTCAGAAAACTGGCTATTGCAGCTGATAATGCCGCCATTATCAACACTGTGAAAAGCCACAACATCACTCCTGAGGAGCTTGTCCGCGTAGTAGAAATGATTCGTTCCGGAAATCTGACACCTGTTTTCGGAATTGAGGAAACTGAACCTGCTGAACCGGAAAAGCCCAGGAAAGAATCAAAGAAAGTTGGTTCACACGAACCGGAGGAAATTGAAAATGAATAAAAACAGAAAAACAGGAATTGCCGCCGCGCTGACCGCACTTGTGCTGCTCATAATCGGAATCGTTCCTTATGCCATGGCCGAGGAACCCGGAATGACTGTCGAAGCGCCTACGGTCAGCGAACCGACTGCCGGGGATTATTCGGGCGACGCGGACGGCGGATATGAAGAGTATGAGGAAGTCACTTATCCTGGCACAGAGGAACCAACGGATGTTCCAGCTGCCGTAACTACAGCGGTTCCGTTACCTACGGAGATTCCGGAAGAAACAGGAGATCTTTACTCCGTCTCCTTTACAACTCCTTCCGTTTGGACGAACGCCGCCAAAGGTACAGTGACCGTGCAGATTAATGATCTGACAGCCATTGGCGTCCAGCGTGTTGAGTACTGCCTGAATAGCTCCTGGCAGGACATCACAACGGATTATTTTCTAACCGGGAATGGTGATATTGCCATTACTGTCAGGGAAAACGGAACCCTTACACTTCGTATCACTGATCCTCATGGACGTACCTTCGAGGAAAGCGTGGAAATCACTGTCTTCGATCGAAACGCGCCTACTCTCCAGGCGAGGATCGAAGGCGAAAATCTTCGTGTACAGACGAGTGATGATGGTTCCGGCATTGCCGGTGTTCAGGTAAACGGCCTGTTGTTCACGACCGTTGATAATGGAGTGCTGAATGTACGGATTCCGGATGTGCTCAGCAAATATGATCATCTGGCTGTTCGTGCTTTCGATTATGCCGGAAACTTCAGCGATCCGATATCGCTGGATAATCCGTTCTACCAGGCTGAGACCGCAACTCCTTCTTCACAGAACACGCCCGGTCCCGGCACTTCCGCAACGGCGACTCCCGAACCTGCCGCTACACAGGTTCCGTACTATCCAACCTCTGAACCGTATTATTATCCGCCTGCTTCCTCTACTCCGCAGGTCATCTATGTGACGGCTGAACCTCCAGCTGCAACACCCACTCCGATCATCCAGACGGAATACGTTCCAATCGGGCCTGGTATGCCTTATCTGGCTGACGGTAACGGGCATACGCTGGATGTGCTGTATTCGGCAGCCACGAACAAGCAGTTCATTACCATGCAGACTAAAAGCGGAAACACCTTTTATCTCGTCATTGACTATGATAAGCCGATTGACGAAGACGCGGAAATGTATGAAACGTATTTCCTGAACCTGGTCGATGAACGTGACCTGCTGTCGTTAATGACCGAAGAGGAGCAGCCAAGTCCGACTCCGCAGATCGTTTACGTGACTCCCGAGCCTACGGCTGTGCCCCAGGCAACAGCTACACCGGCTCCGACACCAGTAACCACCGAAGATCCGAACGCAAAGCAGGAAAAGAATCCTGTGACTGGCATTATCGCGCTGGTTGTTATTGTTGCTGCCGGCGGCGGTATTGCTTTCTGGTTCGTGAAGAGCAAAGGAAAGAACAGCAAACAGAATTCCGCTTCCGGATTCGACTTTGACGATGATGACGAAGAAGACGAAGAAGAGGAAGACAGCAAAGAAGATTCCGACAAAGAATCGTAAGGACAAAACTGCCCCGGCTTGAACGACAGGCCGGGGCTTTGAAATGGAGGTATGAGATTATGGCTGAGCTTGTGATCACTGAAAAGCCCAGCGTTGCACGGTCAATCGCGAACGTGCTTGGTGCCCGTGAAAAGCATGAAGGATATATCAGCGGAAACGGATATGTGGTCAGTTGGTGTATTGGACACCTGGTTGGTTCCGCTGAACCTGATGCTTATGATGAAAAGTACAAGACATGGCGCTATGAGGATCTCCCGATCCTGCCGGATGTCTGGAAGTATGCTGTTCTGTCAAAAACCATGAAACAGTTTTCAATCCTAAAAAAGCTGATGAATGATCAACGCATCACAACCGTAATCTGCGCAACAGACGCGGGACGTGAAGGAGAATTGATCTTCCGTCTGGTTTATCAGGAAACCGGCTGTTCACTTCCTGTTAAGCGCTTATGGATCTCGTCTTTGGAGAAAGAAGCAATCACAGAAGGCTTCCGGTCGCTGAAGGACGGCGCTGAATATGACAATCTGTATAAGGCTGCCCTGTGCAGGGATCATGCTGATTGGCTGGTCGGAATTAATGCAACCCGGCTATATACGCTGCTTTACGGCAGAACGCTTAAGGTTGGCAGGGTGATGTCACCGACTTTAGCCATGATTGTGAACCGTGAGGAAAGCATTCAGTCCTTTGTTCCTGAGAAGTTCTACACCGTCTGCCTGACCAACGGACTGATGGCAAAATCAGAACGTCTGCAAAACAGGCTTCAGGCGGATACTCTGGCGCGGATGTGCGAAGGCACGGATGCTGTGATTACAAACATTGAAACACAGCGTAAGACTGAGAATCCGCCCCATCTGTATGATCTGACCACACTACAGCGTGACGCAAACCGCTACTTCGGGTATACCGCGCAGCAAACACTGGACTATACCCAGAGCCTGTATGAGAAACAGCTTGTAACCTATCCCCGGACTGACAGCCAGTATGTGACCCATGACATGGAAAACCGTCTGGCGGGCCTGGCCAGCACAATGGTGAGTATTCTGCCTTTTACATCCGGTATGAAGCTGAAAATCAAGGCTTCTCAGGCTGTGAATGATAAGAAGGTTTCAGATCACCATGCGATTCTGCCGACAAGAAACGCCGCAACAAACGCGATCAAGCTTTCAGAAAGCGAACGCGCCATTCTGAACATGATCATTATCCGAATGATCTGTGCGGTCAGCGAACCGTACATCTATGAGGATCATGTGATTACAGTCAGATGCGCGGATCACGAATTCAAAGCAAGAACGCGTAATACGATTCAAATGGGCTGGAAGGCTCCCTGGGCAACATTCAAAGGCAGTTACGGTGGGATCGGCACGTTTGAAGAGGAAAAAGTGCTTCCGCTTCCTGATGAACTGCAACCGGGCAGTATCCTTCGTCAGATTGTTCCCAACGTACAGGAAGGGACAACTACACCGCCCAAGCACTTCACAGAAGACAGTATTCTTGCCGCCATGGAAAACGCCGGAAGCGCGGAAATGCCGGAGAATGCTGAACGCAAAGGGATTGGTACACCCGCAACACGGGCTGCCATTCTGGAAAAATTGGTCGTTGATGGCCTTATCGAACGCAAGGGTAAAGGGAAAACAAAGTACCTGATCCCTACTGAGAAGGGAATTTCCCTGATTGCCGTTCTGCCTGAGCAGCTTCAGTCTCCGCTTCTGACGGCGGAATGGGAGCAAAAGCTCAAAATGATCGAGCAGGGCGATGCAAGCGCTGAATCTTTTATCGCAGAGATCAGCGGGATAATCAGCAATCTGATCCAAACCGCACAGCGTGTTCCCAATGCTGAAGAGCTGTTCCCTGTGAACGAAACCAGAATCGGCAAATGTCCCAACTGCGGAGCTTCAGTAGTCGAAAAGCAAAAGGGCTTCTTCTGTGAAAACCGTGTCTGTAAGTTTGGATTGTGGAAAGACAACCGACTGCTGATGCCCGGAGGCAAACCGCCCACGCGTGATTTGATTCAGAAGCTTCTGACGGATGGATATGTGGAAGTGAAGAATCTGATCTCCAAAAAGGGGAAACCTTACAAAGCGGTTGTAATGATTGATTGCTCGGATGACGGCAATGCCCGTGTCCGCCCAGTATTTGAAAAATAAAACATGGAGGATAAAGAAAATGAAAAAAGTATTGATTGTACTCATGGTTCTGGTTGCTGCGGTTTCCCTGATGAGCGTCTCTTTTGCTGAAGAGTACGAGGTTGCGGCTCAGATCACAACCACCTCTGAAGGTGCCGAGGACAGCCTCGATGTTCCTGAGATTCCTGCCGGAACGCTTTCCGCGGAAGTCTTTGGGTTTGACTCCGGTAAAGTCTATGCCGTTTATTCCGCACCGGATGTGAAAAGTATCCGCGGTGCGGAGGGAAAGTCCAAGGTCAGCACAAACGACTGGGTACAGGTATTCGGGCGTGACGGCGACTGGCTCATGGTTCAGTATGACGTTAAAGAGAGCTTTTATCGGATTGGATATATTCCGGCCAAGGCTATTCCCACCGGAATGACGGTTGATGATCTGAACCTGACAAACACCGCTGCCATGACGAGAGAAGCTGTCAGCGTGACGGATGATCCCCTGGGAAAGCAAGGAATGCTTGTAGAGCTTCCCGCTGAGACAAGAGTCGCAAAGCTTGGCACCATGGGTGACTGGAGCTACATCGAAGGCACAAAGGATGACAAGCGTTTCCGCGGATTCGTGCTGTCCAGCGTGCTTACGGACTCCACGGTTGTCATTTCCATGGATGAGGCGATGCGTATTCTGGAAGGAAACTGGAATGTGTATGCCGGGGACGCCGGTAATGCTGACCACCTGCAGTTTGTATCAAACGGAGATATCTTTGGCCGGCTTTCCGCTGACACGATGGAATGGAGCGGACAGTGGAGCATCAGCCAGTATGATGTCAGCCGCATGGCGTACTGGAATGATCCCGAATTTGAACTGACAATCTCCAGAGAAGACGGCGTGTTCCATTATGGACTGCGTATCTGCTGGGAGCCTTACGGTTCCAACGGTGCCGGTTATGCGCTGATTCTCTCTGAGAGCAGCCATGCCAGCGGTCTTGTCCTCTGCAAATAAGGAGGATAGCTGCATGTCAGAAACGATAGCTATGACCGATCAAGACAAATCGCGGTTCTCTCTTCCCAATAACAGTTATGCAATCTTTCAGGTGAAAGCCGGAGATGGGTATCACTATCTCCGGTTTTCATCTCTCAAAGAGCTTAATTCAGAAGCGGCTCGCTTCCGTACCAGAATGCATAATGAAGTCGAAAAGCTCTATGACATGGTGTTTATGGACAAAAGCGAAGTGGAACGGTGTCTGGCAAAGGACGGTTTCCACGTAATTCCATCAGAGGAAGTGGATCGGGTCGTTGTTCAGGACGAGTTCATGCAGAAGACAGATTTTATTCTCAGAAACGGAGACCGCTGCTGCTGGGTGGAAGGATGCGACACACGATCCCTGGATAATCCGGTTCATTATGAAAACTATGATCATGTTTACACCGGAAATATTCCGCCAGACAAGCAGAACGATTCAGAAGCACTTCTGGAAAGCATTTATGCCCGGTTTAACACAACCTATGCTGACGGCTATACAGGTCGAAGCGTCAGTGTCAGTGATGTCATCATACTGAAAGTAAACGATAAACCTGTAAGCTATTTTGTTGAACCTTTCGGCTTTCAGGAAATTCCGGACTTCCTGCCGGATAATCATCTCAAAAACGCTGAAATGACTCTGGAAGATGATTATGACATGATTGACGGGATTATCAACAACGGTGAAAAACGATCTGTTCGGGAAGAACTGAGCGAATACCGCAATATGATTGAGGCTTATTCGCATCCTCTCCCTAAGATCGAAAAAAAGGATCACTCTGATCTTGAACATTGAAAAGGAGAATAAAAACATGGAAACTACTCAGATGAACACCCCTCGTAAGGAAGAAGTCACGATCAAATTCGGCAAGGGTCTGGTGGGCAAACCCTTCACGACCAAGAACGGCAAGGAATGCGTCGGAATCAAGATCCCGAACGCGGACCCGGCTGACAAAACGCCCTGGGAAGCCATTGTTGTTCCGGCCAACCGCGTGCACGAAGACAAGTTCGGTAAGGGCATGTGGATGAAGCTGCCGGCTGACGGTCAGACCAAAGTATCCCGTTCTGTCATTACCGGCCAGGACGAAAATGGCAAAAATGTTTATGAAACCACTTCCCGGACTGTAACGAACCGCGACCTGAAAGGTATGCTGGAGAGCTACAAGAATCGTGAACGCACTTCCATTAAGGACGCTCTGGCCAAGCCGC
Organism: uncultured Clostridia bacterium; assembly: GCA_947166385.1. Classification (GTDB taxonomy): domain Bacteria; phylum Bacillota; class Clostridia; order Christensenellales; family Aristaeellaceae; genus Aristaeella. The sequence continues at coordinate 30,143 of CAMVEB010000010.1, read as the reverse complement.
CCGTGCATGGTTCCAACCCGCAGCCACTGCGGGCCGGCGATGTCCAGAGGTGAGGCCAATGCCTGAAGCAGCAAAAGTGCCGGATGAGATAATTCAACGCGAGTATTCGCATGATTACCCGAAGGATACACATCTGACCTATACGCGGACAGGCAAAAATGTGCATCTGGAATTGACTTTCCGGTCCGAAGATCCTGATATGGGTACCGAGGAAATGGTTGTCAACAGCGATGGCGGCGAATCCTTTGCTGATCTTGTCAGTGAGACACGCGCGGAACTAACGGATTACCTCAACCGCCAGGACACAAGCAGCTTTTATGAACAACAGGGAGACTCCCCGAAGGATGGAATCCATGACCTGGATGACTACTACGGGGAGTTTTCCCGTACTTCTCTGTATGCCTTTGAAGGCGCAATGATGGAAGCGGAACTTGAAAGGCCGTCCATACAGAGTGAAGACCAAAGCCGCCCGGAGTTACCGTCAGAGATCATAATGAAAAGCTGCAGCGGATACCGGAAAAACGTGTTTGAAGGCTGGAAAAAGCTTGATGCCGCAACCATTGCGGGAGAAGGCTATAAAGTTGAATTCTTCAGGCTTTCAGAACGGACAATAGACAGAATGTGCGACGCTCTGAATGGCTGGTACAACATATGGACAAAGTTTCGATGCGAATATGAAGATTCAAAAGGCACATTGTCCATCACTGTTCGCAAACCGGAAGATGCAGACAAAATATCCAAAGCAATGACTGACCTTCAGCCGGTCACATTCGAGCATGAAGGAACACTGTCTGCTTCCGCTGTCGCCCGGATTAGGATGGAATCCCTGATCGGATTCATTAAGGATACGGAGCGCGAGAAACCTTCAATTCTCACTGAACTGAAGCAACGCAAACCGTCCGCTCCAAAGCATGAAACGAAAAACAAAACAGAAATGGAGAGATGACCTATGACTATCAAAGATTTCATTGATTATAACAATATTTCCTTCTCGGATTTAGCTGAGGCTTCTGACATACCAGAATCAACCTTGCGCGATATTCTTGATGGGAAAAGTGACCTTCGCCGCTGTACTGCTCAGACTGTTAGCAAATTGGCGGCAGCACTTCATGCACCTGTTGGCGGTTTGCTCTTATTCGAGCCAATTGTTCAGAACATGCCTCGCCCGTCACTGAAGCATTTGCATGAATATACCGACAAAGATGGATTTAAGGTTTTTCGGAAGAAGACCATCGAGATACTGAATGATATCGGACGCTATGATTTTGTCAATGCTGTGCTGGATGAACGGATTGTTGAATATGAGTATTCTGACGGCAATTATGCCAATGCTCTTTTCCTGATCGGCCTGACAGATTACTGTTTGGATCAAAAACCAGTCTTCTTTCGGATTACCCGCTATGACCGTTATCGCGGAGATATGATGAGCAAGACGATCTATCCTTTCGGGGAGTGCGAATCACGGATTGCAGAAAAAGCGCTCCTGAATTCCGCGATCCCGGAACTGCTGAAATACAATTTTATCGAGACTCCTGAAACCATTCAGATTCCCTGAATAACATCACCTGTGGGAGAAGCGATTGCCGCTTCTCCCTTTTTTCAAAGGAGAAAACGCCTATGCCCGACTTTTCCAAAGAGGAAATGAATCTTATCTTCCTTTATGACCCCGGCAGTCTTTCCGGTGTAATTTATGAACTTCGTGCCATGATGGGTGTTCTGATGCCGGATGAAAAAGCCCTTCGCGATCTGACACAAGGGGCCATCGACAAGCTCAATCTGCTGACCAAAGCGGATTATAAACGCTTGTGTGAATCCTGGTCACCTGATCTGGGATTGCATTTTGACCTTGGTATTCCGTCCGAGATGACGGTGATAACTGACGAAACGGAGGATTAACATGCCTACGAAGGTACAGGCTTATGCGCAAATGGCGAATGAAATGTCCATGAGCATCACCCAGGATGCCGAATCATGGATGCAGTTTCTTCGTCATTCCGCAAGATTTTATAAATATTCGTTTAACGATCAGCTGCTGATATACGCGCAGCGTCCCGAAGCTACGGCCTGTGCCAGCTACGAAGTTTGGAATAACACCATGCATCGGTATATCCGGCGCGGAGCTAAGGGAATCGCGCTGATCACGCCGTCTGATAACGGGACACAGCTGCGCTATGTCTTTGATGTGGCTGATACCGGCGAATTGCTGCACTCCCGTCCTGTGGAAATCTGGCAGATGGAAGATAAGCATACGGATACCGTCAACCGCATGCTCGACAGCACATATGATCTCACGGATATGGGCAGTTTCCGCGACAGGCTGAAAATGGTCGCCTTGGAAGGTGCTGCCTCCTATATAGATGAGAGCTTCAAAGATATCGTCGACAGCGTTGCCGGTTCTTCTTTTGCCGGTTATGATGAAGCCGAGATCGGGAGAAGCTTCCTGAACACCGCTATGTTCAGTATCTCCTACATCCTGCAGGCAAGATGCGGAATGGAACCGGATGTGACACCGCAGGTATTGGAAGAGATTACAAGATGGAACACTCCCGGAGCTGTCGGAGAATTCGGAAACGCGATCACAAAGGTCAGCGGCCAGATTCTCCGGCAAATAGAAAGAATCGTTAAAGATTATGAAAGGGGCGTTGAACATGATGCAGCTGAACTACATTCAGAACGGAGATTACCTGATCCCGGATATGGGGCTGACCGAACAGGAACAGAAGCCCCTGGGCAAATACGGGATGATACGCCGGAAGTATCTGGAGGAGAACCGGTCGGGACTGTACACGAGGCTGATCCTGAACGGGACACTGATGGAACACCTGCAGGAGATCGAGCAGACGGCGCAGACGAGGCTGGAGACGATCATGGAGAGCCTGAAGAAACAGAACGGGGTGACCGAGGAACTGAAGGCAACGAACCAGATGGCCTGGGTGGCTCGGATGAACTCCCTGAAGAATCAGGCGGAAGAGATGATCTTCTCGGAACTGATCTTCGCCTGAACCTCCATGCGGAACAGCTGAGTCTGTTCCCAAGCGAACAGGAACAAATCAAAAAACTGGACGCAATGATCGTCCATCGTCCAATCAGAACGGAGCGGAGTGACCGCCCCGTTCTTCATTTATCTGACGAAGAAATTGAGCATGTCCTTCAGCGTGGTTCCGGCTTTGAAGGCGGAAAACTGAGGATTGCGGCTCTTTACGCACAGAATCCGACGCCGGTGGATGCCCGGGTATTCCTGAGCAATGAATATGGTGTCGGCGGCCATAGTCATACCTTCCTGGACGGAACCAGCGGCTTTATTGACTACAATTCCCGCGGTATGCAGTTCCGGCGCTGGAAAACCAACGAGGAATACAACCTGCGCTGGCATGCGGTCGAACGCTATATCCGGAACATGATGGAGCAAGGGACATACCTGACTCCAAAGGAACAGCAGCGCTTTTCAGAATTGCAGGAAGATTTCCTTGGCGCTGAAATGCCGCTCCCACAGCCCCGGATGCATTATCCGCCTGTTGAGCCGGAAACCCTGAACCAGGGATATCGTTCCACAAATGGGATTATTACCCAGATGGATATTGAACGCACTCTCCGGGAATGGAACGGGCGTATTGAAGGCAAGCATGCCATGACCCGCTTTGTGAAGGAAGGGCATACTACCGAGGAGATTGCCGAACGGCTGCGTGAAGAATACGGCAGCGATCTGCCTTCTCTCCCTGTCATGGTGAATGATGTTCAGCGGGAGGTTCCATGGACAGATGCCGCAAACGCATTGAACAGACTGGTTTGGGATAACCAGTTTTACACCGAGGAAGAACAGGATCGTCTGGATGATATAGATCCGGTTGCTATCCGGGAAGATCTTGCTAAAAGCGGCATCGTTGACGGTGAAGTAGTCGATGCGGAAGCGCTGGAAAACAATCCGTTTATCCAGCAAGTAGAGGCTGATGTTGAGGAAGCCGCTATGGAAGAGCCCGAACAGCCTGTAGAAACAGGGATTCCGCCCCTTCGCCCTGGTGAACGCAGGATTCCCGAACATGATGGTATCCCTGCTATGCGGGAAATTGTGGTGGATCTGACACCTCGTGAACCTGAACCGCCCGTTTTCTCCTATGATCTCCATGCCGGTGATACCGTTTATCTTGGTGATCAGGCTTTTGTAGTAGAGAACGTTGGACTCTTTGATATCAGCCTGCGTGATCCATCCCAGACTTACCCTGTGCTTCGCGCCGAAAGCAAGGAAATGCTTCAGCGCTTGCTTGGCCTGGATATCCGGAATGATGTTTATCGTCCCGATTTCTGGCCGCAAGCACAGGAAACGGTACCTGAAACTCAGCCCGGGATCCCTGTCAGTACAGAGAACTTTCATATCACAGATGATCATCTGGGTGAAGGCGGGCAAAAAGCCAAATATGGCTATAACGTTGCTGCAATCCGGACGCTGAAAACCATTGAAGCTGAAAAGCGCGGAGCAACCGCTGAGGAACAGGAAATCCTTTCCCGGTATGTTGGCTGGGGCGGGATTCCCCAGGCTTTTGATGAAGATAACGAGAACTGGGGCAATGAGTACATAGAGTTGAAAGAGCTGCTCACTCCTGAAGAGTACGACATGGCACGCTCTTCTACTCTGAACGCTCACTATACTTCTCCAACTGTGATTCGCTCTATGTACCAGGCGCTGGAACAGATGGGGTTCCGTACCGGAAACATTCTGGAACCTTCCTGCGGCGTAGGCAATTTCTTTGGAATGCTGCCTGAAAGCATGCAAAACAGTCACCTGTACGGTGTGGAACTGGACAGCGTGACCGGCCGGATTGCAACATTGCTTTATCCCAAAGCGGATATTACAGTCGCTGGTTTTGAAACCACTGACCGAAAAGACTTCTTTGATGTGGCCATCGGCAATGTGCCGTTCGGCGCATACAAAGTGCCGGATAAAGCTTATGACCGTTACAATTTCCTGATTCACGATTATTTCTTTGCAAAAGCTCTTGACCAGGTTCGTCCCGGCGGTGTGATCGCCTTCATTACCTCCAAGGGAACCATGGACAAGCAGAATCCGGATGTTCGGAAGTATATCGCGCAACGGGCTGAACTGCTGGGTGCTATCCGCTTGCCGAATACTGCTTTCAGTGCCAACGCGAACACCTATGTCACTTCAGATATCATCTTTCTGCAAAAGCGGGATCGGGTGATTGATATCGAGCCTGATTGGGTGCATCTCGGGAAAAACCCGGACGGGATCACGGTCAACAGCTACTTTGTTGATCACCCCGAAATGGTTCTTGGCCAGATGATTCTGGATGAAAGCATGTACGGCAGTCTGGAATCTGTCTGTATTCCCTTCGATGACGCTAATCTTGGGGATCAGCTTTCTGAAGCGGTAAGGAATATCATTGGCGAATACCAGGAAGCGGATCTGCCCGATATCGGTGATGACACGCCGGCACAGAAAACAATACCAGCAGACCCTTCTGTGAAAAACTACTCTTTCACTGTTGTGGACGGTGAAGTGTACTACAGGCAAAACTCCGTCATGGTTCAGCCTGATCTCAGCGATACCGCAAAGGAACGGGCCAAGGGACTTGTAAGTCTGCGCGGTGTTGTAAATGAACTGATCCAGGCACAGATGGATAATGCTCCCGATGAAGTGATTGAGGCGCATCAACAGCGCCTCAATGCTGTTTATGATGCTTTTACTGCAAAGTATGGCCTGATCAATGCCCGCGGAAACGCGAATGTCTTTTCCTCTGACTCGTCATACTATCTGCTTTGTTCACTGGAGATTGTCAACGAAAAGTGTGAACTGATGCGAAAAGCGGATATGTTCACCAAACGGACAATCCGGCACAGCACGCCTGTGACGCATGTGGATACGCCTGCGGAAGCATTAGCGGTTTCCATTACGGAGAAGGCACGGGTGGATCTGCCTTTTATGGCTGAACTGACAGGCATGCAGGAAGAAGACATCGCTGATCAGCTGGCCGGTGTGATCTTTCAGGTACCCGGGCCGCTGGACGAGGATGGACGGGCTGCATATGTGACCGCTGACGAGTATTTGTCCGGCAATGTTCGTCAGAAACTGCGTGAAGCAGAAGACGCTGCGGAAATGTCTCCGTACTTTGATATCAACGTCCAGGCGCTTAAAGCGGCGCAGCCCAAAGATCTGGAAGCTTCTGAGATCGATGTCCGCCTTGGCGCAACATGGGTGGACAAGAAATATATCAACGATTTCATGTACGAAACCTTTCAGACCCCCTTTTACATGAAACGGTCGATCAAGGTAAACTTCTCTTCCTACACCGCTGAATGGTTCATTGACGGAAAAAGCCTGATGTCCTCAAACAACGTAGCCGCTTACGTGACATACGGCACAGACCGGGCAAACGCTTATCGGATTCTGGAAGATACGTTGAATCTCCGTGATATCCGTATCTACGATACGATTCAGGACGCTGAAGGAAAAGAAAAACGTGTATTGAATCAGAAAGAGACTACGCTCGCCCAGCAAAAACAGCAGGCCATTAAGGAAGCTTTCCGTGACTGGATCTGGAAAGATCCTGACCGCCGTGAGGATCTGGTGCATACGTACAATGAACTCTTTAACTCCATACGTCCTCGTGAATATGACGGCAGTCATATCTCCTTCGATGGGATGACCCCCGAAATTGATCTGCGTGAACACCAGCGAAACGCGGTAGCGCATATCATCTATGGCGGGAATACCCTGTTGGCGCACGAGGTCGGTGCCGGAAAAACCTTCGAAATGGTTGCTGCCGTCATGGAGTCAAAGCGTCTTGGTCTTTGCCAGAAAGCCATGTTCGTGGTGCCTAATCACCTGACAGAACAGTGGGCCTCGGAATTCCTGCGGCTTTATCCCAGCGCGAATATCCTTGTGGCAACCCGGAAAGACTTCGAAAAAGCGAACCGTCAAAAGTTCTGCGCCCGTATCGCTACCGGTGATTACGATGCCGTTATCCTTGGCCACAGCCAGTTTGAACGGATTCCGGTTTCCCAGGAAAGGCAGCAGCGGTTGCTGAAAGAGCAGATTGACGATATCACGGACGGCATCATGGAAATGAAGCGGAACCGCGGAGAGCGCTACTCCATCAAGCAACTGGAACGGGCCAAACGTCAGCTTGAAGTCCGGCTGAGAAAGCTGGAAGCGGAAGAAAAGAAAGATGACGTTGTTACTTTTGAGCAGCTGGGCGTGGATCGATTGTATGTAGATGAAGCGCATGCATTCAAGAACTTGTTCCTGTTCACCAAGATGCGGAATGTTGCCGGTCTTTCTGCCTCTGAAGCGCAGAAATCCAGTGATATGTTCCTGAAATGTCGGTACATGGATGAAGTGACCGGCGGACGCGGGGTTGTTTTTGCAACAGGCACCCCTGTAAGCAATTCCATGACAGAACTCTACACTATGCAGCGCTATCTGCAATACGGAACACTGCAACAGAAGAGTCTGAGCCAGTTCGATTGCTGGGCTTCCACATTCGGGGAGACCACAACGGCCATTGAGCTTGCCCCCGAAGGAACCGGATATCGGGCAAGGACACGATTTGCCAAGTTTTTCAACCTTCCTGAGCTGATGAAGCTGTTCTCTGAAGTGGCTGACATCAAAACGGCTGATCAGTTGAACCTCCCCAGACCGGAAGCACATTACGAAACGGTCGTGGTTCATCCATCCGAATACCAGAAAGAAATGGTGAGCATGCTCTCTGAACGGGCTGCTGCCGTTCACTCCGGCACAGTTGATCCGAGCGAGGACAATATGCTGAAGATCACTTCTGACGGAAGAAAGCTGGGTCTTGATCAGCGGCTGATCAATCCTTTGTTGCCGGATGATCCCGGAAGCAAAGTGAACGCATGCGTCAACAATATTGTTCGCATCTATAACGAAGGCAATGTTGAGAAACTGACACAACTTGTTTTCTGCGATCTGTCCACTCCCCGCGGCAAAGCCACCAACGAAAAGGAAGAGGCCGCTCTGGCTGATGCCAAGGAAGAAACCGGCAACGGTAACTTCAATATCTATGACGATATCCGGGAAAAGCTGGTTTCTCATGGCATTCCGCGTGATCAGATTGCGTATATCCACGAAGCGAACACTGAAAAACGCAAGTCTGACCTGTTTACGAAGGTGCGATCCGGAGAGGTTCGCATCCTTATGGGAAGCACTCAGAAGATGGGAGCCGGAACCAATGTACAGGATCGGCTGATAGCTCTTCATGACCTGGACTGCCCTTGGCGGCCTGGTGATCTGGAACAACGTGCCGGTCGAATCGTCCGTCAGGGCAATCAAAACAAAGAAGTGTTCATTTTCCGTTATGTCACTGAAGGCACCTTTGACGGATATCTCTGGCAGACTGTTGAAAACAAACAGAAATTCATCTCCCAGATCATGTCCAGCAAGAGCCCTGTCCGTTCCTGCGAAGACATTGACGAAACCGCACTCTCCTATGCCGAGATCAAGGCGCTGTGTGCCGGAGATCCCCGTATCAAGGAAAAAATGGATCTGGATGTGGATGTTGCACGGCTTCGGCTGATGAAATCCGATTATCTGACCAAGCAGTATCGTCTGGAAGATCAGATCCTGAAAAAGCTCCCCAAAGAGATTGATCAGGCTGAAGAAGTAATCGCTGCCTTTGATAAGGATATTGCTACCATGCGCGATCATCCTCTTCCTGAAGAGGATTTCGTGGGCTTGAGTGCTGGCGAAACTGTGATTACTGATAAGGAAGAAGCAGGCAATCTGATCCTGGAGGCTTGCAAGAAATCCTCACATGGTGAAGTCGTACACATAGGTGAATACCGTGGTTTTGATCTTTCTGTCCAGTACGATCTGTTCAACAACCGATTCCAGATGGCTCTGCAGGGTGCATTAACACATCGGGTGGATGCCGGTACCGATGCTCGCGGTAATATCCTGCGGCTGGATAACACACTGGCGAACATGCCGCAAAGACAAGAGGATGCCAAAGCCCGTCTGGATAACGCCAGGAACCAGCTGGTATCCGCAAAAGCGGAGCTTGGGAAACCCTTCCCGCAGGAAGCGGAGCTTAAAACCAAGAGCGCACGCCTTGCCGAACTGGATTCAGAACTGAATCTTGACAGAACGGTGGCCAAGGCGCCCGCCAAAGAAAAGAATGATAAGGAGCCTGAACGCTGATGACAATGGCAGCACCGGCGTTGGATTATTCAGCACCCAGCAAGGCTGATCGGCGTTTGTTTGATGCTGTCAAAAGCAGTGTATCTACCCGGGAGGCAGCCGAGCGATACGGGATTTCCATCAATCGGCGTGGGATGTGCAAGTGTCCTTTTCATAAGGATAAGAACCCAAGCATGAAAGTCGATAAGCGTTTTCATTGCTTCGGATGCCAGGCAGACGGCGATGTGATTTCTTTCACATCCCGTCTGTTTGGTTTTAACCGAAAAGCGGCGGCGTACAAGCTTGCATCTGATTTCGGAATACGGACAAATGACCGAGAATCAAAAGTGATCCCCTTCAGGCGGCCTGTTTCTGAAGAAAAGCTGATTGAACATCGTGCTGCGCACTATTTCCGGGAATTATGTGACTACAGAAATCAGCTGGTGCAGTGGCGTGAAGATTATGCGCCAAAGTCGCCGGAAGAAAGCTTTCATCCGCGCTTCGCTGAGGCGCTGATGAATCTGCCGGCTGTGGAAAACGATCTGGATATCCTCTGGTCTGGTGACACAAAAGATAAGCAGATGGTCATTGCTGACCTGATGCAGAAAGAAAAGGAAGTGAAACCCATGGAAGCGGCTGTGACTGTACCCGTTTACTATGAAAGCGGCGCTTATGCGCGTGATCACAAAGAATTGGAGCTTTTCAGAAGCTCACATATGGAAAACATCAACTGCAAAAAAGCTGTGGAAGCATCTATCTCTCATCATTTCGATGGAATGCGGCTGAACAAAAACGCGATAACAGAAGTACTGGATCAGTTCGGTCCGGAACGTTTATCGCTTGTTCTTGCCGCTACCGTCCAGACAAAATCATGGGATGGACGTTTTTCTCCGCAGAATAAAGACTGGGCGTTTACCGTAAGAATGCCTGATTCCCGGCCGGATATGAATTATGACCGTCGGGACGCATACGCGGTTTCATCCCATCCTGCTGTTCTGGACGGTTTCATCAGCCATGCGCGCAGAGAAATGCAGGACAGGCAGAAGCACTCTGTCCTGGAGGATCTGAAGAAACCGCCTGAGCAGTCTCACAAGCCAGTATCCCGACACGAAAGCTTCGAACGATAAGGAGAAGAATGCTATGACCCAGAATGAAATAATCGAAAACGCCATTTACGGTGTCATGCTCACATCCGGGCAAACTGTTGGTATTGTTGAAGTCGAGCCAGGCGAAAAGCTATTCGACTGTGCCCGCAGAGCTATCGACTGCGACTGGATTGAAGTTGTCGAGCCCGCAGGTTTGCAGGGACAGGATTATGTCCTTCTGATTGATGAAGAATCAAAGCTGAAGGGCGACGTGCATTTCGTGAACTGCATTGCCAGTTATCTTTATGATTCTCCCGAGCATGGAGACATAATCATTGGAAATGCGATGATCGTGAAACAGGACGGAGAAGATCTGCGGCTTTTGACACAAGATGAAGCGATTGATCTGGCGAAGGACATGACGGAGATCCGGAAGGTCTCAATCCACGAAATGACAGAGTTTCTGAGCAATCTGAAACAAGCGGAAAGGCAGCCGGAGAAATCTATATCGGCAATTCTTCGTATGGGTGCTGAAAAAGGCCATCGACAGCCTTGCCGGTCTGAAGGACAGGAGCGATAATATTGATGGAACAGGGAGATCGGCTTCATAAACTGTCAGTCAGAATGAGCGATCAGGAGCTGGAGAAAGTCCAGGAACGAATGAACAGTATTGGAATCGACAGCCTATCCGCTTACCTTCGAAAGATGGCAATTGACGGATATATCCTGAAGCTGGACATGCCTGAAATCAAGGAAATGATTTCTCTCCTGAGGTATTCCAGCAATAACCTGAACCAGATAGCGAAGAAAACAAACGCAAAGGGAACCGTTTTTGAGGATGACCTGAAGGAAATCAAGTCGGTACAGGATGACCTCTGGAAAGGCATGAACAAAATCCTGAAACGGCTGGGACAGCTTCAGTAAGAAGAGGAGGATGCAGAATGTTAAAGGCAATGGTAAGAATCGCAATCATGCCGGTGCTGCTGATCGGCAGGCTGTTACTCGGAACGCTGGCTTTTATTACCACGATTTCCTCGGCAGTTATTGGCCTTGGAACCGGACTGTTCATCATCCTCGCAATGGTGGAGTTCTTTATCGGATACTGGCAGAACGGCATCGCGCTTCTGGCTCTGGGTGTTCTGGTCAGCCCGATCGGACTTCCGGCGATTGCCAACTTCATGCTGAAGAGACTCGACAGTGCCTTCGCCTTTGTTGAAGGAAAGATTTGCTGAAAACTGAAAACCTCGGGCAGTCAGCTGCGAAATGCGCTGGCTGCTCTTTTTTTGTTACGGAGGAAAGAAAATGGCTACAACAAGGCTGATCACAATACACATAAGCAAAGGAAAGGGTGCCGGCGGAAGCTTTGCCGGACGGCTGGACTATGCCTGTAATCCAGACAAGACGGAAGACGGGCAGCTTGTTACAGGGTTCGCCTGTGATCCGAAGACTGCTGCCAATGAGTTTGAGCTCATGCGCAGGACTTACCTGAGCATAACCGGCCGCCACAGGGACGGTGAAGTGATTGCGTATCAGCTCCGGCAATCATTCAAACCCGGAGAAGTTACCCCAGAGGAAGCAAACCAGATCGGATTTGAGCTTGCCAGCAGGTTCCTTAAGGGAAACCACGCTTTTATAGTCGCTACTCATACAGATAAAGCGCATATCCACAATCACATCATCTTCTGTGCCACGACACTGGATTGCAAGCATAAATTTAGGAATTTCCTTGGTTCCGGGAAGGCTCTGGCACGATTGAGCGATCAGATCTGCATGGAGCATAAACTGTCTGTGGTCAGCAATCCCCGGATGCATGACACGAACTATGACCGCTGGCAGGGCGATCAGGCAAAACTGTCTGTCCGGGATCAGCTGCGACTGGCCATTGACGATGCTCTGCGGGGAAAACCGAAAAGCTTTGAGGCCCTTCTGAACACCCTGGAGGGAAACGGATGGCAGATTAAACGAGGAAAGCAGCCAAGTTTCTGCGGCCCTGACGGAAAACGGTTTATCCGTATGGATTCCCTGGGCGAGGCATATACGGAGAAATCAATTCGAGAAGTGCTCGATGGTCTTCGGGTACATAATCCGTATAAGACGCGCCGGATGAAAAGCCAGGTTAGCTTGCTGATCGATATCCAGGCGAAGATGCAGGAAGGAAAAGGCAAAGGATACGAAAACTGGGCAAAAGTCTTTAACGTCAAGCAAATGGCAAGCAGTATGGCATACCTTTCCAGTCATAACATCAAGTCCTATGAAGAACTGGCGGCCAGAGTAGAGACAGCCGTACATAAAAACGAGGCCCTGCTGACAGAAGTCAGATCTGCAGAAGCCCGTCTCAAAGAGATCTCTGCCATGAAAAAGTCCATCCATGATTATCTGAAAACCAAAGATATCTATGCCGAATGGAAGAAATCCGGCTATGACAAGCACTTCTACGCTCAGCATGAGCAGGAGATCGTCATCCACAAGGCTGCCAAGAAGGCATTTGACGCAATTCCGGGCAAGATTCCCACAATCAAAGAGCTTTCAGCCGAGTACAGCGAAGTTCTGGCAAAAAAGCAAGCTGCATACGCCCAATACCGTGAAACCCGTGACAGTATGCGTGAGCTGCTGACGGTCAAGGCGAATATTGATATGGTAACGGATCGGCATGCCCCTGCGAGAAACACAAGAGATAGAGAAATCGAAAGATGACTTTTGCAGCATTCAATTGTGGATGCCGCTTTTTTTCATGCTCGCCATTTCAGTTAGTGCGTGGTATCATAATAGCTGTAGGCTTTGAATTTTCTTAGGTTATTCGCCTGCAGAGCTTGATTTCTGAAAATATACACAATCCAGTTTGTAGACATAAGGAGATCGGCACGATGCAAAACCGGTATACAGGCGACATTGGGGACTTTGGAAAGCTGGGACTTCTGCGAGTACTGCAGATGTCCGGCTTAACCATCGGCGTTAATTGGTATCTGATTCCTGATGAGAGTCACAATAACGATGGACGGTATGTTCAGTATTTGAAAAACTATGATTATTGTCAGTTGGATGAAGCGCTGTGGCAGGGGCTGAATTGTATCGTGAAGTCCCAAAAAAGAGGAATCTCCTCATTGGAAAGCGGAAAGATTCTCAAAGCATCCTTTTATTCAGAACCGCTTGCTATCGCCGGGAAAGACAAGGCAGAAAGAGCAGCGATACGTAAAGGTTGGCATGAAAAAGCCCTGATGACGCTATCTGGATCTGATGTAATATTTGTTGATCCTGACAATGGTATAGTTGTACCGTCTGCCTTTGGTACAGTCAGAGAGAACAAATTTGTTTTGCCAGATGAACTGGCTGATTATTATAATCATGGGGCGAGTGTTATATACTATCAGCATAAGGCTCGGAGACCAGATTCATTTTATTTAGATCAACATAAGGAATTGATTGAGATACCGAGGCTGAAAGAATCAATAGGGTTAGGCTTGAAGTTCACAAAAACATCTCAACGGTATTACTTTTTCATTATTCAACCGAAACATAAGGAGATTGTTTGCGCTGCAGTCCGGAATATGATGGCTGCCGGATGGGACAGTTGCTTTGAAGTTTTAGAATGATTGTTCACATCAACATAAGCCCTTCGTCCGAGTTCAATTCCATTATTTTAAGAAGATGATGTTCCGAAAAATCGGAAAACAAGCAGAACAAGTAGTAAAGCAACTTTTGTTCGTCAGCATAAAAACTATTGACGATTTTTCTTTTTGGAAAAATAGATATCAGTATTTTGCCTATGTAATCCTGTATTTACAGAGTTGGTTATCGTATTCTGTACACGTACCGAATAACCGGTACACGCAAAACGACGAAATGGAGGAACATCACAATGCTGCGTCTGCTTGGTATCCTGACCTTGGGGAACATGATCTTCGGTGGACATCACTGCCATCATCATCATTGTCATCGCCATGGCGGCTTCCTGGGCAGAGGCCTTCTGCTCGGAACGCTGCTCGGACTGTTTGTGAGCCGTGCGAATCAGACTCGCACCGAGGAGGAGGTATAACAGTGTTTGACATGAATAAGAGCGTTGATCGCCGCCAGGTATTGACTGTTTTGGGAATAATCTTCGCTTTGTCCTGTATCCCTACCTTGCTGGTTGTTTTTACCCAGCTTACTGGGAGAATGCTGCCCAGCATCCTGATTGGCATCGCCCTGTACTTCGTTTTTCTGCGGAAGAAATAATCCGCACCCGTAATAACAGAAACGGGGACAGGCTTTCATATATGGGGCGAGACCCGTTTCTCGCCCCGCCTTTTGTATCTTTGGGTTCTGGAGTATAATTGTTTCTGAAACAGATTGCCGCATGGAGGTGATGAAAATGCGCAAAAAAATGGGTTGGACAGTATATGGAATCCTCGGATTCATTTTCGCTCCGATGGGCTTTCTGTTTCTGATGATAGGCCATGTAGTTGGTCAGTCAGGAAATATACGCTGGGATGGCAATGGTGACCCTGCTATTTTCACAGCTGTATTCTGCGGAATCGGCGGGCTTTTCCTGCTCTTGGGCTTGGGTTTCCTGGCTGTTGATATCCGCCGGCGCTATCTTCTTCGCCGGGCATATGAAGGCGGCAACTGCGTGGATGCGCAGATTCTGGGCGTAGTCACACAGCGCAATGTAAACATGCCCTATGGCCAACCTCGGATGATTGAAGCTGCCTGGACAGATCCAAACGGAGTCGTTCATGTTTATCGGAGCCGTTATCTGAAAACAGATGTGACGAAACTGCTGAAATCAGACACCGTTCCTGTGTACATTGATCGGTATAATGAAAACATCGGTTTTGTCGATATTGACGCTGTACTTCCTGAAATACGAATTCATAACTGAAGCGGAGGTCAACATGAAAAAGCTGTTCAGCCGGCAGAGCATCCTGCCAGATCACACAAATCACTACGATGAACATGGTCACAAGGTCGGATACAGCCGTCCCAGCTTATTTGGTACATACACCAATCATTATGATGAGCATGGCCACAAAGTTGGCTACAGCCGTGAAGGATTATTTGGAACTGTTCATTATGATGAGAAGGGGCATAAAGTTGGCGTATCGCATGACAGTATCCTGGGCTACAAGAATCACTATGATACCCATGGAAAGAAAGTCGGTTATACCAGAGATACTCTGCTTGGCAAAAAGACTACTTTGAAGAAATAAGCCAAAGAGTCAAGGAGAAAGACGTTATGAAAGCTTGTAAGTTCTGCGGATCACAGGTAGATAATGCCGTTCAACATTGTCCGACCTGTGGATCAAACATCTTTCTTCACATCTGTGAAAACTGCGGAAGCCAATTTGACAGCGGCTTTTGCCCTAATTGTGGTGTAAAGGCCGGGCAGAAAAAGAAAATCTGTCCGGAATGTGGCTCCGCGTATTTTACCAATGCCTGTCCAAACTGCGGATATACTCCAGCCAGAAAGCCTGCTGTGCAGGAGATCGTTCATAAGCATGTCTACGTTGAGCCGGAACCGAAGCCGCAACCAACTCCCACGCAAGCACGCCAGATCAAGAAAAAAGGGAAAGGTTGCGGATGCGGTACGATCTTCATTGTGCTGCTGCTCATCGCCTTAATCTTTGGCAATTCGACGAGAAATAAAACAACAAAAGTCACTGGTTACTCATCATCGACGGGAAACAAAACCACAGCAAAGACCACCGCGACAACTAAGCCAAAGCCCACGGCCACACCTGATCCGGAGATCGTATCCGCACAGAACATGGTTGATCAGTTTCTGGCTTCAGAAGGACAAGATAGTTCAGATTCAGCTTCTAGCGAGAAAACTGAGATCGGAATTGATGCTCGAGTGAGGCAGATTCAGGATCAAGCAAGAAGAAAAACCGTCACAGTTCATACAGCGTCTTATTTGAACGGTCGTGGCCAGGTCGATACTACAGGAAAAGAACCGGACTATATTGGCGTAGTGGGTTATGCTGCAGTATATGACGATGAAGATCTGGATAAAAACGCTGAGTTTTCAAAAACGCCCTGGACAATACCAGTCTATAAGAAGGATAAGCAATTCTGGGAAGAAGCCGGAACGATCAATCACAAGACCAAGGTTGTTGTCATTGGGCAGGAATTAGAGAAGCCGACAAGATCTTATTCCACTTCAAAGTGGAAAGGCTATCTTCATGTAATTCGATTGGATACAGGAAAAGACTGCTATCTGAAGGCTGTGAATTTTGCTACCTCTGCGTATTGGGAGAAAGAGCTAACAGATGCGATCGAAAAAGGCTATTGTATTGCAGAATTCAAGCAGGTCAGCGACTACTATCCTGTGACCAAGGGAATGGAAAAGACCGAATTAGAAGACGGAACGAAGGTTCTGCTTCAGATGAAATCACTGGTTTACTCGACCAGTCCTGATAAAAAGAACAATCCTGTCGCCGGAATCGTATTCAAAGACTGGAAATATGGATTTGGCGGTGTGACGGTATTTTTCAACGAAGCAGACCTGACCTTGACATATTGATCAGGCTACTGATGATCAAACTGCTGATAAAGATGTTGCAGTTCTGGTAATCATAATCAACGGAATTTCTACACTTCCTCTCCTGCGGGAGAGGACTTTTTTTGTCTCGAAGAGACCAGCCACAGAGCGAAGCGCTGTGTTCCAGGGGATTGGGGGCATCGCCACCAACAAGCAGACGTGCAAATGTCGGACATTTGCCCTGCTTGCAACTTTTATTCCGTGCTATCCCTTTAAGGGTTCTTCCGCCGCTCCTTTTATGGATCAGAAAAAGAAATTTCAAAAAAGTTTTCAGAAAGTGACTTAAAACAGAGATTTTTTACCACATCAAGTGAGGGGAATATTTTCGATGATTATCCTCCCCAAACTTGAAAGGAGTAAAAAGCCTATGTTATCAGACTTCGCAAAAGAAATCAGAGAAGAATTGGCGCAGGAAGCAGAGACGCCACAGATTCCTCTCAAACCAAAGGCGGAAATACCAGAATCAAGATGCTATACCGTTCCGGAGCTTCAGGTCATTCTGAATATCAGCCGGGGCAGTGTGTATGAACTGCTCCAGCGGAAGGAATTCAAATGGTTTCAGATTGGAAATGGTCGGTACCGGATTTCCAAGAAAAGTTTTGATCAATGGCTCGATGGACAATCCTGATTCTGTCAAGGCTGTCGTTATGCAAAACTGCGGCCATCGACAGCCTACCGCCAAACAAAAATCGTTGCTATTGTTCTTCCTGACATCATGAGAGGAAGGAGGTATCCACAGTGAAGACGAGTCAGAAGAAAGAAACCATGAGCGTACGAGAAATGCGGGAAATCCTCGGAATCAAAAAGACCGACAGCTACTGGCTGATTAAAAGGCATTATTTTAATACGGTCATTGTTGATGGAAAGATCCGCGTCGACATCAGGAGTTTTGAAGACTGGTATGCAAATCAGGTTCATCATCGCAAAGTTAATGGTGAAGAGCCTGGCCAAAAGCTAATGGAAAGCTCGTATTCCGTTCGGGATATTTCGGCGATGTTAGGAATCTCTGAAGATTCTGTCCTGGAAATGATCAACAGAGAAAAATTGCCTGTTATCGACATTCAGCATCATTGGCGGGTAAACAAAGAGCTGTTCCATCAATGGTATCGGAATCAGGATCATTATCGAACCGCTGAGGATCGCGAACGGGATCATCCTCTTGAAGCGGCCTCAATGACACTGCCGGAAATGGGCATTATGCTCTGCGTTGACAGAAATGGAGCATACCAAATTGTGAAAGAAAATCCTCAGCTTGAAGTAATTATCATCGCCGGGAAGAAACGGGTCACTATCCAAAGCTTTGAAGACTGGTATGCGTCCCAGGAGAAATACCATAAGTTTGTTGATCTGGGCCCTGAAGAACGTGAACGCTTTCTCCAGCAGCATGTTGATGATGTTGTTGGAAGGAAGATTCGCAAAAAGTATATCAAGCAACCTGACAAATCCCGCCTGGACGAGAAAAGTTGGTTTTCTCCTGAAGAAGTGGCTGACATCATGGCAATAGACCGTAAAGCAGTTCTTCGTTTGATCTGGAATGGGAATCTTACAGCTCAGCGTTTTGGGAAGAAATTCAGAATCTCTAAAGATGAAGTTCTCTGGTTAATGTCCAGGGAAAAATCAAAACGGACAGGAGGCATCTGACAATGGCATCGATTTATAAGAGAAATGGCGTTTACAACGTTGTTGTAACATATACCGATGAAAACGGGAAAAGAAGGCAAAAATGGGAATCATTTCATTCCGAAGCGGAGGCAATGCGCCGCAAAACCGAAATAGAGTACCATCAAGGTCTGGGAAAACTTGTTATTCCGAACTGCGAAACATTGAATGAGCTTCTGGATGAATATGTCAATCTGTATGGTAAAGCCAAATGGTCCATGGCATTTTACTCTGCAAACACTGGTCTGATCAAAAACTATATTTCACCCATCATTGGAGAGCTCAAACTCTACGAGATCAATACCAGAGTACTGGAAAAGTTTTATCAGCGCTTACAGCAAACCCCGGCAGTAAAGCGTATAACAGATTTCAAATATTCTGATGATGTGCGGTATGTCCAGAAGGGCACGATCACAAAGATCAACAAACTGTTGAAAAGCGTTTTTACTCAGGCAATGAAATGGGATTTAATGGAGAAGAACCCTGCTACTTTTGCCGCGGTTCCCAAAGCCGAATCCAAGAAAAGAGAAATTTGGGATGCTGTCACCTTCATCAAAGCGAATAAGTTATGCCGGGATCCCAGACTGAAACTGAGCATGAACCTGGCCTTTGCCTGTTCTCTTCGTATCGGAGAGGTACTCGGTTTAACCTGGGATTGTGTCGATATTTCAGATGAAAGCATCGAAAACGGACTTGCAAGTGTTTTTATAAATAAAGAGATTCAGCGTGTGCCAAGGGCAGCCTTTGAAGCTCTCGAAAAAAAAGATGTGATCTCTGTTTTCCCTGAAAGCAAGCTCAAAAACAAAACTGTTTTGATTCTTAAGACTCCCAAGACAATTACAAGTACCAGAAAAGTCTTTCTTCCGAAGACCGTGGCGGAGATGCTTGTTAAGTGGAAGGCAGAACAGGACGAATATAAACGCGCTTTGGGAGAGGAATACCAGGATTACAGTCTTGTGATTGCCAATTCTGTTGGAACCCCTGTAGAATCACCGAAAATCGAGAAAGCTTTCAAAGATCTCATCAAGAAAAATAATCTTCCTCCTGTCGTTTTTCACAGTTTACGTCATTCGAGCATTACATATAAGCTGAAGTTAAGCGGCGGAGATATTAAATCCGTCCAGGGAGATTCTGGTCATGCTCAGGCTAAAATGGTCACAGATCAGTATTCCCATGTCCTGGATGAGAATAGAAAAGTAAATGCTCGGTTAATTGAAGAAGCGATTTATCAGAAAGAATCGGCGGAGATTCATCTTAAAGCCGAAGTAAAGGAAAATGAACCCGATGTCAATCAGCCGGATGCTGATGCTGCTGAAGCAATGAAAAAGCTGGCTACTAATCCTGAATTGATGCAGCTTCTGATCAAGCTGTCAAAGTCTATGTGATAAGTGGAGCTGCTACAGTATTTTGTGTTCTCTTGCAACCACAAATACAAGATGATAGAATATGCCTCGTGCTGCATTTCGAAAGGTAGTGACTTTTAGGATGTTCAGGAAACCCGGAACAAGAAATGCAGACGAAAACAAGCAAGATGAAAGGACAAACCAAAAAACATGAATCAAAGAGATCTGGCAGAAATCAAAAGAAGACTTAACCCAGACAAGCGCAATCCCTCGCTGATCTGCGGTTGCTATGTTGACCATATCGGGAATCCCATCACCAGCTTTGAACTTCCTGTCTCCACACTTTATGAGCAGGAAAACGAAAAATACATGTCCATCTTCAAGAAGGTACTTTCCGGACAGATCGGACAGAATCTGACTCCCGTTGCTTACCCTACAGAAAGTGATGATCTCCTTCTCCGCGTTCGGGATACCGCGCTGAATGATCCGGACAGCCTTCAGGCCCTTTTCACTCGTCTGATTGCCGGTATCAGGGCGGAACATCCAGACATGCAATCTGTCGAAGACGCGCAGAACGCTGAAAACTGGCTGATCCTTCTGATGCATGATGATCTCGATGTCAGGAAACGCGATGTAAATGGAGAAATCGACTACGAAAACTCTGATCGGGCTTTCAGCTACTTCCTTTGCGCTATCTGTCCCGTAAAACAGGACAAGCCTGCGCTGAGATATCTGCCTTCTGACGGAATCTTCCATGAACGTTCTCCGGAATGGCTGGCCAGCGTTCCGACGCTGGGATTCCTTTTCCCGCTCTATGAAGGAGGAGCCGCCGATGTCAACACGATCCTTTTCTTCAGCAAGGACTGCAATGACGCACATGCAGATTTTCTGAAGGCTGCTTTCAATGTCGAGGCGGAAATGCCCGCCGCGGAGCAGACAGAAAACTTCCAGGCGCTTCTCGCTCAGAGCCTGGGCGCTGAATGTTCCCTGGATGTGGTGCAGGAAATGCACGAAGTGGTTTCCGGGCTGATCGAAGAGCAAGCCAAAGACGATGAACCTCTGATGCTTTCCAAAAATGACGTTGCCCGGATGCTCACTGATGGTGGTGTCTCTGAAGATCGGGTCGAGGCATTCCGGAAGGGCTTTGATGCTACGTTTGGCGTTGGCGCGGTTCTTCCAGCAGTCAATGTGGTGACTCCCAAACAGTTCAAGGTGGAAATGCCCAGCGTTTCCATCAAGGTAGATCCCAAGCAAGCGGACATGCTGGAATCACGGGTCATTGATGGCCGGAGCTATTTATTGATACCGATTGACGGCGATATCGCTGTTAATGGTCAGCCCGTATTCGCGACAAAATAAGCAGAATAACACAGGTTGAAACAGGCTGTTGACCAGCTAAAGCCTACATTTTCGAGGGAAGAGCAAGGAAGCGCTCTTCCCTCCTTTATTTCAACGACTCCAACGATTGCTACAGGTAAGGTGACCTACAGACTATAAAGATTTAGACGGTCAACAGACTTTTTAAATTGAATTTTATTGTCAGCACTCTACCCAGAGATACAATAAACTTATGAGATTAGGTAAAGCTCTGGGAAAAGGAAGGCGTTACCAGAGCTTGAAATCCCCGAAACCCTTTAAAAATGGCGAGTTTTGTGGTAAAATATCGTGGGTTTATGTAGGTTGTTTTAATCGAAAGTCCTTTGTCAGGAACCTGGCTGCACTGAGAAATCCAATTTCTGTGTAACCGATGGTAGTCTAGTATCTGGGCTCATAGTGCCGACATTGATCATGAACAGGATCGAGGTGAGGAACCGAATGGAGAACGAGATTCTTGCAGCTGAAATATATCTTCATCCAATCAATTTGGAAGAAGAAACTGCTGAAATCGATGCTGAGATGCGAAAAGTCGAGGATGCTTTGAAGTCATATTCATGTACGGCTTCAATGCTTGATTATTCAGTGGCAATAATCAGCGGTATTCTTGCTGGTGCTGTCGATGTATTTCTCGTAGGAGAAACAGGCGCATTTCAAAAAGGTCAGCAACCGCTTCAGGAACAATTGATAGAAGCCGCAAAAAAGGTCCTTATAAAAAGCACAGCAAACGAAAGAGTAGCAAAACCAATCTTGCACAGTGCTGTCGAGAAAGGGATCCCTGCAATGATCCCACAATTGAATAACATCGCCATTCAACCTAATGTATTGGGATTGTTAGCGTCAGTATTGATTCAAATGGGCCACGGAGGGATGCTGAAAGAAAGCAACAATCAGATTCAGTTTCTTCCGAATGGAATCGAAAAGGAAGATGGCGCGATTCTTGTAATAGCAGCTGTGATTGTTGGTATACTGAAATGGGTCTCAACCATCTCTTCGAGCACAGGGGAAGACGACCAGCCCATCTATCAGTTTAAAACACTTAACAAACTACGTGATCTTATTCGATCTGTCCCCGCTTTTTCTGGTGTTGTCAAAGACATAGAAAAGTGGCAGAAGCAGTTACCGAACGAGATAAAATGCGATAAAAAAAGCAGTGATCCCAATATGGGCATTGAAAAAGTATTTTGCTCATTTTTCATGATGCTTGGATCAGTGCCAGCGCTTAGCAATACTAATCTGCACAAAGCTGTTGATGCCGTCAGAGAAGGAAAACGACTTGGTCTGAATGAGATTCCTATTGTAAAGTCACTAACCCGCCAAGCTTTTCCGGTATTGATCAACGAAGTGATTGTAAGAACTTTCTTCTTTGCTAGCAGGTTGGTCAGAGAACTAAAAGCTAATGAAGATGTTGGCAACATTGACTGGAACAACGTGCTTCCGTTTGGAAATAGGGATATAGACAGATTGCTTGCCTTGTCAACCATGACCCTTTCTGCAGCGGATACCGCAGATGCGGCGATGCATGCAGCGATTGACTCTTGTGGCAATACGCTATTGTTTGTTTCAAGATTCGTCACCCGGTTTAATTTTGTTGCAGCCGGTAGAGCAACGTTTGCAGTGATTAAAGAAATATCAAATGAAAAAGCTGAAGAAGAACTAATTCATATCAAACGGCTATTGATGGAAGCTAAAACTGCTAAGGCCTTGGAAATTCTTCTGAATTATCAGCAGCAACTCGAGAAACGGGTTTCCGAATACCTTACAGAAGACATTACAGTATTCCTCGAAGGAATTGATTGTATGGATAAAGGACTCGATGAAAAGAATTCTGATCTGGTAATCAGAGGAAATGTAAAGATACAAAGAATTCTGGGAAGAGAACCACAATTTACGAATCAACGAGAGTTCGATGATTTAATGGGCTCAGACATAGCCCTACAACTTTGAGCAGAAAGGAATGATGCTTAATGGCGAACAATGAAAACGGCAAAGGATTGCTGGGTATATTTCAAGGCGCTGTTGATTCTGTTAAATCAACAGTTGAAGGAATTAAGCTCCCAGAGATCCATTTTCCCAATCCGTTCCAAGGCAATCCTGTAAAGAAGGAAGAACCGGCTCCTCCAGAAGAGATCAAATCCATTTCTTCAAAAAGTGCAATTAAGATTATATTTTATATGATGGCGGCAGATGGAAAGATATACCATGACGAGGAAGAAAAGTTTAATGAAATCGGGAGAGAACTTGATCCTGATTTCGAAGCTAACAAAGATACGATATTCCAAGAATGTCAAGCGCAAATGAGCAAAGTGACTGATCTGGGAGATTATTATTCCGTCTTACAGGATGGCGTTGCAATAGCTATTACAGCTGGTGCTAATGCAAAAGAATCTGTCATTTCTCCTAAGGTTCTTGCATGGGATCTTTTGGCAGTTGCCTATAGTGATGGAAGTTATGATGATAAAGAGCGTCAATTAATGAAATATATCGTTCACAAGTTTAACATCGACAAGACAGTATTTCTGGAAATGGAAAGTAGTTTTCTGACGCTGATGGATCTGGAAAACGAGCTTAATTGGATTAAAACAACTGATCGCCCCTATTTAACTATTGAATCAATAGTCAATGAGATATCTGATAGAAAAACTGCTATTCTAGAAGGCTTGAAAGACCTGATTGCATTATAAGGAGTGAGAAAATTATGGCTTTGCCGCTGTTATTTATCGGAATCGCTGCCGCTACTGGAGGCGTAGGTATTGGTAAGGGAGTAAAGGCCGGAATTGATAATGCACGTGCTGATTCGATCAACAAAGAAGCAACAGCCAGCGTTCAGAATGCTACAGATCTATTAAACAAGCAAAGAGAAGCCTGTGGGAAAGCACTACGAGTCTTGGGCGAAGAAAAGATGTTTGTGCTTAATAGTAGTATTGACAGCTTTCTTAAGGCGTTTACTCAGATCAAGAACGTGGATTTTACCGATTCTGAAGGCTTGGAAGAGCTACGGAAGTTCCATATTGATGAAAAAGAATTTGTTGAATTAAAAAGCATGGTGGATTTCGCGGCTAATGTTGCAGGAGGTGTTCTGGCTGGAGGAGCCGGCGGTGCTCTTGTTGCTTTCGGAGCATATGGCGCAGCACAAGCCTTAGCTGCTGCTTCTACCGGAACAGCAATTGCTGCATTACATGGCGCTGCAGCCACTAATGCAACTTTGGCATTCTTTGGTGGTGGTTCACTTGCTGCCGGCGGATTAGGAATGGCTGGAGGAGCTGCTGTATTAGGAGGTTTAGTCGCCGGACCTGCACTATTAGTCTTAGGGTTTATTGTTGATGCCGCTGCATCAAAAAAACTAGAGCAAGCGTTAACCAATCAAGCAGAAGCCATTAAAATGACAGAAGAATTGAATACTGGATCAATGCAATGCGAGGCAATTAGGAGAAGAACATATATGTTCTATAATTTGCTTGCAAGGTTGGATGCACGCTTCCTTCCACTGATCTATAAGATGGAGGATATTATCAAAACAGAGGGCGATGATTATCGTTTCTATAGCAATGAATCCAAGAAGATTATAGCTTCTTGTGCCAGTATTGCTGTAACAATCAAAGCTGTTCTTGATACACCTTTACTGACAGATGACGGTTTGCTAACCGGTGAATCCGAGACTACAATTTCCTTTGTCCAAGGCAAATTGGGACAGGAAAACTAATCTCTCTGACGAGACATCTTGCAAGGAGGATGCTATCGAATGTCAACCTATACAACAATCCTCCAAAGACCTCTTGATGCTATATCTTGGGAAGATGATAACTTTATTGAAGAGCTGCTCGAAGTTGTGCAGCTCTTTCGACCTTTTTCTGTTGCTATTTCCGAGTTTATCACTGAGCGAGGGTATATCGGGGAAGCTGAAAATATTGAAGCGAAGGTATCATTTATCCGGGCAGCATTTTCGAAGGCCAACATGGACGCCCCGAGAGAAGTGCGGGAGTGGTTTACCTTACAGCAGCCTGTTAAGCGGGATACAGCATTTCAGATTTGCTTTGCCTTTGGACTGGACGGCAGTGAAACGGATGAGTTCTTCCGGCGGATTTATGCTCGGGAGAGAAGCTTTAACTGCCATCAGGTTCAGGAAGCGATTTACTATTTCTGCCTGAATAACGGCTTAACTTGGGCTGATGCCATGGACATCCAGAGCCGTGTTCCTCTAGCGGGGAAAGAAAAAACAAGCGGAGATGTCGTCTATACCGGCTCCATTATCGCAGAGTTGAATGATTTGGAGTCGAAGGATGAGATGATTACCTGGCTGAATGAGAACATTGATAAGTTTACGACCAGCAATGTGACGGCCTACGAGACCATTCGCCGCCTGTGGGAATTAACTGCTGGCCCGAACGGACTTTTGATACAGGAGCATGAGTCGCCGAAACTGACTTCTATTCTTGATGATTCAGCAACGGATCGCACGAAGAAACTCAATTTCGGGGTGACCGGTGTCAAACTTTACGACGCGTATTTGGCGATTCTGCAGCTTGATAAAAAGGATGTGAAACGGCTTGAAACAGATCGCTCCATCAAGCCAATACTGGAAAAGCTCCATGACAGCATTCAGGACTCTTTTCCAGACAGGCAGGGCATTGATTTGATTCTCCGTGGAGAACACGTCTCCTATGAACGGGTGCGTAAGTGGCTTGTACTACTGACCTTCTACACCTGGTGGGCCAGAAAGGCGATTGAGAAAGAAGACTACGCAGCCGATTCCGGTGACGCGGATCGTTGCATCGCTACTATAAATCAATATCTGATTGAATCCGGCTATCCGGAGCTCTATGTTGGGAATCCCTATGACTGGATTTTCTTCTATGCCGCGAAAAATGAAGTACCGCTGTTTGCGTTTCGATATATCTGGAATGAACTTCTGGTAGACACGCTGGAAGAACACCAGTAAATCCAGACTTTTCGATGCCTGGGGTATGATAACGGTGAATCAAATAGCAAGGAGGGAGATCCATGGACGGAAGAAGCGCATTGGCCCCAGGCAACGTGCTGAAGCTGAGCACGAGCACGGGATATACCGAGTACTCGATCACCCGGGAGGTCGGTCGCGGTGGATCCTGTATCGTTTATGATGCTTCCTATACCGACAATCTTGGCAATTTCAAACTCGTACGCGTTAAGGAGTGCTATCCTCACGCGATGCGGCTTACCAGGGACGAGGATGGGGCACTTCATCCGTCTTCCCGTGACGAGGAGAAATTTAAAGCCGCAAAAAGCCGTCTGATTGAAGCATATCAGAAGAATCACAGACTTTTTTCTTTGGATGGACTGACAAACGCTGTCACAAACACATCGGATATTTATGAAGCAAATGGCACGGTTTATATTGTTTCAGTCTACATGAATGGCTGTACATTCACGGATCGTCAGGGGGAAACGCTACACGAATGTGTATCCCTTTTGTTGGCTACTGCTAAAGTATTACAGCATATCCATGAGGCTGGGTATCTGTACCTTGATCTGAAGCCTGACAATATCCTGACGATTAACGGTTCACTTGATCTGGTTCAGCTATTTGACTTTGACTCCATGATTTCTCTGGAGGAGTTAAACCAGGCCATCCAGGAAGGATTCCTCGGAGAGTTTCATAATTCATATACAAAAGGGTATGCTCCTCTGGAACAGCAGACCGGCAAGCTACGCCAATTTGGTCGTCATTCCGATTTTTACAGCCTTGGCGCTGTATTGTTTTATGCTTTGTGGCATAGAACGCCATCCGCTTTTGACTGTGACTCTGCTGCGGCATATAACTATGCAGAGACTGCATATTCAGCGAAAAGTTATCAGGATAAGCTCTTTCGCGCTATGACAGCATTTTTCCATAGGACATTGGCAAGCTACTATAGCGATCGATACCAGTCTGATGATGAAGTCATCAGCGCTTTAAAAGAACTTCTCCTGCTATCGGACGAGACCAAACCATGGCTGCGTTCCACCTCCATACAGTTAAGTCCAGCGTTCTATGGACGGGACTCGGAGCTGGCAGATTTACATCTGCTGCTTCAGAAAAACGAGCGTCAGACTGTCAGCCTGTACGGGATGGGCGGTATTGGAAAAAGCACGCTGGCGAGGCAATACATTACACTTTTTTCGGCAGATTGGGATGTGTCCCTTTGGCTTTATGACCAGGGGAATCTTACGGAAACGCTCGCGGATGATTCGCTAGTACAGATTAATACGGTCTCCCGTATTAAGGAAGAAAGCACAGAGGAATATCTGAAGCGAAAACTACAGGCGTTGTCCGCTCTGGCGGAAAACCAGCGGATTTTACTGGTGCTGGACAACTTTGCGGCCAGCCATCTGGAACAGCTGCAGCCAATACAGGGATTGGGTCTTACCATTCTGCTCATTTCCAGAGAGCGTTTGCCAGAAGGCCTGTTTCCGGCGATACAGATTGGAGAAATGGACGAAAATGATCTGGCGAAGCTGTTTGAGTATTATTCCCATTGCGATCTGAGTGATGAGAACAACCGGCGTTGCTTTGAAACCATTATCGGAACGATTGCCGGACATACGTTGCTGACAGAACTCATCGCCCGGCAAGTGGCGAGAAGTTATCTGGATCTACAGATAGCAGAGGCTATGATCGCGGGAATTGGACTTTCTGATCTTCCAGAAGAGAAAATCGACTATGTGCGGGATCAGTCTGCCTATCAGGGTACCCTGCTGAAGATTCTGGATCAACTGGTGGAAATTGATCAATTAACGGAACAAGACAGAACCTGCATGAAGTTGCTTTCCCTTTTTAATATGCCAGGGATTGAAGCTGACCTGTTCAGAACGCTTGCGGAATTGGATACGTTGGACATTGTCAATGAACTGGAGGCATCCGGCTGGATAAAATCTGAGGATCGAAAGTTTTATCTGCACCCCATGATGCAGGAATACATCCGTACCTGGTCGTGGTCATCTGAGATGGAAACTGCTGCGAATAGAATGATGAGAAACCTGTATGAACGAATTCGCCCTGCAGGTATCCGTCATGACGGCAGCAGACAGTTTCCGGGGGATTATGGCAGTTTTTATCGCCTGATCAGGATTATTCCGCAGATGATTGACAATATTGACTATGTGTCAGAGGAATCGCGACGGCTTCTGTATCGTTGGCTGATGGATGCGCCTGTAGATGAGGATGCGCCCGCTCTTTTCCGAATGTTGGAGCTGTTAAAAGATCCTCGTTATTTGGACGATGACAGCATCCTCCGTCTGTATGAAACAGCGGCATATTATCGGGCTCGTCTCTATATACCGGACGATGCAATCGAATTGCTTCAGGAAATGCGGAGGTATTTGCGGAAACATCCGAGTGCTTATTATCTATCGGCATATCATCGTGCAATGGGTGTTATTCTTCACAACGCGAACCGGGACCTGAAGACAATTCTGCACCATGAAGACCGGGCAATCGCTGCTGCGCGTCTGTCTATGCATCCCGAAGCGAAAAAGCAGCTGGCCGCGTGCCTTTTGAACAAGGCCAGGACGCTTATGAGTGAAGAGATGGATCAGAAACAGGTTCGTAAACTGATACAGGAAGCGGAGCCGATTGTATATCGTTATACAGAATCACGGGACTATGAACGTTATCAGTTTGTTTGCAATGCGGCCATGTGCTTCGCGATGGATGGGGATCTTGATGGCGCACAAGCTGCATTGGATGCGGCGGATGCTATTGTTTTTGCATCGCCTGATTCAGATCTGTCCGTTGCAGAACATTTGATTGAGGAAGCAGCTCCAATTCGTATTGCGATGGATCAGTTCAACCTGGCAGAGGATGCGGTTCTCAGGGCCATTGCCCTGTGTGAGAAGCATCTGGAGGCGCTTCGTTATCGGGAAACCATTTTTGATGCTTATTATTTCCTCGGTAGAATCTATACGATGGACGAGGAGTACATTAAAGCTGAAGAAGCTTATAATGAAGCAGAAAAAAGAGTAAAGGACTGGCCCTATGAAATGGAGTTGCCGCTTTGCCCTGAGGATGTGAAGGCTGAAGCTGAACGCCTCAGATCGATTTCAGAAACTAACGCAGATAGAGAAAACTCGGAGGAAATGAGCGTGAAAACTCAGGATATTACCATTAACGGTAAAACGATAACTATCCCGGATTATTATCAGAAGGTAGATTCCATGCCAGATGATCCGGTGAATTCCGTTCCCTATATGGTTCAGACAGAGAATGCCATGTGCTTTGCATTGATCTTCCCCGTGGATGAGTCAAAGTCCCTTCCGCGTACAAAAGAGTCTTTGATTGCAGGAATCAGATCATTTCTGGGCGAAAACCAGGGGTTAATTCAGGCAGAAGTATGTGAGGATCATGTGTACAGCATCGTAAAGTCGATGAAGGAACCGAGCGGTGTTCAATACATCCTGACGTACCAGAAATTCTATCCGGAATTCATTCTGAATATCCAGGCATATTTCGATGAGATTGGAACCACAGGAATGCGGGACAGTCTGGTATATGAGTTGTGTCGCAAGGAGAACCTTGTCGGAAATGATAGCGATCCGTTTGCCGGTTGGGTAAGGGATCCTTACAACGAAAACATTAATGATGGTGCTCTGATGAACCTTTCAGAGGCGGAACGGTTCGACGCGCAGTTCCCTGGATTCCCGTTGACCATGTGCAGGGAGTTTGTTCGTGCGATCCAGTAAGCACGAAACATAAGTTGTTTTCTACCGGGAGATGATGCTCATGTACGGTAAGGAAGCAAGCAACCGAAAACAAGAGATAGACCGCCAGCACTACACTATTCCGAACCAAAGACCAAAAGATAAGCATTGTGGGAAAATCTAAACTTTTGGATTTTCCTACAATGCCAACTACGGCGGAATCCCTCCCACTCCTTATATCTTTCTGTATACATTGAATTTGTATTTAGTAAAATGCAGACAACACCACGGATCGGCTTTTGGTTGGACAATTCCAACCAAACACCACAGCAGACAGCAGAAAACATTCTGAACGCTAG
>CAMVEB010000009.1 GCA_947166385.1 uncultured Clostridia bacterium | reverse complement strand
TCATGGTGATGGCCGCGGTCAGGGTGGTCTTGCCGTGGTCAACGTGTCCGATGGTACCGATGTTGACATGCGGTTTAGTCCGCTCATAATGTCCTTTTGCCATTGGGGTTTTCCCTCCTCAGTATAATTAATTAATATCCTCTCTTGCCGATGATCTTTTCCGCGACGCTCTTCGGCACTTCCTCGTAGTGGTCAAACTGCATGGTGAACATGCCGCGGCCCTGCGTACGGGAGCGAAGGTCTGTCGTATAGCCAAACATCTCGCTCAGCGGAACATAGGCGTGAATAATCTGATCCTGGCCGCGGATCTCCGTTCCGTCGACCCGTCCGCGCCGGCTGGACACATTGCCCATCACGTCGCCCAGGTACTGGTCCGGTACGATGATCTCGACCTTCATCATGGGCTCCATAAGGCAGGGATCCGCTTTCCGCACCGCTTCCTTGAAAGCCATGCTGGCCGCGATCTTGTAAGCCATTTCGGAGGAGTCCACCTCGTGATAGGAACCGTCCGTCACAGCAGCCTTGAAGTTCACCACTTCGTAGCCGGCGATGGCGCCGCTCTTCGCTGCTTCCTGGATGCCCTGGTCGATGGGCCCGATGTATTCCTTCGGAATCACGCCGCCCACGATCCGGCTTTCGAATTCGTATCCCTTGCCGGGCTCCTGGGGCTCCAGTTCAATCCAGCAGTGGCCGTACTGGCCGTGTCCGCCGGTCTGCCGGACGTAGCGTCCCTCGGCCTTGGCGGGCTTGCGAATGGTTTCCTTATAGGTAACCTGGGGCTTGCCCACGGTTGCCTCAACTTTGAATTCACGCAGCAGCCGGTCGACGATGATTTCCAGGTGGAGTTCGCCCATCCCGGCGATGATTGTCTGGCCGGTTTCCTGGTTCGTGTAGGTCTTGAAGGTCGGATCTTCTTCCGCAAGGCGCTGCAGGGCGTAGGTCATTTTCTCCTGACCTGCCTTCGTCTTGGGCTCGATCGCGACTTCGATCACAGGATCCGGGAACACCATGCTCTCCAGGATGATCTGGTGATTCTCGTCGCACAGGGTATCGCCTGTCGTGGTGTCCTTCAGGCCAACCGCGCCGGCGATCTCACCGGTGTAGATGGTGTCAACCTCTTCCCGGTGGTTGGCGTGCATCAGCATGATACGGCTGATGCGCTCCCGTTTCTGCTTCGTGGAATTCATCACGTAGTTTCCGGAAGTCAGCTTGCCGGAATATACGCGGAAGAATGCCAGTTTCCCGACGAACGGGTCGACCATGATCTTGAACGCCAGTGCGGAGAAGGGTTCGTCATCGGAAGGATGGCGTTCCATCTGCTTCTCATGGTCCTCCGGATCCACGCCTTCGATGGCGGGGATGTCCAGCGGGCTCGGCATGTAGTCGATCACAGCGTCCAGCAGCGGCTGAACGCCCTTGTTGCGGTAGCTTGTTCCGCACAGCACGGGGTTCATCGTGCACGCGATGGTGCACTTGCGGATCGCCGCCCGGATTTCCTCCTCGGTCAGTTCGCCGCCCTCCAGGTATTTCTCCATCAGGGCGTCGTCCGTTTCCGCCACTTTCTCGATCAGGTTCGCGCGGTATTCTTCGGCAATCTCCTGCATGTCAGCGGGAATGTCCTCATCGCGCACATCCTGTCCCAGGTCATCGTAGTAGACCTCCGCGCGCATGCGCACCAGGTCAATGATGCCTGAGAAGGTGTTTTCCTTGCCGATGGGCAGCTGGATCGGAACGGCGTTCGCGCCGAGGCGTTCCTTCATCATGTCCACAACGCGGAAGAAGTCAGCGCCGGTGATGTCCATCTTATTGACATAGGCCATCCGGGGAACCCGGTAGGTCTCCGCCTGCTTCCACACGGTCTCGCTCTGGGGTTCGACGCCGCCCTTCGCGCAGAAGACGCTCACCGCGCCGTCAAGCACTCTCAGGCTGCGTTCCACCTCGACCGTGAAGTCCACGTGGCCGGGGGTGTCAATGATGTTGATCCGGTACTGTTTCTGGGCGTTGTTCGGGTCATGGGGATCGTGCCAGAAGCAGGTCGTGGCGGCGGATGTAATCGTGATGCCGCGTTCCTGTTCCTGGGCCATCCAGTCCATGGTGGCCGTACCCTCGTGGGTTTCACCGATGCGGTGATTCTTGCCCGTGTAGAACAGGATCCGCTCGGTGGTCGTAGTTTTTCCGGCATCGATATGAGCCATAATACCGATATTCCGGACTCTTTCAAGTGGATGGCTTCTGGGCATAAAAGACGATTGCTCCTTTCAACTTCATACAGAACTGATTCAATCAGCTCCGTATTACCACCGGTAGTGAGCGAACGCCTTGTTGGCCTCAGCCATGCGGTGCATTTCTTCTTTCCGCTTCACAGCGGCGCCGGTGTTGTTGGAAGCATCCAGCAGTTCGGCGGCCAGGCGTTCAGCCATGGTCTTTTCACCGCGTTTCCGGGCGAAGTCGACGATCCAGCGCAGGGCCAGCGTCTGACGGCGCTCGGGACGAATTTCGATAGGCACCTGGTAAGTGGCGCCGCCCACACGGCGGGCCTTGACTTCCAGCTGGGGAGCGACGTTGTTCAGAGCTTCCTGGAACACGTCGGTAGCGGCCTTTCCGGTCTTCTCGGCGACCGTTTCAAAAGCCTGGTAGCAGACGTTCTGCGCAACTCCGCGCTTTCCGTCCAGCATGATCTGATTGATAAGCTTGGTGACGACTGTCGTTCCGTATACAGGATCCGGCAGCACTTCACGCTTCGGTATAAAACCGCGACGGGGCATAGGTTTCCCTCCTCAATTATTTTCCTGATGTAAGCGGTTTGCTTCCTCTTCCTCCGACCCCGTGTCAGCATCACCGGGTCCCGGCCGCGAATAGGCCGGATGCGGCTCCCGCTCCGATTTTTCCTGTCCGGGATTCCTGTTCCGTAGAACCCCTCAGGACAAAACCGCGGTACGCGCCGCCTTTCGGACTGCGTCGGCAGCGAAATCCTTACTTCTTCGGGCGCTTTGCGCCATACAGGGAACGAGCCTGCATCCGCTTGGCCACACCGGCGGTATCCAGAGCACCGCGGATGATGTGGTAACGAACGCCGGGCAGATCCCGCACACGGCCGCCGCGGATCAGCACAACGCTATGCTCCTGCAGGTTGTGGCCGATACCGGGGATGTAGCAGGTACCTTCGATGGAGTTCGTCAGGCGGATTCTCGCGATTTTCCGCAGAGCGGAATTGGGCTTCTTCGGCGTCTGAGTCTTGACGCTCAGGCACACACCGCGCTTCTGGGGGCATCCCTGCAGAATGGGAGCGGTGGGCTTTTTGGTCGCCCGTTCACGGCCCTTACGGACAAGCTGATTAATTGTGGGCATTAGAGCACCTCCTGAATAATATCCCCAAGATCCCGCAACCCTCAGGATCTGTAAGGCGTTTTGATTACCGGAGCAATCCGGCGGCAGCGGTGGGTACATCCACGCCGCAGATCATCCCCAGTTCCTTCATCGACGCCACCCTCACGCAGGGAATGCCCGCGCTCTCCGCGCCGCGCACCACCTGCTGATAGATGAAGGTATCCGCGTCGTTGGCTGCGTACACCCGCGAAACCGTCCCGGCCTTCAGCGCCCGAATCACCTGCTTCGTTCCGACAACCTTCCGGCCGCCTGCTTTCAGCATTTCCATCCTCTGAAGACCTCCTTCCGATTCCTTTAGAAGCGCACCTGAAAAAGGGCGCACTCCCCCCGGGGCATGCTGCAACTCGACTATCATATCATTGATCCCGTTGAATGTCAACGCTTTTTTCACCGTTTTTCCCGCGTTTTTCCACGTTTTCCGATATGTTTTTCAACAGCAAAAAAGAGGATCCGGAATCTTGTTCCGAATCCCCTGTTTTGTGTCATCATATTGAGGACGCGTCCGAATACATCCTTACTCCGCCGCCTGGATGGAGGACAGGATCGCGCTGGCAGCCAGCTTCTCCACGTCGCTGGTCACCGGTCCGACGACGACTTCCAGTACATAGCCGGCTTCGGTGGTGAAGGCCACGTTCATGGTCTGGTTCGCGGGCATTTCGTAGCTCACGCAGGGCAGTCCGTTCACGGTGCCGCGTTCAATGCCGGTCGCGCCGACGCCTTCCAGGGCGGCGGTGTAGGTATCCAGATCCATGCCTTCCACGTTCACATACTGTACGGCCACAGCGGAACCGTCTTCCGCGGCGAAGTAGCCGATGTAGTTTTCACCGGGCATTTCTTCCGCGGGATTCATGCCGGTGGGGATGAAGATCGCAACGGCGATCTGTTCAAAGGTGTAGAAATCACCGGTCACGCCGGCTTCTTCCAGCACGGGAACAACCTGGTCCCAGGTAATCTCGTTGTCAGCCAGCGCGGTGCAGCCGCACAGCAGGCACAGGGCAACCATCAGGGCGAGCAGTTTCTTCATCTTCTTCTACCTCTTTCTTCGGGGGCTTCTCCCCCATCTTTTTCGTCTGCAATCCGTATTCGTCGCAAACCACAGTGTATTATACTGATATTGGGAAGTTTTTCAAGCCTTTTCTTTTCCCGGCTTTTGTGTGTTTTGTGTTTGTGTGTTTGTGTGTTTGTGTGTTTGTGGTGAGCAGTCAGCTCAAGTCCACACAACCCGGGCAGTTAATCCGGCGAATTGTCATAATTTACCAATTTTTGAGTGCGAAGAAATTTGAGTGCGAAATACATCATTTTTCCCTCATCGTCCCAAAATATCTGTCTTCCACCCATTTCCCTTCCTTTTAATCCTAACCCGCTCCTTTCGTGCCTTTAAGGCACATATATTATAACACAAAATTCTCTATAGTGCAACTATTGCATTCTATTTTCAGCAACTTTTTATGTCACTGTTTGCCCAGAGAATAATACTGCTGCGGAATATGGCAGTACCCGCCTGGGTTCTTCTCCAGGTATTTCTGGTGGTATTCCTCCGCGGAGAAAAAGTTCACCAGCGGCTCTGCCACCACTGCCAGCTTTGCTCCCGCCTTTTTCTCCTCCCGGTCATATACGCTCCGGATCGCCGGCACCTGATCCTCCGCCGTATAGAAAATCCCCGTCCGGTACTGGATCCCTTTGTCATGCCCCTGCTGGTTCACCGCCAGCGGATCGATGACCATAAAGTAATAATCCAGCAGCTGTTCCAGCGTCATCTTTTCTTCGTCGTATTCGATCTTCACGGTCTCCGCGTGCCCGCTGTCGTTACAGACCTCCTGGTAGGTCGGCGCCTTTTCCGGCCCATTGGCATACCCGACTTCCGTACTCAGAACGCCGTCAAACTGATCGAAGAACTTCTGCAGTCCCCAGAAGCATCCTCCCGCAAGATAAATCGTCCGCAATGCTGTTCCCTCCTCGTCGTTTCTTATTATTTGTCATGATTTGCACAGCGTAAAGAAATTGTTGTTTTATTCCGGAAAGTATACATACCCAGAATGTCAGTTTTTTGTGCTTACGATCATTCGAACAACCTGTTAAATATGGGTCTTGTATATTAGTCTAAGTTATAGACCTACCCGGTGATTCAAGATTACACTTTCATATGGCTGACAATTGCTTTCCTTACTCTGTTAAATTCCATATCAAATACTGTTGCTAAAACTATCGTAACAATGAAACTTACAATAAAGAATAAATAATTATTGCTGATAATATCCCGGAATATCATAAAAGGTATACGTTGTAAGATGTAAATGCTAAACACATGTGTTCCAAAGAAATTCAATACTGAGTTTCCGATTCTTATTTTCATCGTAAACAGCACAACAAGTAAAGCAAATAGCGATGACAAAACAATATAAGGCAATCCTGCAAAACGTCCGTTGAAAAGGAAAACAATTATAAAACTCAAAAATAATAATGATACAGAAATCCAATAATGCTCATTTGTTATACCCTCAATTTTATTTTTATAATACCTGAACCACATACCCAATGGGAAACAAAAGACGGTATTCCAGCAATAATATGGTCTTGTGAAGAAAAGTATTGCGACAAAAGCTGCTGTTAACAATGTCAGTAGAATAAGGTGCCTTTTTTCATTACTTTTTCCTGCTTCGAACAAGCTAAAAGAGACATAAACTATCAAATACAAAACGAGTGTGTCAAATATATACCAATTTGAATTCCCGATAGAAGTCCATCCTGTAAAGGATAATGCGATCCATCCCAATGAATACTTATTGATTTGGCCAAGAGAGATATTAACAAAAATGAATAAACAGATACAAATCACAAAACTCAACCAAACAGGCAGAAACCTATGTTTGAGAAAGGATTTGATGTACATCCTTCCTGTTGCTTTTTGAATCTGCGTCATTATTCCATAACCTGAATAGAACAAGAACATAACTACGATTAACTGGCCCAACAAGTTATCCACATAAATGAAGAGCCTATCGAGTAGATTATCTTCAAAAGTAACATACTGTATATAATGTCTGCAAAAAACCAGGATCACAAATATCCCCTTGATTGAAAGGGTTAAATTACATGAAATGTATTCACTGTTGAATCCTTTCAAAAAGAATTTTACTCCAATAATACTAACTAACAATAAAGCAATGTATACGCAAATCATTGATTAAGATCACCTCTGATCATATTCAATTTTATTATAACACAAAATTCTCTGTAGCGCAACTATTGATTGCTATTTTCTGCAACTTTTATGTCACTGTTTACCCAGGGAATAATACTGCTGTGGAATATGGCAGTACCCACCCGGGTTCTTCTCCAGGTATTTCTGGTGGTGTTCCTCCGCGGAGAAAAGTTGACCAGCAGTTCCGCCAGCACGGCCAGCTTCGCTCCTATCTTTTTCTCCTCCCGGTCATACACGCTACGGATCGCTGGCACCTGGTTATCCGCCGTATAGAAAATCCCGTCCGGTACTGGATCCCTTTGTCATGCCCCTGCTAGTTCACCGCCAGCAGATCGATGACCAAAAATTAATAATTCAAGAGCTGTTCCAGCGTAATCTTTTCTTCGTCATATTCGATCTTCACAGTCTCCGCGTGCCCGCTGTCGTTGCAGACTTCCTGATAGGTCGACGCCTTTTTTGGCCCGTTGACATCCCTATCTCCGTACGCAGAACGCCGTCAAACTGATCGAAGAACTTCTGCAGTTCCCAGAAACATCCTCCCGCAAGATAAATCGTCCGCAATGCTGTCCCCTCCCTTATTGTTTCTTCCAGATTATATGTCATGATTTACCCGGCGTAAAGATTGTTATTTTCTCCGCCAAGCTTGGGCAAAGCATTGTTTCCGTTTTTTTCTGAATAGATTCTATAGCATCAGTGCCCGTTTTCTGTTATAACCCGACTTTGCCACTTCAAAAACAGGAAATCCAAAGACAGATAACGGCTCGGGGCACATTTTGCCAAATAATTAGTACTTGCAGTCAGAAGATTTCCACAGATGACTTTAAGGAACGCAGATCACCGAGAGTAAAGAGCTTAAGGGGAATCTGGAGATTTACTGCGGAACAGATGGTTTTCAAATCTTCATCATTAATATTGCTCATTCGGTAGTATTCATCCGATATTTGATCAATTGACCAAAAACGCAGCGCTTTCTGTAACCTATCTCCCGGCAATCCGTAGGACCAGTTAAGATCCTTTGCCGTTTCTTCCGGCAAGGATTTCTTTATTTTGTGCTGAATTATCCGCATCATGGTAAGGGCCATAAAACAGATCATCAGATGAGCCTGGATATGCTCCGGCGTATTTACCCAAATCAGCCGAGTTTCAAGCGTTCCCTTCATTTCTCGAAACTTGTCCCCAATTCGCGTTAGTCCATAATACTTATCAATAATCTCCATGTCATCCATTTCCAACTCAGAGGAAACAATCTGGTAATATCCCATCAGTTCATTAAACTCCGTCAGTTTGTCATCATCAATCATGGAAAGCAGTTTCTTAGAATCAACAATCTCGCCAGTCTCTTTTTGGATCATTTCCTTCTTCATGTATTTCCGCAGACCCTTTCTCTGCGCAGCGGTTACCCGGAAACCAGCCGGCTTAGCTTTGAGCTTCTCAATGAAATCAAGGAATGACTGGTTTTCATGCTTCTCCCGGGTATAAAAAGCACGGCTCCAGTAGATAACAACCTTCTCCTGAATCTTCCTCTTACTGCCGTCTTCTGCAGTAACAGTCCTGGTGATGATTCTGGACTTGTATCTGAAATCTGGGCTGACAACGGTATAACCTTCCTGATCAAGCACCCAAGCCCGTTCGTTCTTTGTACTCTTCTTCAAGCTCTTGGAAACGATATATCCATCTCCTTGGTCCAGGACATGACACATATTGGTGCCGTTATACATTTCTCTGTCCACAATCAGAATCAATCGTTCCAGATCAAGATTATCCACAGTGTTCTTCATCGCTGTCCGGAAAGTCAGATGATCCAGCGTGTTTCCAGGGAACATTTGAATAGAGATCGGTATTCCGTTGTCATCCAGGAACAGTCCCATCTGCACAATGGGCTGTTTCCGGTTTTTCTTGGATACGCCCATCTTCCGCAGGCCACGCTCCAAGACGTTCCCTTCATCGTCCAGTCCGTCTTCATCTGGTTGTTTCGCTTCAAAGCAAAAGTTTGTGACATCATAGAAGACTGTGCTGGTATTCCGACCGATACCCCGGGTGATACAGGTATTCATCCGCTGCATAATCTGTCGTTTGTTCTCGTAAATAACGTCCAGCGCATCGTAAACATTGTCGGCGTAAGTGCTCTTCACAAGAGGACGGTAATAGGAATCGTTTTGCTTCATGGTCGCCATCTTTGATGCAGGTTCAAGAAGCAGGCCATATGTCAGCAGGCGAATGATTCCCTGCAGATCATATTTAATCCTGGATGAATGCTTAATGCTGGCAAAAAGTTCATCCAAACCAAGTGCAGCAAAGACTGGATCAAGTATGCAAGGTGCAAAAAGCTTAGGCGTACAACTACAGTAACGATCCCCAAAGGTAAAAGAAACAGCAATCTTTTGCTTTGGTGCCTGATCCACATATGGTAGCAATTCTGGAATAAGAGGTTTCTTTTCAGCAAATGATTGCTTTAGTCGTTGCAGATATTCTGGCTGCCCATCGTCATACTTGGAAAGCGCACCAAGGGATTTTATTACTTCTTTGCGATTGACACTTTTCCCATTGGTATTTTTGACACGATATGTTCTAACAACTCGCAAGCATTCGATCCCATTTGATTCATACTTCTCTATTGTCATTCAAATCACCTCGAAATAGCAGCGGTACGTGCTATTATATTGTATCATAACGGCATAAAAAAAGTAAGGAAAAGTTAATGATTTCCCTTGCTTTCAGACATCTTTCTCTTTCTGATAATTGACATTAATGTGGTGAAGTCGGGGGATCAGATAATTGCCAACCTGGGTATTCGTTCCACCCATTTGTTCAAAGATGCTCTTCATTTCCATGCTCTCCTGTGGTATAATCGGCCTGTCAAAGCCCTATGATGGGGTCCGCATAGCGGAATAGTCCTTCTTACCACAGAAGGCCTGTCTAGCTATGCTGTAAAGGGTGAAGTCTTAATTCACCCTTTACAGCATAGCTCTTAGTAGAAGAATAGTATCAGGTATTTGCAGTCAAGGGAATGCTGATTAATTTGTGTATAATACTTAACAGTACCTATTTGCACCCCGCTGCTCTTCATCCCCACTGATAAAAAGAACCGCCGAAATCCATCTGTTTCAAGGATTTTGGCGGTTCTGAACAGTATTTGCTTCTTCACATCTGCCCTTTTCGCGGAGACGGTTAAGGGTTCTTTTTTATGATCGTTCCCGCAAGCATTTTCAAGGCCGAGGGAAAGGGCAGATAGCGAAACATCATCCGAATCTTTTCGGGCATGGACAGGCCCTGCTTAAATGACTTCCTGATCAGCGATTTTTTGAGGAGAATGATCCGGCTTTCCAGTTTTTTCTGATCATAAATGCCGCGGGATTTATTCGCCTGAATTAATCGGTCATACCATTTGGCCACTTCGGGTGTCATCACGGCCTCCGGGTAATATCCGGTGGAGTGGACGTAATGAAAATCGACTTCCGCGTCGGATATGTCGCCCAGCAGATCAGAGAGGATTTTTTTCTGCGTCAGTTTGTCGCATTGAATCTGGATTTCTCTTTTCGCCACAGAAATCTGATTGTCAGACACCCGGCGATACACCAGCGGTTCGTTTAGACGGCAAATCCTCCCAAAGTGACTGGCCTCCTCCCACATGCCGTAATCCTGGGCATATTTCAGGTTTTCGTTATACAGAATATGATGCGTAAGCAGCGGTTCGTGGCGCAGCATCGCGCTGGGATGAATCGGCCCGGGATTGTTAAACAGCATTCTGACCCGGTATTCCTCCATCTCCTCTGGCAATTCATTTTTCAGGGGCGTGGGTAGCTTTATTTTTTCTCCGATGATCGAGCCCGACCTTTTCGCCCCGCATACGATGACGTCCGGATGCGCTTCCATAAATGTGAACTCGGTTTCCAACCGGGTCGGCAGCGAAACGTCATCCGCATCCATGCGAGCGATATATTTTCCCTTTGCCTGCTTCAATCCGACGTTCAGCGATTTTGTCATACCGATATTCTGCGGATTCCGGATGATCCGTACACGTTCATCCAGAATGCTTTTCAGATATGCGTTAGACCCATTCGTGGAGCCATCGTCAATGATGAGAAACTCAAAATCACGGAACGTCTGGTTCAGAATGCTGTCCACCGCTTCTTTCAGAAGCGGAATTTCTGCGTTATACGTCGCCATGATGACGCTGATACTAATCGGAAAATCCACAAACCTTCCTCCTCACAGGATCATTTTTCCTGACCGAAATCGTTCATGATCTCTTGATAGATCCGTTCGCAATTATGGGTATCATGCAATGGAAAAAAGCCTTCGATACGCTGCGCAAACGCTGGTTTTATCTGAAAATCTTTCGATGCGTACTCAGCAATCAGACGAAGCAGTTCTTCTTCGTTTTGAATCTTCTCGCCAAATCCCATTTTGTCGAAATCAAAATAGCCGCGGGCATTATGATTTTTGTATACTTGTTCCTCATCGAACTGATAATACAGTACGGGCTTTTTCATGTAGGCAAAATCGAAATGAACACTGGAATGATCTGTTACCAGTAGGGCGGAATCCTTCAGTAGTGGCTGAACATCATAATGCCGGTTATCGGCAATGATGATATGGGGGCTTTGGGAGGAAAACAGCCCGATAAAATGCTGCATGAGCTGGTGCGGATAAAAAATGATCTCGACCTTGTATTTTTCAGCGATCTCCGTCAGCATAGGATGCTGTAGTAGATGATTCCACCGTTCCGCATACTCGCTCTGCGCAAATTCCTGCTCGGTTAGGTTCCGCAGCCATTTGCGGTAGGTGGGCATGATCAGGATCTGCCGTTTTACAGTAAACTGATGCAGGGCGTCAAAGCGGGCCAGGCCCGTATACCGCACTTCGCCGCGCGTGTAATGAAAATGGCTTGACACATAATCAAATTCAGGTTTAGCACCGCAAATGAACAGATCAAACTTCGCGCGTTCCTGATAATATAGCGGCAGATCCACAGCAATAACGCCGTGCTGTAAAAAGACGATCCGCTGCCGGTTCTTTTTGATTATGTCCTGATAAAACCGGTGGCTGCTGCTGGGACAGAAGAATGGCTGAAAAGCCGTTAAGATCATCTTTGTCCGGATATAAAGCAGCCAATGGTTCAGGGAGCCCCGAAAAGCGATGTTTCCCA
Organism: uncultured Clostridia bacterium; assembly: GCA_947166385.1. GTDB lineage: Bacteria > Bacillota > Clostridia > Christensenellales > Aristaeellaceae > Aristaeella. Next base: position 120,589 of record CAMVEB010000009.1, on the reverse strand, counting down.
AATCAGATATTTTTTTCAAATCGACGGAATCGCGGGTAATGACATACCAGGCTTCGATTTCGGGATGTTCTTTCCGCAGATAGCGGAACATATGATAGCCGTTATCCCGTGCGTCCGTTCCCCGTTCGCAGACGAGCCATACCGGCTTCTTTCCGTATTTCAGCTTTGCAATGGGTGAAAGAACCAAACATTTTATCCTGGCAAACAAGTAAATGAACAACTTTTTTATTCTATCCATTTTGAATCCTCCGCTGCGGACGGCATGCACATTATGTCCGGATTATCCTGTTTTCTTTACAAATTCTCTTTATACCATGCAATGGCCGCCTTAATCCCGCGCTCAAAGCTCCAATCGGGGTCATAGCCCAGCTTTTCCCGCGCCTTGCCGATGTCCGCGTTGCTGTGCTTGATATCTCCGGCTCTGTCCGGCCCAAAGATCGGCTCTACCGTAATGCCGAGCGCTTCGGTTAATCCGTAGTAGATGTCAAGAAGGTATTCCCGGCCGCCATACGCGATATTGTAGACTTCACCGGCCGCCTCGTGAGGCGCAAGGCAGGCTTTCAGATTCGCTTCGATCACGTTCTCGATATATGTGAAGTCGCGGCTTTGGCGGCCGTCCCCATTGATCGTCGGCACTTCTCCATGAAGAAGCTGGCGAATAAACTTCGGAATGACTGCCGCGTATGCACCATTGGGATCCTGGCGGCGGCCAAATGTTGAAATAACGAAGGCCGTAGGTATCCAGCCCATAGTGGCGCGTGTACTGCTTGCCCCATTCCTCGTCGCACATTTTGCTTACTGCATAAGGAGAAAGTAGATTACCTTCCCGGCCTTCCCTTTTGGGCAGGTTCGGTTCGTCGCCGTAAACAGAGGAACTGGACGCATAGACGAACTTCTTTAAGCCGCACTGGCGCGCCGCCTCCATCATATTCAATGTTCCCATAATATTATTGACGCAATAAAACAGGGGCATTTCGATGCTCCGCGGAACAGAACCCCAAGCGGCCTGGTTCAGCACATAGCTCACGCCTTCGCAGGCGCGTATACAGGTATCGAGATCCTTAATATCGCCCTTGATGAACGTGTAGTTTGCATTGCCTTTGAACAAATCGACGTTCGTCTGTTTGCCGGTGCTGAGATCGTCAAGGCATCGCACGTGATAGCCTAACTTCAATATGGCTTCGCAAAGGTTTGATCCGATAAACCCGGCGCCGCCTGTAACCAGAAAAACGCTTCCCTCGGGGAAACTGATATGCTGATAGCCCATCGTCATTCCTCCATCTGTCATCCAAATTCAACTATAACTGAACACTTACAGTCTCCAATACTTATACCCGGCGGTTTCGTATTCCCTGCGGCTGAGAAGACCCTTGAGATCGAGCAGAACCTTCGTGCCGTCACCGAAGAACCCATCCATATCCGCTATGGTGATATGGCTGAACGCGGTGTGGGCGACTGCAAGAATAACGGCGTCCATATTCCGAATCATACTCATATCCACAAATTCGATGCCGTATAGCAGCTTTGCTTCATGCGCGTCCGCTTCCGGATCAGCGATCACAGGGGTTATCCCGTAATCCTTCAATTCACGAACAATATCGATGATTCTGGTATTTCTGGTGTCCGGGCAGTTTTCCTTAAAGGTGAAGCCGAGAATAGCTACCTTCGCGTTCTTCACGGCCTTATCCGCCGCAATCAGACTCTTTACGCAGTTTTCCGCGCAGTATTTGCCCATATCATCGTTGATGCGGCGACCAGCCAGGATAACCTGGCTGTGGTAGCCCATCATTTCCGCCTTATAGGTGAGATAATAGGGGTCGACGCCAATGCAGTGACCACCGACGAGCCCCGGATAGAACTTGAGGAAGTTCCATTTTGTTCCCGCGGCTTCCAGCACGCTCTTTGTATCGATGCCCATCTTGTTGAAAATAATGGACAATTCGTTCATAAAAGCGATGTTGATATCGCGCTGGGAATTTTCGATCACCTTCGCGGCTTCAGCCACCTTGATGGACTCCGCCCGATGAACCCCCGGCAGCGACCACCAGTTCATAAACCTTCGCCACACAGTCTAGCGTTTCCTCATCCATACCGGAAACAATCTTTTTGATCGCTTCAAGCCGATGCACCTTATCACCGGGATTGATGCGTTCCGGAGAATAGCCGATTTTGAAATCCACGCCGCAGATAAGGCCGGATTCCCGTTCAAGGATCGGTACTCATACATCCTCCGTCACGCCGGGATATACAGTGGATTCAAAGACGACGACAGAGTCTTTGGTCAGGTTTCGGCCCAGGATCCTGCTTGCGCCTTCAACAGGGGTCAAATCCGGCGTATGGTCGTCGTTGACAGGAGTGGGCACGGCGACGATGTGAAATTTTGCTTCGCGCAGCTTCGTTTCGTCGGCGGTAAACTCAACGGTCGTATTCGAGATGGCCTCGTCTCAGACCTCATGGGTGGGATCGATTCCGTTCTTATACATCTCGATCTTCCTTGCGTTGAGATCGAAGCCGATGACGTTGATTTTCCTGGCAAAAGCTACCGCAATCGGCATACCGACATAGCCAAGCCCTACCAGCGACAGTTTTTCTTCCCGGCTTACGAGTTTTTCATAGAGATTCATTCTTCTTTCCCCCATTTTTATGGGCAGGCAGCCGACAGTTTGTCATAGTCCGCCCTTTTTTTCGGTTTTATTCATATTGCTTCTCCCTACATGCAAAAGAGCATCCAGTATTTGATTCGGCAAGGGAGAAGCAATCAGGCTTTCTTGCCAGACCGCCGCCTGAACAGAATGCCTTTGATCTGCGCAAGGCTTTCAAGGAACAGTTTATTTCTGCCGTACACCGCAAAAAACACAAGATTGGGTATAACGAAACTGATGCAGGCGTTCAGGATCAGGGAGGGCCACACGTCAAGATGGAAGAAGGAGCAGGCCAGCCATGAACACGCGCCAGAAAACAACACGATCACCATTAAAACGCAGAAAAAGCGCACATACGGCCATAAGTACTTATGCGGGAATACTTCCCGGAACAGGTTATGAAACAGCCAGGGGAGCTGTACCAGAACAATGGAAATAACCGAGGAAAGCAATACGCCATACAGCCCCAGCCATTGCACAGTGGCGAGATTCAAGCCCAAATTGACCAAAGCAGCTGTCAGGGGGCGCCATCTGTCCGAATGCCAGATTCCCGCCGCGTCCTTGAACATGTTGACCAGCTTGTTGATTCCCATGGTATAGTAATAGATCGCAAAGCAAATCACATAATCAAAGGAAAGCATGTTTTCCGGCCCCATCCATATGTGCATAAAAGGCTGATACATGCACAGGAGCATAGCGGTGGATACACACATCATCCAGCTGAAAAGCAGGCTGTAGCGCTTCAAATCCCGGTAGTTCTTTTCTGCGCTCTCCGTGATCAGGCTATTGCCGATCCCGGCAATGCATGCGCCTACGACTACCTCCAGAAGGGTGCGCAAGGAGGTGATAATGTAGTAGTAATTCTGATAAATAGCCAGCGCCGTCAGCCCCATGAAAGAAGAGATGACCAGCGTATCCGCCGACTTGAAAATGACGGCGGAAAACTTCGCGGTAAACAGGTCACGCACCCGCTTGACGATATCCATCACCTTTTCCCTGGGCAGGCTGTTGCGCGGAGAATAATCCGGATACAGCTTCGTTACCCTGTGAGCAATCAGGAGATTGATCACCACCTGGATTACCAGCTGGATGGTAAGATAGAGATAGTAGTTACGGAATACCATCAACGCGGTGAATTTAAGCGCGTATTCGATGAAATGCATGACCAGGCGTATTTTGCTGCTCACGTCAACGCGCTGATGCGCGTTCAGCAGGCAGTTCTTGTAGGCAAACAGCCAATAACTCAGCACCGTGCTGCCCAGGTTCATAAAATACAGGATATACAGGTTCATATCCGGCGGGATATCGCCCTTGATCAGTGTTCTGAGGAATGGCGTAAGTGCCAGACCCACCACGGCGATGAACAAACCTATTGCTCTGTAAAAGATGCGGTACAGCTTCATCAGGGCGCAGATGGTTTCGGTATCGTCTTCTGCGATGGGTTTATACATGCTGAACACCATCGCGCTGCCTACGCCTAGTTCAGCCATGTTCAAAACGGATAAAATTGACTTGAACAGCCCATTCAGGCCCAAATACTGTGTGCCCAGATAATACAGCATGACGGAACGCATGACGAAGGGCACCAGGATGTTGAGCATATTCAGCATTCCGCCGAAGAAAATGTTTCTTGCCGCGTTTTTAGTCCGTTCAATTTTCATGAGCCAAAGGTTCCTTTCCTGAAAAAAGATGAATCGCACGCAGCATACACAGCATGGACCGCATGAGATATTTGACGGTGTTGTCATTCCGGCTTGTCCGGAGACCATGTTGAAAGCGGCCGGGGAGTGACCGGGCCCACATAGTTTTTATTCGGCTTTTTGTCGGCCGAGGGTGCAGGCGATGCTTCTTCCGATTCGGAAACGTTTTCTTCCTCAACTGTTACGTAGGCGCGGTTCTCAATAAACTCGTGATTGCCCGCGAAAACTATGGCAACGAATAACCCGGAGATAAACGTGAAGATACAGAGAAACAGCACGGTTGCCAGCAGCAGTTTTTTGATGAATCTTTTCAGTAATTCTCTCATTCAGCGTTCCCCAAGAAAAATTGTTGGATGCAGCAGAAAAACATGCCGGAATGCTTCTGTCCTGGCCTCTGCAGTCGACTTTCCTGCCAATGGAAAGCGGCGGCGGGCACCCCGGGTATCGGCGTGTTTCTCTTCTTGCCGGCCCGCACGAACCGTTGACGCAGTGGATCTTCCCGGGAAGTAACCGGTTCTTTTGCTTATTCCACATCAATCACGACCAATTCAGGCTTGTTGTTGATGCGCACCTGCCACTTCCGGCCGCCCAAGCCACGACTGATAACGACTTTGCATTCGCCTATTGTGTGTACTCCCTCCGTCAACTTCGGAAAAAAGCCCTGGTCCGGGGCGTACAGCGCTCCGATGCCGGGAATGCGGACCTGTCCGCCGTGCGCGTGCCCACACAGCGCCATATCCGCGTTTAGAGGCGTTTTTTCATCGAATACCGACAGGAAAAACTCCGGGCGATGGCAGATCAGCAGCCGGAATCCCTCCGTCGCTTCAAAGCGCTGAATAAAACGCGGCGAACTATATTTATCATAGATTTGTGTGGAAGAAGCGAGGCCGCCGATGGTGACCGTATTGCCGTTGACGGTGATCGTTTCATACTTATCCCGCAGCATGATAGCCCCTGCTTGCGCCAGATCGGATTCAACATCCATGCTGGTATTCAGGAAATAGTTCAAATCGTGGTTGCCATACCCGAAGTAGATGGGTGCGATATCCAGTTCATACAGCGCACGGATCAGGTCTGTGGTGACATGATAGTCGACCTCGTAGGAGTTTACCATGTCGCCTGCCATGATAATCAGGTCAGGCTTTAAGCGGGCAATGTCACGAACCAATGGCTGATTGTCTTTCCCGTATACGTTGTTGTGAAGGTCAGACAGCAGCACGATGCGGAACGGTTGGTTGATCTTTTCAGAGGCGACTTGATAGAAGGTGATTTGGTAGTTGTCATTGACAGCTGACTGGGAGGTCAGGAGGAAAGCGCCTGCTGCTGCCACAAAGATCGAAAGCAAAGCGAAAAAGATAACGGCAATTTTCAGGATGCGTTTGATGATTCGATAGGGACGGGAATTTCCCAGTTTTGCCTTTCTTTTCTCAGTTGCACTAACACTGTCGGGAACTTCTGAATAGGCGTCACCGGGGCTGTTTGCCATTTCTTCCCCGGTTTTCGTCAGGCTTCTGTCGGCGGAAGCCTGCTCCGGTGCGGAAGAAGCGGCCTGCTGCTCCTTTCCGCTCCCGTCCTCCCATTGTAGAGGCACCGCCGCTTTGGCTTCGTTGTCCAGAAGGCTGTCCTGGGTCAATTGTTTCTTTTCCTCTTCAGACATATTTGAATCTCCTCAGATAAACATGAAAGATGTACTGTCGGGCGTTATATCGTTCGCGTTTTGAAGAAGAACCGGATTACAGCTTCTTGAACGTGCTGGACAGGATTGCGCGGATATTGAATACCTTTTCCGACGTGCTTTCCGTCATGGCGGTCTTCAGCTGAATGTTCAGCTCCTTGCGCTCGTCATTGATCGCGTTGATCTGCTGTGTGATGCCGTTCAGAAGATGGGTTGCGCGGTCAAGGTTGCACTGTTCCACGAAGCAGATGAACGTTTCGTTGCCGTTGTAGAACAGAGCGGCTTCCTGTGGCATGACGTTTTTCTGCGTTTCAGCAATCATGGAAAGGATCTGGTTGCCTCCTTCGCGGCCGAACTGGCTGTTGATTTCACGGATGTTCAGCAACTTCAGCATAATGCACGCGAAGTTTTCCTGTAGCATGTTCTTTGACATCTCATCGATATACTGATCGCAGCGGCGCCGGTTAGGCAGCCCGGTAACATGATCTGTCCAGAAGGTGTACTCAACAAAATCCGATACGCGGCCAATCACTATAATCACGCCGCTCATGAGCACGCCGAAAACAAAAACGATAATGATTGCATAGCGGCGGATGTTCATACTTTCAATAACGGATACGTTGGTGCGCATGCGAAGCTTTGAGCTGCCCCGTTCCGCGTTGTATTCGTTAACGCCCAGAAGCAGTTTCTGATAAAGTGAATCCAGCTTCTCCGAGATGCCCTGGAGTGAATGGGTGATTCTCTCTTTCGTCGCTTTCTTTTCTTCGCTCGTCTGCGTTGACTTGCTCCTAAACGTGTTGATGATGTAATTGTAGTAGTTCACGTCAACCTCTACATTGGATGCGCTGATCAGATAATTTGTGTACTCGTCGATCAGGCGGTCATAGGTGGTGGTGCGGTCGACAATGACATTTTCCCTCTCATTTTCGTATACGTTCTGTAAAATATATGAATAGCTGTTGCCGACGCTGTCCGCCGCCTTTCCGATGCTCTCCTTGTTTTTCTTGGAGAACTGGTCCATCGTCTCATGTATGCCTGCTGCGGCGTTGCTGTTGTAGTTGATTTCCACATGGCCGTTTTCCACGCGCTGGCGGTAGGCGGCAAGTAGAAGCTCCAGATCGTTGGAAATTTTGCTGTCGAGGATATCAACATACACATACGGCAGATCGTGATCTTTTATGAATTCATACTGGTCGTACAGTACCTGGAACGTGCAGTCGATACTGGCACAGCGGAAGGAGAGGAAGCTATCGCCCTTTCCGTCCATATAGTCCAGAATAGCTTCAATATGACTGTTCATCAAATCTGCTTTTTCCAGATAGTCGTAGGCCTCCTCCACAGCGGCGGCGGCGTTGTTGGGAATGATGTGTGTGCTTACGTATTTTTCACCGAAGTAGGTGATATAGTTGCTGACAACGGCGTCCAGTACGCTGTTGGCGTATTCGCTGCTTTTGCTGCTGTCCACAGTGTAAGTTACCAAATAGCGGGTGGGCTGCTTGGTGTATTCTTTGCCTTCTGCCAGCATGGCCGATTTCACCGACGATTCGTCGCTGCTCAGAACGCCCTGATAACTCAGCGCGGAACGAATTGAATCTATGCTTTCGCTGAGATTGAGCTGGCTGATTGTCCGCTGCAAAACTGTGGTGGACTTGACTTCGCTCACATCAAGATCCTCGCCGCGGGGGTTTTTCCCTTCGGCTGCCTCGTGATACGTATATTCGATCATCGTGCGGGCGACGTACGTCTGCTTTTGGGACTGTATGAAGTAGAACAGCATTCCCGCCACCAGTGACGCGAGGACGATCCAATATTTTCCTTTTTTGATGTAGCGAAGAATATCAAACTTTTTCATGTTTCTCCTTCCACATTGACAGTTTTCGCACGAACAGGATTGCAACGACTACAAACACAAAGCCGGCCGCGAGAATCTTTTTTCCGCCGATTGCCTCCATCAGACCGTTCCCGGAAACACTGATTTTCACATATTCTCCGGCCTTTTGCTGGTTGAAATCAGTGTTGGTCTGGTTCGTCGCCTTCAGCAGGCGGCTCAGCTCAGCCCGGATCCTGTCCAGCAAAGCGCCGGCTTTGTCCGTGTCCGCGGATGAATTTTCGGAGACCAACTGCATATGCGTGCGGATATTCTCCTGTTTTTCGATCTCTCTCTTAACCCTGCTTGTATTGATTGCACTGGTGCTGCGGTCAAGCGCAAGGTAGTCCACGCCAGTCTGGGTTTTGGACATGTAAAACTTTTCTTTTGTATCCTCCGTGGGAATCAGTACCGTGGAAACCATTTCCCCGTCGTAGCCTTGAATGACTTCGCCGCGAATATCAAACGCATTTTTGCCTTTTTCATAGTTGCGGTTCATGTCGTTCAGCAAATAATTGATCTTGGCGATATACCGGGAACGGTTGAACGCGACACCTTGTTCCAGGATAAAAGCGCGGCAGTCAGGAAGCGAAACGTTGAGCAGGTTGTTCAACTCCTGCCGGATGACCGGGAAAGACAAGCCGGTGCTTTCGGAAACGAAGGAATTGGCGTAGTTACTTTTCGAGTTCAGATAGCTCAACAGCTCCTTCGCGCACATGGAGAGGTATTCATATTCTTCCTCATACTCCCTGTCCGTTTCCCTGGCAGGCGGGATCTCGATGGAAATGCCGTCGTCGGTATAGTGCTGAATGAAGTAATCCTGGTACGCATTGCCGATCAGATTCAGCATGGAGCGGCGCGGTATTCGATATTTGGTCTGGGCTTTTCCTTCGTCAAGTATAACCATATATGACGTGGAAATGTAGTAGCTTGCCGTGTTTTCGGGCGAGAAGGTGTGCGAATTCATTGGCGTGACCGAAAGCAAGGAAGACAATTCCCTGGGTGACATGTCCGTGATGCACGCCCGTTTCAGCACATTCTGCATCACTTCATCGCTCATGACCAGATAGGTATCCAGCTTTGCACCGTTTGGAAGCAAGCCGTACACCGCGTTTTCATAATTATAGGTCAGTTTCAGGAAGGCATCGTCTGCACTGCTTTTATAGAAAAGACCTGCAGTTCCCGCCGACAAAACCGTGACGAGCAGCAGCGCCAGAAACCAGTAACGCTTCAGGGCTTTCAGCGTTCTTTCCAGCTCGGCCAACAACGATACGTATGTTTTTTTGCCTCTTTTTTTGCTCATTTTCTCTCCTCTGCCAATCATCTTTTTGGGTTTTTATCCGCCTTCCTGCCAGTCGGGGGGCTGCTTTGGAGCCTGACGGATTTGGTGTCGCTGTTGAAAAGATCCACATTGACAGCCGAGGCTGTTGCTCCCATAATGCAGACCCAGATTGCGGTGCTGATGGCCCATGACAATACGCCGTTGGCAATATAAGAATAAGTAATCATATAAACAGACATGCAGCCATACAGCTTGCCGATTGCAAAACCATAGCGCCGGTCGAGCAGGAGGGTATTGCCCACGATGAAATAAACGAAAAATAGCGTACTGCCGATGCCGCCCAGTTCGATATACAGCTGAAGGATCTCATTGTGAAGCGCTTCCGGGGCATTCGGTCCAACGATTTCCTTCGCGTTGCGCTCCACCCAGCCAAATCCCTTGCCGATGTACCCGAAGGATAATTCATAGTAATTTTCATACTTTCTATAAATATAAGCACGGCTGCTGGTATTAATTCCGCTTTCTTCCACCAGCTGATAAAACAGCCCGCTTTTAATCATCAACAGATACAAAAAGCATGAAAGCAACAGCATGGCCAAGGTCGTATACAGTACGAAGCGGGCGACTCGCTGGCTCCATGTTTTTTCAAGCTTGTTCAGTATCAGGTACAAAGCCACGCTTCCGAAGGCGGAAAGAATCAGCGTCCGCTTGAAGGCCAGCAGAGCGATGACCATTACAACGCCCAGATAGATCCAGGTATATTTGCGGGCTTTCAGGTTGATGGCGAAATAATAGATAAAGAAACCCATCCCGCCGACAAAAGTATGCGTTTCCAGTGCCCGAACTGCCTTTGTATCTCCTCCTCCGCGTAACATCGCAAACCAATCGTGAATCATCGTGCCCAGGCCGAACGTCTTGATCGTCATTAAAACCACGAGGCCGTAGGCGATTGCCACGCCGACGAAAGCATAGTAAATTCCGTTCTCTCCGAACATGAAAGCGAAGCCCAGGGCCAGCAGAAGTGGCAAAAGCTGATAAACCGTGTTGCTGATGCCCCGCGTGATGATGTTCATCTCGCTTTGGTTAATGACGTAGACAATAAAGGTAACGACGATTAAGAGAATGTAGCCGCTCAGGGCGAAAGCGAAGCTGGGCAGCAGCTTTAGCATCCGATTTAGTTTTCCTGTCACCAGCAGGTTCAGAAAAGCCAAACCAAACGCCCCAGCGCACCCCGCGGCGATGGCCAGCACGCTCAACGATGCGGAAAACAGGGCGGCGATCCCCATCCATTCGAGCGTGGAGCAGGCGATCATCATACCAATCATGGCCTTGCTGCCAAGGTTTTTCAGCGCTTGTGATCCTTTGTCTTTGATCAGCGGTTTCTCAGTCACCTGATACGCCCTCCAAAACGCGGATATAATCCTGAACCAAGTCTTCGGTTCCGTAATCATGGTCCGCAAGATATGCGGTCAGCGCAAGCCTTTTCTCCTGATGCGTCAGCAAATCCTCCAGGCCGTCAGCGACAGCTTCGGGCGTTAAATCCACGATCACGCCTTCACCGGGGTGAATCTGATCGCTGACAGTTGGATAGTTGGTGGACAGAATCGGCCGCGCAAGCACCTTGGCTTCATCCAGCACGTTGGATTTTCCCTCCCAACGGGAAGATTGCAAAATAATGTCGCAGGTGCGGATGTAGGGATAGGGGTTCTCCTTGAGCCCAAGGAATACGACGTCGTCGGTGAGACCGAGCTTTTGACACATTGCTTCGAGCTTTTCACGGTCGTCGCCGATTCCCATAATATAGTACCGGCAAGAAATGCCCTTCTGCTTGAGAAGCGCAAGCGCCTGCAAAGCGATATCATAGCCCTTTTGTTCGCAAAGGCGGCCGATGGACAGGATGGAGAAACGGGTTTTGTCGACTTCTTCGGGTACAAATGCGTCGGCCATCCGCCGAACCACGGTGGGAGAAATAATGTTGTGCGTTACTGTCGCCTTGCCGGTAAGCTGCGGGAAGAAGCTTTCAAATATGCGGGCTGAACCCTCTGAAACCGAAAACAGGCCATCCAGCGCGGAATAATACGGTAGATCCAACGCGGGATCCCAGCCGCTCTTGTTGTAGTCGTTGCAAATTCGCCCGATCTTGCGGCGCGCGTTCACTTTGTCCACCACGTAATACATCGGCTCGCCATCCGCGTAACCCACCGCGATGTCGTATTCACCGCGCTGGCGCGGCAGGCAGCGCTTGAAGCTCAGCTTCCATCGCACCTGCCGGGAACGCTTCATATGCCCTTTCGAGAGCATACGGCTTACCGGGGTCCAGAAATACCGCTCGATGACAACGGGCAGCCAGCGAAGCTCGCTCAGACTGTGGGGATGGAAGCTGTTATAGGCTTCGTATAAACCGTGCGGCACGTCCAATACGTTCACCCAGGCCGGCAGTGCTTTCAGAAAAGTGCCGCGCTTGGAAAAAAGCTGCAAATCGATGTCGTACTTTTCCGGCGGCAGGAAATTCAACAGGTTTGTCAGGCTGCGCTCCGCACCGCCTTCGCCAAGGGAATAGATAACAAATAGAATGCGTTTCTTATCCACGGTATTTACCTCTGCTGCTTATCGTCTGCGGCTTTTCCGTCGGGCAAAGGGATCCAACTGCCCAACTCATAGTCCGCAGAAACGGGGGTAAACGGTTCAAAGCCGTTGCCGGGGAACAGCGTGATTTCTCCAAAGTACGGGTTTCCACCGATTTCATACCAGTCGATTCGGGCAAAGGGTAGATCCCTGGCAAGCTTTTCGGACAGCTCTATCATTTTTTCATAGGTTTTGGGCTTTGGGATAGCGTGCGTACTCTTCGGGTAGTAGCGAATAAAAGGCAAAACCTGCCAGTCACGGTCAAAGAAGGTCACCTTCAAGCCGTCTGCGCTATAGCGCTCGGAGCAGACGAAGGAACATTTTACTTTGCCGCCAAAGCACATGATCTTGTAATCCATGAAACTCTCGCTTTCCTGACCGTCTCCCTGATTTTCTCCGGCCATGTCCCCAAGAAAAACCTCACAGAGTATTCTGGGAACGACATTTTTATACGGCCATTCCCTGCCGTGCAGGAAATATTTCCGCTGCATGGACCACGTAAGCTTTGCCTTCGCCGCGCTCAGATCAAGGGTCTCTTTGTCTTTGCAAATAACCAGTCCGCCCGAATCGTGAGAGCATTTGAGCACAAAACGATTGGGAAGCGAATCCAACCTGATCGATTCAACATTTTCCCAAACCGCAATCGTCGGAATAATATACTGCTCACCGATGATACTCTCGACGTATTTCTTTGCTTCAATTTTGTCGACCATCACCGTGTAGAGGGGATTGCGGTCGTACAATTTGAGCCATTGCAATTTTTCGTTGAACGAACGCGGATGATCGAGGTTCAATTCATACCCGACACGTGCCTTGAACATTTTACGCAGGTAAGGTTCGTCGTCCATCCGGTCGTAAAAGCCACGATTGGCCAGTGCGAGGAACCGCTTGTCGGGATCCGTCAAAACCCCCAAAACACGCTTCATCGGATTATCCATTGTGATCCTCCCATTACCAGAAACGTTTAAGTGCGATCGCGCAGTCAACAGCTCCGCGGCCCAACAGGAACACCGTCAGCTTGCCGAATCTTCCATAGACGTGCTTCAGCTTTGTGCGGCGCAGCTTATCCTGAACGCCGGGAAGGGAGAGAATGTGCCTGAGAATCTGCTTGCGCTGCGCATTGTTCAGCGGCGAGTCGGCGGCAAACAGGTTCTGGAATTTGTGCAGTACGGCGCCCGCGTAATTTTTGCAGACGATCTCATCCGCCTGCTTTCTGAGGGGAGAATCAGAGAGCGCTCTCTCGAAGGACTGCATGACGAGCAGCCCGTTGGGAGTTTCGTTGTCCGGCACGTATCGGGTCACCGAACTGACAGCGTGAATAATGTAGTGGTAGAGCGGCTTCCGGATAATCACGATGCTCCAATCCTTTGCCGCAAACGCGTCCATCACGAACTTCTGGTCTTCGCCCCTCGGAATGGAAACGAAGCGGCACTTGGTCTGATCCAGGTAGCTGCGCCGAAAGAATCTTGTCCAGAGCGTTCTGGGACGGGTGGAAAAAAACAGAATCAGTTCCTTGCCCAGCAGATCCGCCTTTCGGTACGTTCCTTCCAGGGCGCAGGCGTGAACGCTGCCTTTTTCATCGCTGCCTTCCTTTTCCAGGAAGTAGCCGAACAGAATACCGTCTGCGTCATGTTTAAGCGAGAGGCTGACGCAGGTTTCCAGCAGATCTGGTTCCATGCAGTCATCCGCGTCGGGAAAATAAATGAAATCGCCTTTGGCAAGGTCAAGGCCCTTCTGCCTGGTCGGCCCCGGCCCGGCGTGATCGCTTTGAATGACGCGCAAGCGCGGATCGCGCGCGGCGGCCTCCGAACACAGGGCCAGGGAATTGTCCGTCGATCCATCGTCAATCAGCAGCAGTTCCCAGTTTGTGTATGTCTGGGTCTGGATAGAATCAAGGCAGCGGGTGAGATACTGTCCGACGTTATAGACCGGTACGATGAGGCTGACCAGTGGTCGCGGACTTCCAGATATCGTTTTTTCCATTTCATCTTCCACTCTTTCTATTTGAGGCGTCGCCGCATACTTTGCCGAAAAGCTGCATCAATTTCTTATAGTGCGCTTCCGCGCTGAAGCGGTCTGTCATCAGCTGGCGGCTGACGAGGCCCATTTTTCTTACCTGCTCGTCATTGGCCATGCGCCCAATTGCCTGGGCCAGAGAATCTGGATTGCCGCATTCAAACAAATAACCGCTTTCCCCATCCTTGACGAGATCCGGCAATGAACCAATCCTGCTGATCAAAATCGGTTTGGCGTGAACCATCGCCTCCACGGCAGTGTTCGGCATGTTTTCATACCAGATGGATGGTATGATCATAAAGCGTGAAGCGTTGATCGCCTCGTGGAGGTCGCGGCCCTGAAGAAAACCGCGAAATATGACGTTCGTGATACCTTTTTCATGAACATATTCTTTTAAGCGCTTGCCTTCCTCAGTGGTATCGTCGCCAACGATAACAAGCTGCTGGTCCTTCAGCTTTTCATAGGCCTTGATCGCTACTTCGGGTCCCTTCTCCGGTGACAGCCGACCCAAATACAGACCATAGTCACCCACGCAGTCGGTAAAATCCGCTTCTCCGGCGTTTGTAAACGACGGGATGCAGTTAATTTTTTCTTCGGGAATGCCGCCTTCCCGGAGCACCTGCGCCATATAGGTGGAGGGAGCAACGAACCCGCTCACGTCGTTATAGACGCGGATCAGGCGATGCACCTTCATGGCGAAAACGCGGATTAACGACGCCGCCAGCGAACCCTTGACGCAGCGGTATTTCACGCATCTTCCCAAGCCGTTCGACATACACTCCCGGCAGATTTTTCCGTTCCGCAGGAAATCGAAACGCGGGCAGAACATGAAAAAGTCGCTCAGCCGCATGACTACCGGCACGCCCAGCTGCTTTGCGCCGCGAATGACGCTGGGAGAAAGCTTATTGATCATATGGATGATATAAACCAGGTCTGGCTTGACCTCACGGATCTCCTTCTGGATCGCATGCTTGACCTCGAAGGAATAAATGCTGCGGCTCAGCATCTGCCAGATGACCTTCGGCGTCTTTTTGTAGTCCTCATAATAAACGTCGTCTTCGCTACCGATGGGTGCCACGAAATACCTGGCGTAAGGCGTGTCGACGTTCTTATTGGAGCGAACCGAGAAGGGGATCACCTCGTGGCCGTGCGCTTCCAGCAGCGCCTTCACATTGAACATCATTCGTTCTGGCCCGCCGGAAATGAAATAACGATAATTGACCAGCAGGATGCGCATCCGGGATTTTACCTCCTTTTTGCTTTGGCTTCAGGGGTCTTGGGCTTTCGGCCGTCTCATTGTAACAATCGGATCCGGGAAAAACGCCCGCGCAGAAAAGCACGATCGTCTGGCGCCCGGGCCGCTGCAGTTTCAGCTTTTTTCGCCACCGGAGCCGGCTGCTCTGCCTGCGCCCGGCAGGTCAGCCCGCCTTGCTTTTCAGCCTGATTCTTGGGGACAGGATCCAATCCATCTTCAGGCGCTTCATAACGGCCGCCACAAGAATGGGGCCGGCAAAACTCATCACAAGGCCCGCCGCCAAATGGATCGCAGGGGCTGAAACGTTCAGCTTTACAAGAACGATCCTCGTAAGTGCCGCGAACAGTGTATGCATGAGGAAAACAGGCATGGTATACCGCGAAAAGAAGCTGAGCGCTTTACGCTCCTTGCAGGCATAGGCGATCAGGACTGCGGAACAGCACGCAAGCGCGCCCATGGCAAAAGCGATGAACCCGTTCTCAGTCTGATACGAGACGATGCTTAACCCAATAAAACCCACGCCCAGCATCAAGCCGACGGCCGGCTTTCTGAGCTTTTCTCCCCGGATCAGGGCCAACAGCATGCCCGAGACAAACCATACCCAATGCTGGCAGATCTTTGCGACGGCATAGATCTGGAACGGGGGAGAACCTGCCATGAGGATGCCAGCGGCCTTCAGCGCCAGCGATACACCAAGCAAAAGCGCAAGCCCGGTCATGTTTTTTGCCGTGGGGGTTATGAGAAAGAGAAGAAACAGAATATACAAATACCAATACGGCGATACCGGGTGTAGGAACAGCACATCGAACAGCCCTCCGACCTGTTCGTTGACGGCGCCGGAAAACACTGTTTTCAGAAGCCAGGTAATGAAAGAGAAGATAAAATATGGGACCCCCAGCGCCACCAGCTTTTTGACGGCATTGTTTTTCCAGCTTTCCCAGCTGCGCACCGTAGCATTTCTTTGATACAGATAGCCTGAGCAGATAAAAAACAAAGGGACGTGGAAATAGTACAGGGTCGTATTGAACCATTGGTATGCATGGCTTTCGGGAATGACCCGCGCTTTTACCATGGACTGAAAAAAATGCCCCAATACGACGAGTACGCACGCGAAAACCTTTAAATAATCAACCCATACTTCTCGCTTTGAATTCATTTGCCCTCTGTCTCCATTTGTAGATTCATCCACCTGCTTCTGCCTGGCTGCGATGATTCCCCGTTCAGCGGAGGAACGCCGCGTTTTCGGCCTGATTTCCTGACGCGCGGAACGGCATGGCTTCGCCATGACGGCCCTTCCGTGAGAAAACGGATATAATGCTTCGATAGATTCACGAATGCAAAGCCTAATCCGCCGCAGGCATGTTTTTCTCACGAATTCCGCATATCGCCGAAGCTATGCTCCAGGCTTCCTCCAACCCGGCAGTCCACACGACGTTGGCTTCCGCCCTTCCTGATCGACTGGGAATCCCGGCTGCGGAGGAATCAGGATAGCCTGTATTTCCCCCTTATGCCACGGCTGCCTCCCCTCTTTTCGATTTATTCTGCGCTGCGCTGACATTATACTATAGAATTCATCGTTTTTCCATAGCAAAAGCGGAAGCCAGCCAATCGTGCGGCCTTGCGTGCAATTCCCGGAAGGAACCGGAGACGGCCCGCAAAATCCCGATCCCGGACGTCTTTATTTCCGCGCTGAAAAAAGGTTCACAGGGTCTTTGAGCGGTCACCGCATTTTTCGCAGGTCGAGCACGCATCCAGCTGCTCCTTTGTCACCTTACCGTCCCGTAGATTCCGCACGGCCTTCAGCTCGTACATGGAATACTTCTTTTTGGTCCAGAACTTGATTTTGTGGCGGAATACCCACCATGCCGGCTTCCAGACGTACTTATGCATCGCTGGGGATACGGAGCCGATCATCCAGCATTGGCGGTCGCAGCTGCGCACGGTGGCCCGCACTTTTTCCGCCTGGGGGCTGGCCCACACTTCGCCCCAGCTCTGCCGGTTCAGGTTGCCCATCACCAGCTTTTCACGGGTGCCGTTGCAGGGCATCACGTCCCCGAACGGGTCAATGAAAAAGGTGTCAAAGCTCATATCGCAGGGAAGCAGGCGCTTCTGGCCATAAATATAGTTGATAAGTCCATGGTTGAAGTACGCGCGGAACCACTTTTTGGGGCTCTTGGAATTCAACAGCTCGTTGATCAGGCTTTCAAAGTTCTGCGCCACCATCGGCCGGTCGTGGATGATATTCGTCGTTTCCACGAAGTAAAAGCTGTTGTGCAGCGAAGCGGTGGCGAATTCCATGCCAAACTCGTCGGAAATCTTATAGAGCGGCACCAGGTCAGGCGCGTTGCAGTCCTGAACGGTCATGCCGAAGCCGACGTCCTTCAAGCCCATTTCGCGGAGCGTTTTCAGCGTTTGGATGCCGCGCTGGTAACCGTTTTCCAGCCCACGAATCGCGTTGTTGGTCTTTTCAAGGCCCTCAATGGAAATGCGGATCCCCACTTGCGGGTACTTTTTCGCCAGCTTCACGATCCGGTCCGTGAAAAACCCGTTGGTCGAAATAACGATCCGGTCGCTCTTTTCCAGCAGGATGCCCACAATCTCTTCAATGTCCTCCCGGAGAAAGGGCTCGCCGCCGGTAATGTTCGTAAACCACATGGACGGCAGCTTGCGGATGGTATCAAGGGAAATCTCATCCTCCGGCTTCGATGGCTGCTTGAAACGGTTGCACATCGTACAACGTGCGTTGCAGCGGTAGGTAATAATCACGGTTCCGTTTAGTTTTTTTTCTGCCATATCCAATCACTCCTGTTGCGTTGATGTGGGTTGAGGAAACGCCGTATGCATCAGCCTTTCCTTAGATCGCATTGCCGTTTCCGGGCATATAGTCCATGTAATCCGCGATCCGGTTCCCCGTCATAATATCCAGCATCTGATCGGTAATCAAGTCCCAGTTATACCGTTCGCACACATAATCCGCGGCGTTTTTTCTGTACTGCTCCACTGTTTCGGGATGCCACAGCAGATCCGTCAGCTGGCTTCGCAGGTCCTCCACATCGCCCTTGTGAAAATACACCGCGTGATCCCCTGCGGGCTCCTTGTTTTCATCAATGTCGCTGAGCAGGCAGCAGTTCCCGTAGGCCATGCCCTCCAACAGAGTGTTTGCCATGCCCTCCAGATTGCTGGGCATGCAATAAAGATAAGCGTTGCTGTACAGTTCAGCCTTCTGCCGGCCTTTCACAAAGCCGGCAAAAATCAACCGGGAATCTCCGCTTGCCAGATCGCGCAGCTGTTTCTCGTATTCCGGGCTGTCCATACCGCCGGCGATAACGAGCTTTTTCTCCGAATCCACCTTCCGATAGGCTTCGATCAGATAATGCAGTCCCTTTTCGGGCGTGATGCGGCTCAGGGCTAGGATGTAGCTTCCTTCCGTCAGGCCGAATTGCTCCTTGATAAGGTCGGGCGCTTCGTGTTTCGGCTTTGTGACGCCGTTGGCGAAGCGGATGGTGTTTACTCCATACTTTTCTTTGAAGTACTGCCTGTCATGCTCGGACAACACCAGACACGCGTGCGCTTTCGTGGCCGCGATTTTTTCTCCGCGCTCAAGATACTTCACCGCGAAGCCGTGCCATTTGTCGCGCCTGGAGTCAATGCCGTGAATCAGCCCGATGCAGCGCCTGCGGAACAGTTTGCCAATGGGGATCATGTTGCAGGAACCGGACGCATGAAAACAAAGCACATCACATCCGTCCAGCACGGCGCGAACAGTGGCGAGAAAGCTGTAGAGAAATACCTCAGCAGCCCCTTTGACCGTTGGAATGGTGACGATGCGGACGCCCTTGTATTCTTTCAGACCCTTAGCTTCATAATCCGCGTCGTACAGTCCTTTGCTTCCCCGGTCATAGCAAATCACCTGATGTCCCCGCGCGGCCATCCGGATGGACTGCTCATATACCACTTTTTCTATGCCGCCCTCTAAGGGATTCAAATGCTTGTGCCCAATCATCGCAATTTTCATACCGGTTTTCCGCCTTTCCGGGAAAGACGCTGACGGGGTCGAGCCCCGGCGCCGTTCCGCTCTTTTAGGATATTTTCCGAAAAACACTGGAAAAGTCGAGCTGTGCTTTTCTGCGCGAGGCGCTCCTTCACGCTGTACGAATCAATGAAACTCCATATCGTTTTACCAGGGTTTTCTTTTCTCTTTTTATCGACTCGCTCCGCGCCCGTCCCGGCGGTTTCAACACCGCATTATCACCGGGCGGTTGCGAAATGCCGATCCCCCCATTCGATGGATTCATGCGGCTGAAACATTCTCCGACGCGATTCCCTGGAGAAAATGCCGTACACCATATATTGTGGAAGAAAAAAGCATCAACAAAAAGCAGGAAAAACAAATTCAACGATTATTATACCACAATAATATGCTCGATTCCATAGGTAAATCGTTTTTTTGATCACCTGAAAGATTTTTTCTGTCTCTCCCAACTTTGCCACATTAATGTGAATAATCAGAAAGAAAGAGGTCTGAAAGCAAGGGAAAACTTTAACTTTTCCTTTTTTATGCCGTTATGATACGATAAATCAGTACGTACCAACATTATTTCGAGATGATTTGAATGACAATAGAGAAGTATGAATCAAATCGAACGATTGCGAGTTGATAAAACCTATCGTGTCGTAAATACCAATGGGAAAAGTGTCAATCACAAAGAATAAAATCCCTTGGTGCGCTTTCCAAGTATGACGGTGGGCAGCCAGACTATCTGCAACGACTAAAGCAATCATTTGCTGAAAAGAAACCCCTTATTCCAAAACTGCTACTGCAAAAATTCCTTGTCAACACACATCATTTTATAGGGTACAGTAATTTCATTTTTGTTATTTTATTGCATTTTTGTTTATTTTTTGTTTAGATAAATCGTAATATGGATTTTTCCTCATCAATGTGGTATACTGCTTCAAGTTTAATGGGTTCATGGTTTCCATGCGGCCTGCCAGATGTCACCAAAGACGATGCGAACGAGCCTGCCGCGCCGCGTAATAAATTTGTAACATCGAAAGAAGATGAAGAACAAACCATGTACAAACAGAAAACACGGGGTTGGTCTCAGCATATGGATTTCATGGCCTTCGATATGTTGGCTTTGGAGATTTCTCTGTTGATTTCCTGTTTTCTCCATTTCGATATCAGTGAAATGATCAATCGCCGTTTGTTCTGGGGATGCATCATTTTCGTCCCTTTTGTGGATCTGACAGTCATGGTTGTAATGGACGTTTATCATGGAGTCATTCGTCGCGATTCGTACCATGAATTGACCAAGCTGCTGAATCAGACTGTTTACATAGCGTTGATTTTCGGCGCCTTCCTGATTCTGTCACAGGCAAATGCGAGTGATACCCCTTATATGTTCTTTATCACCGTACTGATTTATATCGTTCTGTCTTTTACGATTCGCTGCACCTGGAAGAGTCATCTGCAAAAGAGACTGCATCTCAAAAATCATACCGGCCTTCTGGTGGTCGCTGGTGTCGATAGGATTCACGAGGTGGTTTCCTCCCTCATTAACCATAACTACAGTTCCTATCGCTTCGTCGGTGTGGCGTTGCTGAATGAGAAGGATTCTCCGGAAGAAGGGCAGAAAGCGCTCGAGCATATCAAAATGGGCTCTACGGAAGTAACAGGTCTGGAAATTGTCGCGAGCCGGAAGGACCTCCTTAATTATCTGGTGAAGAACTGGGTGGATGAAATCTTTATCGATGTGCCCAGTGTCATTCCCATGGATCTGATTAACCAGATCATGAGCATGGGCATTACGGTGCATATGGCCCTGAACGACATTGATAAAATCATCGCCCGGCATAAGAATATTGAATGGATCTGCGGTCAGGCGACCATTACGGCCAGTTTGGGATATATCTCCGGTCGTGATTTGTTCCTGAAGCGCCTGATGGATATCTTCTTCGGTTTCTTCGGTTGCCTGGCCACGCTGATTATCACTATTTTTGTCGGTCCTCTGATCTATATCGCTTCTCCCGGCCCGATTTTCTTCCATCAGACACGGATTGGGGAAAACGGACGCAAGTTCAAGATGTATAAATTCCGCAGCATGTATCCGGATGCCGAGGCGCGCAAAAAAGCGCTTCAGGCAAGCGGGCAGGACAATTTGATGTTCAAAATGGAGCATGATCCCCGCATCATCGGGATGAAACAGCGGAAAGACGGATCCTGGAGCAAGGGCATTGGCGGCTGGATTCGCGATCTTTCTCTGGATGAATTCCCGCAGTTTTTTAACATTTTAAAAGGCGATATGAGCCTTGTCGGTACTCGTCCGCCGACCGTGGATGAATGGACGCATTATAAGCCGGCCTATCGGGCTCGGATGTCTACCAAGCCTGGCCTGACAGGTCTCTGGCAGGTCAGCGGCCGCAGTACCATCAAGGATTTTGAGAAAGTAGTACAGCTGGATCGGGAATATATTGAAAACTGGTCCCTCAAGCTTGATTTGCAGATTTTGCATCGCACCATCTGGGTTGTTTTAACCCGGCATGGTGCAATGTAAGCCATGGATTTCTTTTTCTTCATTGATTAGGATCATATCATTCAATTCTAAACCCAACTCAAATCATCCTGGTGTTCTTCCAGCCTTCTAACTGTTCGCCCACGCGTAGCAGTACGCCTGCGTTCTGGCCGCAAAAGCCTCCGTCCGCAGGAGCTCTTTCATCTCTGCTTTCGTGTACCATCCCGGAATAATCTCTTCCGCGTCAGAAGTGCTCTTCCTGAATTCTCCGTCCGCAATGCCGAAGACACAGATATTCCGCTCGTTCGCAAATCCGACGGCGCTGTAGCTGTTGTCCAGCATCTCCGTAATCTGGACAAGATTCAGCCCGGTCTCCTCCCACAGTTCCCGCCTGGCGCTCTCCTCCGGTGCCTCTCCCGGATCAATCAGCCCCGCTGGAAAATTGTAGATCCACTGGCCCATCGCCATGCGGAATTCCCGGTTGACGAGTATGCGCTCCTTTTTTTCGTCTGTCAGGATCATGACGACCGAGTCTGCTTTCCGGTTCTGCAGCTCCTCCAGCGTCCGGATATCTTTGTTCCGGCTGATGATCTCATAGGTTTTCGGGTTCCCCTCTGCCGTCACATAATCCACATCATACCGGGTAATGAATTTCCCCTCCAGGATTTTTCGGATGCCCTGATATTTCATGTCTCACTTCTCCTGACATATTCACTCATCCTGGGAAGTCAATCCGCTCGACGCCCAGAATCTTCCCGTCTGATAATCGCATTTTCGCGATGGTCACATCCCCGCCGAACCGGGCCCATCCGCAGCTGCCTGGATTCAGCCACAGCCTCCCGTCAATCCATTCCTCGCTGTATCGGTGGCTGTGCCCGTAGATCACTACCTGGATCCCCTCCAGATTCCGCGGTACATCGTAGCGGTCATGCACCATCAGGAATTTCACCCTGGCGATCTCAAACCGCAGGACGCCAGCCAGTTCCCGGAGTCCTTCCTGCCACAGGTCATTGTTCCCCCGTACGGCGTAGATATTTCCATACAGCCGCAGCTCATCCAGATCCGTTTCCTTCACAATGTCTCCCGCGTGCAGGATATGCGTGCAGTCCTGAATTTCCGCCACAACTTCCCGCCGCAGCATCCCGTGGCTGTCAGACATCACTGCCAACTTCACAATTCCGTTCTTATCTTTCATCATTGAACATCACAGATGACTCTTCATCCTTTTCCTTCATAAATCGATCATCCGCCTGCGCCTGCAGTGATTCCGGACACATTTCCATGATCTCAATCCGGGTTCCGTCCGGATCATGCGTCCAGAACATCCAGCACTTTGATTTCCCTCTTTTGATCTCCGTATCCAAGGGTCCGCCGGCATTTCTGATTGCTTCATAGGAACGCTGAATATCCCTGGTCATCAGGCAGAGGTGATTAATCCCGATCACATCTGGACCTGTAATCCCCTCCCGAATCCCATTGTCAAATAATTCCAGATACTGACCCGGTGCAATATACAGATATACTGTTGCCAGCGTCCCATCCTCTCTGTGCATGCGGAATGCTTCCCGTAAGCCGAGAACTTCTGTATAAAACCGAACGCTGTCCATGATTTCGCGTGTGCGGATCGCGACATGGCTCAGTCCGGCGACAGTCTGATAATTCTGTACGTTCGGATAATTCTTCCCCGCTTCCAGTGTATCCATCATTCCTTCTCCTCCGCTTTCATGAATGATCGTCACCATTTCCGCGTGTCATGTTTCGTCCTGTTGAACAGATACCCGGCTCCGCCGCCGACCAGTCCGCCGATAATATGCGACAGATTGGATACATTGTCCTTGACAGTGATGCCGTCCCAGATCTGCTGCCCCAGATAGATCAAAGCAACCAGGATAAATGTTAATGGAATCTCCCCTTCTTTGAATTCTGTGAAGGATGTCAGCAATATAAATGCGAAAACCACACCGCTGGCGCCGAGCAGAATCGTTCTGGGAAACAGCAGATTGTGAATAATTCCCGTAATCAGGGCCGTCACCAGAATAACAATCAGCAGGTTTTTCCACCCGTATTTCTCTTCCAGCGCGGGGCCCAGCAAAAGAATATAAGCCATGTTGCCTACCAGGTGCGCCCATCCGGCATGGCCAAGAACATGGGTAAACAGCCTCAGGTACATCAGCGGATCTGTCATGGATGTCCCATATGTGGAAAACAGCAAAGCGGTGCTTGATTCTCCCGTGATTGTTCCAGCCAGCGCCGCCGCGGCGCACGCCAGGGCAAATCCCAGCACCAGTGGGGAATTAAAAGTAATTCTCAGTTTCTTTTTCATCCGTTTCACCATTCTTTTCGCCGTTCATTTTCCCGTCTTCGTACATCAGAATCTTCTTCAGAGCCATCGTTCCCCTTCCCTGGTTACTGCACTCACAGCTCCGTATCCTTCCTGATTATATGTCATGATTTACCCGACGTAAAGAAATAGTTATTTTCCTGAACAAATATATCCCTGAAAACCGGTTTACATTCCCGCTATCCTGTGTTAAGATCATGATGGATAATATATTATCCTTTTTAATTGTTTTTATCCAAAATAGATCAAATATGATCCACGGAGGCATGCATGGGATTTGTCTGGGAAACACCGGAAGAGATTGATAAGGCATTGGCGGAAAGGCTGAAAAAGATTCGCAAGCGGCGTGGAATGACCCAACAGCAGCTCAGTGTCAGAAGTAATGTCAGCTTCGGAAGTATCAAACGTTTTGAAACCAGCGGCCAGATTTCCCTCCTGTCGCTGACCAAACTGGCAGTCGCCCTGAACTGCGAGGAGGAGCTCCGCTCCCTGTTTTCCAATGTGCCTTATCGTAGTATTGAGGAGGTCCTCCGTGAAAGCTGAAGTGCTGTTGAACGGGCGCCTTGTCGGTACGCTGGCGGAAGATCCGTCGCACCGGACCGCGTTTGCCTATGATGAAGGCTGGCTGCAGGACGGATTCCCGATCAGCCCGTTTTCCCTGCCTCTTGAAAAGAATGTTTTTATCCCGGCCAGGCAGACCTTCGGTGGTCTTTGGGGTGTTTTTGCCGACAGTCTGCCGGATTCCTGGGGCCGTCTGCTGGTAGACAGGATGCTCCTGCAGAACCACAGGCAGCCGGGAAACGTCTCAGAGTTGGAGCGTCTTCTGATCGTCGGCGATTCCGGGATGGGCGCCCTGTGTTACCATCCGGCATGGCAGCTTGCAAAAGAAACCCGCCCGGGTGATCTTGATATCCTTTGTGAGCGATGCGCCGCGATTCTCCGGCACGAAAGCATCAACAATCCGGATGATCTGTTCTCCCTGGGCGGCAGCAGCGGCGGTGCGCGGCCAAAAATCATGACGGACGAATGGATCGTCAAATTTCCTTCCTCTCGGGAAATGACAGATGTCGGCATCATGGAAAAGGAATACATGGATTGCGCGGCTGTATGCGGAATTACGGTTCCGGAAACAAAGCTGATTCCTTCACGCCGGTGCGGTGGATATTTCGCTGTCCGCCGTTTTGATCGCGAGCTGAGGAATGATCAGTTCATACGGCACCACGTATTGACTGCCGCGGCGATCCTGGAAGCCGACTGGCGAACCGGAACAACAGATTACCGCACATTGATGAAACTGACCGGTATCTTATCCCGTTCCAATAAAGAAGATCTGCATCAGATGTACAGACGCATGTGTTTCAATGTGTTTGGCCATAACCGGGATGACCATCTGAAAAACTTCAGCTGGATTTATGATCCGTCAAACGACTGTTGGCATCCATCTCCCGCCTATGATCTGACCTGGAGCAATACCTGGTATGGGGAACACACTCTGCCCGTGGATGGAAACAGTCGGAACCCCGGAATGAATGATCTGATTGCGGTCGGAAAGTCCGCCGGGATTCCCGTACCTGTCTGCCGGCGGATCGCAGAAGAAATCAGGGAAGCAGTAGCCCCCCTGGAAGATAAGTATCGGAATACTCTCTCCTGATAGATGTGTTCCTCTATGAAAGATCCCAGGCGGCATGATTCCGGTCTTCTTGAACTCTGCGGGATCCTCCGGATATCTGATTGCATCGTCGGGATCCTCAGAACCCCAGATTATCATTCACCAGAATCACATGAATCCGCCCCGCGTGCCGGGAATACCGGGTAATCAGGAACTGACAGCAGATCGTGTCCGGCGATTTGCAGTCCATGCAGGCGCCGGTCTTCGTGCAGGGCGTGGTCAGCCCGAACCGCTGGGCGTTGATCGGCGCCGCCACGTTCCTGGCCCGCTTCATCGCCCCGTCCAGGTCATCGCACACCTTGTTCATCCCGACGATAAAGACCACTTTCTTCGGTCCCTGGGCAATCGCGGAAACCCGGTTGGCGTTTCCGTCGATGTTTACCAGAATGCCATCCTGCGTCATCGCGTTGGCACTGGACAGGAAGACATCCGCGTCATAGGCTGCCAGCATCGCTGCCCGTTTATCCGCATACGCGTCCCGGTCGATAAAATTGTACTTGCCGTTCCTGATGGCCTCCACAAGCCCGATCTCATGCGCACTCATCGCGCCGCCCATCGTAACCGAGCTTCCCTCCGGGATCAGGCTCAGCGCGATCTTCAGCGCCTCTTCCCTGTTCTCGGCATAGTATCCCGTCATGTTCCTGGACTGCAGTCCCTTGATCACGGTCTGGCTCAGCAGACCGTTCCGTTTGGTGATGTTCTCGTTCATGTTCTTCTCTCCTTATTATGTGTAATTTTTCCATTTCTGCCTGTCTTGTTTCGTCCCGTTCATTCGTGTTTCATCGTCACCTCGCCCCGCAGACTGCGTTCCATTCTCGCCTTGATCTCTTCTCTCGTCAGCCCTCTGCTGAACAGATAGTACAGTTTCGCGACGGCCGCTTCGGTCGTCAGATCATAACCGCTCACAGCGCCGGCGTTTTTCAGTGTTGCTGAAGCTTCATAGGCTCCGAGGGTAACCGTTCCGTGCGGACATTGGGAGCAGATCACCATGACCGTTCCGTTCTCGGTGGCCTTCCGGATGATCGGAAGCAGCGCCTTTTCGTCTCCCGGAATGTTCCCAGCCCCGAATGTCTCAATCACGATCCCCTTGAGCCTTTCCGTCATCACGGCGTCAAACAGTTCAAACTGTATTCCCGGGAAGATCTTGATCACGCCGATCGGAATGTTCTCCAGCGGCTGAAGGGAGAATCTCCCCTTGCACGGCGGGAGCAGCGCGGATGCGTTGTATTTGATCTCAATGCCCACATCGGCCAGCGACGGATAATTCGGCGATTCAAACGCAATCAGATCATCCGCGGAATACTTCATGGCCCGGTTTCCGCGCAGCAGTTTTCCGCCGAAATACAGACACACTTCATGTACTCTGTCATCCGCGGCAATCAGCAGCGAAGTCAGCAGATTGTCCCGGGCATCATTCCTGATTTCGCACAGCGGAATCTGCGATCCTGTCAGAATCACCGGCTTGGCGTTGTTCCTCAGCATGAAGGAAAGCGCCGAGGCGGTATACGCCATGGTGTCCGTTCCGTGCAGCACGACAAAGCCGTCATAGGAATCATAGTTCTCCGCGATCATGGATCCGATCTTGTTCCACTCGTTCACCG
Organism: uncultured Clostridia bacterium; assembly: GCA_947166385.1. Classification (GTDB taxonomy): domain Bacteria; phylum Bacillota; class Clostridia; order Christensenellales; family Aristaeellaceae; genus Aristaeella. The sequence continues at coordinate 93,401 of CAMVEB010000009.1, read as the reverse complement.
AGATATTGGAAGAATCCAGCAAAGGATCCATATCGATCAGGTCCCATGTGGGCATGGAAGGCGCCGACAGCTCCGGTATGGACGCAAGCACCCTGTGAAAACCTTCTTTCGAAGGCGCGTAGCCCTGCTCGGTCGGAAACATGCCGATCGTCCCGCCTGTATGGATGATCAGAATCTTCTTCAGAGCCATCGCTCCCTTCCCTGTGTGCTGCACTCACAACTCTGTATCCTTTTAGATTATATGCCATGATTTGCCCGGTGTAAAGAAATAGCTGTTTCCCTGAAACCCGGTTTGCATTCCCCAGTTCATTTTTCTTCAGGGCTTCAAAACTGATCCAGGCGTCCCAGCGTGATCGTCCGTTCATCATGGTAAGCCTTCGCGATGCGCGCCGGGTGGTTGTTCATCAGCCAGGACGTATGCCAGGGCATCAGCCAGCTCCATACACAGTTCTCTTCAAAAAACGCGTCAATCTCCGGAATCAGCCCGCATTCATGGAAAGCCAGCATCTTATCCGGATATATGGTTTTCAGCCTGCGGTATGCCTCCGCGTGCACTGTTTCCCCGCGGTAGGTGTCCGATCCGGCAATGTCAAAATACCGCTCTCCAGGATCCCATCCGTCCCTCACATCATCCGCGTAGCCCAATACCCAGATCAGGTTGTTGAGCCCCCGGATATCCGTGAAATAATGATACATGATCTTCCAGATCTTTCTGAAATAATCCCCGCCGCCTTTTCCCCACCAAAACCATTGGCCGTCGAATTCATGGAACGGTCTCCACAGCACCGGGATGTCATCCTGCTGTAATCGCAGCAGGGCTTCCGCCGTCCGGTCCCACCGGCGGCGCATTCGGTCATGGATTTCCGAATCGCTTCCCAGCAGCTCCTCCCAGTCCGGGTTTTCCTCCTTGCTGGATGGATAGTCGTTCCCCTCAATGCCCGTATGCCAGCAGATCGTCACAATCCCGCCCCGGTCATTCCATCGCCGGGCCCGTTCCATCGCGCCGTCATAATCGTCATGGATAAAGTCAAGTCCCCGGATCGCCGGCAATTCCCCCGACACGGCCTGGATCCATTCGACTTCCCTCTCCGCGTAGATTGTCCTGGGCGATTCCTGCTGGCCCAGAATGATCTTCTTCCCGGAATTCTCCTGAAGCAGTCGGAACAGATTCTTCGTCCGCTCCGAAGCGTTTGGATTGCTTAACGCAGATGTATTCATATCCTGACCTGGCTCCTCTCCGGGTTGATGTTCTCGTTTCATCGTCTGATTCCCAGCACTTTTCTGATCTCTTTCTCGCCAATATCCGTGAAAAACTGCCTGATCTGTCCGTCGATCCATTTCCAGGATGCTTCAGGAGATTCATGAACGCTGTTGACAACATCGTATCCCCATTTGGTTTCCGGCGTCATGAAAGATGGCAGATGCCAGCCGTATTCGATTCCGCGCTTGTTCTTTTTTTGACGAAATCTGCTGATCAGCAGGAATGATTGCATCTGCAAATCGATCAGCAAATTGTCAAAACCCTTTTCCACTGCCGCCTTCTTCCTCAGTTCTCCGGACATCATTTCCAGGCCGACGGCATCTTCATTGAGTTCCAGTGTGTCCAGAATCTTTTTGGCCCGGCCGTTCATTTTCCCGTCTTCGTACATTCCTTCATAGTCATACCCATCTCTGCGGTAATTCGCGAAGATCGGAAACCATGGCATGGAGATGAACCCGGCCTTCCGGTCAAAGAATTTCCCATAGGCGATGTCATCCCGGGCAGCAATTTTCATCCGCCACGCCCATGGGTCCCGTTCCGGATCATCAGACCACCAGTCAAACGCATAGGTGTGTTCCTCTACGGAAAAGCCGGGAATATCCGTCGCGAACAGCGGAAGAAAGCCAACTTCATGGATTCTGTCGATCACATCTTCCGCCGAATGAAACCGGGATGGATCATCTCTCCGGCATCCGTTCAAATTCCAGTCACTGTCCATCTTTCCACCTCATTCGCGTTTCATCGTCGCCTCGCCCCGCAGGCTCCAAGTTCACAAGTATTGTGCCATGACATGGTTGGACTGTCAACTTGATAGATAACCAAATATCATGCCTCCAACCCTATTGATTCTTTATTGACAATATACGCATATATGCGTATATTGATAAAGGGAGGGAAAAAATTGATGAGCCTAAAAGATTTCAGAACAGCCAGGAAAATAACACAAAGCAGACTGGCACAGATCAGCGGTGTCAATTTCCGCTCTCTGCAGGATTATGAGCAGGGGCATAAGCCGCTCAGTTCCGCCGGCGGAGAAGTGCTGCTCCGTCTGGCATCCGCCCTGGGTTGTTCCGTGGAGGAACTTCTTCTGGCGGATGAGATCAAAAATGCAGGATCGCCTGTCCTCCCCGGGAACACGATGACCACAGAAGAGATCAGCGGTCATTCGTTCTTTTGTGACCAATATGGGGTGATGGGGCAATGGATTTGCTCTGATGACCGGATCGCGATCCTTTTTTATTTTGAAGATCGCCAATACCTGCTCCCCTTCAGGGCAATCTTCAAAAAAGAACTGATCCCCTGGTTGAAATCCGCCGCTGTGCTTCTGATGGAGGAAGCGATCGAGGATACCGAGTTTTTAAAGCTTGCTGCGAGGTGAGATCATGGAACAAAAGACATATTATCTGATGCACCGTGACGATCCGGTATGCATAATTTCGATTGATCCAATAAGCGGAAATTTGTTGCGTGTTGCCAAAATGACTGAGGTTGAACTGCTGCCGCCGGGCGGCAGGATCGATGCGGAAGCTTTACGGACTTGGTGGCATCGCCGGGCAGTCCCGGTAACACAGGACAGGATCCTGAGAATTCTGGAAGAAAAAGGCTTTTCATCTCCCCAGGAATATCTGGTCAGGAATCTTGGGTTAAGCCTTTCAGATCATTATTGGATCAAGCCGATCGATACAGAGATGTGCTGGCAGGATGTGAATCTGTTCACAAATGACTTCCGGGATTCCATCGGTGAGATGCTTTTCAATCCGGAAGCAGAAATCCCGGAACTCCCTGCCAATGCATTCTCACCCAGTTCCTCCACGCAGGGAAACCTTCGGAAAAAATGGGTAATCATGGATGGCAAACGGTACCTGATCAAAGGAAATCACGGCGGCAACGCTCAGGAAAGCCTGAATGAAGTCTTCGCTTCGCTGATTCACAGAAAACAGCAGAAACAGCCTTATGTGGATTACCGTCCGCTGATGGTCGATGATCAGATGAACTGCATCTGTGAATGCTTTACATCGGACACCCTCGAATTCATTCCTGCAGCGGATCTGATTCGCTCAGAAAAGCGGAGCAATTCTGTTTCTGTCTACGAACACTTTATCTTCCTCTGTGTCAAAAATGGATTGGATGAAAGCGCTGTCCGGTCATTCCTGGAATACCAGATCATAACAGATTATCTGATGACTAACACGGACCGGCATCTGAACAACTTTGGCGTTTTACGGGATACGAACTCCCTGAAGCTTGTGGGTATGGCTCCGATTTTTGATTCAGGAAACTCCATGTTCTGGGATCATCCTATGCTCCCGGCTCATAGTAATCTGACAAACATCTCGGTAAACAGCATTCTGAAGAAGGAATCTGCTATGATGTCTTACGTGAAGAATTTCAGGCAGCTTGACCTGCTGAAACTTCCAAATCGTGAAGAACTCTTTCAGGTCTATTCACAGGATCCATTGATTCCCTGCCTGGATATTATCGCTGACGGCTATCAGAAAAAGATTTGTTTGCTGGAACAATGGATGACTCGCTGATTGATCCTTTTTCCTCACGAATCCGTCCCGTGTCATACCTTTCTCCGCTTCCGACCCGCCAGCAGCACCCCTGCTGCCAGCAGGATCAGCGTCATGCCCCCGATGGTATACAGCAGCGTACCGGATCCGCCGGTAGCCGGGAGTTCGACACCGGGGGTGTTAGGAACCGTAAACGTCTTCGTATTGGGATCATAAGTCACCGTGCTACCCTGTGAATACGTCACCACACCGTTTGTGATGCTGAATTCAATCGCTTGTGTCAATGCGTTATATCCTGCTGGCGGCTGGGTCTCAACGATCTTGTAATTGCCGTCAATCAGGTTCGCGAACTGTATTGTTCCGTTGACGTTCGTTGTCTTCTGAGAGTCCGCTTCGTTAGGATACGGAGTTTCAACAGTGCTTGTAGTGGGTTCGCCTCCATCGGTTGCTGTAACTTCTACGGTTGTCACCCGGTAAAGCTTGAATGTCGCACCGGACAGCGGTTCAGTCGTGTCGTTCTTGACCTTCTTTACAGTGATGTTGGTGGTCTTGATATATGTGTTAGTGGCCGCGATATTGAGTGCCTGTGTCCTGTGTTCTGTTGTCAGCGTTACATTCTGGGTCGAGAAGGTATTTGCGGTATCAATATCGTAGCCCGCGATCGACTGTGATGCTTCCGTGACGGTGTAGTCACCCAGTTCCAGCCAGCCGGTGGTTTTGGTTTCTCCATTTTTCACATTCAGAGTTACATCTGTCATACCGGTGCGGGAGATGGTAAAGGTGTATGTGGTATTCTGAAGGATGCTTTCATCCGTAATACCTGTCACTGTCTTGGTTACACTGATCTTGCCCATGTTCTTATTGTTTACGAAAGCCGCAGTGGGAATGCCTCCCACATCACCTGCGTTCACCGTGACCAGAATGCCTGTCTTTCCGTTTGCCGTGGTCAAGGCCGCACTGTTATTGAACAAGGTGAAATTGTTGCTTGCACTTTTTTCAACGATCAGGTAACTGCCCGGCCGCAGGTTGCTGACGCTCTGTTCCGCCGGGGATGACGTTCCATCAGTGACTGTAATGGTCACCTCCGGAATTTCGACACCATCCTTATCCGTGGCCTTTGCGGAGCCATCCCCTTTCCAGACTTCAAAGGTGAATATGCCATCCGCCAGGTTTTGGGTTCCATCAACACCCGTTGTCAGATCAGCTTCATTGATCTTCAATGTCTTTGTGATCTTCAGGCTACCGGTCTTTATGTTCGCGAAGCTGGCATCATAACCATCCACAGCACCGCGACTCTTGGTTGCCGTCAGATTGCCATTGCTGTCAGCTGTCACAGTCACGGTGATGTTATATTCCATTGTATCATAAATGATGGTACCATCAGCACCTTCCCCGGTGGGAATTGTTTCACTGATTTTGAAATAGCGGGTACCAGCGCTGATGATATCTACATCGTCAAACAGTATCTCGCCGTAGATGGCGGGAGATACCGGAGCGAAATTCGTTTTACTCTGTTCTACGCCGCCGCTCTTGACTGTTTTAAAACTGGCGTCCGTATACTCTGTTAGCGCAAAGCTGAAGGCTCTGTTCGCAAGTTCTGCGCCCTGCAGCGTCTTTTTTGCCCTAAACGCAACGGTTGTATACGGCTTATTGTTGGTGAAGATGGCCTGAGCGGTAGCCTGATCAGCCGCCATATCACCTGCTGTGACATGGACAGTGATCGTGTTCGTAGAGCTGTTGCCAGTTCCGCCGCTGGCTGTAGTGGTCATGCCGCTGACTGCCGTTTCTGTGATGGTATAGTCTCCCTCATTCAGATTGGTAACGACCACATAACTACCGGACAGCGCAATTGTTTGACCGTCCAGCGTAGCTCCGGTTATCGCTCCGCCCGCATAGGTAATAGCAACCGTGTGAATGACCGTATCAACGCCTACCTTCCTGATCTCGAATGAATAGGTGCCGTTCGTCAAATTCTGTTGCCCGGCATTCGGTGTCTGACCGTTTACCGTGACCGCTTTGGTCAGCTTCAGAGCGCCTTTGCTTGCCACGGTGTTCGTAATGGTGACCTTGTTGATTTGAGTGTTGTGGTCATAAGCTGTGGTAACAATGTTGGCGTTCGAAGACCAGACTTCAACAGGATAGTAGTTGACGTACTTCCAAGTTCCACCATCATTTTCCATCGTCGGCAGCTTGGACCAGACATGCTTCCAGCCGTTTGCCCTGCTGAGCATGACTTCGGTACCGGTAATCGTCTCAGCATCCGCAGGCAGATAATCTGTACCAGGTCTGCTGATAGATATTCCGCCCGTTTCCGTGGTATCCGTCCCAGTACCGATATAGGGAACAGGCTCCGTCCCTGTGGGAGCTTGCTCCACGGGATTGCCGTACGCCTTATACAGTTTTACCTTCACGCGGTCATTGGAATGATTCTGATTCCCGTCGGACCAGACTTTCTCAACGGAGGCGCTTTTTGTTTCCTTGCTCGTATTGATGAAAGGCTTCTTTTCGTCATATGTGATTGTTGCGGATAATTTGCCTTCGTTGTTTTCCACTGTCACAGTAGCGGTATAGCTTGTTGTGTTGTCATAATTCAGCTTATCATCCGTTCCCTGAACTTCGGTGATCGTGTATTCATGAGTCCCTGCTTCCGTATACTTGATGGGCGTAAATCTGAACTGAACTTCCTCGCTGTCCCGCGCGCCTGTGACACTGGCAGTAGCAACGGTAGTTCCATCTTCCTTTGCAACAAACCGGAACACCTCGCCAGCTTTCATATCGCGGCCAGTCAGAATCTTGGAACCTTCCAGCACAACCTGAATCGCCTTCTCGTTATTAAACCGGAAGGTAGCGTCCGCGGGGAAGGTCGCAGCCGTAATCGTACCGTCACCGTTATCCGTCAGGTTCACCACAACAAGCTTATCGCTGTCGTTGATGTACTGGCTGTAATCAAATGTCTCTTTGGCCAGAGAACCGTTGACTTCATGGACACGGTATGAGAGCACCTTTACGCGTTTGCCCGTGTACGGGTTCACGACCGCGCCTTCCAGATCGGCTTCCGTATAGATAAGCGGGCCAAACGTGACATTGCCGTTGTCATCATTGTATTGCGTCTCGCCGATCTTGCCGCCTCCCACCTGATATAGTTCGAAGCCGTAAGCATTCGACGGAAGCGTAGCCGTAGAATTTTTCAGCGCCTTATGAACATACAGCGTCGTTTTGCCGGAGGCTTGATATTTATTGACAAAAGCTTCTTTTATGCCACCATCTGGAATAATACCAGTCCGTGATCCGGTCTGCGGTGTATAACCCATCACAGGATTTGGATTCACATCGGTATAGGTGATTTCTGTCCCGCCGACATGTGTCTCTGTGATTTCATAGTGGCTTCCGATGGGAAGATTTGTAATGGTAGCTGTTTGCCCGTTTTTCAGATTCAGGGTACCTTCGCTCCACTGATTGCCTGTCTCCCCTGCCGGCGTAAGAGTAATCTTCGTTGTGCCGGGCAGGCCGGAAACAGAATAGTCTGTTGCGGATCCACTTAGCGCCGTAGTCGAGCCTGTTTCGCCTTGCCACGCCTTGATCTTGAAAGTAAATGAAACCTTGCTGCTGTCCGTTCCTTCCACAGTTTTCTGGATCGTCAGGCCTTCCTTCTTGACTTCATTTTTAAAGGTAACAGAAACCAGATCACCGGTCAGTGCTGCAGGTTTATTGACGTTTTCAACAGCAGTCAGATTAAATAATGCGGGATTGAAATCACTGAAATACATCGGCATTCCCGCGATCACAGTTTCACCGACCTGAGTCACCCGCACGGCGGCATAATATATCGTCGGATCGAAGATATACTGATTGTTTGTCGTGTTCCCAACAGGTATTGTTGGATCTTCAACAATTTTATAGATATGCCAGCCGGGCGTCAGTTTTCTGTTCTCCTCAGATGTATCAGCCTTATCCTTAATGTTGAACTTAATACTGCTGCGTACGTTCTTTGTTGATGCTAAAGGAGTTTCAGGCCAAGCCATTCCGATTTTGTACTCATACAACTCAAAACTGAACACATCTCCGCCGCCCGGCACCAGATCGTCCACCGTCTTCAGCAGATTCAGATTGACTTCGGTACTCACCGGAACTTCCTGGAAGAAGTTGTGCCACTCCGCGTCACTGTTGAATACATAGCCGGCGCTCACCAGCCAGCCGCCGCTGGTACCGGAAATCTGCGTTTCCGATCCGTAATTCGGTTGCAGGCAGATACCGCCAACTTCGCTCAGTTCCACGCGCCCGGTACAGCTGGCAAAGTTCCATACAATATGCTTGGAGATATCCTCCATCTTTACATTTATATCGCTATGGCTTGTCGTGGTTTGGGTATCAAAGTAACTTTCTTCATATTTTACATGGAACTGCTTCAGTTTGACATTTTTGGTTTTATTGAAGTTGAAGATCAGCATTTGACCGGGATTCTTTTCGATGTGAAGTTGGTCGAGCACATAGAGAGTCCCATAGACATCATCTGGTTGTTCACCACTGCCAGAAAGCAGGGCATCTGCATCAATATAAATGGTTGCGTTATCCGGGAATCCTGTAGTAATCACATAAGGTTTCCCACTGCGGATCTCAGGTGTATATGTCGCGCTTTTAGCCGCCAATGTCCGGGACATATTGATACCGTACTGAATGCCCGGATTGACGATCTGACTCTGGAGACTCGCACCGTTCTGCAAACTCACATGAACATTATCCCGTTCAAAAGCCACCGGTGTCCCGCCATCAATTCCATAGGTTTCGTACCGGGAACCACTGTCATCGTCCGCATAGATTGCCAGTGAACCAAGAATGGTATTTCCCAGGGGAATCGTACCTGCTTTTATATCCTCTCCGTCGGTGGAGGCCGGATCCACAGCAGGACCCACATGGTTCGTACTCATCACATCGGTATTGCGATTAAACTCGCCTATAACAATCGTACCTGACGTATTGGACAAGTCCGGGGTTATAAAGTCACCATGGCCAGTGTAATGGTTCACGGCAAAGTTTGTCTGCAGGTCATTGTTCTGGAACAGGTGATCAGCCACAATACCATAGCTGTAATTGGGTCCCAGAATAGTGGAGTAATCATATTCACTATCCGCAATGGGCGGAATCAGATCGATGAGATCATAGCACTTGATAACACCGGTACCATCGAGCTCCTCATGGAACTTGGAAAGGGTGTTCTGGGGATTCGTCCACCGCGTATCATAGTGAACTACATAGGAACCCGCAGATGTTCCTTCGGTGTATTTGATGGAGTTTTCACTTTCATAGTTATTGAAAGCATAATTGTTATTATCAGAACTCTTTACCAGTTCAACTTTGATATTCTGCTCATTACCGGTAAATTTGGGATTGGGCTTTGTATCATCTTTTACATAATAGCCGCCATTTGTCGCTCTCCAATAGGCAAATGGGAATTCTTTATAGTAATATCCTTCCTCATCAACATGCAATTGGGAAATATCCGAAGCAGAAATCTGAATTCTGTCGTATTGGACACTTTGAGAAGAATCCGCATGAGTAACAATCACATTGACAACAAAATACTCATTTGCTCCAGTTCCAAACGCAGCAAGCTTTGAAACATCACTGGCCTTAAAGCGAACACGCACGGCGTAGGTCTTAGCCGACGCTTCTTTCAGATGAATCTCATTGTGGGTGGCATCGGGATTCCAGTTCCCGACGAATTCATATCCGTCCTCGGCGCTGTCGGTCGCGCTATTCGTCTTATCTGTGACCAGGGCTTTATAGGTGCGGATCGACAGGGCAGAGTCCGTCCTGTACAGACGGGTAGTGATGTCATACGGGAAATCATCGGAGGAAGAGAAAGGAATCTTTGTCCCAGTGGTCGTCGAACCATCCGCGCCAAACGGAATAAATTCCGAGAAGTAGGTGGATGTCTCCGCATGGCCGCTCGGAGTCACAGGATTGATTGCCCAGCCCGCGATACTCTTATCTGTCTTGTTTATCAGCGTGGCCACCACATAGTAATGCTTGCTCAGCGAAGGCGCCTTCTTGGTACTATTTGCCTCGTTCACATGCATGCCGATATCGCCCGCAGCTTCAATGATTTCGGCGTTCTCGGTAAAAAACTTGATTATCGTTGCGTAGGTTTCTGTCTCGGCGTTCTTTGTGAAGGTCAGACTGGTCTGGTTTGTTCCAGGAGTCTGCGCCAGTGTGTAAATTTCCACTGTTCCGTAACTGATCTTATTATCATCAGTAGCATTTTTGACATCATCCACGCTGGAAACATTGCTCTGTTCAACCAGATACACTACAACTGCGCTATCATTCACATACGCTGTTTTCCCGTTATACTGATTTCCTGATCCATTTAAGTCCGGTTCAGTATAAAAATGGGTGATCTCGTACTCTCTGGCAGGATCATAAGTATCAATGTAATAATATTCAGATCCATTAATAGATGCCTTCGCTGCCAGATAGTATCCCTTACTCAGTGCCTTCGGAACAGGACCCGTACCATCAACAAAGCTTGAGATGATCTGATAAGAAGGCATACGGGTTGCTGTAATCAGGTAGTTGGCTTGATTTGTCTGATCTGGAACACCGCTCAGAGTAAATCTCTCAGCAAAAATAGCACCGGAAGATACGTCATATTGTGTTACACCGTTTTGACCATTTGCTGCTTCCCAAACGTTAGGTCTTTTACCACTTTGATTCGTTGAAACCAACCAGGCTTGCGTAATCGGAGTACCGGAATAAACGGAAGATACCGGGCTTTGTTCGTTTTGATCGTTCCGATCATAGAATGCTTCAAATGTGCCCGGTGTTGTTCCTCTAAAATCAACATGCTCAGTCGAAACCGCATACCGCTCACTGCCAATGTTGGCTTTCACAAGATAGTAGTAAGTCCCCAACAATTCAGGATCGTCAATTGGTGTGCTGCCATCCGAATCAACAAACTGAATATTCGCAGTGTAACTTGGCATTTTGGTGAATACGCCGTTCCATTCACCGGTAGTAAAAGAAGACGTCAGTCCATAGCCGTTCCAAACGGTCGAATTCGTCAGTTCTTTCTTCCTATCGCTGCCAAGCTGATTTACTGCTTCGCTAACCGTCGGTACACTGTTTCCATTAGGAACGCTCACCAGCCAGATGTTCTGAATAGGATCTCCGGAATAGCGTAAGCTGCCCAGATCGTTGCCATTGCTTCCATAAAAATGAACAAAAGATACCGAAGTAGAAGTTACCAAAGAAGAGAGCTGACTGAAATTGATTGGGCTTTCAGATAAAGAATACCTGTTGTTTGTTGCAATCAGTGCATAATATGTATCTGTCAGTACAAGGTTTTCGACAGGAGTGACTCCGTCTTCTTGCATGAAACTGAATGTAGCACTGTATTGGGGGGCTGGTGTGGCGGCAAAAACATAATTATTTTTTGTTGTTGCCTGTGTCGGGAAGGAAATGATGTAAGGAATATTATTAATTGCTATGCAACAACCATCCAACATTTTTGGTTCATATTTTAGCTCATCAATGTTACTAGGCATCGTGTCGCTATTCCTGTACACGATTTCAAACTCATAACCCGTAGAGCCTTTAATATCGTTCGGTACTCTATATTGACCATCAGTATTTCTGAGATCCGAAAGATTATTCAATCGGGCATAATGTTTGTATTCATCTTCCTGCTTAACCAACACATAATATTTGTTATCTATACTGTTCGTTTCTACACCTTCAAGGGAAAGACCACAGAATTGATAGCGGATTGCTGTGAATGAATAATTCTTCGTAATGCCAGATTCTGTGGATACTGTCTCTATTTTCGGCATAGCAGTGAGCTCAAAATTTCCGTCTATGCTTCGAATTGTTTTTTTTCTCTACCTTCATTGTCTATCAACTTCCAAGATGTAATCTTCGGAATTGTTTCATCACCATTATAATCAAATATTAGCTTACTATTAGTGAGGTCTGCAGAATAGATACCACCAGAATTATCACAACCTTGAAGAATACATCCCGTCCAACCAGGAACAGAATGACCACCGGTTTGGTCAATATAACTTAGGGATGCAGTATAAGATATCGTTCCGCCGATCCTGACAGTTGTTGTTTGTGTATCGTTATCTGTAGAGACAAGAATCGCTTTACCTTTGATTTCATCAATATAAGTAACACTGTCTGGGTTGTAAATCAAAGTGTATTCATCAATCGTTTGATTCATCCCATTAGTGTTAACAGCAACCATAGCAGTAACAGGTGTATTATGATCATATGGATTATCAGTTACCCCATTATATACCGCTTTAAATGTTGAAGCTTGCAGCGTCCCACCACTGACATTTATTTCTCCGACATAGAATTGATCTGCAGGACCCTGAGGTGTTGATGCCTGTTCTTGCTTAAGGACAACATAAAGCCCACCCAAATTTACACCACTATCAACTTGAATAATGACTGTGTGATTATTATCCCCTGCACCATCTGTCACCGTCACAGTAAACGTTTTTCTGTTTGTCGCGTTTTCATCATTTTTCAAAAGGATAACCGTCAGCGTATAGGTATCGTCAAACGGATTCTCGCTCTTGATGTACCATTCGTCTTCCACCTGTTCCAGATATAGGTCATGGGCATCATATATGCCATCCTCACCCAGAGTTGGATCGCTGAGAGAAGCTGATTCGATAGTAGCATCCTCTTCTTCCATGTCTACGATACCCAGCACTTTGAGCATATCCGACAGTTTCACGCTTCCTGTGCCTGGGAAGGACCAGGTATGGGTTTCATTCTGTTCGTCGACATATTCAAAATCTACCGTATAGGCAATCGCGAACACAGAAAATCCATCAGTGCCAAAGCTGACCTCTGTCCCCTCTTCTTCCTGTTTTGCCGGTTCCATGTTCTGATCCGGAACTGTCTCAAAGATCACGCTCTGGCCCTGCACTTCGGGGGTAATAACTTCCGCTTCGACTTCCAGGGTAGGAATCACCGCCTTGGATTCTTCTGTGATCAGCTCCGCGTCCAGGCCGGATTGGTTAATATCGTCGGTAAAGTGGACCACCTTCAGATCTTCCACCTGTCCCAGCGTCTCTTCCTGGATCAGGTAAATCGAAACATTCACTTCCTCGTTCGGCTGGATCTTCTCCCCCTCAGGTGTGATGATGGAAATATCATAAAGCCCGAACAGCTCGGTCGCGTCTTCTGGAGCCCTCAGCGCGGCGGCTGTCTGGTTGGCGTATAGCGGATATTCATCCGAATCGGATTTGATTTCCCGGACCTGCAGGGTAGAACCGGCGGGAATACCGGCATTTTCTCCGTAGGTAACCATGACCCGGTAGGTTGCGGAGTAGTTCTTGATCGTCTTGGTGATGATCTGCTCGATTTCCATCACGCCGAATACGGAGAAACTGTCCGAGGAGAAAAGAATCGAGTCAATCTGCTCCTCCAAATTGGTCTGCTCCTGGATCTCCACTTTGCTTGGATTGCCGGACTCATCAAAGTGCAGCGCCTGCAGTTCCTTGTTTTCAGAAACCTCGAATGCATTGTCAAACAGAATCTGGACATCTACCTTGGCGTTTTTTGCCGGTTCGATTTCTACGCCGTTCGAAACAAAGGCGATGTCAAAGAATCTTGTTAGTCCCAGCTGGCTCCAGTCATCTGTCAGCTGATCTTCCGCAATCCCTGCCAGTTCCCGGTATTGTTCAGTATCCGGTAATATTTCTTCTACCTGCAGCTCGACATCCGCGGGCAGCTGCGCGTCAGCGCCGATATGTGCGATTACTTTGAAATCGCTTCCAATATATGTTATATCACCGAAAAAGAATTCAGACGGATGACCTTCAACCGACTGTTCATTTCCCCATACTTTGATCTGCTCGCCCGCGGAAATATCAGCGAAAGCAGCTGTCCCGCCGGAAGCAAAAATCATGGAAAACACTGTCAGCAGGGAAACAAGACGCCGCAGCCAGCCTTTTTTCGTTATCCGGTTTTTCATGATGGTTTATTCCTTTCTCGGTCTCAGTCATTTTATTTTTCGTCTTTATAACACTTTTCAGACATATCATCCGAAGAATCATCCTGAAAAGTGAATATTAAGTTGCGACGAATATCCGCAATTATTATACATGATTCCCTCTCATCTTTCAAGCTGCAAGTAACAAAAAGGCTGATCCCCATAGGAATCAGCCCATAAGCTTTATACATGATGATTTATTCGATCTCCATGACGCCGAACACTTAGAAACTGTCTGACGAGAATGACACCGCGTCGACTTGCTCGTCCGGATTGGTCTGCTTCTGAAGATCAACCTCGCTGGGATTGCCGGTATCATCAAAGTGCAGTGCCTGCAGTTCCTTGTCCTCGGAAACTTCGAACGCTTTGTCAAACAGGATCTGGACATCCACCTTGGCGTTTTCTGCCGGTTCGATCTCCTCACCGTCCACAAGGAACGCGATATCAAAGAACCTGGTTTTGCCCAACTTGCTCCAGTCATCTGTCAACCGGTCTTCCGCAATTCCTGCCAGCTCATTGTACTGGGCGGTGCCGGGGAGAATTTCTTCCGCCCGCAGTTCGACATCCGCGGGCAGCTGCGCGTCTTCTCCGACATGAACGATGACTTTAAAGCCTTTGCCCTTGAATGTCATCTTTCCGGTAAAGAATGCCGGTGGATTTTCCTCGTTGAGCTCTTCATTCTCCCAGACTTTGGCCGGTTCCTCTTCCTCTTCAGGATGGACCTCCGGTTCTTCTGCGTCTTCCGGATTCTCGTCTTCCGCAGGTTCTTCAGCAGTTTCCTCTTCAGAAAGTTCCGTCTGCTCCACTGCCTGTTCGTCTGTCAGTTCTTCTGCCGCTTCCTCCGTCGACTCCTCTGCCGGTTCTTCAACCGTAGTATCCTGAACCGTTTCTTCCGGCTGGGTTTCCGGCTCTGTGGCAGTTTCCTGCGGCTGTTCTTCGGCAGGTTGTTCGGTTTCGGGATCAGTCAGCTCTTCCGGTTCTTCTTCCGTGGGATCCTCAGGTTCTGTCTCATCAGACTCTGTCGGCTCTTCGCCCGGAACTTCATCCGCGGCATCAATTGTTTCTTCCGGATCGGTCTTGATTTCTTCCGCAGGCGTTTCCGTGCTGTCTTCCTTCTCCGGTGCTTTGGCCTGTTCTTCCGTTTCGGTTGCTTCTTCTGCCTGTTCGGGTTCTTTCTTTTCTTCTTCCGGCTTTTCCGTCGCCGCCTCATCGGCCTGATCGGTTTCTTGCTTTATCCCTTCCTCAGGGGGTTCCGTTTCGTCTTCTTCCGACTTCTGGGGTTCTTCTGTATGATTGTCTTTTTTATCCGTCGCTTCGGGAATGTCGGTCTCCGGATCTTTGCTTTCGTCCGGAATCTCGGTTTCGGGATCGGGCGTTTCCGGATCCTGAGGCTCTTCCTCCTGCTCCGGTTCCGGCTCCTCCGCGGGAACTTCTACTTCCTTGTAGCAGGATTCGTCATGGACGTGGGGGATCGTGTATTCTTCTTCCACCCAGTTTGCTTCGCTGGAAACATATTCAGGAAGTTCGGTTTCTCCGCAGATGGCAATGTTGCCGTCCCAGCAAGAGGAACTGTGAACATGGTATCCGATTTTGCCGCAGATCAGATTCTGTTCTTCATCTCTGCAGGCGTCCGTATGAACATGATGCTGACGCTCTTCCAGCCCGCAGGCCAGTTCACCGTTCTCATTGTAGCACCATTCATTATGGACATGATAGTACTTGCCCTCGGCATATCCGCAGACGAGCTTCCCTTCCGGTCCGTAGCAGGACGCTGAATGCGTATGCGTCGGATGCTGGTCGAAAGGTTCAGATGTCCAGACCTTTCTGACAGCCAGATCCTCCTCCCTGTCGCAGTCCAGCACTCGTACTGTTTCAGGGCCGGCAGCTTCCGCGAAGGCCATCAATCCTCCGGAAGAAAACATCATGCAACATGCCGCCGTCAGAGCAATCAGGCGACGCAGCCAGCTCTTTTTCTTCATCCATTCCTTCATTACTTATAATACCTCATTCCGGGTCGGTCTGAACAATTTGCAATGTAACCGTTTTTATTGATGATGTAACCATTGGATTCATCCAATCATTACATGGCATTCCTGTCCATCCATTATTATGTATCTTGTCAAGGAATTTGTCAACAGAATGGAAGATTATTTCACAAAAAATTTACATTTGTTTCCTCCATGTAATTATTCTCACCGTTTTTTGGAGCGCCCGCTGGTCATGATCAGCACCCAGAAGACCATGAGAATCAATACAGGGACAGCGATAAACGGCGCCACATGGATCGGCTTAATCCGCAGCGCGTCCGCAGTGATACGGACATCCAGCAGTTCCCGCTCGTTCTCAACCCGGATCCCTCTGACAAGAAGACGATGGGTATTGATGCCGTAAGGGGTACAGGTCATCAGCGTGCAGTAGTCTTTTCCGGGGACAATGGTCAGCTCCGAGCTGTCCTCCGGTACAATAACGGTAATCTTGTCCACCATATAGGTCTGCGTCTGATCCAGGTTGGTCAGATAGAACACATCTCCGACTTCCATCGCGTCCAGATCGCTGAAAAGCTTCGCGCTGGGAAGTCCCCGGTGTCCGCTGAGCACACAGTGGGAAGCATAATCCGGGTGTTTGTAATCGTCCTCCGGGAAGGTGCTGCCGACCGGCAGCGAAGTGCCGGTAATATGGCCGATGGACGTCTGCAGCACGGCATCACTGGTTCCGTGATAGATCGGCAGGTTGACATCGATCTTCGGAATAGAGATGAATCCCATGTTTCCCGTGCCGTCAAAGTTCAGCTGGGACTCGTAGTTGTCCAGGTATTCGTCATCCATCGCCCACTGGTTCGGGCGCTCCGGCAGTTCCCGGTTGAATTCAACCGCCGCGTCCAGAATGGCGTTGTATTCTTCGTTGCTCATCTCCGCGACGCGTTCCACGTATCCCATAATAGCCCGGGACTGATGCATACTGTTCCAGTATTCGCTGAAGGAAGGATAGGCCACAATGCCGATACCGATCAGCAGAATCAGGACAAGAATCAGGTTCGATACCCGATGGCTTTTTTTCTTTTTCTTTTTACCGGCCATGCTCCCCCTCCTTCCTGATTGTTTCCGCCTGTCCTGGTTGCTTACTTCCGAATCATTATTTTATCATATTATTCTCATTTTTGCATCATGCTTTTTTCATGTTTGGAATCTCATGTAATTATTTCCCGGGATCAGGCATGATAATATGAGCACAGAAAAACGGCGTGACTTGCGTCACGCCGCCGGAACACCTTTCAGGATCAGTTGGCCTTGGTAACCTTGATGGTGTGCGGATTGGCTCCGTTGTACCAGTACAGATAGGCTTCGATGTCGATCACATCGCCGACCTGCAGAGCTTCCACTGCCTTGTAGACATCGGTGTCATTGCCGCGCAGATAGAACTCCACGCAGAAGTCGAACACCTGGTCATCCTTGGAAACCTTGAAGTACAGGTCGTCGGTCTTGCCTTCGGCATCCTTGTAGGCGAAAGCGGCGCCGGTATCGTCATAGGCGACCACGGTCAGGCCTTTGAAGACAACCAGTTCGTTCTGGCAGTTGATCAGCTCGTCCTTGCCGAGCTTGTCGGTTACATCCTCGGCTTCCGCCAGGAAGGTGGAACCGTCATCGATGATTTCAAACTTGGCGTCGACGATTTCCACTTCGCCGCTCCACTCAGCCTTGTAGCCTTCCACACGGATCTTGGCGCCGGGCACCAGCTTCGCGGCATCTTCCTCGGAGCAGGCCATGTTGTAGATGAAGTAGGCGCCGTCCGGGCTCTGGGCGTAAACGGTGATCTTGTTGTCCCACCAGCCCTGCTTGTCCTGAACATAGGTTTCCACGCAAACGGGGGAATCCAGCTCGGCAGCCACATAATCGTCGTGGCTCATGATGGCGACTTCCGTTCCGTCCGCGGCCTTGGTTTCGCCTTCGCCTTCCGTGTTCGCCGGAGCGGTGGAGCCGCCGGAAGCTTCCTCTTCGGGCTTGGCTTCTTCAGGCTTGGCTTCTTCTTCGGGCTTGGCGTTGGTCACTTCTTCCGCAGCGTTCTTCGCCGCTTCCAGGGCGGCCTTGGCTTCTTCAGCAGTCTTGTTGGCTTCTTCAGCAGCCTTGTTCGCTTCTTCAGCAACCTTCTTGGCTTCCTCGGCAGCCTTGTTGGCTTCCGCCAGAGCGGCTACCGCGTCCTTCTCGGAAGCCTTCGCTTCGTCCAGCTGCGCGGTCACATCCTTCAGCTGAGCCTCCAGGTTGGTGACATCGTTCTTCGCCTTCTCCAGCTGCTCAGTCAGATCCTTGATCTGCCCGTCGGCAACTTCCTGGGCCGCCTTCACGGCAGCGTCAGCGCCTTCCAGAGCAGCCTTCTTGGAGGTTTCCAGATCTTCCGTCAGGCTCTTGATCTGGGCTTCCAGCTCCGCCTTCTCGGCAGCGGCGGCATCCGTCGCGGTCTTCAGGGCTTCGTCGGCAGCGGCCTTGGCAGCGGCAACAGCTTCATCCTTTTCCTTGGCGGCGGCTTCAGCAGCAGCCTTGGCATCCTCTTCCGCCTTGGCCAGCTTGTCGGTCAGTTCCTGCGCCTTGCCTTCCAGCTCGGCCTTCGCGGCGTCCGCGGCATTCGACGCGGTCTTCAGCGCTTCGTCAGCGGCTGTCTGGGCAGCGGCAACGGCTTCATCCTTTTCCTTGGCAGCGGCTTCGGCAGCGGCCTTGGCATCCTCTTCCGCCTTGGTCAGCTTATCGGTCAGTTCCTGAACCTTGCCTTCCAGCTCGGCCTTCACAGCGTCCGCGGCATCCGTCGCGGTCTTCAGCGCTTCGTCAGCGGCTGTCTTGGCAGCGGCCAGGGCCTCATCCTTTTCCTTGACGACGGCTTCCTTCGCGGCCTTGACGGCCTCGTCGATCTTGGCCTGGGTGTTTTCGCATCCGCTCAGCACGCCCAGCATGAGCGCCAGCACCGCGACAATCGCCAGAACCGATTTCCATGTCTTCTTCATTTCCCTCATGTCTCCTCTCCGATTTTTGCTGTTCCCAGCACTTGTCCCTATGATACATCAATCAGGGGGATTTTTCAATTCTTTCGCTTTGTTTTTTTCGCTGCATACAGGGAATATCCGCCGATCAGGATCCAGATGCACGGGACAATAATCAGCAGCGCCTGGGACGCTCCCGGCAGATCACTCCAGCGGAAAGCCTGCTCTGTCTGTTCCTGCTGCTGGGATGCTTCGTCTCCCTCCTCCGGCTCCACCCGAATCTGATCCAGGCGGAAGAGGCTGCTGACCTCGGCATACTGTTTCTCGATATAGGCGTCGCTCATCTCTTCCTTGCGCCGGGCGCTCTTGCAGACGTTTTCAATCAGCTGGCCGGCGGCGGATCGCAGGCTGGCGCTGCCGTTGAACACCGGGGTCACAAACGTATCGGCTGTGTGCTTCTGCAGCAGCTCGCTGGCCTCAATCTTGATGTCGTAATGCTCCTGGTTATCCTCGCCCTTCCGGCTCAGGTATTCCTGATACTCCGGGGACTCCTGGGCCTTGAGGGTCACCGGCAGATAACCCTCCGTCTCCGCATATCCCAGCTGCACTTCGTTGCACAGCATATACTGGGCAAAGAGCCAGCTGGCCAGCACTTCCTGGGGATCATCCTTATCGAAGACGCAGATGCTCGGCCCCTGGCTGATCATCTGCGGATGTTCCGGATCCGCCTGCGGAATGGGCCGGACCACCGTGGTGAAAGGAACCACCTGCTCCTCGTGGATATCCAGCATCGGGGCATCGCTGCCCATCCAGGTGGCTCCGGCGGTGGAGTCAATCGCGAAAATGCACTGGCCGGCATTCAGGAAATTGCCCGGATAACTGCTGATGGCAAAGGTCGAGAAAGCCCGGCTCTTCGCATGGGTATAAATCTCCTTCAGGAGGTCGGCCGTCGTATCGTTGAAGATCAGGACCTCTCCCCGATCCGTGGAGTACGGCGCGCCCAGCTGTTTCAGCATCGTGATCATCATGTTGTCCGTGCTCTTGTAGATGAAGGGAATCAGAACGTTCTGGCCGTTCACCTTAAAGGTCCCGTCCTCATTCTTTTCCATGGCCTTCTCGCTGACTTCCCAGACAAAGTCCCACGTCAGCACGTCCGGCACTTCATAGCCCAGTTTTTCAACCAGGTCCTTGTTGATATACAGGGCTTCCGTGGAGCGCATATACGGCAGGGCGTAATGCTGCCCGTCCAGCACGCATTCCCGCAGGAATTCCGGTACGATCTCCTCCGTCTTCGGCGAGTCAAAGCGCACCTCGCTCCCGCCCAGGCCGAAGCGGGGGTCCTCCATCCACTGGTCCAGCGGCAGCACCACATTCTCGCCCGTCAGGTAAGTGGCGATATGATCCGGATAGGTGATGCAGATATTGGGTGTCGTGTCCGTGGCAATGTTGGTAATCACGTCGTTGAAAATCCGCCCGTAATCAGCGTACAGCCGCAGGTTCACCGTGATGTTCGGATAGAGCTGCTGGAATTTCTCAATGGCCCCGGTATACACCGCGGTCTGCACCTTGTTGGTATCATTCTTGGCCCAGAAGGTCAGCTCGATCTTCTTCGTGTGATCCTGGAACATGGGGATATCCGTCCCCTGCCCCGCGACATTCGCGCCCTGATCCAGGGTTCCGTGACAGCCGCTGAGGATCGTCAGCGCCGTCAGCATCAGCGCCGCCAGGATCGCAAGTTTCCGTTTTCTCATCCCTTCGTGCCCCCTCTCGAGACACCGGCCATGATCTTGTCCCGGAAAGCCAGGAACAGGATGATCAGCGGGACGCTGACAACCACGACCGCCGCCATCATGGCGGGAATGTCTTCCCGGCCGTATCCGCTCTCGCGGATGCTCTGGATGCCGTTGGAAACCAGGAAATAATTCGGATCATCCGTGATCAGCCGCGGCCAGACATAGCTGTTCCAGCACTCGATGACCTTCAGGATGATGATGGTCACGATGGTCGGCTGGCTGATGGGCACCATCACCTTCAGCAGATACTTCAGGTCGCTGGTGCCGTCCACCCGCGCCGCGTTGTACAGGTCGTCCGGGATCGCCTCAAAGTTTTCCTTCAGCAGGTAGATATAGAACACGCTCGTCACCGAGGGCAGGATCAGTCCCAGAAAAGTGTTCCGCATGTTCCATTCCACAATGGTAACGAAGTTCGTGATGATCACCAGTTCCGTGGGAATCATCATCAGGCTCAGGAAGAGGGCGAACACCAGATTCTTGCCCCTGAACTCCAGGCGGGCAAACGCGAAAGCCGCCGGAACAATCACCAGCATCATCAGGCCTGTGGTGGCCACGGTGAAAATCACGGTGTTCAGGAAATACTTCCCCAGTGGAACCTCCGTGAACGCCTTCCCGTAGTTCGCCAGCGTCGGTTCGGCGGTAAAGAAGGTCGGCACCATCTCATCCATGTACCGGGCGGTGTCCTTGAAACTAGTCAGCACCATCCAGTAAAAAGGAAAGAGGACGATCAGCGCCCAGATCACCAGGCAGATGCAGATCAGCGTTTTGGAAAGGGCGCTGCCTTTTCTTTCACTCATCAGGCTTCTCCCCTTCCTCACATGTACTGAACCTTGTTCCGGCTGAACTTCAGGTTCACAAAGGTGATCGTAAACACAATGCCGAACAGGAGCAGCGCCGCGGCGGCCGCGTAGCCCGGATAGCCGCCGCTGTCGCTGTACAGCATGTCATAGACATAGCCGACGATCGTGTTCATTTCGGCCGCGTTCAGGTTGGTTCCGAAAAGGGCCACCTCGTCGCTGTAGGCTTTGAAGGCGCCGATAAAGCCGGTAATGATCAGGTAGAACACCGTGGGGCTGATCATCGGCAGGGTGATCTTGCGGAAAATGCGGCCGCTGCTGGCGCCGTCCACCCGCGCTGCCTTATAGTACTCCGGATTGACACTGGCCAGCGCGCTGGTCAGGATCAGAATCTTAAAAGGCATCACGATCCAGACCGTATACAGGCAGGTGACCATCATCTTCTGCCAGTACTGACCTTCAATGAAGTTGATGGGCTCCATGCCGAACATGGACAGCAGCGAGCTGATGAGGCCGTTCGTGTGCTCCGTATTCTTGAACAGCAGCCAGAACACCAGACCCACCGCCAGCGTATTCGTGACATACGGCAGGAAATACACCGTCTGGAAGAGCTTCTTCACCTTTTTGACCGAGCTGAGCCCCAGGGCGATCAGCAGGGATAGCCCGGTGCTCACCGGGACCGTGATCGCCACCAGGATCAGGGTGTTCTTCAGTGCCATCACAAAGAAGGGATCCGTCAGCACATGCCGGAAATTGCCCAGGCCGACGCCGGTATATTTCTGGCTGACAAAATGAAAGTTCTCCTCCAGCGAATAAATGCATACATCCACCAGGGGGTAGACCATGAATACTCCCAGGAACAGCATCGCCGGCAGCAGATAAAGCCAGGCCTTCAGATTGTTCTTCTTCATACCCGTTCCTCGCTCTCCCGGTCAAAGAGGAAAACCTTGTACGGCTTCAGGCGGAACCGGACCAGCTCCTGCCCCGGCTCGAAGCGGTTCTCGGCGCTGACAATGGAGCGGACGCACTTGCCTGTCATCTTCACGTGGGTCGAAACAACGCTGACATCCCGGCCCATGACCTCCACCCGGTCCATCCGGCAGGTGAACGGGCCGTCCGGATCCGGAATAAAGCCCTCCGGACGAATGCCGACCCACACGGACCGGTCCGCTTTCCCGGGCGCGTCCAGCACATCCTCGTCCCCGATGCGAACCCTGCCGTTCCGGATTTCCCCCTCAAACACGTTGATCTGCGGCGTGCCGAGGAACTGCGCCACAAAGAGGTTCGCCGGCTCGTCGTAAACATCCTGTGGTTTGCCGATCTGATGCACCACGCCATCCTTCATGACAATGATCAGGTCGCTGATGCTCATCGCTTCCTCCTGATCGTGGGTCACGAAAATGGTGGTCACGCCGGTATCCCGCTGGATCCGGCGCAGTTCCTCCCGGGTCTGCAGGCGCAGGCGGGCGTCCAGATTGCTCAGCGGCTCATCCAGCAGCAGCACCCGCGGGATCTTCACCAGCGCGCGGGCGATCGCCACCCGCTGCTGCTGGCCGCCGGAAAGCTCTTTCGGCTTCCGCTCCATCAGCGCGTCGATCTGCACCAGCTTCGCGGTTTCCACCGCCTTGCGATGCATCTCTTCCTTCGTCATCTTTTTCGCGCCCTTCAGGTTCTGCAACGGGAAAATGATGTTTTCCTCCACCGTCAGATGGGGATAAAGGGCATAGTTCTGGAAGACAAGGCCGACTCCCCGCGCCTCCGGCGGCAGGGCGGTCACATCTTCGTCCCCGAAATAAATTTTCCCGGAGGTCGGCGTTTCCAGCCCGCTGATCAGGTTCAGCGTGGTGCTCTTGCCGCATCCGCTGGGGCCGAGCAGCCCGATCAGCTGCCCGTCGGGAATCTCGAAATTGAAATGGTTGACAGCGATCACGTCCCTGTCTTTTTTGCTCCTGGCCGGGAATTGCTTGGTCAGGTTCTCCAGCACCACCTTCATGGTCTTCGCTCCCTTCCGCACCCATGGCCGCGCTTGCGGTCAAATCGCCGGATGATGTATACTATCTGTGGAAATTTTATCACAACAGCCTGTGAAAAACAACGGAAAGGAGGCCGGATCATGCAGACAGGACAAACAAAAAACGGTACCGGGATGACCGTTTCCGCCTGTCTCTGGCTGGGGCTTTTCCCGCTGCTGCAGTTCGGATCCTATGCGCATATCACCTATGACAAGTGGGTCCTGATGTGGATCCTGCTCGGGCTGACAGCGACAGGCTTTCTGGTTGATCTCTTCCGGCATCAGCTCGCCCGGCCGCGGTGGATCCCCCTCCTGGCGGGAGGCGGTCTCCTGCTTTGCATGCTGATCAGCTGCCTGGCCTCGCCCTATCCCGGCGGCATCTGGTGGATCGGGGTTTCCGCCCGCCGGGAAGGGCTCATGACCCAGCTGTGCTATCTGGCGCTGTTCTTTCTCTTCTCCTTTTCCCGGGTTCGCGTCCGGCCGGTTCTGTACTCCGCCTGTGGCGGGGTGATGGTTTACCTGGTCATCGTCCTGCTCCAGTGGGGCGGGATCAATGTCTTCGGCCTGTATCCCGCCGGCCGCAGCTATGCCGATACGCCGGAGTTTCAGGGGCCGATCGGCAACGTGGACATGGTCGCCGGATATCTCTGTCTGCTTTCCGGCCTGTTTCTCCCCGCCTGCGCCGGAAGCAGGCGAATCCTGATGTCCCGCCCGGCCGGGCTCCGCAGCCGGATGCCTTTCCTCTGCCCGTTTCTCGGGCTGCTGGCGTCCTTTTTCCTGATCCTCACGATGGGCGTCCTGTTCAGCCTGCTGACGCTTGGCGTTCTGGCCGGCGCCCTGCTCATCTCCCTCGCTCCGCGGAAAACCCGTGTCCTGGCGCTGGCGGTGCTGATCGTCCTGGTTTTCCTGGTGATCTGGTTCTGGCCGGCTTCCACCGGCGGGATGTGGGAAATCCATGAAATCCTGCAGGGGCGGCCGCAGCTGTCCTTCGGAAGCAACCGCCTGGCGCTGCTGAAATACGGTCTTGCCCTGGCCGGCTCCGGCCGGCTGCTGACCGGCACCGGATCCGATACCTTTTCCCTGCGCTTCAGCCAGTATCTTCAGGCGGAAGGAATCACCCTGCCGGACCGCCAGGGAAGCGTCCTGCTTCCCCATTCCTTTGACAACCCGCATAATGAGTACCTGGCTCACCTGCTGAATCACGGGCTGTTCGCGCTGCTGTGCTTTGTCGGAATCATCCTGTCCGTCCTGATCCGGAAGCGTCATGTCGAAACCGCCGAAACGCTTCCGTGGCGGGGCGGCGTCTTCTGCTACGCCGTGCAGGCTTTCTTCTCCTTCTCGGTCTGCATGGTCGCCCCGATGTTCTGGGTGGTGCTGGGCCTGGCGGCGTCGGAAAAATAAACGCCAAAAATTAACACTGATGAAAAAACATGGCAGGAGCTTCTGCCATGTTTTGATTGCTTTTCTATTGCTTTGGTTTCGGTTTTGCCTGCGGGGAGAAAAGAAGATCCCTGGTTTCCACGCCCACCATGCCGTCCGCGTCCAGGTCGTTCGCTTTCTGGAAGGCCATGACAGCCTCCTTGGTCGCCGGCCCGAACTGGCCGTCAAATTCGCCTGTGTAATATCCCAGGGTATAAAGCCGGCTCTGCAGATCCTGGACTTCCTGCCCCCGGCTGCCGGTGCGCAGGACCGGCTCCGCCGTGGGCGCCGCCGGATCCGCCGTCTCCGCCATCACGCTCTTCGGCGTTTCCGGAAGCGGCGTGGGCGTCAGGCTCATTTCCCGCCGGACTTCTCCCGCCATGGGAATCAGCCGGGTCAGCAGGAATGCCAGCGCGCCCAGCAGCACCGCCAGCACAATCAGGCCGGCTATCGTCTTCGGGTTTTTCTTCGTCTTCATGGCTTCGGACTCTTCCGCATGAAAAGGATGCCCAGCGTATCCGGCCCGCAGTGGGTGCAGACGGTACAGCCTGCCATGGTCTCCAGGACCTCCCGGAAAAGACCGTAGCTCTTGACAGTATCGATGGCAAAGCGCACCAGGCCTTCCTCGCTCGGGGAATGGGTCACAAACACCCGGCGGAAATCAATGGTGCTGTCATCGGCAAGCGTATCATGGATATAATGCTTCAGATAATGCTCATACCGGCCGCGGTATTTATCCCCGGGATGCATTTTCCCGTCCCGGACCACGATGGACGGGCGGATATGCAGCATCTTGGCCCCCAGGGCTTCCAGCCCCGAACAGCGGCCGCCCCGGCGCAGATAATCCACCGTACGCACGGTAAAGCTGGCATCCACCAGGCCCGTCCGGCTTCTCAGCGTTTCGGCAATCTCTTCGCCTTCCCTGCCCTCGGCAATCAGATCCGTTCCTTCCAGAACCAGCAGCCCGCTGCCTGTGGAGAGGTTGCGGCTGTCCACCACAAAGACGTTGTCCATCTCCCGGCTGGCTTCCACCGCGTCGTTGTAGCAGGTGGAAAACTCACTGCTGATGCAGATATGCACCAGCTGGTCGCAGTTCTTCAGCTGATCTGTAAAGAATTCTTTATACTCATAGGTATTCACCGCCGCGGTCCGCACGGATTTTCCCGCTTCCGCCGCCCGGAATACATCCCGGGGCGTCACATCCACGCCGTCATGGAATACCTGCCCGTCAATAATCACGCTCAGGGGTGCGATCCCGATATCATATTTCCGGATCAGTTCCGGGCTCAGATCGCACGTGCTGTCCGCCGTCATTCTGACTTTCATCGCGTATTTCTCCTCTTGTCTGCTGATGATTTTGCCTATCGCTCCTCACGGAAATAGCTGAGGCCCAGGCTGGCCGGAGGCTGATTCTCCCTGCGGTTGCGGATGCTGGAAATGATCAGCACGATAATGGTCACCACGTACGGCGCCATTTTGTACAGTTCCTTGACCGTCAGGTCCATTCCGGTCGGGATATACATATGCAGAATATACAAACCGCCGAACAGGAACGAGGAAAGTATGCCCAGATTCGGCCGCCAGATGGTGAAGATGACCAGCGCGATCGCCAGCCAGCCGCGGTCGCCGAAGGCGTTGTTGCTCCAGATGCCGCTGGCGTAATCCATCACATAATACAGGCCGCCGAGGCCCGCGATCATGCTGCCGATGCAGGTGGCCGCGTATTTATACCGGGCCACATTGATGCCGGCCGCGTCCGCCGTGGCGGGATTCTCGCCTACCGCGCGCAGGTGCAGGCCGATCCGGGTTTTCTTCAGCACAAACGCGGCGATCAGCGAAAGAATCACCGCCAGATAGGCCAGGAATCCGTAGGACAGGAACAGGCTGCCGAACCACCCGGTGGTATTCGCGCCGGGCATCGGGGCCCGGAAAGCCATGCTGGTGTTGGTCAGGGCCAGATACGGCATATTATTGCCGCTCAGCTTAATCAGGCTGCCGCCGAAGAAATTGCCGAAGCCCACGCCGAAGGTCGTCATCGCAAGGCCGGTCACGTTCTGGTTGGCCCGGAGCGTAACCGTCAGGAAGCAATACAGCAGCCCCATCAGAAGGGAACCCAGCAGCGTGGCGCACAGCGTGATCAGCACCGCGAGGAAGCCGCTGAAAGCTTCCGGCGACGGCAGCGAGGATTCATAAAAGAAGGATCCGATGACCCCGCTGATCGCGCCGACATACATGATGCCGGGAATACCGAGGTTCAGGTTGCCGGATTTCTCCGTCAGCGTCTCCCCCGTACTTCCGTAAAGCAGCGGGATCCCCTGAACAATCGCCCGGGGAATAAATGTGAGCAGGAAATCAAACATGATCCGTTTCCCCCTTCTTTGCTGAATGACGGAAGCTGATCCGGTAATTGATAAAGAATTCGCTGCCAATGATGAAGAACAGGATAATCCCCGTCAGGATATCCGAAAAGGACCTGTTCAGCCCGAACTTCGTCGTAATATCGCCGGCGCCCTTGTCCAGGAAGACCAGCAGGAAAGACGTCAGGATCATCCAGACCGGGTTAAATTTGGCCATCCAGGCCACCAGCACCGCCGTAAAGCCCCGGCCTCCGGTGATCGTGGTGGTCAGGGTATGATCGGTGCCGCTGACCAGCAGCATACCGGTCAGGCCGCAGAGCGCGCCGGAAATAATCATCGTCCGGACGATGACCCGTTCCACCTTGATGCCGACATACCGGGCTGTGCGCACGCTCTCGCCGACCACGGAGATCTCATATCCCTGCTTGGAATAGTTCATATAGACATACATGGCCGCTGTCAGGACCGCCACAACGATAATATTCAGCAGGTATTTCTGCCCCCCGATCGCCGGCAGCCAGCCGATCTCCGTGTTCTGGTTGATAATGCCGATCTGGCCGGCGCCCTTGGGCATTTCCCAGACAATAATGAAGAAGGAAACCAGCTGGATGGCGATATAGTTCATCATCAGGGTGAACAGCGTTTCATTCGTTCCCCACTTCGCCTTAAAGAGCGCGGGGATCATGCCCCAGATCGCTCCGGCGGCAATGCTGCAGACAACGATCACCGGGATCAGCACAGCATTGGGCAGCACATCGCGCAGGCAGATCATGCAGGCCGTGGACGCCAGGCCGCCGGCCAGCATCTGGCCTTCACCGCCCAGATTCCAGAAGCGCATCCGGAACGCCGGAACAACCGCCAGCGACACGCTCAGCAGCATCGCGATATTCTGGAACAGCACCCAGGTGCGGCGCTGGGTGGAAAAGGAAGCGTCATAAATCGCCCCGAACACACTGAAGGGGTTTTCGCCGGTCGTCAGCATGGTCACCAGCGCGCAGACGCCCAGGGACAGGATCACCGCGCCCGCGCGGATTCCCCAGCTCTGATACCAGGGCAGCACGCTCCTCCGGGAGATATGGATCAGCGGCTCTTTCAACTTATTCGCCATCCTGTTCACCTCCCACTCGGGTCATCATCATCCCGATCTTCTGTTTGTCCGCTTTCCGCCCGTCCACCATTCCGCTGACCTTTCCGGCGCACAGCACCAGGATCCGGTCGCACAGTTCCATCAGCACGTCCAGGTCCTCACCCACAAAGATCACGGCAACTCCTTTTTCTTTCTGCAGGTTCATCAGCTGATAGATTGTGTAGGAAGAGTTGATATCCAGTCCGCGTACCGGATATGCCATCATCAGCACTTTGGGCGTCTGGGCGATTTCCCGGCCGACCAGAACCTTCTGCACATTGCCGCCGGACAGCCGACGGACCGGCGTCGTCGTCCCGGGTGTGGAGATTTCCAGCTCCCGGATGATCCACCTGGCCATACTCTTCGGGGCTTTCCGGTTCAAAAATCCGTGCGGGCCGCTTCGGTAGCTGCGCAGCATCATGTTGTCCGTAATGTCCATACTGCCGACCAGGCCCATGCCCAGCCGGTCTTCCGGTACGAAGCTCAGGGACACGCCCAGCTGCCGGATCTGCATCGGTGTTTTGTATTTCAGGTCGATCGCCTTGTTCGTTTCCGGATCATGGAAAATCACCGTTCCCTCTTCCGTACCTTGCAGACCGTAAATTGCTTCCAGCAGTTCTTTCTGCCCCGCGCCGGAGATGCCGGCGATTCCGAGGATCTCCCCGCTGTTTGCGTCAAAGGAAACGTGATCCAGTTTCAGCAGGCCTTCCTCATTCCGTACCGTCAGGTCGCGGATCTCCAGCCGCAGCTGCGGATCCACAGGATCAGGCCGGTCAATATTCAGCGACACCGCGCGTCCGACCATCATATCGGTCATTTCCTGGGCGTTCGTATCCTTCGTGATCAGCGTGCCGATATATCTGCCTCCACGGAGTACCGCCACCTTGTCAGACAGGGTCTGCACTTCATTCAGCTTGTGCGTGATGATCACGATGGCTTTCCCGTCGTCCCGCATATTCCGCAGAACGGCGAACAGCTTGTCTGTTTCCTGCGGCGTCAGCACGGCGGTGGGCTCGTCCAGGATCAGGATATCCGCTCCGCGGTACAGCACTTTGACAATCTCCACCGTCTGCTTCTGGGAAACGGACATATCATATATCTTCTGGCTCGGATTCACGTCAAAGCCGTAGGCGTCACAAATTTCCCGAATCTTTTTCACAGCGCTCTTCAGGTCCAGTTTCCCTTCCAGGCCCAGCACGATGTTC
Source organism: uncultured Clostridia bacterium (assembly GCA_947166385.1). GTDB lineage: Bacteria > Bacillota > Clostridia > Christensenellales > Aristaeellaceae > Aristaeella. The sequence goes on along the minus strand of CAMVEB010000009.1, from coordinate 63,944 downwards.
TCCGCCGCGCTCAAAACGTCCACCAGCTTAAAATGCTGGTGAATCATTCCGATCCCCAGTTCAAAGGCTTCCTTCGGGGAAGCAATCACCGCCGGCTCCCCGTTTACAGAGATGGTCCCGCTGTCCGGAAAGTAGATCCCGGCCAGCATGTTCATCAGCGTGGTCTTGCCGCTGCCGTTCTCCCCCAGCAGCGCCAGGATTTCCCCGCGCCGGATATCCAGGGAAACGTCCTGATTCGCCTGAACAGTTCCGAATCGTTTGCTGATATTCCGCATTTCCACCGCAACCGATGTATTCAAGCAATTATCCTCCGCTCTGTCAGTCTCATTGTGGTTTTTCCGCAAAGGGCAAAGCAGCCCTTCCCGCTGCTCTGCCCTTTGCGGAAAAATGAGAGGAAGGGTCCCAGCCGCAGACCGGGACCCTTTCCTTATTTTTCAGGATCAGAACTTGGTGTCCAGCAGGGTGATCCCGTCGATCTGCAGATCGAAATAGGGAGCGCTGCGGAACTCGGATTCATGGAAGTATCCGTCGGAAATCACTTCGGTGTCCGGAGTGTAGGCGGGATCGGTATCCACGTCAGCCAGATAGCTTTCCAGCTTCGCTCCGTCCTTCGTGAAGGCCGCGGTATCGAACACCTTCAGCTCACCGCTCAGCATCTTGGCTTTCGCTTCTTCAATCGCTTCAGCGGTTCCGGGAGCGGCTGCCTGTTCATTCAGCTCAGCCAGCACAACGCCGTCCGTCGCGAGGGTGCCGGTATAGTCCGCGGGAATCTCGGTTCCGTTGGCCACGGCGTTGATGATCAGCTCAAAGTAGGGCTCCCAGTTGATGCGGCTGGCCACGATGTAGGTGTTCGGGCAGGCATCCGCGGCGGAACCGTTGTAGAAGACGAAGGGGATATTGTTCTTCTCGCACTCGGAGGGAGCGCCCATGGAGTCGGCATGCTCAGAGATCACGACGCACTTGTCGTTGATCAGCTTGATGGCGCCTTCCTGCTCCAGCGCGGGATCATACCAGGAACCGGTGAAGGTCACTTCCATCGTGGCGGTGGGGCAAACGCTCCGGGCGCCCAGGAAGAAGGAGGTGTAGCCGGAAATCACTTCCGCGTAGGTATAAGCGCCGATGTAGCCCAGCTTCGCTTCTTCGGGGGTGATCTTGCCTTCTTCGATCATCTGGTTCAGCTTCAGGCCCGCGGCGATGCCGCCCAGGAAACGGCCTTCATAAATGCTGGCGAAAGCATTGTGGAAGTTGGCCAGACCTTCGGTATGGGCCTTGGTGCCGGTCGCATGGCAAAACTGCACGTCCGGATATTCCTTCGCAGCCTGGATCATGTAGTCTTCATGGCCGAAGCTGTCAGCAAAGATGATGTTGCATCCGCTGTCTGCCAGGTCCGCTGCTGTTTCATAGCAGGCTTCACTCTCGCCGACATTGGTCTTCACCACATATTCCACGCCGAGCTTTTCAGCGGCGGCCTTGGCGGCGTTGATGAAGTTCAGGTCATAAGTGGAGTTTTCATCATGCAGGAAGATGAAACCAACCTTCACCTTGGCGCCTTCCGCCATCACGCTCACCGCGGTCAGACACAGCACAAGAGCCAGAACCAGAGCAATAATCTTTTTCATGTGATCAGTTCCTCCTCTTTTTGATTGGTTGGGAATGACTTCTATTGGATCAGTCGTCTTCCGGCCTGAGGACGATATTCCCGTCCACAATGCCGTCAACCACTGCCAAAGACTTAAGATGCACGCCGGACTCCCGCAGGGCTTTCCCGCCGGGCTGGAATCCCTTTTCCACCGCGATGCCCACGCCGATGACCTCGGCGCCCTGCTGCTCGCACAGGTTCATCAGGCCCCGGGCCGCCTGCCCGTCTGCCAGGAAGTCATCAATAATCAGGACCCTGGCGCCCCGCGGCAGATACTGCTTTTCAATCCGGATCATATTCTGGGTTTTATGGGTGAAGGAATAAACCGGCGCCTGAACCACCGAGTCGTTCTGCACCACGGTGGCGCTCTTCTTCGCAAAGACAACGGGAATATCTCCCAGCGCGTGCGCCGCGGCAACCGCCATGGAAATCCCGCTGGCTTCCACCGTCAGGACCATCTCCGGCCTGTCCGCCCGGAATTCTTCCGCCCAGGCTTCGCCCATCTGAAACAGCAGGGCTGTATCAATCCGGTGGTTCAGAAACATGTCCACCTTGACGATATCATTCCCGATCCCCTTGCCTTTTTCCTGGATCATCCGGCACAGTGCTTCCATGACATCCTCCAAAAACACGAATATTATGTCCGGGAATGATTGAAATTATACGTGATAAACATGAAGATTTCAAGAAGAAAACTATGCAATATTGTTAAAATTTCCCCGTTCCCTGCTTTTCCGGCGGGAAAGCGTAAAACTGTTTCAGATAGCGGTGGAAGTCCTTCGCGCGTTCGGAAAGTGCGGCATGCTTCCTGGTCGCGATATAGAGCAGGCGGCGGCCTGAAATCTCCGGGAACGAGAAAACCAGCAGGCGGTTTTCCCGGCTGTAGTTCTCCGCCGCTTTCGAGGAAATCATGGAAATTCCCAGGCCCTGAGCCACCAGATTTTTGATGGACTCCGGATCGTTGGTTCTGGCGGCGACAAGCAGATCGCTCTCCGCATATCCGGCCTTTGCCAGGAAAGCGTCCGCCGCTTTCAGGCTTCCACTGCCCTCTTCGCGCAGGATCACCGGGGCCTCAAACAGTTTCTGCAGGGTGGCGGACCGGGTCTCCTTCATGGTCAGAAACGGTTCCCTGACCGGGGTAATGATCACAACGGTGTCCTCATAGAAAGGTTCGGCGGCGATTTCCGGAGAAGACGGCTTCATGCCGATCAGCGCGAGGTCGATGACCCCTTCCGCCAGCTTCTCCGTCACAGACCGGCTGTCCCCCTGGTCAATCGTAAAATAGGTAGCGGGATTCCGCTTCACATATTCCGGCAGCACCTCGGGCAGAATGTAGGCCGAGGGAATCGTCGAAGCACCGAGACGAATGATCCGCCGCTCCCCGTCCGAACATTTTTCGATAATCCGGTCCCTGAGCTGAAGCATGCTGACCGCGTACTCATACACTTCCCTGCCCTTCTCCGTGACCGTGATGCTTTTGGTGGTCCGGAGAAGGAGCTTTGTCTGCAATTCCTCCTCCATCTGGCGGATATGCAGGCTGATGGTCGGCTGGGCGATATAAAGCTCCTCCGCCGCGCGGCTGAAACTGCCGAGCCGGACAACGCTGGCGAAAGAGACAAGCTGTTTCAGTTCCATGTTTTCCTCTCCGGGCGGCAAAGCGCGGATACAGCGCTGACCGCCTCATCGATCTCCTCTTCTGTGTTAAAAGCGCCGAAGGAGAACCGGACCGTTCCCGTCGGCCAGGTCCCCAGCGTTTTGTGGGCCGCCGGCGCGCAGTGCAGGCCGACGCGCGTCGCGATCCCGTAGTCCTCATCCAGGCGGAAGGCCAGCTCTGCCGGATCCAGCGTCAGCGGAACCATCGAAACCACCCCGATCCGGCCTTCGGTGCTACGCTTCCCGATGATCCGGATCCATCCCTCTTCCTCCAGGGGTTCCGTCTTCCGCAGAAAACACTCTGTCAGTTTCTGTTCCTGAACGAGGATGCTGCCCTCCGGCCGGTCCAGCAGCCAGGCAAGGGCCGCGTGGAGCCCCGCAATCCCGGGAAGATTCAGCGTTCCCGCCTCAAACCTGTCCGGCAGGAACAGCGGCGTCTCCTCCGTGTGACTGAGGCTGCCGGTTCCCCCGGTGATCAGAGGTTCCAGCTTTTCCGCCAGGCTTTCCCGGATCAGGAAGCCCCCCGTTCCCTGCGGGCCGAGCAGCCCTTTGTGCCCGGTAAAGGCCAGGGCATCCGCGCCGATCGCCGCCATGTCGATCGTCAGGATCCCGGCGGTCTGGGCGGTATCCAGGATGAAAAAGAGGCCGTGCGCGCGGCAGACGGCTCCGACCTCCGCGGCCGGGAGCACGGTTCCGCATACATTACTGGCATGAAGCATGACCACCGCCCGGGTCGCTGGTTCGATCAGCGCTTCCAGATCCTCCGGGTTCATCGATCCGTCCCTGTCGCAGGGAACGCGGGTGAACCGGATTCCCCGCTTCTCCAGCTGTGCCAGCGGGCGCATCACCGCGTTATGCTCCATGGACGAAACAAGCACATGGTCCCCCGGCCGGAGCAGGCCCCGGATCAGGACATTCAGGCTCTCCGTGATGTTTTTCGTGAAAATGACCTGTTTCGGATCCGGCGCATGATTCTTTCCGCCCAGCAGCCGGCACAGCAGAACCCGGGTCTCATAGACCAGCTCCTCCGCCGAATAGGCGCCCTGATAGCCGCCGCGGCTGATATTGCAGCCGCACTCCGTGAGATAGCGGAAAACGGCGTCCGCTGTCCCCGGCGCTTTGGGAAAGCTTGTACTGGCCTGATCCAGATTGATCCGCTGCATGGTATCCCCCGCCCTTTCTGAAGATGGCATTCATTATAACACATAATAAATGCGAATCCAATCCTGATAAATGATATTGGACACACGCGGGACGCAAGGATATACTGTTTCCAATAAAAAATGTGCGTTCCGCGCACAGCTGACTGGAGTGAAAACATTGACAAAGTCAAAGGAAAAATGGCAGATTATCATTGCCGGACTGATCATCGGGGTGATCTCGACCGCCCTGGTGCTGCTGGGCAATCCGAAGAACATGGGTTTCTGCATCGCCTGTTTTATCCGGGATACCGCCGGATCGCTGGGGCTTCACAGCGCCGGCGCCGTGCAGTATCTGCGCCCGGAGATCATCGGGATCATTCTGGGGAGTTTCCTGCTCTCTCTGGCGAAGAAGGAGTTTTCTCCCCGCGGTGGCAGTTCTCCGATGACCCGCCTGGTTCTCGGTTTCTTCGCCATGATCGGCTGCCTGATGTTCCTCGGCTGCCCGTTCCGGATGATCCTGCGGATCGCGGGCGGTGATCTGAACGCCATCCTCGGTCTGGTCGGTTTTGCCGCCGGCATCGGCTGCGGCGTCCTTTATCTGAAGAGAGGGTATTCCCTGAAGCGGACCTACAGGCTCCCTGCGTCGGAAGGCTCCGCCCTCCCGGTAATCGCTGCGGCGCTGCTCCTCCTGCTGCTTCTGGTTCCCTCGCTGCTGAAATTCACCACGGCCACAGAGGAAAATCCCAACCCCGGCCCCGGTTTGCTGCACGCGGCCACTTGGATCAGCCTGCTGGCCGGCCTGATCGTCGGCGGCCTGGCCCAGCGGACCCGCCTGTGCATGGTCGGCGGCATCCGGGACGCGATCCTCTTCAAAGAGTTCAAGCTGCTGCTCGGCTTTGCGGCCATCTGTGTCTCGGCGCTGATCATGAACCTGATCTTCACCGCCGCGACATCCGGCACCTATTTTACCTTCGCCTTTGAAGGACAGCCGGTCGCTCATATGGACGGCCTGTGGAACGCGCTGGGCATGCTGCTTGTCGGCTTTGCCTGCGTGCTGCTCGGCGGGTGCCCGCTTCGTCAGCTGGTTCTTGCCGGCGAAGGCAACACCGACAGCGCCATGACCGTCGTCGGTCTTCTGCTCGGCGCCGCTTTCGCGCACAATTTCAAGCTGGCGTCCAGCGGAGCGGGCCCGACGGACAACGGGAAAATCGCGGTGATCATCGGCATCATCGTGGTGATTATTATCGGCGAGTGCAACATCGCCCGGAACAGGAAAAACAGGTAAACCAAACCATCTGATTCAAAGGAGATCATCATCATGACAAAAGTGGACGCGCGCGGACTTTCCTGCCCGGAACCGGTCATCCTGATCAGTCAGGCGATGAAGAGCGGGGACAGTTCTTATGAAATCACCGTGGATAACCGTGTCTCCAAAGAAAACGTCACCCGTTACGCGGAGCATCAGGGGTATCAAGTCTCTTCCGTCGAAGCGGACGGCGAGTTTACCCTGAAGATTCAGAAATGATCGTTATCGCCACGTTCTTTTCCCATTTCGGCGCCATGCGCTGTAAAAAGCAATGCGACAAAACCGGCATCCCCGCGAGGATGATGCCGGTTCCGCGTATGCTTTCCAGCAGCTGCGGCACCTGTGTCCGGATCGAAACGGAAGACCCGGAATCGCTCCCCCGTACGGAGGAGATGGAGCAGCTCGCCCTGGAGCAGCCTGATGGGTATCATGTTTTCTGGAGAGCAGAGGACAGCTGACCGGTTCTGTTCCCCGGTTTCACCGTTTGCTCTTGTCCCAGGGCTCGCCCGCCGCTTTCGGCGGGTGATTTTTTCTGGAGAAGAAGATCAGCAGCAGCAGGGTCAGCACGTAGGGCAGCAGCAGGAACAGGTCGGTGTAATTGCTGGGCAGCTTTGCCGCGATGCACAGCTGGAGCCCGCCGGATTTGGCCAGGCCGAAAGCCAGGCAGGCGAGCGTCGTCGGCCCGATATTCCAGTTTCCGAAAATCATGGCCGCGATCGCCAGATAGCCGAATCCCTGATAGATGCTGGGAGAGAAATTGCCCAGCAGCGAATAGGCGAAGCAGATGCCCCCGATGCCTGAAAGCGCGCCGGAAATGATCACGGCCATCCAGCGGATCCGGGTCACATTGGCGCCGGCCGCGTCCACCGCCTGCGGGTTTTCGCCGCAGGCCCGGAGCCGCATCCCGAACCGCGTCCTGTTCATCAGGTACCACAGAACCACCACCAAGACGGCAATGATGATCTCAAAAGGATACATGTCGGTGAACAGTCCGCCGATCCAGGGGATTTTGGACAGCAGCGGAACGGTAAACTTGCTCGACACATCCAGTACGAATTTGTTGGACGCGTTGCCGCTGATCGCCGCGTTCGCGGCGCTGGTGCAGAAGGCGGTCAGCGCCACCGACAGAATATTGATGACCACGCCGCTGATCACCTGGTTCGCCCGGAAACGGATACACAGCAGCCCATGGATGCAGGAAAACAGCGCGCCTCCGATGGCAGCGCAGACCATCGCGATATAGATGATCGCCTGGTTCCCGTTTCCAATCAGCGGGGCAAACAGCGTGGCCGCCAGCGCGCCGAAGAAGGCGCCGACTCCCTGGAAGCCTTCCACAGCCAGGTTGGTCACGCCGCTCTTTTCCGAATACAGCGCGCCGATCGCCATGATCAGCAGCGGAAGGGCAAAGGAAAGGCCGTCCGTAAACACTTTATTCACAGCGTCTTCACCCCCCTGTCACCCGGTTTCCCGGCCGCCGGAGCAGGAACGCTCCGGGGCGCCAGATCCGCCGCCTGCTGTATTTTCCGTTCTGCGCGGAACTTCATATAGTTGCCGCAGGAAGCAAAGAGCAGCAGGATGCCGGTGATCAGCGAGGCAATCTCCTTCGCCACACCGATGCTGGAACTCATATAGTTGGCGCCCTGCTGGAAGATGGAAACCACCACTGCCGCAAACAGGGCCCCGATCGGGGATCCGCTGCCCAGCAGCGCCACGGAAATGGAATCGTACCCCATGCCGGGGAGGGATTTCGGAATGATGGTATTGGTATATCCCAGATAGTACGCCACGCCGGCCAGTCCCGCGATCGCGCCGGAAAAACCCATGGAAAGCAGGATGATCCTGCTGACCCGGATCCCGGTATACTGGGAGCAGCGCCGGTTCATCCCCACCGCCTTGATTTCAAAGCCAAGCACGGTTTTCCGGAAGACGAAGGATACCAGCAGCGCCACAAGAATCGCGATGATCAGCCCGAGTGGAATCTTCCCTTTCAGATCCCCGATCATCACATTGGTCAGGGTCAGCCGGGCCTCCGGCGTGCAGGTTCTGCTGTTCCGCGTCATCATGTCCACATAGTTGTTGTTGATAAAGAATCCCGTCAGATAGCTGATGATATAGTTGAGCATGATGGTGGATACCACTTCATGGATATTGAATCTGTATTTCAGATATCCGATCAGGGCCCCGGTCAGCCCACCGACCACCAGGCCGATCAGCAGCACCAGCGGTTTCGCGATCACCGGGGAAAGCGCCTTGTTATAGCCGACCAGCACCGTGGCCGTAAACCCGGCCAGCATCATCTGGCCGGAGATGCCGATATTGAACAGGCCGGCCTTGAACGCCGCGATAAAAGCCAGGGAAGCCAGGATCAGCGGCGCCAGGTAATTCAGAAAATCCAGCAGATCCGTCAGCATCCCGCTTCCGCCGCCGTAGTTTTCCTTGGGCAGCATTCCGCATCCCTGGAGGAAGCTCCGGAACGCGGCCAGCGGGTTTTTCCCCATCGCCAGGAGGAGAATGCCGGCGGTGACCAGCATCAGGAGGATGGCCAGCACGGAAACCCACAGGGAGGCATGACGCCCGGTCAGCCGCCGGGCCAGAAGCAGGTTTTTCTTTTTCATGCTTCCTTCACCCCCATCATATAGCGGCCGACTTCCTGCGTGGTCATCTTCTCCGCCGCGTCAATCTTCAGGATTTCGCCCCGGTACAGCACCCCGATCGTATCCGCCAGCGCCATGATTTCTTCCAGTTCCAGGGAGATCAGAAGGATCGCGGCGCCCCGCTCCCGTTCCTGAAGAATCTGGCGGTGGATGTTTTCAATCGCGCCGATATCCAGCCCGCGGGTGGGCTGCACAAAGATGATCAGGTCGGTCTGTTCCTCAATTTCCCGGCCGACGATCGCCTTCTGCTGGTTTCCGCCGGACATGGACCGCAGCACAGTCTCAGGCCCCTGGGCGCACCGGATGTCGTAGGTTTGGATCAGCTGCTCCGAATAGCTGCGGAAAGCCTCCTGATGCAGGATCCCCCGCCGGGAAAAAGGCTCCTTGTAATACTCCCGCAGCGCCAGGTTTTCCCTCAGCATCATGTCCGGAATGGTCCCGGTCTCGTGCCGGTCCTCCGGGATGTAGGACAGTCCCGCCAGCGCCCGCTCCCGGACAGGCATCGCGGTGATATCCTTCCCGTTCAGCAGCACCTTCCCGGACGCCGCTTTCAGCAGGCCGGCAATCGCGTCCGCAATCTCTCCCTGGCCGTTTCCGGACACCCCGGCAATCGCGAAGATTTCACCGCCATGCACGGTGAACGAAACATCTTTGACCACGTCAAACTTATGTTCGTTCTTCACCGTCAGCCCCTGAACCTCCAGCACGGGCGCCCTGAACTGCGGGGCTGTCTTCTCCAGCATAAACTTCACCTGCCGGCCCACCATCAGATCCGCCAGCTCCTGGGCCGAAGCGTCGGCCACCTCCCGGATATCGATCAGCCGCCCCTGCCGAAGAATCGCGCAGCGGTCGGCCACCCGTTTGATCTCGGCAATCTTGTGGGTAATCAGGATGATGGTTTTTCCATCCTTCCGGAGGTTATCGATGATCTGGAGCAGAAAGTCGATTTCCTGCGGTGTCAGCACGGCGGTGGGCTCATCAAAAATCATGATTTCCGCGCCGCGGTAGAGCATCTTCAGGATTTCCACCCGCTGGCGCACGGACACCGGCACATCCGCAATCCGGTCCGTCGGGTTGACCTCCAGCCCGTATGCTCTGGACAGCTCCGCGATCTGCTGGTTGGCTTTCCGGATGTTCACCCACGGCAGGATCCCCAGCTTCTTTTCCTCCGGTTCGACGCCCAGCACAATGTTTTCCGCGATGGTAAAAGGCTCCACCAGCTTGAAGTGCTGGTGCACCATGCCGATTCCGCAGGCGGTCGCGTCGGTGGAGGAATGGAATTTCACCGGTTTCCCGTTCACCAGGATCTCCCCCTCGTCCGGTTCATACGTCCCGAACAGGATGCTCATCAGCGTGGACTTTCCGGCGCCGTTCTCCCCCAGCAGCGCGTAAACCTCGCCCTTCCGGATTTCAAGAGAAACATCGTCGTTGGCAATGATCCCCGGAAAGCGTTTTGTGATATGCCGCATTTCCACGATATAATCGCTCTTATAATCGCTCATGTGTTCACCGTCCGCTTAGAAAGAAATCATCAGAAAGAAATAAAAAAGGGAAACGCTCTCCCTTCAGGAGAGAGCGTTTCAAAAAGAGAGACTTACTTCAGTCCCGGGAAATCCGTCACGGAGTATTCCGTCCAGGAAGGAGGAATGATCTCGCCCTTCTTCATCAGTTCATAGCATTCCGCCATTTTGGCCAGCGCGTCTTCCGTCAGCTGCTGGCGGCCTTCCGTGAAGACGTAGCCCGTGGATTCGGTTTCCGCGCCCAGCAGCGCATCCTGGCCGACGAAGGTCCCGTTGTAGATTGCCTCCAGCTGGCGCTGCACGTCCAGGTGCATCACCTTCAGCGCGGAAGTCAGCACCACGTTCCCGTCGCCCTTGGCGCCGTCGTCAAACTGATCCACGTCGCACCCGATGAACCAGACGCCGTCCGCTTCCTTGACCGCGGTCAGGGCGCCGTTGCCAGAATCGCCGGCCGCTGTGAACAGCACGTCGCATCCTTCATGGATCAGGGATTCCGCGACGACCTTCCCGGTCGCGGGATCGGTAAATGCGCCGATATAGTTGCCGCCGACGTTCACGCCGTTCAGGTCGGTGCCCGCGAAGGAAGGAATTTCCACGCATTCGGCGGCCGTCCCTAACTTCGTGTTCGCATAGTATACGCCGCTCATGAAGCCGTACTCATAGTTGACATTGGAGGGGAAGGCCATGCCGTTGATCACGGCGACCTTATTGCTCTTCGTGGACAGCGCCGCCGCGAGGCCGGCCATGAATCCGCCTTCCTGCTCTTTGTATGTCATGGTGAACGCGTTGTTTGCCGCCACCGGGTTCCCCTCGCTGTCCTGGATCGCGGAGTCCACCACCAGGAAATACTTGTCAGGGTTCGCCAGCACGATATCGCCGATGCCGCCGAAGTTGTATCCCGGAAGCACGAACACATCATAGTCGCCGGCAAGCTTTTCCACCGTCGGGATCAGCTCCGCCATATCGGGCTCCTTGACATCGGTCACGGTGCAGTCGGGATGATCCGCCAGGAACCCCTTGATGCCGGCATAGCAGTCCTCATTGAAACCCCCGTCGTCCACCCCGGTGGAGGAAAGGAACAGGATCTTCAACGGCTTTCCGCCTTCCGCCGCGGCCGGGACCGCTGTCAGGCCCACCAGCAGGGCCAGGGCACAGATCAGAGCGATCAGTTTTTTCATTTTGAGAAACCTCCTCTTTCCGTCCGGCTGTGATCCGCCTGCCATGACAGGTCCTCCGGGCGTCTTTTTCTGTCCATGATTATACTGCAATTTCCCGGATGAAACAATCATAAAGTTTTCATACAGCAGCAATCCATTTCAGTACAGGAGCAATACGTTTTCCGGGGAAACCCCGAGCGCCTCCGGAGGGGCTGCCGGCCGGAGTTCCCTGGCATACCGCCACCAGACTGCCGGGCTGTCGGGGGATTGTTCCCCGTAGCGGAACTCGCTGATCCATTCGAACGGCTCTTCGGTCTCCTGAAGAATCCTGACGGGGAAGCGGTTGGTCGGCTCGTCCGGATCAAAGCTGTGGGCCCGGATGCCGATGGCTTTCAGCCCGTCCCGCACCGGTTTCCCCGTCGTCAGGTGAATCTTCCATTCGGGGATGAAAACTTCCCGCTCTCCTGTTCTGACGGCTGCCGTCAGATTTTTGCAGCCGGTCAGCACGGCGGCGGCCCGGGTTTCCGGATCCGCGAAAAGCTCCTTTGTCTTCTTCACCGGATCCATCTGTCCCTGTTCCATCACGCCGATCCGGTCGCACATGCGGTACGCCTCATCCCGGTCATGCGTCACCAGAAGGACCCCCCGGCCGTACCCGGCCAGCAGTTTTTTCAGTTCCGTCTGCAGCTTCAGCCGCAAATGGGTATCCAGGGCGGAAAAAGGCTCATCCAGCATCAGCAGATCCGGTTCATTCACCAGAATCCTTCCCAGGGCAACCCGCTGGGCCTGTCCTCCCGAAAGCTGGCCTGGCCGCAGGGAGGCGATCTCCCGGATCTGCAGCAGATCCAGCATTTCGTCACCCCGTGTCTCTCTCTTCCGTCTGTCCTTTTCCCCCTGCAGCCCGCACAGGATGTTCTGCCGGGCCGTCATCCCCGGAAACAGCGCGTAGTGCTGGAACAGGTACCCGACGCGGCGCTTCTGCGGCGGCTGGTGGATCTTCCTGTCGGAGTCGTACAGCACCCGGCCGTCCAGCACGATCCGGCCCCGATCCGGCTGTTCGATGCCGGCAATGCACTTCAGCGTCATGCTTTTGCCGCATCCGGAGGCGCCCAGAATGCCCAGGAATTCCTTTTCGCAGGTAAAGGCGGCCCGGAGATGAAAGGAGCCAAACCGTTTTTCGATCTCTACTTCAAGCGCCATTTTGGTTTCCTTTCCCGCCTTTCCAGCAGATTCACCGTCAGCAGGACGGCCGCCGAGATCGCCAGGTTCACCATGACCCAGAAGAACGCGCCGCTCTCGTCGTTCGTCCGCCAGAGCTGATACACCGTAGTGGATACGGTGGCTGTTCTTCCGGGCGTATAGCCGATCAGCATGCTGGTCGCCCCGTATTCACCCAGCGCCCGGGCAAAAGCGAGCACCGTTCCGGCCAGGATCCCCTGCCGGCACGCGCGCATCCGTACCCGCCAGAAAATCCAGGTATTGGAAAGCCCCAACGTCTGAGCCGACCAGGCCAGATCCTCGTCAAAGCTCTCAAAAGCGCCCCGGGCTGTCCGATACATCAGCGGAAAAGCCACCGCCACCGCCGCCGCGACCCCGCCCGGCCAGTTCATGACCAGCTTCACGCCCATTTCCGCCAGGAATTTCCCTACCGGGCGCCGCGTCCCGAAAACAAGCAGCAGAAAATAGCCGCACACCGTGGGCGGCAGAACCATCGGCAATGTCAGGATCACATCCAGGATTCCCTTGAGGACGCGGGGCATCCTGGCCACCTTATAGGCGGCAAAGATCCCCGCGAAAAACACGATCACGCAGCTGATAGCAGCGATCCGCAGGGAGTTCCACAGCGGAAAAAGGTCCGTCATGGCGCCTTCTCCGCGGGAATGCCGGTAAACCCGATTCCTTCAAAAATGCGCGTAGCCTCTTCGCCCCGCAGATAATCCAGGAACGCCTGGGCGGCCTCCGGCACGGCGCTGTTCTTCATCACCGCCGCCGGATAGATCACCTGCCCGCACATTGCTGCCGTCGCGGTATCCGTCACGTCCAGTCCCGCGCTGAAGGCATCCGTCCCATATACCACGCCGCAATCCACGCTGCCTTCCACCACCTGGGTGGTCACCTCTTTCACGTTGGAGCCGTAGGTAATCTTCCCCGCTGCGGCCAGTTCTTCCTCGTTCAGCCCGTAGAAGGCCAGAATCTTCTGGGTATACTGGCCCACCGGCACGTCAGAGTTTCCCATCGCCATCAGGATCTCGCCGTCCTTCAGCAGCCCGGCCAGGTCGTCAAAGCTTCTGATCCCTTTCGGGTTGTCCGCCGGCGTCACCAGCGCCACCTTGTTTTCCAGCAGGTCGATCCGGCTCCCCTCCAGCACAAAGTCCAGCCGCTCCGGGTTTTTCTCCTCATCCGCCTGAATATCCAGCTGGTTCACCTGTTTCTGTCCCGCGGAGATGAACAGGTCGCACACCGCGCCTTCCTGAATCTGCGTCTTCAGCGTTCCCGACGAGTCAAAGTTGAACACCAGGCTGATCTCCGGGTTTGCTTCTTCATACAGGGCTTGGATCGCCGTCAGGGATTCCGTCAGGGAAGCCGCCGCAAATACCACCAGTTCCGTCTTCGGAGCTTCGGCTGCGGCCGTGCTCAGACAGAAAGCCATCGCCAGGGCCAGGAAGACCGACAGGGTTTTCTTCATTTTCTTTCCTCTCCTTGGGTGTTTTTTATTTCCGGGCGCACTCGGAAGCGCGTCCTCTCAGGATTTTCAGCCCGTGTTCCAGGGAATCCAGGATGAATCCCAGACTTTCCTTCACGGCCTTCGGGCTTCCGGGCAGGTTGATAATCAGCGTTCCCTTCCGGATCACGGAAACGCCGCGGCCCAGCATCGCCCGCTTCGTCAGCTCCATCGAGCGCATCCGGAGATATTCCGCGATGCCCGGAGCGTTCCGGTCCGCCACGGCCATGGTCGCCTCCGGCGTCCGATCCCTTGGGGAAAAGCCGGTGCCGCCGCTGGTGATGATCAGGTCCATCTGCCGCTGGTCCGCCAGCCGGCAAAGCTCCCGCTTCAGCAGCTCCGGTTCATCCGGCAGCAGGATCCTTTCCACGATCTCATACCCTGCTTCCTCCAGCATTTCTGCCGCGGCGGGGCCGCTCTCATCAACCCGTTCTCCCCAGGAGCCCTGATCGCTCAACGTGATCACCGCCGCCCGGAAGGGGCGGTCCGGATCCGGCATCCGCGCGGTGATCGTGTCTCCCGGTCGGATCTCTCCGCCTGTCAGCACTTCCGCGAACACGCCTTCCCGCGGCATGATGCAGTCCCCCGTCCGCCGGCGGATCTCGCAGTCGCTGTGACATTCCTTGCCGATCTGCGTGATACGAAGCGTCACGCTTCCAGCTTGCAGGAGGCTGCTCACCGGCAATGATTTCAGGTCGATCCCTTCCACCAGCAGGTTCTCTCCGAAGTCGCCGTCCCGTACATCAGCGCCGGTCCGGTTGAAGGCGTCCACGCTGTCCCCGGAAAGCAGGCTGACCTGGCGGTGCCATTTCCCCGCGTGCGCGTCGTTCTCGATCCCGAACCCGGGAATAAATACGCCTTTCTCTATCGGCCGTTTCACGGTTCCTTTTGCCGGGCTGATGCATACAGCCCGGATCATTCCCTGCAGCTTCATGATTCTACCCCCGCTTCTTCCTCCGCTCCGGGACGAATGAAATCTCCGCTTTTTCCCCCGCTCTTGCGGATCAGCCGGATCTGTCCGATCTCCATGGTTTTGTCCACAGCTTTGCACATATCGTAGATCGTCAGCAGCGCGCAGCTGACCCCGGTCAGCGCCTCCATCTCGACGCCCGTTTTTCCGACGGTCCCTGCTGTGCAGACCGCCTTCACCGCGCATGCTTCCGGAAGCATCTCAAACGTCATGGCCACTTTGGTCAGCGGCAGCATATGGCAGAGCGGAATCAGCTCCGAAGTTTTCTTCGCGCCCATGATCCCGGCGATCCGGGCCGCGCCCAGCACATCGCCCTTCTCCACGCTGCCGGCAGCGATCCTGTCGAAGCATTCCCGGCTCATCCGGATCTGTCCCTCAGCGATTGCCACCCGCCGGGTGTCCTCTTTTCCGCTGACGTCCACCATCCAGGCCTTTCCTCCCGGATCAAAGTGAGTGAATTCCATCTGCCTCAGCCCCCGATCTCCGCCATTCTCCTGTTTTCCGTTATGTCTTCCGGGTTTTCAAAGCAGTGCGCCCGCGGTTTCATCCGCACGGCTTCCCGGATTTTCTCCCGGACGCGTTCTTCTTTTCCCGCCCGATTGTCCCGTAGGATTTCCCGCAGGCCGACGCTGTCCGCGTAGCACAGGCAGGGCTTCAGTTCCCCGGTGGAGGTCAGCCGCAGCCGGTTGCACTCCCCGCAGAACTTCCCGTGCATCGCGCTGATGAACCCGATTCTCCCCATGAACCCCTCCAGCCGGCGATAAACCGCCGGGCCGTTTCCGCGGCTTTCCGGATCCTCCGCCGTCCTGCCGTACGCCTCCTCGATCATGCGGAGTACCTGCGGATTCGGAAGGCTCCGCAGGTTTCTCCCGGCGCCGACGGGCATCAGCTCGATGAACCGGACATCCACCGGCAGATCCCTGGCCAGCACGGCCAGCCGAACCGGCTCGTTCTCATAGCCCCCCTGCTGCGCCACGCAGTTGATTTTCACCGGCAGCCGCCCGGCCGCTTTCCGGATGGAAGCCATCACCTGCTCCAGCGCGTCCGTTCCGGTCATCTCCCTGTATGCCTCCCGGTCTGTCGTGTCCAGGCTGATATTCACCGCGTCGAGCCCCGCCTCCAGCAGTCCCTCCAGCTGATCCGACAGCAGCACCCCGTTGGTGGTCAGCGTCACCTGCCGGATGCCCGGAATCTTTTTCAGCATGCTCACCAGCACTGCGCAATCCTTCCGCACCAGCGGTTCTCCCCCGGTGATCTTCAGCCGGTCGATTCCCAGTCCGGCCGCCTGCGCGCAGATGAAAGCAATCTCCTCATAGCGGAGAATCTGCTCCATGGGGATCCATTCAATCCCCTCCGGCATGCAGTACCTGCATCGCAGATTGCACCGGTCTGTCACGGATATCCGCATGTAATTAATCACGCGGCCAAATCGGTCTTTCAGCATCCTTGCCTTCCTACCATTAAATAATTTACCAAACCGAAGGGGTTTAAGGGGGCGATCGGAAAGCCCCCTTATTTTCCAAAGGGACATACCGGAAAATGACATGTCCCGCACCCCAGGCACAGCCCCCCGTGCCCGAGCCGGACAAAGTCCCGCCGTTTCAGCGCCACCCCCGCCGCGATCCGCGGAAGGACCAGGTCGAAGATCGTCGCCTTCGCGTACATGACGCATCCCGGCAGGCCGACCACCGGCGTCCCGTCCGCCAGATAGGCCAGGCAGAACATCGCGCCCGGCAGCGTCGGCGCCCCATAGGTGACGATCTTTGCCCCGCTCCGGGCAATCGCCCCGGGCGTCCGGTCGTCCGGATCCACGCTCATCCCGCCGGTACAGCAGATCAGATCCGCTCCGCTTTCCTGGGCCTCCAGAATCGCCAGACGTATCTTTTCCGGGTCGTCCCCGGTCATGGTTTTCCTTACCGTCCGGATGCCGTATCCGGCCAGCTTCTGCTCCACCACCGGGGTAAACCGGTCCTGAATCAGTCCCTTTTCCACTTCGCTGCCGGTGGTAATGATGGCCGCCGTCTTCAGTTTCCACGGCCGGATCCGCAGCAGCGGTTCCTTCCCGGCGGCCTGTTCCGCCCGCGCCAGCTTTTCCTCCGCGATGACCAGCGGAATCACCCGCATCCCCGCGAGCCTGTCCCCGGGATGCACGGCCGTGTTCGTATGCCGTGTCGCGATCATCAGTTCCTCGTTGTCATTGACCGCTTCCAGCCGCTCCGTATCCACCTCGAAAAGGCCGTCCGCGTCCGCGATCAGCTCGATCTTCCCTTCCTTCACGGCCGTCGGGTGCATATGCTCGCTGATGCACAGGGCCAGCAGGCGCGCCGCCGCCTCGTCCTCGTGGAGCATTCCCTCCGCCTTTTCCCATACATACAGGTTCTCTTTCCCCATGGAAAGCAGGACCGGGATGTCCTCCTCCGTTACCATATGCCCCTTGCGGAACCTGGCGTCCTTATATTCGCCGGGGATAATCTGTGTCATATCGTGGCACAGCACATGCCCCACGGCGTCCTCCGTTCTGATCAGTTTCATGCTCCGTATTCCTTCCCTGCCGCCCGGTCACACCGCCGTCAGGAAGACGGTGATTTCTCCCCCGCAGTGCATCGTGCCCTTTTTCATCGTCAGCCGGATCAGCCGGCTCCCCCGGTTTTTCTCCGCGATCATCTGCCGCGCTGTTTTCAGGATTTCCGCTTCAGCATAGCCGCCCCCCACGGTCCCCAGAAAGCTCCCGTCCTGCCGGATCAGCATCTTCGTCCCGGGCCTTCGGGGCGCTTCCCCGCTTTTCTCAACGATCATCGCCAGCATCCCTCCGGAGCCGCCCGCCAGTTCCTCCGCCATGCCCGGCGGAAATCCCTCGCCGGGATCCGCCGCGTTCAGCACGGAGATCAGCTCCGCCGCAACGGAAACGGCAATCTCCTCCGGCGTCCGGGAGCCGATCGGCAAGCCGATGGGCATGTGCAGCCGCTCTACCTTCCGGGCGTCAAACCCTTCCTCCAGCATCTGCGCCCGGATCTGCTCCGTCCGGCTCCTGCTGCCCATCATCCCCGCGTAGGCATAAGGCTTGGACAGGATCCGCCGCAGGCATTCCACGTCATGGATATGCTCCCGGGTCATGATCACATAAGCCGCCGCGGGATCGTCCGCCAGGCCGTCCAGCGCTTCCGCGAAAGGCCTGCAGATCACCCGCTGCGCGCCGGCTTCCTTCGCCTTCCCGGCATACTCCTCCCGGTCCTCGATCACCGTGATCTCATACCAGAGCATCCCCCCGAGGCGGATCAGGCACAGGGCCACATGCCCCGCCCCGCAGATCACGAGTTTTTTCTCTCCGGAGATCCGTTCCGCGAAAACGCGCGTATCGCCGATTTTCAGAATGCCCGTTTGCACCGGAGCCATCCTCCGGATCTCCTCCGCCAGCGTTTCCGGAAAGCATGCATCCTCCGCCAGCAGCTGACGGGAATCCAGCAGCGCTTTCGCCCCGGCGTTTTCCCCTTCGATGATCCAGACCGCCAGCAGTTCCGCGTTTTCTTTCCCCCGCGCGATCGTTTCGAAGAAACCCGGCATAGACCAACCGCCTTTCCTGTATTATAATCATCCTGAATGGAGGCCTGCAGCAATGTACAGACCCTTTGAAGCATTCCGCCCGGCCGGCAGGCTCATCTCTGTCATCGGCAGCGGCGGCAAAACCACTTTCCTGCGTTATCTTTCCCTCCGCCTGCCCGGCAAGGTCATCCTCACGACCTCGACGCACATCCGGCCCTTTCCGGATCTCCCGCTTATCGATGTTTCCCATTGCTCCCGGGATCAGGCTGTCCGGGACCTGCGGTCCGCCTTCTCCGGCAGCCGGATCGTCTGCCTGGGATTCCCGGAGCCTTCCGGCAAGCTGGCCGATCCGTCCCCCGTGATCCCCTTTGAAGCCCTGCTGTCCGAAGCGGATCACCTCATCGTGGAGGCCGACGGAGCGGCCGGCCGCCCCCTCAAGGCGCATCGCCCCTGGGAGCCGGTCATTCCGTCCTGTTCCGATCTGACCGTCTGCCTGGTGGGCGCCTCCGGGATCGGCAGCCCGGTTTCCGAATCCTGCCATTGCCCGGATCTGTTTGCCCGTCTGGCCGGCATTTCGCCGGATACCCCGGTGCGGGAGGAGCATATCGCCGCCGTCCTGAACCGGGAAAACCTGGCGGACTGCTTTCTCGTCAATCAGACGGATGCCCTGCCGGATCCGGACCAGGCCCGCCGCCTCTGCGATCTGATCAGCCGGGATGCCTTTCCCTGCGCCCTCGCGCCGCGGCAACCAGCTCCAGCGCGCTCCCCGCAATGCACCGGGCCTTGTCGGAGATCGTAAAGCAGTTTTTCCTCTCCTCCAGCCGGGGATCCACGTCGGCCAGCTTAAAGCCCTTCGTCACCGGGTATCCGTCCCGGATGATTCCCCGGAGGATGCCTGGAATCCGGGTGCACACCGGCACCTCCCTGTCCCGGGAGATAATGGTTCCGATGACATCCCCCGCCCGAACTTCCTCCGCAATCTCCCGCTCCTGCCGGAATTTGCCGACAGCCGGGGCATGAATCACGCGTTCCGCGCCTACCCCGGCGATCACCCCGGGGATCCCGGTGTTCGGGGCCGCGCAGCCGGAAGATATGATCCGTCCCAGGTCGTGTCCCCGCATGGTTTCAATCACATAGTGAACATCTTTCCCCGCTTCAAACCCCGGGCCCAGGGCAACGGTCAGCTCCGCCATGTCCATGGAAGTCCCGAGGTTTTTCTTTGCCAGGATGGCATCGATTACCACCGCGGGCCGCAGCTGCCGGATACTCTTTCCCTCCGGATCCACCAGCAGCGGAACCTGTCCCTTTGCCAGGATCTCCTCCGCCTGTCCGGCATCGTCGATCCGGACCGCTGTCACGCCTTCCACGGCAGCCGTTCCGTCATATACGGCCTCGGAAAAAGCCACTTTTCTCCGGATGGCGGAAGGATACCGCACCTCCAGGGCCAGCACCGGAAAACCGGCGCGGAACAGCCGGTGAATCGTTCCCGTACTGATGTCCCCCGCCCCGCGGACAATCACCAGATCCTTCATCTTTCCCTCACCGTCTCCCTTGCTGATCCTCCCGGACGCGCCGCCCTGAAAGCGCCCGGATGTTCCCTCATCAGTTCTTCGGCATATTCCGCCAGTTTTTTCTCCATCCCGCGGAAGTCCCGCACGGCCTTCTTTCCCGCCCCGGTCAGGGCGGAACTGCCGCCGTTGTCAAGCACGGGTTCCGGATTGTTACAGGTGTGCCTTGTGTTCCAAATCCTTCATTCTTCAATAACCAGCGCTGTTTCCCCGCGTTCCGTTACATATCCGGTCAGAGCAGCATCCGGGATCACGCTCTTCAGTTCTCTGAGCAGTGCCTCCCCGTCCTTGCCGTCCACGGCGATCAGCAGTCCGCCGCTGGTCTGCGGATCGTACAGGATATCCTGCATCGCCCGGGAAACATCGCCCCGGACCTGCGCCGCGCTTTCGGCAAAGTCCCGGTTCCGGTAAGCCCCGGCGGGCACCAGGCCCATATCTGCCATCTCCAGCGCTTCCGGATAGAAGGGAACCTTCCCGACCTGCAGGTGCAGCGTGCATCCGCTTCCCTGGGCCATTTCGCAGCTGTGTCCCATCAGTCCGAAACCCGTCACATCCGTACAGCTGTGCACCCGGTAGCGCTGCATCACCTGGCAGGCATCCCTGTTCAGCTGCGTCATCTGGCAGTAAAGCCTGTTCATCAGCTCCGGATCCGTCATCATCCGCGCCTTAGCCGCCGTGGTCAGGATCCCGACGCCCAGTTTTTTGGTCAGGATCAGCACGTCCCCCGGCTTCGCCGCGTCATTCTTCCGGATCATGTCCGGCCGCGCGAAACCGGTCACCGCGAGGCCGTAGAGCGGCTCGCTGCCATGGATCGTATGCCCGCCGGAGATGATGACCCCGGCTTCATACGCCTTGTCATATCCGCCCCGCAGGATTTCCCGGATCCATTCCTCTTCCATCGTTTCCGTGACACAGAGCACATTCAGGGCCAGGCGCGGTTCCCCGCCCATGGCGTAAACATCCGAGATCGCGTTGGTCGCGGCGATCTGGCCGAAGAGATAGGGATCATCCACGATCGGCGGAAAAAAATCCACCGTCTGGATCAGCGCCGTCTCCTCATTCACGAGATAGACGCTGGCATCGTCGCTCTTGTCAAAGCCAACGATCAGCCTTGGATCCGTGCGCGTTTTGAAGTCCTTCAGCAGGGTGGAAAGCGTCCCCGCCCCCACCTTGGCGCCGCATCCGGCGCAGGATGCCAGTTTTGTCAGCCTTGCTTCTGTTTCCATACTCATTTCTCCTGTATCAGGCGGCATGCAGATGCCGCTGTTATTGCAAACTCATGCAGATCTTCCGGACCTGCTCCATGCTGTCCGGCGTATCCACATCCCACAGCTCCCAGGCGTAATCCGCCTGGACCAGATCGCAGGGGATATGCCCGCTCCGGATCACGTCCATCCCGCCCCGATCCCCCGTATAGGCCAGGAGGTCCTGCCGGCAGAAGGCGGGAAACAGCACAGGGCTGCCCGGGGTACTCCCGGACCCCAGCCGAACAGCCCGCTCCGGATGGGCAAAAAAGTGCTCCGCCAGCCGGCGCAGGGACGCCGGCCGGACAAGCGGCTGATCCGCAGGCATGAAGAGGAAGCCCGCCGCGTCCGGTGGGGAGTGGATGATGCCGAGATGCATCGTATCGCTTTTTTTCGGCTGATCATGAAGAATACAGCTGATTCCACTGGCTTCCATGAGTACCCTGATTTCCGGGCTTCTGGTGACCGCAGTTGGCCGGAAACCGGCTGCCGTCAGGCTGCCGGCCGTATGCAGGATGACCTCCCGGCCTTCCAGTTTCTCCAGCAGTTTGTTGCTCCCGTATCTTTCGGAAAGGCCGGAAGCCATGAGGATGCAGCTGATAGCCTGAATATCGTGCATCATGCGATCCCCTTGCTTTTATGCCAGGGAGCTTCTGCCGCGGCGCAGATACTGTCCGCCGCCGCGCTCCCCGGTGAACTGTCCGTTCAGCGCTACCGTTTTACCGCGGAGCAGCACCCTTTCCACGGCGCCCCGGATCTTCATGCCTTCATAGCAGGTATAATCCGAGTTCCCGTGGAGCAGACCGGTGGTCATCGTCCATTCCTGATCCGGATCCAGGATCACCAGATCGGCCTCCGATCCGGATTGGATCGCGCCCTTGCGGGGATAGAGCCCGGCCACCCTCGCGGGATTGGTACAGGCATATTTCACCAGCTGCGGCAGGGTGATTCTGTTCCGGAGAACGCCTTCCGAATAAAGCAGGATCAGCCGTTCCTCCACGCCGGGGGCGCCGCTGGGGCATTTGGTGAAATTCTGCGCGCCCTGCTGCTTCTGCCGGGCAAAGGTGAAGGGGCAGTGATCCGTCGCCACGGTGTCCAGCTCGTTCCCGGCCAGGGCTCCCCAGAGCGCGTCCCGGTCCTCCTGCCGGCGGAGCGGCGGCGCCATGATCGCCTTCAGTCCCTCCCGCGGATCATCGTAGAGGTGCTCGTCCAGCAGCAGATACTGGGGGCAGGTTTCCGCCCCGAAATGCTTCTGCCCGGCGGCCTTTGCCTTCCGGATCTCCTCCAGTCCCTGGCGGGTGGACAGATGGACAATATACACCGGGGCCTCCCCGGCTGCGCGGGCCAGGTACAGCAGCCGGCTGACCGCTTCCGCTTCCGCTTCCGCCGGCCGGCTGACAGGGTGCCACTTCGCCTGCGTCTTTCCCTGCCGGATAAACTGCTCTCTCCGGTAGGTCACGATGCCATGGTTTTCGCAGTGGGCAGCGATCAGGATATGCTCCTTCGCAGCCCGGTCCAGGATCTTCATCAGGTCCAGATCGTCCAGCCGGCCGTCGTAGGTCAGATAGACCTTGAAGCTGGTGATGCCTTCCTCTTCCGCGATCCGGGCCATTTCGTCCGGAACGGCGTCGCTCACATGCTGCAGGACGCCGTGGAAGCCATAATCCACCGCCGCCTGACCGTCCGCCAGGCGATGGTATTCCTTCACCTGGTGCCAGGGGCTGCAGCCTGCCGGGCCGAAGGCCATATGGTCCACGATCGTCGTTGTTCCGCCGCAGGCCGCCGCGACTGTCCCGGTATAGAAATCATCGATCACCCGGGCAATGCCCACCTCCAGATCCATATGGGTATGGATATCCACCGCGCCGGGCAGGATATATTTCCCGCCCGCGTCGATGATCTCAGCGTCATCGGCGGGCGCTTCCGGCTCCAGGATCTCCCGGATTTTTTCGTCCTCAATCAGGATGTCTCCCGGAAACACTCCTTCCTCCGTCGCGATCATCCCGCCGCGGATCCTTGTCAGCATGCTTGTGTCACCTCTTTCGGTACCAGGTGTTTTCCAGCGGAAGCTTCGTGCGGAAGACGCCGTCCAGCGCGTAGTACGCGCCCTGGATGGCCGGCGCGGTCGGAATGGCGGCAATCTCGCCGATCCCCTTCGCGCCGTACGCGACCGGAAGCAGCTCCTCCTTTTCCACATAGATGGCATGGATATCCGGAATCTGCGGGGCGCGCAGCAGGCCCAGCGTGCCGAACTTTGCCTTTGGCACGCCGTTCTCCAGGGGGAAGTCCTCCGTGAGCGCGTATCCCATGCTCATCAGGACGCCTCCCTCGATCTGCCCCTGGATCGCGATCGGATTCACCACCTTGCCGGAATCGTGCGCCGCGTAGATCTCCTTCACTTTCCCTTCCTCATCCAGGATCACCACATGCGTCGCGTATCCGTAGGCGATATGGCTCTTCGGATTGGGAACATCGGCCCCCAGCTTATCGGTGGGTTCAAAGTATTCATAGAAGAATTCCCGGCCGTTCAGCGCGGAAAGGTTGCCGCCGGCTTCTTCCAGCGCGTCGCGCAGCTGCAGCGCCGCCTGGCGCACCGCCTCGCCCGAGAGCAGCGTCTGCCTGGATCCGGAGGTTGTTCCCGAGTCCGGAGCGGTCTCCGTGCTGCCGCTTCCGTTGCGGATTTGCGAAAGCGGCAGGCCTGTCGCCTCCGCCACATCCTGGCAGAAGACCGTCAGGCAGCCCTGTCCGATATCTGAAGCCGCGCAGTAGATCACGCAGATCCCGTCCTCAATCACGAGCCGGGCCCGTCCCTTGTCCGGCAGGCCGACGCCGACGCCGGAATTCTTCATCGCGCAGGCGATCCCGGCATGGGAGCGGTTGGCTTCATACACATCCCTGACCGCCAGGAGCGTCTCCTTCAGGGCTGTTGAGCAATCGGCAATCTGGCCGTTCGGAAGCACCTTCCCGGGTTCAATGGCGTTGCGGAACCGGATCTCCCAGGGGGAAATCCCGACCTTCTCCGCCAACAGGTTGATCATCGCCTCCAGGGCAAACTCGCTCTGGCAGACGCCGAATCCCCGGAAAGCGCCGGCCGGCGGATTATTGGTATAGTACCCGTAGCCGCGGATATCCGTGTTCTGGTAGCAGTATGGCCCGACGGAATGCGTGCAGGCGCGCTCCAGCACCGGGCCGCACAGGGAGGCGTAGGCGCCCGTGTCAAAATAAATGTCGCAGTCCAAGGCCGTGAAAATCCCGTTCTCGTCACACCCCAGGGTAAAGGTGCCTTCCATGGCATGGCGTTTCGGATGGAAATTGATGGATTCCTGGCGGCTGAGCCGGGCCTTGACCGGCCGCTTGTAAACCCAGGCCGCCAGGGCGCACAGATGCTGAACCGAGACATCTTCCTTGCCGCCAAATCCGCCGCCGACCAGCTGGTTCTCCACCACCACCCGCTCCGGATCCCAGCCGAACATGATCGCCGTTTCCTTGCGGGTGTCATAGACGCCCTGGTCCGTGCTCAGGATCTTGACGCCGTCCTTATAGGGAAAAGCCACCGCGCATTCCGGCTCCAGAAACGCGTGCTCCGTGAAAGGGGTGGAAAAGGATTTCGTCACCGTAAAGGCCGATTTTGCCAGCGCGGCGGCCGCGTCTCCCCGGGTCACATGCCGGGTCTGGCACAGATTGCCCCTGCTGTGCACCTTCGGAGCGTCCGGGGCCATCGCCTCCGCGATGGAGGTGACGGGCGTCAGCGGTTCATATTCAATTTTTACTTTCCGCTTGGCTTCCTCGAGGATCTTCTCCGTCTCCGCGACGACCAGGCAGATCGCGTCCCCGACACAGCGGGTGATATCCCCTACCGCGATCATGACATCCCAGTCCTGCTGGAGATGCCCCACCTTGTTATTCGGCACATCCGCCGCGGTCAGCACGCCGATCACGCCGTCCATGGCAAGCGCTTCCGACGCGTCAATCGACAGCACCCGGGCCCGGGCATACTTCGACCGCACGGCGGACAGATGCAGCATGCCTTCCATGTCCACATCGTCCGGATATTTCCCGTAGCCGAGAACCTTGGGCCGGATATCCACACGGAAGGCCCGCTGCCCGACGCCGTAACGCGTTCCTTTCTCCGCCTCCGGGTCGATCTTCGTCTCCCCGCGGAGCACGGAAGCGGCAAGCCGGATCCCGTCGATGATCTTCCGGTAGCCGGTGCAGCGGCAGAGATTTCCCCGAATCGCGTTCCGAATCTCTTCCTCCGAAGGATCCGGATTCCGGTCGATCAGCGCCTTGCCGGCCATGACCATGCCCGGCGTGCAGAATCCGCACTGAACGGATCCGCTGACGCCAAAGGCATAGACGAACGCTTCCTTTTCGAAATCCGTCAGGCCTTCCACCGTCTGGATGCTTTTCCCCGCGGCTTTCTGGGTGGTCAGGATGCAGGCCCGGGTTGCTTTTCCGTCGACGATGACGGTGCAGGTGCCGCAGGCACCCTCGCTGCACCCGTCCTTGACGGAATACAGGTGCAGATCATCCCTCAGGTAGCGCAGCAGCGGCTTGTTCTCTTCCGTTGCCCGCAGGACTCCGTTGACTGTAAGCTGGTATACTTCCGACATGTTGTCATCCTCTGTCCATGATGATGGTTGTTCCCGTCTTTCCGTTGATGCCGTCCCGGGCTTTCTCCAGGAGAGTAATCAGGGTTTTCCGTCCCGGCGCGGACTCCGCGAAGGAAAGCGCCGCCTCCACCTTCGGCAGCATGGAGCCGGGGGCGAATTCCCCGTCCGCGATATATTTCCTGGCTTCCGCGGCCGTCAGGGTATCCAGATCCTGCTGATCCGGCTTTCCGAACCGGATCGCCACCTTCTCCACCGCGGTCAGGATGATCAGGAGATCCGCGTCCAGCTGCTTTGCCAGCACAGCCGCGGCGAAATCCTTGTCGATCACGGCCGCGGCGCCTTTCAGGTGGTGTCCCTCGGTGCGGAAGACCGGAATCCCGCCGCCTCCGCAGGCCACGACAATGTGATCCGTCTCCACCAGGGAGCGGATCGTGTCAATCTCCACAATGCCTTTGGGTTCCGGGCTGGCCACCACGCGGCGCCATCCGCGGCCGGCGTCCTCCGTGACATGGTAATCGCGTTCCTTTTCCAGGGCCCGGGCTTCCGCCTCGGTCATAAAGGGGCCGATGGGTTTCGTGGGATGCAGGAAAGCCGGGTCCTCCGGATCCACTTCGACCTGCGTCAGCACGGTCGCCGCGCCTTTCCGGATGCCCCTGTCCAGCATTTCCTCCCGCATCGCGTTCTGCAGATCATAGCCGATATAGCCCTGGCTCATCGCCACGCAGACCGACAGCGGACAGGGAATATACCTGTCCGGATCGGAGCGGGTCAGTTCCACCATGGCGTTCTGGATCATGCCGACCTGGGGGCCGTTGCCGTGGCAGATTACGACCTCGTTCCCGTCCTCGATCAGGTCCACAATGGCTCTGGCGGTGATCTTGACGGCCTTCATCTGCTCCGGCAGATTGGTCCCCAGGGCGTTTCCTCCCAGGGCAATCACGATTCTCTTACCCATGGAATCTCACATTCCCCTTTTCCTCCAGCTCCTTCAGCGTTGCCTGGGGATTCTTCACCTTAGCCAGGAAGATCATGGCCGCGATGATATAGGGTTTGAAGCTGGCCTCTTTGTACAGCGGCGTGCGGTACCGGTCAAACACGGAAGCCGCCACTTCGCCTTCCTCGCAGCTGATGCCGCTGATATCCGCGGGCAGGCAGTGCAGGTACAGCGCCTTGCCGCCGCGGGTTGTGGCCATCAGTTCCTCGGTGCAGCACCAGTCCTTATGCTGGGCGTTCTGCGCCAGCAGTTCCTTTTCCAGCGCCCTGATGCCGTCGGTATCTCCCTTCCCATACAGGTCCGTGCGCTTCTCCATCGCCGCGAAAGGCGCCCAGCTCTTGGGATACACGATGTCCGCGTCCCGGAAAGCCTCCGCCATGGAATGGGTCTTGCTGAAGCGGCCGCCGCTCTTGCCGGCGTTCGCCCTGGCAACCTCCTCCACCTCCGGCATGACCTCGTAGCCTTCCGGATGCGCCAGCACCACGTCCATCCCGAACCGGGTCATCAGGCCGATCACGCCCTGGGGCACGGACAGGGGTTTGCCGTAGCTGGGGGAGTAGGCCCAGGTCATGGCGATCTTCTTGCCCTTCAGGTTTTCCACCCCGCCGAACTCGTGGATCACATGCAGCATGTCCGCCATGCACTGGGTGGGATGGTCGATATCGCACTGAAGGTTGACCAGCGTGGGCTTCTGCTCCAGCACGCCCTGCCGGTGCCCGTCGGTCACGGCATCCACCACGTCGTGCATGTATTTGTTGCCCTTGCCGATATACATATCGTCCCGGATCCCGATGACGTCCGCCATGAAGGAAATCATGTTCGCCGTCTCGCGGATGGTTTCGCCGTGGGCGATCTGGCTTTTGCCTTCGTCCAGATCCTGGACCTCCAGCCCCAGCAGGTTGCAGGCGGAAGCAAAGGAGAACCGGGTGCGGGTGGAATTGTCGCGGAAGAGGGAGATTCCAAGCCCGGAGTCAAAAATCCGGGTGGAAATGTTGTTTTCCCGCATGGCGCGCAGGGCGTCCGCCACGGTGAAGACCGCTTCGATCTCCTCGTCCGTTTTCTCCCAGGTCAGGAAGAAGTCCCCCTCATACATTTTGTGGAAGTCCAGCTGGTTCAGCCGGTCGATATATGTCTGCATTCTGGAATCCATGTTCTTTTTCCTCCTTCGTGTTTACCGGATATCGTTGTTGGTCTTGCCCGCCCGGAACTGGGTCACATCCCCGGTCTGTTCCTCGTCGGGATAAAGGCTGATGGCCGCCGCGTACAGCGCCGCGCAGGTCACCAGGTCCTGTTTCCAGGTAATCTCGTTCGGCGCGTGGGCCTGGCTCTCCGCGCCGGGGCCGAACCCGACGCAGGGGATCCCGTACCTGCCCTGGATCGCGACGCCGTTGGTGGAGAATGTCCATTTGTCGGTCAGCGGACGTCCCTCCCGGGTGCTCATGGCGCTGGGAGCGCCGATGCGCTGATCGCCGAAGAGCGCTTTGTGGGCATCGACGAGCGCCTTCACGTGCGCGGCGCTTTCCCGGTTGATCCAGGTGGGGAAATAGGCTTCCGTCTCATAGACTTCCCCGGTCCAGGAAGGCCGGTCGTACATGTACATCGAAACCTGGACATCGTCGCCGTATTTTTTCACGGCCGGCAGATCCCGGATCTCCTGCAGGCAGCTTTCCCAGGTCTCCCCGGCCGTCATCCGGCGGTCCACGGAGATGGAGCAGGAATCAGCGACCGCGCAGCGGCTGGGCGAGGTGAAGTAGATCTGGGAAACCGTGCAGGTTCCCCGTCCCAGGAAGCGGGCATCCTCATAGTGGTCGGGATTGTAGCGGGGGTCGAGCATCTTCACAAGGCCCTTGATCGCCGTGCTGTCGGAGCAGCCGTTGTTGTTGAGTTCCCGGATGTTCTGCAGGATATCCGCCATCTTGTAAATCGCGTTGTCGCCGCGCTCAGGCGCGCTGCCATGGCAGGAGACGCCCTTCACATCCACGCGGATCTCCATGCGGCCGCGGTGGCCCCGGTAGATGCCGCCGTCCGTGGGCTCTGTGGAGATCACAAACTCCGGGCGGATTCCGTCCTTGTTGACGATATACTGCCAGCACATGCCGTCGCAGTCCTCTTCCTGCACGGAGCCGACCACCATCAGCCGGTAGCCTTCCGGAATCAGGCCCAGATCCTTCATGATCCGCGCGCTGTAGGCCGCGCTGGCCATGCCGCCCTCCTGGTCGGAGCCGCCGCGGCCGTAAATGATTTCATCGGTCTCATATCCCTCGTAGGGATCCGCCGTCCAGTTTTCCCTGTTGCCGATGCCGACGGTATCGATATGCGAGTCAATGGCGATGATTTTGTCGCCCTCGCCCATCCAGCCGATAACGTTGCCCAGGCCGTCCACCTCCACCTTGTCAAAGCCGATCTTTTCCATCTCCGCTTTGATGCAGGCGACAACCTCCTTCTCCTCGCAGCTCTCGCTGGGGAGGGAAATCATCGCGCGGAGGAAGCGAACCATATCCTCCCTGTATTTCTCCGCCGCTGCTTTGATCGCGTCAACATTCAGTGCCATGGGTAAATCCTCCTCTCAAAATGCCGGAATCGGCCTTATTCATCGCAGCCGTCCCAGACGATTTTCCTGTATTTTTCCGGATCGGTATCCCCTTCCGTGGAGATCAGCAGCACGCTGCTGTGCCGGTCCAGAGCCAGCGCTTCCTTCAGCTCCGCGTAGGCCGGATCGGTCATCAGCGCGTCGATCACGCCCATACCGACGGCTCCGGACTCCCCGCTCGTCACGGCGGGATCCCCCTTCAGCGGGGCGGCCAGCATCCGCATGCCCCGGGCGCTCGTCCAGTCCGGACAGGCCAGGAAGGCATCCGCGTGGTTGCGCAGGATATCCCAGCCGATGATGTTGGGCTCACCGCAGGCCAGGCCGGCCATGATGGTCTTCAGATCGCCGCCGACGATCTCATACTGTCCGTCCTTCCGGCAGGCACCCTGATACAGGCAGGCCGCCGATGCCGCTTCCATGATGACAAACTTGGGGGGATTCGTCGGGAACAGATTGGAAAAGAAGCCGACCACGGCCCCGGCCAGACAGCCGACGCCGGCCTGCACAAACACATGGGACGGCCGGTTCACTTCCAGGGCCCGCAGCTGCTCCGCCGCTTCCAGCACCATGGTGCCGTATCCCTGCATAATCCAGGACGGCGCCTCCTCGTACCCTTCCCAGGCGGTATCCTGCAGCACAATGCCGTGCTCCGTCCTGGCGGCCTCCGCGGCGGCCACCCGCACGCAGTCGTCGTAGTTCAGATCGTCGATGGTCACGGTGGCGCCTTCCCGGACGACGTTGTCATACCGCATCTGCACGGTATCCCGGGGCATATGGACCACCGCCTTCTGGCCGAGCTTCCTGGCCGCCCAGGCCACGCCCCGGCCGTGGTTCCCGTCCGTGGCGGTGAAGAAGGTCGCCTGGCCGAAGTCTTTGCGCAGCTGTTCGCCGGTCATGTATTCATAGGTCATGTCCGCAATGCTTTTCCCTGTTTCGCCGGCGATATACCGGGCCATCGCGAAGGATCCGCCCAGCACCTTGAAGGCGTTCAGCCCGAAGCGGTAACTCTCGTCCTTGACAAAGAGCCCGCCCAGGCCCAGCCGCTCCGCCATACCGTCCAGCCGCGCGAGCGGGGTGACGGAATACTGCGGGAAGCTGCTGTGGAACGACCGGACCTCCTCGATCTTCTCCTTCTCCATCAGCGGCAGGTACCGGTCCTCGCTCTTCGGCATTTCATTCAGAACCCATTTGATGTTTTCCATGTCTCCCTCCTGTATTATGGGACGTTCTTATAGGGCGTTCTTTCTTATGGGGCGTTCGGGAATCAGGTGCTCATGATCCCGGATCACCGTCCGGATCAGATCCGCCGCGTCGCCGGGGAGCTGATCCAGTTCATTCACACCGAGGGTCTGTTCCTGTCCGTCCATCCGCACCCTGAGCCGGTCCGGCCCGGTCATCAGGAAGCCCTCGTTTTCGCTGTTCGCAAAGTCCTCCTCCGACCAGAAGAGCGTGAACTTGTCCCGGTACGGCCGGCCGCCTTCATAGGGGCAGAACACGGCGCAGTTGCCGCACTCGTTGCACATCCCGTCCACATGGAGGATCTGCGCCTGACGCCTGCCCGGCACATGAATGACCACATTCGCGCGGTTCGGGCATACGTCCGCGCAGGCTTCGCACACCGTCGGGCATCCCAGGCAGCGCCAGTCCGGCAGGCTCCCGGTTTCCTCCGCGATGCGCCCTTTCTTGAACAGATACTGGTTCTCCGTGCCCGCGGTGTTTTCGTCCTCAAAGCCGTCAAACCGGACCCCGGCAATCGCCGCGGCCGCAGCCTGGGCATCGGCAATTCCTTCCACCACGGTGGCGGGCCCCCGGCGCGCGTCGCCGATGGCATAGATGCCTTCCGCGCTGGTTCTCATGCCGGCATCCGTGACAGGCCGTCCCTTCGCGTCCATCGCGCATCCCGCCGCTTCAAACAGGGTGGGATCCACCTGCTCGCCCACCGCGGCGATCACGGTGTCCGCCGGAATCTGCCGGGTCTCTCCCGTATCCACCGGCGACCGCCTGCCGGATGCATCCGGCGCTCCGAGCGCCATCACACGGCAGACCAGCTGTCCGTCCTGAAGGCTTGCCGGCGCCAGGAGTTCCAGGAATTCCACCCCGTCCTCCAGCGCCGCCTGCAGCTCTTCCTCATCCGCCGGCATGTACCGCTTCGTCCTGCGGTAAACCAGCCGGACGATCGGCTGATCCGGAAGGCGTCTGGCTGCCCGGGCGACATCCATCGCCGTATTGCCGCCGCCCAGCACCACGACATCCCTGCCGGCCCGGATGGACGCCGGATCCGTTTTCACCTGCTCCAGGAATGCCAGCGCGTCCAGGCATTCACCGCTTCCCAGCGGATTCCTGCCGTGTTTCCACGCGCCGACGGCAACGATCACATCGGTATAGCCCTCCGCCTTCAGTTCACCGGCGGAGCGGATTTCCCGTCCGCACACGATCTCCGCGCCGAACGCCGTGCACAGGGCAAGATCCTTTTCGATCGCGGCGGCGCCGATGCGGAAATCGGGAATCACGTGCGCCACCACGCCGCCGGGCGTCTGCCTGCGCTCAAACACGGTCACCGGGATGCCGGCCCGGCTCAGGAACGCCGCCGCCGCGAGGCCCGCCGGGCCGGCGCCGATCACGGCCACTTTCCGGTCGGTCCGCGCCTCGCCCGCCTTCAGCGTGGGACAGACCCGGTCGAAGGCGCGCGTCGCGGCTTCCAGTTTGGTCTGCCGGATGCGCAGGCTTTCATCATAATAATTCCGCATGCATTTGTCCCCGCAGTGATGGGGGCAGAGGGTTCCCGTGATAAAGGGCAGCGGATTCCGCTCCAGGATGATGCGCAGCGCCTTCTCCGGATCGTCGTCCAGCATGGCCTGCAGATAGGCCGGGATATCCTGGCCGATGGGGCAGCCGTCCCGGCACGGGGCGGTAAAGCAGTCGAACAGCGGCAGTTTCTTTCCGTTCTTCCGGTCCGGCAGCGGTTTGACAGGTTTCCGGTATACCCCGGCCGCGGTGGCGCCTTCATCCAGCGCCTTCACCGCCTCCGGGTCCACTCCCCGGAAGCCCTCGCTCCTGCAGTCCGCCAGACGCTCCGCGATCTGGTTCATCCGCCGGTATCCGCCCGGCTTCAGGATCGTGGTGGCCATGGTGATGGGCCAGATCCCGGCCCGGAAGAGCTTCTCCGCGTTGTGGATGTCCGCCCCGCCCGAATAGGAGATGCGCATCCTGCCGGCAAAGGTTTCGCTGATCCTCGCCGCCAGATGAATCGTCAGCGGGAAAAGCGCGCGCCCGGCCATGTACATTTCCTCGCTGGGCAGCTCGCCCCGGGTCACGTCCACCGGGAAGGTATTCGTCAGCTTGACGCCGAATTCCAGGCCCTTTTCCTTCGCCAGGGCGGTCAGCCGCTCCAGCATTGGTACCGCGTCGTCCCACTGCAGGTCCTCCCGGAAATGCCGGTCGTCGAAGCACACATAGTCAAACCCCAGGCTGTCCAGCCGCTCCCGGGCATAGGCATAGCCCAGCAGCGTCGGGTTCAGCTTGATGTAGGTATTCAGGTGTTTCTCCGTCAACAGGTAGGTGGCAATCCGCTCAATCTCGTCCGGCGGGCAGCCGTGCAGCGTGGATTCCGTGATTGATCC
The DNA here is from genome assembly GCA_947166385.1 of uncultured Clostridia bacterium. Lineage (GTDB taxonomy): Bacteria > Bacillota > Clostridia > Christensenellales > Aristaeellaceae > Aristaeella. The sequence continues at coordinate 31,012 of CAMVEB010000009.1, read as the reverse complement.
GGAAATGCGGGAGCTGATGCCCGAAACAAACGCTGCGTCCACCTTCCGGAACCGGTGCAGATTGGCGCCGGCCCATTCGATGCATTCCCGGAAAGCCTCCGTATCCTTCGCGTCGATCATCCCGTCGATGAAGGTGTTGATCTTTTCCGACCGGATCCCCGCCAGGTCGTACCCGACGGACATGTTGAACACAAAGGCATCCGGATCGCCCAGGCCGTATTCCCTGGCCAGCAGCTTGCAGGCCACCCACGCCTTGACATACTCCGCGAATGCCTGGGGCACATACAGCTCCGTGGACCATTCGCAGTTGTAGCATTCATCCCCCGCCGTGATGCAGGGTTTTTTCACGCAGGCGGCGAGCTCCGGGCCGTCCATGACCTGGACGGTTTTCAGCTCGAAGAACCGGGCTCCGGCCGCATAGGCCGCGATGATATTCTGCGTCAGCTGCGTGTGCGGCCCGGCCGCCGGGCCGAAAGGCGCCTCAATCTTCTCCCGGAAGATCGGCAGCGCCTGTCCGTTGCTGTGGCGGACAGGGTCGGCCACGCCGAACAGGCTCCCTTCCTTCTGATACTCCTCCATTGCCCAGGTCATCAGCTGCCCGAAGGGCATGGGGCGCATGATATCGCTCATGGAATCCTCCCTCTCTGTCTGTTCTCTACTGCAGCTCCGCCCACAGCTTTTTGCTCTGCTCCAGCGTCCAGGCGTTGATCCGCTCCTCATCCAAGTCCACAAACCGGCGGTCCTGGTACAGCAGCCGCCCGTTGATGATGGTGGTGCGGCAGTTTCGCCCGTTCATCCCGAACAGCATGTGCCCGTCGATGTTGGCATCGCTGAAGGGGGTGAAGGGCTTGTAGTCCATCACGATCACATCGGCCGCCGCGCCTTCCTTCAGGATGCCCAGCGGCACGCCGAAATACTTCTCCGCGATGACGCGGTTGTTCGTAAACTGCATCGTCACATCCTCGCCCCAGGCCACGTTCGGCATCGCGGCCTGGTGCCGCTGGATGATCAGGAACACCTTCATGCTCTCCAGCATATCGTGGGTATAGGCGTCCGTGCCCATGCCGACCGTGATTCCCTTCTTCATCATCTGCAGCACCGGCGCGCAGCCCACCGCGTTGCCCATGTTGGATTCCGGATTGTTCACCACCATGGTGCCGGTCTCCCGGATGATGTCCATCTCGGCGGGGCTGACGTGGATGCAGTGCCCGAGCAGCGTCCTGTCGCCCAGGATGCCGTTGTACAGCAGGCGGTTCACCGGGCGGCAGCCATAGTTCCGCAGGCTGTCGTATACGTCGTTCATGCCCTCCGCCACATGGATGTGGAAGCCGGTCATGCCGTTGTTCGCTTCCACCATCTTTTCAAACGTCCGGTCGGAGATCGTGAACAGCGCGTGCCCGCCGAACATCGCCCTGATCATCGGATCATCGGCCTCCCGGGCCCAGGCGGCGAAATCGGCGTTCTCCCGGATGCTCTGCTCCGTCTTTTCCTCACCGTCCCGCTCGGAGACCTCGTAGCACAGGCAGGCGCGCATCCCGGTTTCCTTCGCCACATCCCGGATCGCGAACAGCGATCCCGGAATCTCCCCGAAGCTGGCGTGGTGGTCAAAGATCGTGGTGACGCCGTTGCGGATGCAGTCGAGGATCGTGGCGTACGCGGAAGCCCGGGTTCCGTCCAGCGTCAGCTTCCGGTCAATCGCCCACCAGGTGCCCTCCAGGATCTCCAGGAAGTTGGTCGGGTTATTTCCCTTGATGGCCAGTCCCCTGGCCAGCCCGGAATAGATATGCGTATGCGCGTTGATCAGGCCGGGCATGATGACGCCGCCCCCCGCGTCCACATACTGAGCAGAGGGATACGCCTTCTTCAGCACCTCCTCTTCTCCCACGGCAGCGATCTTCGGGCCGTCCGTCACCACCGCGCCGTTCTTCAGATAGGGCCGCTCCGGGTCCCGGGTAATAACCTGTCCGTTTCCGATCAGCAGCATGTTTTCATTTCCCCAATCTTTTCAGCATTGTTTTTTTCACCGCGCGGAAGATATTCTCGTATCCGGTGCAGCGGCACAGATGGCCGGACATCCGGATGCGGATCTCCTCGTCGCTCAGTTCTCTGCCCTCGTTCAGGATCTCCACCGCGCTCATAATCGCCCCCGGCGTGCAGAATCCGCACTGCACGGCCGCCTCGTCGATGAAAGCCTGCTGGATGTCGGAGATCTCGCCGTTCGGGCCTTCCAGCCCCTCCAGGGTCAGGATTTCCTTGCCGTCCGCCCACACCGCCAGGTAGATGCAGGAGTTGAAGCATTCCCCGTTGATCAGCACGTTGCACGCCCCGCACTCGCCGACTTCGCAGCCTTTCTTGACGCTGGTCAGGCGGAAATCGTTCCGCAGCAGGTCCGTCAGGGAGGCGCGCACGTCCACCATGGCTTCCCGCTCTTTGCCGTTGATCACGCAGTGAATCAGCTTGTACTGCTTACTCACGGATCTCACCTCCCGCCAGTTCGATGGACTTAGTCAAAGCCCGCCGGGCCATTTCCACCGCGATATGCTCGCGGAAGGCCTTGGCGGCCCGCCAGCTGTCCCGGGGATGGATATCCTCCAGCACCGCCCGGGCAAAGGCGTCGACGGTTTCCCGGGCGGCTGGCCTGCCTTTCGCGGCGGCCTCCGCCGAAGGCGCCCGCATCGGAATCGGCCCGGCCACGCCGTACGCGATCCGGACATCCCGGATCGTCTGTTTGTCCTCGGCCAGGAGGACGTTCACCGAGCAGCCCAGCGTCGCGATATCCATCGCTTCCCGCATGGCATACTTGATATAGTTGCCGTGATAGCCTTCATAGGCCTTCTTCGGGATGATGATCGCCGTCTGCAGCTCGGCGGGCCGCAGGTCAACCTTGCCCGCCTTGATGTAGAATTCCGCGATGGGGACTCTCCGGATTCCCTCCGGGCCGGTCAGCTCCGCGATCGCGTCCCAGGCGAACAGCGTGGACGCAGAATCCGCGCTGGTCACGCCGTTGCAGGTATTCCCGCCGATGGTTCCGATATTCCGGATCTGCGGGCCGCCGACCAGGCTGACCGCCTCTCCCAGCACCGGGATCTTCTCCCGGATGATCGGGGACGCGGCGATGTGGGAAAAGCTGGTCAGCGAGCCGATCCGGATCGCGTCCTCCCCGTCATAGGTCACGCCGCGCATCACGTCAATTCCGTAGATGCTCACCAGTTCCGCCCCGGCGCGCTTCCCTTCGCGGATCTGCACCAGCACATCGCTCCCGCCGGCGATAATCTGCGCTTCCGGATGCTCCTGCAGCAGGCGGATCGCATCCTCCACGCTCGCCGCCTCATACAGCGCTTTGATATCATACATAGCTTTCTCTGCCTTTCTTCAGGTAATCATATGATTCCAGCTTCTTTAAACGCCTTGAACAGATTATGCGGATTCGCCGGCGCGTCCCGGAGCCCCACGCCCGTCGCGTGGAAAATCGCGTTCCGGATCGCCGGGGCCACCGAGCAGGCCGGCGGTTCTCCCAGTCCCTTGGTGCCGAAGGCACTGGTCGGTTCCGGGTTCTCGACAAATTCCGCCTGCAGCGTGGGATGATCCAGGAAAGTGGACAGCTTATAGTCCAGCAGGTTGTTGTTCAGCGGACGTCCGGTCTTCTCGTCAAACAGCAGCTTCTCGGACATCCCGAATCCGATGCCCATGCTCATGCCGCCGTGCACCTGGGCCTCCGCCAGGGCGGGATTGATCAGTTTCCCTGCGTCGTGGCAGTTCACCACGTTCAGCAGCTTCGCCCGGCACATCGGGATATCCACTTCCACCTCGGCGATCGTGCACCCGAAGGAATACGCGTTGGATTTGACCTGGTACGTGCTCTCCGCCGTGATATGGCGGCTGTCGGTCAGGCTGTACAGCGCCTCCGTCGCCAGCTCGCCCAGCGTCATCATCACCCGTCCGTCCGTTGTGCGGACGATGTTTCCCTCCCGGATGTCCAGGTTGAATACCGGCATCCGCGTCAGCTCGTGGGCATAATCCAGGATCTTTTCCTTCAGCATCAGCCCGGTCTGGCGGATGGAGAACCCGGCAATATACGTCTGCCGGGAGGCATAGGCGCTGGTGCCGAAGGGCGCCACGTCCGTATCCTGGCAGGAAACGACGTGGACCCGGTCCACCGGGACCCCGACCACGTCCGCCGCCATCTGCGCGAAGGCGGTATCCGCCCCCTGCCCGATCTCGGTCTCGCCCATCTGCAGCTGGAAGGAGCCGTCCTGGTTCAGCACCATCCGGCACGAGGTGGATTCCAGGGAGATGGGCCATACCGCCGTGTTGTACCAGAAGACGGCCATCCCGATTCCCCGCCGGATATCCCCGGTCTGGTTCCGGTATTCCTTTTCCTTGCGCTCGTAGTCAATCGCCTTCATCGCCTTTTCCAGGCACTGGTTGAAGGAGTCGTAGTAGTTTTCGTTCTTCGAGAACCCGTCCACATAGCCGACCGGCATCAGGTTCTGCCGGCGGAATGCCAGCGGATCCGCGCCGATCGCCGCGGCCACGTCCTCCGTGTGGGATTCCACGGCCCACATCGCCTGCGGGATTCCGTATCCCCGCATCGCGCCCGCCACCGGTTTGTTCGTGAACACCGTATACGCGTCCACCTCCACGTTCGGGCAGGGGTACAGCTGCGGGAAAGCGCCGGCGCCCTTGGCGCAGATGCTGTGCCCGTGGGAGGCGTAGGCCCCCTGGTCCGAGAAGGCTTCCAGCTTCCTCGCCGCGTAGGTGCCGTCCGGCCGCACCCAGGAGATGATATGGTTCCGGATGGAGTGGCGTGTCCGGTTGCAGACGAACGTCTCCTCCCGCGGCACGTCCAGCTTCACCAGGTGCCCGCCGACCTGCAGGCAGAGCCACGCGCACAGCGGTTCATACAGGACGTCCTGCTTGTTTCCGAATCCGCCGCCGATATATGGCTTGACCACCCGGATCAGTCCCCAGTCGATCCCCAGCGCCTGGCCGACAATTCTCCGCACGATATGCGGAATCTGCGTGGAGGTAACGACATTGATCCGGTCGCCCTCCTTTTCGGCAAAGCAGATGAAGTTTTCGATGTGGCAGTGCTGCACCACCGGCGTCTCGTACCAGCCCTCGACCTTCACCAGCCCGGGTTCCTGAACGGCCTTTTCATAGTCTCCCTGCCGGATCGTGGTATGCTTCAGGATGTTGTTCGGATAGTTCTCGTGCAGCTGCGGCGCGCCGTCCTCCATCGCCTTCTGCACATCCAGCACGAACGGGTATTCCTCATATTCGACGCGGATCAGCCGCAGGGCCTGCGCGGCGGCCACCTCGTCCTCTGCCACCACCGCCGCGATATCATCCCCGTAGAAGCGCACCCGGTCCGTCAGCACCAGCCGGTCTGCCACGTCCTGGTGGGACGGATCCGTGGACCAGGGATGTCCGGCCGTCGGAAAGTAATGCTTCTCCTTCAGGTCGAAGCATGTCAGGATCTTCACGACGCCGGGAACCTTCTCCGCCTCGGAGAGGTCAAAGGAAAGCACTTTCCCGTTGGCAACCGTGGAATGCAGCACCCGCGCGATATAGGCTTTCCTGTCGCACAGGTCGTCCGTATACCTGGTGCGCCCGGTCACCTTGTCCAGGGCGTCCACCCGTTTTACACTCTGTCCCGTATACACAGGCTGTCCTCCTTTATCCGTCACAGGATTCTTTCAGAATCCGCGAATTTCATTACAATGCCCGTCCTGTCGAGCTCCTGGTAGAATGCCCTTTCCAGCCTTTCCCGTACGGAGAGGGGCCGGGCGCTCTGTTCGCCGGAGTCGTCCAGCACCACCGCATCGAACTCGTATCCTTCCTCAAAGCTCCCCGCTTTTCCGAAGAAGGATCCGCCGCCCTTCGTCGCCATCCAAAGCCCCTCCGGGAAGGTCAGCGGCTTCGCCTCCCGGTCCACGTACCGCCAGTACAGCTTGGATACCTGGATCGCGTCCGTCACCGCGCGGAACATGGATTCCGATGTGCCGCCGGCCACATCCGTCCCCAGCCCGATCCGGCATCCCATCTCCAGGTACCGGCGGACCGGCGCGATGCCGGATGCGATGTTCATGTTGCTGGACGGGCAGTGAGCGATCCACACGCCGTTCTCCCGGATCCGTTCCTTCTCTTCCGGCACGGAGTACACGCAGTGCGCCATGACCGTGTTCCCGCCCCGCCCGAAGAGGCCGTGCCGGTCGTAGGCATCCCCGTAGAAAGCCGCCTCCGGTTCCAGCTGCCGCACCAGCTCCACCTCGTCCGGGTTCTCGGACAGATGGGACTGAACCGGCAGTCCGTATTCCTCCCGAATGCGGCCCAGCTCAGCCATCAGCTCATCGCTGCAGGAGGGAACGAACCGCGGGGTGATGATCGGCCGGGTCCGCCGGTATCCGCGCTTCGCGCTTTCCTCGATCACCCGGATCACGTTCTCCGCGGCCTGCCGGGCATCCGCTTCCGTCAGCTTCGGCGGAGATCTCCGGTCCATGCTGACCTTGCCGATATAGCTGATCAGCCCGCTCTCCTCCATCCGGTCCATCAGGATCAGCGTCGCTTCCGGGTGGATCGTTCCGAATACAACCGCCCGCGTCGTGGCGCTTTGCTGCATTCTCCGGGCAAATATCCCGTAGGCCTTCCCCGCGTAGTCCGGATCCTCGTAGCGGATCTCCTCCGGAAAAGCCGCGTGCTCCAGCCAGTCCAGCAGCTCGTAGTCCATTCCGGTTCCGCGGTAGGCAAACTGCGGCGCGTGGATATGCAGGTCAGCCATGCCGGGAATCACCAGCATCCCGCTGCAGTCGGTCACTTCCAGCCCGGCGTATTTTTCCGGAATGTCCTCAAAGATGCCGCGGCACTTTCCGTCCTCGCAGACAACGGCGGCATTCTCCCGGATCTCCAGTTTTCCGGCCTCCGGCGTGTGGCAGATATGCCCCCGCAGGATAAAACTTCGTTTCAAATGGCATTCCTCTCCCGATCGTTGAGATGATATCTGGCAAATCCGTTTTTCCCCGTCAGGTCAGCATCTTCCATTCGCTGACGGAGAAGATCCCCCGCGGGGTGCAGCGGATTTCCGGGATGACCGGCAGCGCCATGAAGGACAGCGTGATAAACGGTTCCATGTCCTTCGGCACGCCCATCTTGTGGGCTTTGGAGGTCATGCGCCGGACCTTTTTGCTGACATAGCTGTAGCTCCGGTCGGAGATCAGCCCCATGATCGGCAGCTCCAGCGTGTCAAACACTTCCCCGTGTTCCACAACGGTATACCCGCCGTGGGTCCGCTCCAGTTCCCGGACCGCGGTCAGGATATCCTCGTCGTTGTCCCCGATGGCGATGATGTTGTGGCTGTCGTGGGAAACAGAGGAAGCGATCGCGCCTCCCCGGATCCCGAAGCCGGTCACCGCGCCGACTCCGACCTTCCCTGTATAGTGGTGCCGCTCAAAGCACGCGATCTTGCTGACCTGTTCGTTCGGCACGAAGGCACCCCCGTCCTCTGTCCCGGGCAGCACCATGTCCGTCCGCTCGGTCAGGATCTCCCCGGGGATCATCCGGATCGTGGGGAACGGAACGTTCCCGGGCCGGATCACAAGCTTCTGCGGGTCAATCTGGGCCAGCCGCACGGTGTCAAGCAGCTGCGGCGGGCACGGCGCCGGTTTGATGTTCAGCATGTCGTCGATGCGGCGCCCGTTGTAGAACACCATCTGCGCGTTGAAGTCCTTCAGCGAGTCCCACACAACCAGGTCCGCGTCGAATCCCGGCGCCACCGCCCCGGTCCTGCGCAGCCCGTAGCGGGTCGCCGGCTGGATCGTCGCCATCTTGACCGCCGCGATGGGGCTGATCCCCATGCTGACCGCCTTCCGCACGTTGTTGTCGATGTCGCCCTCCCGGATGATATCGTCGATGTGCCTGTCGTCCGTGCAGAAGCCGAATCCTTCCGTGTTCAGGTTGTTCTCCACGATGCCCTTGACGATCGTCTCCAGGTTCCTCGCGGCGCTCCCCTCCCGGATCAGGCAGAACATGCCCATGGACCGTTCCCGCATGATATCCTCATAGGTGGTGCACTCATGGTCTGTCGAAATCCCGGCCAGCACATACGCGGCCAGTTCTTCCTTATTCAGTCCCGGCGCGTGCCCGTCCTTGATCTTCCCGTCAAACAGCTGGATCTTGGCGTTCATCTCCGGGTCGCCGGTAATCACCGCCATCGTGTCCATGACCTCGCCCAGCCCCAGCACCCGCCGGTTCGTCAGGTAGGGCTCCATCTCCCGCGCCGTCAGCCGGAACCCATTGTCGTCGATCGCTGTGGCGGGAACGCACGACGCGATCATGACGTACACATGCGCGGGCGAATGCTTTGTCTGCTCCAGAATGTAGTCGATCCCGTCCCGCCCGGAAACGTTCGCCGCCTCATGCGGGTCCACGATGAACGTTGTTGTTCCGTGCCGGGCCGCCTGGGAAATCAGCACCTGGGGGTTCACCATGGTGGATTCCAGGTGCAGATGCGCGTTGATGAATCCGCTTGTCACATACTGCCCGCGGATATCCAGCTCCTCTTCCCCCTGGTAGTCCCCGATCCCGACGATCATCCCGTTCTTGATCGCGATGTTCCCCTGTTCGACGCGGTCCGTAAATACGTTGACGATGCTTGCGTTCTTCAGCACCAGGTCCGCCTTGATCAGCTTTCTGGATGCCTTGGAGCAGCCGATATATTTTTCCAGTTCCATACCCGTCCCTCATTTCCCGCTGTGCTGTTTTCCATCCGTTGATCCAACCGTTTGATTTTTACGCTTTCTTATTATTTCAATACGAACCTGCCCAGTTCCTTCTTTTGTTTCAGATTGCTTTTCGCCGGGAGTATGGTATAATAACCCGGGTTTCCGCCCGATGATCCTGCAGGGAGGTGCTCTGTGAAATCCCTTCATCTGATTATGAATCCCAATGCCGGCACCCGGCAGGGCCGCCGCTTCCTGGCGGATATGATTGCCCTGTTCAACCGTGCCGGTTTCCTCGTCACCGCCTGGATGACGGAGAAGCGTGGGGACGCGGTCTCCATCGTCCGGGATCATGCCGCCGGCGCTGATGTGGTGGTCGCCTGCGGCGGCGACGGCACGCTCAATGAGGTCATCACCGGTCTCGTCATCGGCGGCCATGAGGTTCCCCTCGGCTATGTTCCCTGCGGCAGCACCAATGATTTTGCCGCCGGCCTCGGCCTGCCGGTGCAGGTCATGAAGGCCTGCGAATGCGTTGTCTCCGGCTCGCCCCGGGTGATCGATGTCGGCCTTTTCGGGCTGGACCGCTATTTCAGCTATACCGCCTCCTTCGGCGCTTTCACCCAGGTCTCCTGGGCCACCCCGCAGAATGTCAAGAATCTCCTCGGCCATACCGCCTATCTGCTGGAGGGAATCCGTTCCCTTTCGGAGATTCACCCGATCCGCATGAACATCCTGGCAGACGGCCTCGAGTATGAGGATGACTGGCTTTTCGGCGCCGTCTGCAATTCAACTTCCCTCGGCGGCGTGCTCCGGCTGAAGGACAGCGCGGTCGATATGAGCGACGGTCTCTTTGAAGCCCTGCTGATCCCCTTCCCCCCGGATCTTCTGACCCTCAACCGGATCATCTCCTCCCTGACCGCCGGTCATTATGAGGATCCAAGCCTCCTCTTTCTCCGCGCCCGGGAGTTTGAGTTCCGGTGCAAAGTCCCGATCAAGTGGACTCTCGACGGCGAGGAGGCGGACGGCTCATCCGCCCTCCGCATCCGCAATATCCCCGGCGCGGTCCGGATCTTTGTCCCCGCGTAAAGCAAAAGAGGAACCGCGCCTTCCGGCCGGCTCCCCTGTGAGTCGTCTTATCCGTTGTATCCCAGGTCAAATGCTTTCAGATTCATTTCGAGGAATTTGGGCTGAATCACTTTCTTCAGTGCTTCGGTCCATTTTTCTTTTTCGATCCCGGAGAATTTCGCGAAATGGCCCATCAGCACAATGTTCACCGCTTTCGCGCTCCCGGCCTCCAGCGCCGGGGTCAGCGCGTCGAAGTCGTCCACGTCGAACCCCTGCCCCTTCAGGGTTTCCAGCACATCCGCCGGGTATTCGGCCGCTCCGGTGATCACCGGCATCGGGTCGATCTCCTGCGTGTTGACGATGATCTTCCCGCCCTTCCGCAGGGATCCCGCGTACCGCGCCGCTTCCAGCTTTTCAAAGCTGATGATGTAGTCGCATTCGCCCTCGGTCACGATGGGGGAATAAACCTTCTCCCCGTAGCGCACATAGGTCACCACGCTGCCGCCCCGCTGGCTCATCCCGTGAACCTCGCTGACCTTGACGTCGTACCCTTCGTCCGTCAGCAGCGTTCCCAGCAGCCTGGAGGCCAGCAGGCTTCCCTGCCCGCCGACGCCGACAATCATAACGCTTGTGGTTTTCATTCTGCTTCCCCTCCGATCGCGCCGAAAGCGCACAGCTGTTCACATACGCCGCATCCGATGCACAGCGTCCTGTCGATCCGCGCTTTCCCTTCCTTGAAGCTGATGGACGGGCAGCCCATCTTCATGCATTTCCGGCATCCGCGGCATTTGCCGCTGTCGACTTTCAGGGGCGTCTTCGGCTTCACATATTTCAGCAGCACGCACGGGCGCCGGGAAATGATGACCGAGGGTTCTTCCGCCGCCAGCTCTTCCAGCACCGCCTCTTCGCAGGCCTTCAGGTCGTAGGGATCCACGACCCGCACCCGCCGGATGCCCAGCGCCCGGCACAGCGCCTCCAGGTCCACCTTTGCCGCCGGATCTCCCTTGATGTTGTATCCGGTGGTGGGGTTCTGCTGGTGTCCGGTCATGCCGGTGATCGAGTTGTCCAGGATGATCACCGTGGAGTTCGTCGCGTTGTATGCCACGTTGACCAGCCCCGTCATGCCGCTGTGCATGAACGTGCTGTCGCCGATCACCGCCACGGTCTTCTTCTCCGTCTCCGCGCCCCGCGCCGCGTTGAATCCGTGGATTCCGCTGATGCTGGCGCCCATGCACAGCGTGGAGTCCAGCGCGTTCAGCGGCGCCACCGCGCCCAGCGTGTAGCATCCGATATCGCCGATCACCGTGATATGGTGCTTGACCAGCGTGTAGTACATTCCCCGGTGCGGGCATCCGGAGCACATCATGGGCGGCCGTCCCGGCACGGCGGGAGCCGCTCCCTGGGCTTCCGGAATGTTGTCGATCCGCACGCCCTCCTGCAGGAAGGCGTCCCGGATCGTCTTCTGGCTGAATTCGCCGATCGCGCTGAACAGGCTCTTCCCGGTCACTTCGATCCCCAGCGCCTTCACGTGGTTCTCGATGATGGGATCCAGCTCCTCGATCACGTACAGCTTCTTCACCTTCGCGGCAAAGTCGCGGATCATCTTCTCCGGCAGCGGGTTGGGCATGCCGATCTTCAGCACGCTCACGTTCTCGCCGAACACTTCCCGCACGTACAGGTAGCTGCATCCGCTGGTGATGATGCCGATCTCCCGGTTCTCCGCCATCTCCGCCCGGTTGTACGGGCAGTCCTCGGCAAAGGCGCGGATTTTCTCCGTCCTTTCCTCGACGATCGGATGGCGCTGCTTGGCGTATCCCGGCATCATGATGTATTTGGCGGGCTGCTTGACGTATTCCTTCATCGGGACCGCTTCCCGCCCGCCGATCTCAACCGTGCACTGGCTGTGCGCGATCCGGGTGCACATCCGCAGCAGCACCGGCGTGTCGAACCGCTCGCTCAGCTCAAACGCGCTGCGGGCAAACTCATACGCTTCCGCGGAGTCCGCCGGCTCCAGCATCGGCACCTTCGCCGAGATGGCATAGTGCCGGGAGTCCTGCTCGTTCTGGCTGGAGTGCATTGCCGGATCGTCCGCCACGCAGATCACCAGTCCGCCGGTCACGCCCGTGTAGCTCATCGTGAACAGCGGATCCGCCGCCACGTTCAGCCCGACGTGCTTCATCGCGCAGGCGCTGCGCATCCCGGCCAGGCTCGCCCCGAAGGCCGTCTCCATGGCCACCTTCTCGTTCGGCGCCCATTCGCTGTGGATATCGTCGTGCTTCGCCAGGAATTCCGTGATTTCCGTGCTCGGCGTTCCCGGATAGCTGGATACCAGCCCGATTCCGCCGTTGTACAGTCCCAGGGCCACTGCCTCGTTCCCGATCAGTAATTTCTTCATGTTCTCTCTCCTCAGCTCCTGTTCTGGCTGTCCACCAGGCCCTCGCCGCCGTACATGCGCCGCAGCTTCGGCTTTTCAATCTTGCCTGTGGCGTTCCGGGGCACCGGCGCCAGAATGATCTTCCGCGGCCGCTTGTACCGCGGCATCCCGTTGCAGAATTCCCGGATATCCTCTTCCGTCGCCGTGCTCCCCGGCACCAGCTCCACGATCGCCGCGGCGATCTCGCCCAGCCGGGCGTCCGGCAGGCCGATCACCGCCACGTCCTTGATCTGCGGGCACGCCGCCATGAAGTTCTCAATCTCCACCGGGTACAGGTTTTCGCCGCCGGTGATGACAACGTCCTTCTTCCGGTCCACCAGGTAGATGAATCCTTCCTCATCCTGCCGCGCCATGTCGCCCGTCAGCAGCCATCCGTCCTTCAGCGTCTCCGCCGTGGCTTCCGGGTTGTTGTAGTAGCATACCATGACGCCCGGGCCTTTCAGGCACAGCTCGCCGACCTCGCCCCGGGCCACTTCGCTGCCGTCGGGCCGGATGATCTTTGTCTGCCATCCGTATCCTGGAACGCCGATCGCGCCGACCTTCCGCACGTTCTCGATCCCCAGGTGCACCGCGCCGGGGCCGATGGATTCGCTCAGTCCGTAGTTCGTGTCGTACTGGTGGTTCGGGAAGTATTCCAGCCACCGGCGGATCAGGCTCTGGGGCACCGGCTGCGCGCCGATGTGCATCAGCCGCCACTGGTCCAGCCGGTAGTTCTTCAGCTTCAGCTCTCCGCTGTCCAGCGCCGTCAGGATATCCTGCGCCCACGGCACCAGCAGCCATACGATCGTGCAGCCTTCCCGGCTGGCCGCTTCCAGAATCGTCCGCGGCTTGGTTCCCTTCAGGATCACGGCCTTGCTTCCGGAGATCAGGCTGCCGAACCAGTGCATCTTCGCGCCGGTATGGTACAGCGGCGGAATCAGCAGGAAGCAGTCGTCCTTCTTCTGCCCGTGGTGCTCCTGTTCCACCCGTGCGGAGTGGATCAGGCTCCGGTGCTTGTGCAGGATCGCCTTCGGGAATCCGGTCGTCCCGGAGGAGAAGTAGATCGCCGCGTCGTCGTCCTCGGTCAGCGAGCACAGCGGGAAACTGCTGCTGCATTCGTTGATCAGCTCCGTCAGATCGTCCGCGAAGCTCGGGCATCCCGGCCCTTCGAACACCAGGTCCACGTTGGGAATCCTGTCCGCGATTTCCTCCACGCGGCCGATGAATTCCGGCCCGAAGATCAGCATGTCGCTTTCCGACAGCTTCAGGCAGTATTCAATCTCGTTCGCCGCGTACCGGAAGTTCATCGGCACCACCACGGCCCCGGTCTTCAGGATGCCGAAGTAGATCGGCAGCCAGTCGATGCAGTTCATCAGCAGGATGGCCACCTTCTTGCCCTTGCCGATGTTGTAGTTCCGCAGCATGTTCGCCACGCGGTTGGCTTTCTCGTCAAAAACCGCCCAGGTAATCTCCCGGCGGTAGTGCTGCTTCCTCGCGCTGGGTTCCACCAGTTCAAAGTCGTGCCAGGTCACCCTGCGGGTTTCCGGCTGATCCGGGTTGATTTCCACCAGCGCCGTGTCGTTCGGCCATTGCCTGGCGTTTCTTTCCAGCAGTTCAATAATCGTCATCTCTCGGTTTCATTCCTTTCGGGCCGGTCCTGCGCCGGCCGGTCTTCGCGTAAGGTTTACTATACAAACATCCCGCCGGAAAGTCAATCAAAGTCCATCAAAAGAACATTATCTGCGATCTCTGCCGCCCATGTCGGCCGGGATGTCAGCCGGATCCGCTCCCCGGTGATCGGGTGCACCGCCTCCAGCAGCGCGCTGTGCAGCGCGAACCGGCCCGGCAGCTCCTCCGGCTGCTCCTCCCCGTACAGGAAATCCCCCCGCACCGGGCAGCCGATCGCGCTCAGGTGCACCCGGATCTGGTGGGTCCTCCCCGTTTCCAGTTCCAGCAGCACCAGGGCCTTCCCCGCCTTTTCCTCCAGCACCCGGTACCGGGTTCGGCTGGGTTTCCCGTCCCCGCTGATGATCCGCTTCACCGTAGCCCCCGGCGCCTTGGCGATCGGCAGATCGATGATCCCCCCGCGCGGTTCCGGAATCCCGTCCGTCATCGCCAGATACCGCCGCCGGAAGTTCTCGCTGTGCAGCTGCTTCTGCATCAGGTGCTGGCAGTGCGGCGTCTTCGCGATCAGCATCAGCCCGCTGGTCCCCTTGTCCAGCCGGTTCACCGGCCGGTACACAAACTTCTCCGGGCATCCGAAGTAGGTGTACACCGCGTTTTCCAGGCTGTCGTCCGGATGGTTCCGGCTGCTCTGGCTGGCCAGGGGCGCCGGCTTGACCACCGCCATCAGATGCTCGTCTTCCCACGGCACCTCCAGCGCCGTCTCAAACCGCCGCGGCCTGTAGGCCGGTTCCTCCTCCGCCCATTCGATCCGGACCACGTCCCCCGGTTCCACCCGGGCGTCCGTGTGCACGCGTTCTCCGTTCAGGAACAGCCTCCCGTTCCATTTGGCGCTTTTCATCGCCGTGTAGCTGACCCCCATGCTCCCCCCCAGGATCTCGCGCACCCGCCGCCCGCTTTCTTCCGCCTTTACGGTGTATTCCATCCCTCTGCCCTTTCCTCTTTCGTTACGAGTGCGAAGGATTTTTGTGTGTTTGTGTGTTTGTGGTGATCGCCTCAGAGCGTTCCGTTTTGAGTGCGAAGAATTTCGAGTGCGAAATCTGTCGGGCGCAGTGGAACATGCTGATCTCTCCGGAGTTCAGGTTCGTAAAATAACCTTTTTGATACATCATCCGCAGCGCCCCCTTTCGCAAAGTATATTTCACCGTAAACCATTATACACAATTGTTTCCGTTTGTCAACTGTTTTTGTTGCTATTATTAAACTTTTTTCTTCTTTTTTTGTTCCCCGCGCATTTCCCTGATATTTTTCTTGACTCATCCGGAATCTCATGGTAATATATTCGAGCTGGTTAGCTCTGGAGCGATGGCCGAGCGGTTGAAGGCGCTGGTCTTGAAAACCAGTGATACCGAAAGGTACCGGGGGTTCGAATCCCTCTCGCTCCGCCAGCCTTGACATGGAGAAGTACCCAAGTGGCCGAAGGGGCTCCCCTGCTAAGGGAGTAGTGTCAGTGATGGCAGCCCGGGTTCAAATCCCGGCTTCTCCGCCAAAGTGCCCGCAGATCAACGGTCTGCGGGTTTTTTCATGCCTTTTCCCGTTCTCCAAAAATACCCCTACAATACCGGTCAATCTGGGTCTACTACCGACCTGCTACCGAGTGAATTTGGGCATAAAAAAACCCGGATCTGATATGCTCCCTTCATGAAAGACAGTGAACTGTCACATGAAGGGAGCATATCACTTCCCGGACGAAGGTTTTTATTCTGTAACCGACGGTCCGGCCGGTTCCTTTTTCTGTTCCTTGACTTTGATCTTGTATTCCTTCGTTATGGTCGTCTTCTTATAGTTCATCCCATCATCGTCGATCGTTATTTTTAAGGTTAGATAATACGTCCCACGTTCTGCTTTCTTCTTCACGGTCACCATGCCATCTTTTGAGACATCAAATCCCCAGTCTTCCTTTTTGACTGTTTGGGTTGCCTTCCCACGATTGATTAGCTTCTTCACTTTTGTCAGCTTAAAGCTGATCTTATCGCTGCTGACCTTTTGCTTCAGCTTAATGACAAGTTTGATTTTTGTACCGCGTGGATATGCTACTTTGCCTTCCAGTGGTTTAATAACATCCTTGAGCTCGTTTTTGATTTTTTTGATGGTGAACTTTCCCTTGACTTCTCCGGTATACCGCCCCTTACCGGTCACGATCGCGTATGCCGTCCCGGCGTTTATGTTGTTTGAATAGCTGAGGGTATAATCCGTATTCTGCTTCAGCTCCTTGCCGTTGCAGACGACCTTTACCTTCGGTTTATATTCCTTGCCGGAATAATCCTTCGATTTGGGGGTAATGGTGAGCCTGGTATTGTTTTTGGTCAGGGTGATCGGTTCGGTATTTTCACCCTCAATGATTTCAAACGTCTCCTGCACACCGCCGGTATAGTTCCCTTTCCCGGTAACCGCCACGATTCCGGTCCCGGCCTCGATATTATACGCGTAACTGACATCGTAATCCTCCGTCGTCAGCGTTCGTCCTTCGACGGTCACGGATACGACTTCCGGCTCAATCTCTTTGCCGGTAGCGATGAAGGTCGAATTCTCCAGGGTAATGACGGTGTTGCCGGGGTTCATCTCCGCCGGTTCGATGTCAAAGGCCGCCGTGCAGCTTCCTTCGTAGCCGCCCATGCCGATGACGGTCACGGAGCCGCTGCCCGCGTTGATGTTTTCGCCGTATTTCACCGTGTAATCCCGGTCCTGCTGCAGCGTGACCTGATGATACAGCACTTCCACCGCCGGTTTGTTCTGTTCGCCGGTATAGACGCCCTTTTCCGGCGTCAGCCGGATGGTGATCTGGTCGAAGGAAAGCATCCCTCCGGGAATCTGGACCGTGATCAGGTTGCTGCGCCCCAGAGAGACGTTATTCACCATCTCCTCCACGGCGATATAGAGCAGCTCTCCCGGGACGGGATCACGGCCCATCACGTCCATCGTTTTCGTCAGCGATACGGTCGTGCTGCCCCCCGTGCTGATGTGGACCATCGGATCAACCGCTTCGATCTTCGCATAGGTCCTCGGATAGTATGTCTGGCCGCCGACCGTGTAGGGCGACCCGACCGACAGCGTGGCGTTTGTCGTATATTCCCAGAGCTTGAAACATACGGGATCCGGGTTATCCGCAAGATGCTTCATGCCCGAAACAAAGCTCACCGAAAGATCCTGGCCGTCCAGCGATGCGGAAAGAAGCTCCGGCACCTTTTCGGCGACAGGCGTAATGACCGTCGTATTACCGATGACCTCTGTCATATTCCATTCGGTCTCAATGCCTGTCGAATTCCATTCAGGCACAATGGTTGTCGAATTCTTATCGCCGTCATGGATTGTCAGGTTCCCTTCGTACACGGGGTTTGTCGAATTCTCTATGAACCCAATCGGCTCCCCGATTTCGACCAGCTCTCCGCCCGGCGCGCCGGTTCCCACCGTGCCCGAATTGGAAGCATCGGAGGCGTTGGTCCGCATCAGGCCAGGCTGCATTTTCACGCTGGCCCTGACCCTGCTGTCGCCGCTGACCTCGAACACATAGGGATGGAACGAAATGCCCGTGTCCTCTTCCGGATCGTCCGCCTTCTCCTCGTCTCCCCGGGCATGGTAAATCCGGGTTTCCTGCTTTGCTGTCTCCGAAGCGGCAGCGCCGGACCGGCCGGCCGCTTCCGCCGGAACATCAGGTGCTTCCGCGCCTGAATCCGCAACAGCACCCGGCAGCAGTCCGACACAGATCGCGCAGGCCAGCAGCAGGGATAACATTCTCTTCTTCATGGCAGGTTCTCCTTTTCAAAATGAACTGCCCCATCCGGGCAGAGTGGATGTCATAACGTCTCATCTGGTTCCGGAAAACATTATATCACATATTCGCAAAAAAGGAATCATGATTTTTGGGATACGGATTCCTTTTCCATCGCGCACGGTTCCGGAAACGCCTTCCGCATCCAGGCCCGATAATGTTCCAGATCCGCCTCCGTCGCGGTTTCCCCGTCGTTCAGGCACACGCAGCGGGGCCCTCTTCGGAAAAGCCGGCGCAGCACCGGCATCCGGAAAAAGTCCGGCAGATACCAGATCGCGAAGTCGAAATACCGGTCCGGGAAAAGAACCGCCCGGAGATACCACATCGCCGTCCCGATCCGGGATGTACGGTCGTAAACTTTCAGGACGCATGCGTCGTTCGCCAGGAGCCAGTCGTGGAAGAGTACCCGTTGGAGATCATCTTCCGCTCTCAGCCGGTTGCGGGACACCCGCGCCAGCTCCTCCGCGAAATCGCGCCGGCAGGCTTCGAACGCTGTTTTCGAATACACATCAATATTGTGCCAGGGAATCAGCCGGTATTCCTTCCCGAACCGTTCCCGGATCAGCCAATGCGCGTTCCGGAGCGCCTTCTCGTAATAATCCTTCGGGTTCGACGGATCCCAGGAGGTCTTCATCATCCGGATCACCGGCTTTCCGTCCCGGACAAAGAAATCCGGCGTCACAGTGTTTCCGAAAAACATGTCGTCGTTGGCGTACAGGAAAATTTCCGACAGATCCGGAATCCGGCTGAGAAAGGATTCGATCACGTTGCTGTTGTAGCACGGCAGAATCTCCGCGGGTATGATCTCCCGGTGATCCACGATCCGGATCTTCGGACTGTCCGGATTCAGCCAGTCCGGCGGAGCGGAATCCGTCACAATGAAAATTCTCCGGATCCACGGCGCGTATTTTTCCGCGGACCGAAGCAGATAGCGCAGTTCCCCGTTATCCCGGTCCCTGCAGGCTTCGTTCACGGTATTCCTTCCGTACTGCTTCCGCCGCTCCGCCCAGGCTTTGTCGGCAGGGTTCACATACAGGCAGACCAGGTCGATCTCCGGTTCCTCCTCCCGCTCCACCGTTCCTCCGTGCTTCAGGTACCGGATCAGAAGCCCCGCCTCCTTTCGGAACGAAGCCGCCCCGAACACTGCGAACACCGCGCCCAGGATCGCGCAGATTCCGACGGCCTGCAGGATCCATCCGGAGATCGTCTCCCCGCCCGCGGGAAAAGCC
The DNA here is from genome assembly GCA_947166385.1 of uncultured Clostridia bacterium. Taxonomy (GTDB): domain Bacteria; phylum Bacillota; class Clostridia; order Christensenellales; family Aristaeellaceae; genus Aristaeella. The sequence goes on along the minus strand of CAMVEB010000009.1, from coordinate 12,136 downwards.
AGCCGGCACAGCGCCGCCCCGGCCATGGATACCGCGCCGGTCAGCAGCAGGCGTTTGTACGTTCTTCCCGGCAGCCTCCCCGGAATCAGCCGGGCGGTAAAGGATACATGGAACACCAGCCGGTACAGCATGGCGGCCGCCGTTCCGATCGCAACGCCCGAAAGCCCCAGCGGTTTCACCAGGATCAGGCTGATCCCGATATTGATGGCCGCTTCCGTGCAGGCCGGCCCGGTGATCTCTCGGAACCGGTTCGCGGCGTAGGCCAGGTTCAGGTGCGGCAGCTTCAGCAAATACAGCGCCTCCGCCAGCACCAGCAGCAGACCGAACACCGGCTGATCATACGGGGCGTCCTGAACCCCCCGCGTATACAGCCGCGCGAAAGAGGTGATCAGCAGCCCGCCCGCCGTAAAAAAGAAACCGACCAGCAGCAGGACAAGGGCCTCATAGGCATCCAGTTTTTCATTCAGATCCTTCCGGTCGCCCCGGGCCCAGGCGTAGCCGAGCACGGGGTTCAGGCTGTTGGCCAGCGAGGTGACGATCGCCTTCAGGCCGGCGGTGGCCAGGGCGTACACGCTGTAGACGGAAACGGTCGGCAGATTCGTGAAAAGCGTCAGCACCGCCACATCCGTGTTGTGATGCACAAAGGCCGCCAGGTTGATGGCAAACCCGTTCCGCCGGTTCTTCCTCAGCTCCCGGTCCGGCGCCGCCTTCCAGTCGATGGCATAGCGCCGGCGGACATACGCGGCGAGCACCGCCGGCTGCAGCAGATACAGCACGCCGTTCACGCCCAGCATCAGATGAATCTCCGGCCGGATCCGGACCGACAGCCAGGACAGCAGCGCGCCCAGCAGGGTGATCGCGGTCTGCAGGAAGGAAACGACATACTGCTTTTTATCCGCAGCCAGCAGCACCTGCCAGGTCTGGGAAACCAGATACCGCAGCAGATGCGTACCGGAAAGCAGCAGGATCAGGGACGCCGTATACCCCAGGTTCAGTCCCATGGCCAGCGGATAGATCAGCGCCAGCGCCAGGGAATAAAGGAGGAAAAGGCCGCCGAGCTTCCGGTAGAACAGCCGGGTCGCGACCAGCAGCGAGCTCAGCCTTTCCCGGTCCTTCCGGACAAGGGGCCCGTACAGGCAGGCGGTCACGACGGCGGTCATCCCGCCCTCGGCCAGCGCGATATAGCGCAGAAACTGATCGATCGACGCCACCAGGCCGTTTGTTTCCGAACCGAAGCAGCGCAGAAGGAGCCGGGGTAGGATCAGGCCGCTCAGAATCAGGCTGAGCTGCAGCAGCAGGCCTGATGTCATATTCAGCAGGGTTTCCCTGCTTCGGATCGTTCCGGTTTTTTCCATCATGACGCCTCCCCGGGGTCTGGACAGAGCCGCGCCGCCTCTTCCAGGGTTTCCGCGGAAACCTTTCCCAGCAGGGTATACCGCTTTCCAGGCCCGCGGGCCATCCGGCAGTACAGCCGCTTCGAGATCAGAAACAGCCTTCTTAAAATCTGTACTTTTCTGTCCGGATATCCCTTCAGCCGGCGCATATATACCGTCGCCTTCGTCCGTCCGGCAAAGCGGTAAAAATCCTCCCGGGACGGCGCCACCAGCGCCGCCTGCCACAGCACGGACCAGAAGATCCGGGCCACCGCGTATTGCCGGAACAGCGGCGCAAACTCCGGAACCTTTTCGTCGAAGAACTTTTCCAGATTCCGGTGAAGCGCGAGGCACCGGACTCTTTCCGGCGTAAACTTCGCCATCGCCGAGCCTTCATGCTTGACGATATAGCCGTACAGCCGGCGATCCAGCCGGCGGATCCGTTCCGCCCCGGCCAGCGCCCGATACTGAAAATGCCCGTCCTCGTAATAGGGATATCCTTCCGCGAACCGCAGCCCCTCCCTGCTGATAAAATCCCTCCGGAGCAGCAGGCAGTAAATCCCCGTACTCCAGCGATGCTCCTCCAGCAGCGTGGCCTTCAGCATCTCCAGCCTGTCCGTTTCTCGGGACGGCGCCTTTTCCGGTACCGGCAGCCGTTCTTTCGGATCAAAGAGAATCTTTCTGAAAAATGCCAGCACCTCAAAACCGCCTTTTTCCGCCTCCGCGCGCAGGGTTGCGGTATAATCATCCGTACAGGTATCATCCACGTCAAAAAAGGCAATATATTCGGCTTCCGCCGCCTCGATTCCGGCGTTGCGGGCCGCGCTGACTCCCCCGTGGGCCCGCGGGAGCACCTCCATGGGCAGGCGGCGGGTTTCCCGGGCCTCCCGCAGGAGGGCCAGGGATTCATCTGTTGAGCCGTCGTCCACAAACAGGAACCGCACCGTGTCCTCCGCCTGCTTTTCCATCCTGTCCAGAAAACCCGGAATATGCTCCGCGCCGTTGTATACCGGCACAATCACATCGATCAGGGGCCTGTTCATCCTCTCATTCCTTTTTTTCGTCCGGAATTTTCCTGTCCGTCCTGTTTTCCTTCTCTTCCCACAGCGCCAGCCGCTGCGTCAGCTCCCGGATTTCCCCGCTCTGCCGGGAAATCGTCAGCGTCATGGAGAACACGAGCATCGCCAGAAAGAGCAGCGCGAAGAAAAACAGCATGTTGCTCGGTGTTTCAATGCCGAAAAGGGCGCAGAAAAAATCGAGAATGCCGGGAAAAGCGGTAACCACCACCAGCACGAGATCCAGCCCCAGCCAGGGAAGCACATACCGGATATCCGCCCGCCGGGTTTTCAGCTTTCGGAGCAGATAAACCAGCACCAGCAGGCAGATCGCAAACAGGAAAATCTTCAGTCGCACATTCATCTTCTTCGCATCCTCTCCAGCAGAATGGCCGCGGTCACCTTAAACAGATAATAAACCGAACCCCGGAAGCCGATCGAGGACTTCCCGCCGGCCCGCTCCCGCATCCGGACGGGAATTTCCGTGACTTTCCGGCCCTGCTGCAGTAGCCGGACGACGCTTTCCGGTTCCGGATAATCCTGCGGATAGTCCTCCGCGAACGCTTCGATCACTTCCCCGCGGATCATGCGGAACCCCGAGGTCGGGTCCGTGATCCTCTGCCCCGTCAGCAGCCGGATCAGGAGGCTCAGATACCGGATGCCCATCCGCCTCATGGCCGTAGACTGATACCCGTCCCGCGCCAGGAACCGGGAGCCGATCACCATGTCCGCGTTTTCGGCCATCAGCTTCTCCGCCATATCCCTCACGAAAGCCGGATCATGCTGCCCGTCCCCGTCCACCTGAACCGCGATTCCGTACCCGTTTTCCGCCGCGTAACGATAGCCCGCCTGCATGGCTCCGCCGATTCCGAGGTTTACGGCCAGATCCAGCACGGTCATCCCGTTTTCGCGGCACAGGGAAAGCGTCCGGTCCTCCGAACCATCATTCACCACCACGACATCATATGCCGGCGCCGCCTTCCGAACCTCCCGGTACTGGTCCGCGACATGCTTTTCCTCGTTATAAGCCGGGATAATCACCAGCGTTTTCTCTCCGCGGTTTCCGGAACCGGAACCATGGTCCCCGCTGCTCACCATTTGATACAGACCCCCAGCCGATCAATCATCCAGCCGTATACAGCCAGAAACGGCCGGGCCAGGCCAAGGTCGTAGATCACGTGCGCCGTATACAGCTTCCGGTTCGCGCCCCGGTGGCTGAGCACATAGGACAGCCGGATATAAGGATTCCTTCGCCACCCGGGAAACTCCGCGTCCAGAAAGATTCGGTTCTCCCGAAGCGCCTTTTTCAGCGCAGCCTGTCCGCTTGCGGATACCCGGTGCATCAGGGAAATCCTCAAATGCAGGAACGCGGCGGCATCCAGCATCGTCAGCAGTCCGGGCTGTTCCCGCGCGGTCATGGCGCGCAGCTCCTTCATCGCAGTATAGACGCCCGGAATATCCTCCGGCTTGAGGGAACTGATGATGGAATCCCGCCGCACCGTATACAGAATCAGGGACTCCGGCACAAAGGCAATCTGGCGCGCGTTCAGCAGAATCAGTTCCAGAAAAACCAGATCGTCCAGCACCCGGGGAATCCATGAGATCTCCGGCATATTCCGAATCAGCTCCGCCCGGTAAATCTTGTTCCAGAGCGCCGGGTTCACCTCCAGCGCCAGTCCCGGCTCCTGCCGGAGATCAAAAGCCTCCCGGGGAAATCCCGTCATCTCCCGGGAATACCGCTTCCCCGTTTCCTCATCCATCCGGTCAAATCCGCAGCAGGCGATATCCGCGTCCTGCGCCTTCGCGGTCTCGTACAGCCGCCGGGCGTAATCCGGGCGGACAAAATCATCCGGATCCAGAAAACCGATATATTCGCCCGTCGCCGCCTCGATCCCCCGTTTCCGGGCTTTCCAGACGCCCTGATTCTCCTGGTCAATGACGACAATCCGGTCCCCGTACCGGTCCGCGTATTCCCGGAGAATCGCAGGGCAGCCGTCCGGCGAGCCGTCGTTGACGCAGACCATCTCCACCCCCGTCAGCGTCTGCGCCAGCAGGGAATCCAGGCAGCGCCGGAGATACCGCTCCACCCGGTAGCACGGAATAATGACGCTCAGCCGTTTTTCCATCCCCGTTTCCTTCGCCTTTCCCGCTTCGCGCGCGCTGCTCTCCGTCATGGTTCCACCCGCCAGATCCGGACATGCTCCAGGCCGTCGTGCCACTCATAGGCGGGCGTAAAGCAGGGCGTATTCACTGCGGCAAAAAACAGCTGCCACATGGCTTCCTTCCCGCGCACGGAATCCAGATAGGCCTGTCCGCCTTCGGTGTTGAACAGCGGCGTGCCTTCCGGGGTATAGGAATAAAGGGTCGACGAGGGCAGGGACTGGGTTCCGGTGAAGTCCCAGTTGGCGTAGTATTCAAACCAGCCCATCTGCTGCGTCATCGTATAGGTGATAACCAGCCAGGTTTCCCGGGGCTGCGCGGGATGCAGCAGCGCTTCCGCTTCCTCCGCTTCCGCTTCGCTCAGCCCGCAGTCCGCCTGCAGCAGTGCGATCGCCGCCTCCCGTTCCAGAAGCAGCGCTTCCCAGACCGCTTCAAAGGCTGTTTTCGCGTCGGTATGCGCCCGGAGCATCGTCACGGCATCGTCGCCGGAGGCCGCCAGCATCAGCAGAATCCGGCGGGAAAGCTCCAGATCGTCCGTAATCAGGGCTTTGGATACCAGGATCGCCCGTGCCCCGCCCTGAGAGCCGCCGTCCCACAGGCAGGGATGTCCGGAAGCGTTTTCATAGAAATACCCCATGTCCCACCAGGACGCAACCACCGCCTTCTCCTCCTGAGAGCTCTCGCGCACAAAGCGCATGGCGTTGGCGGAGGCGTCCGTCGCGGAAGGTCGGGAATCCGCCACGCTCCGAACCGTTCCGGTCAGGGCAGGAATCAGCAGCGCCGCGCAGAGCAGCACGGGAATCAGCTTTCTGCAGAAGAAGGATTTGATGGCCCCCCATTTCTGGTTCGCGGCTTTTGCTTCCGTCCAGCGGACAGCCTGGCCGACAAAAGCGCCGGCCAGGAGACCGACGGGAATCGACAGGTGCTCCAGGAAGCGTACGCCGTACATTGTTAAAAAAAGTCCCGCCGCCATCCACGCGCCCAGCACGCAGGCATACAGCGCGCCGTCGCCGGCCGGCGAAAGGCGCAGCCTCTCGCGAAGCTGGGGAAACCATGCCATCACCAGGCACGCGAGTCCCGCCATCGCCGCCAGCAGTGCCGCCAGGCCGCCCACGCCGTTCACCGTCGAGGTAGATTCGCCGGCCACATACCCCAGGAAGGCCTGCCCGGCCTTTTGGGGGAAGAAGCTGGCCCGGCTGAGTTCCGAGATGGACGCGAACAGATTGGGCAGCACGCCTTCCCCGGACCTCGAGGTTGTCGAAAAACCCAGCGAGGACAGGATCTGTCCGAACACCTCCGGCCCACAGGTGATCAGCAGCCCGCAGGCAGTCAGCGCACCGCAGCCAGGTACGACCCAGATTCCCGGCCGCCGGAAGAAAGCGCCGGCTGTCCGCGGGCGTTCCGGAACATCCACCAGCGCGAGGACAATCGCGGCCGCCATGCCCCCCGCCAGCGTCAGGCCCACAAACAGCATGCTGTAGCTTGGCATCCAGCACAGGGCATACCCAATCGTCGTCAGAACAAATCCGGCGGCATGCGCTCCCCGCTTCCATCCCGTCCGGGACCGCAGCGCTTCCGTCAGGAAAAGGATCAGCAGCACCTCCATCAGCACCGCGAGCACATCCGTATCAAACCGGCCAAAGCAGGTACGCAGGGCGTAGGTCGGCGCGCAGCCCACCAGCAGGCCCGCCGTCACGCCGCCGGCCGCCCCGCCCAGCCTCCGGCCGATCAGATATGCCGCCAGGGCGGAAACAGCGGAAAGGATCGCCGCCAGCCGGTATTCAAGCGCCTCCAGGCTGCCCCCGAAGATCCGCCACGCGGTCGCCGTCAGCCAGATCAGCCCCGGCGGGTAATCCGTCGCTCGTCCTTCCGGCGCATACCGGAGAGAATCCCAGGAGGTACCGTCCTCCAGGGTCGTATCGCCCAGCGTGCCGTTCTCCAGATAGTTCCGGACCAGCCGCACATGATAGTAGGAATCCATGTCCGTCAGATACGGAATCCCTGTTTCGTCCGTATACGCCTCCCGGACATCGGCAGCATCGCCCCGGAAAGCCGAGGAAGGAGAGCGCACCAGCACCGCCGCGGCCATGACCGCCACGATGCAGAGAATCTGCAGAGCCGCGGACAGCACTCGCGTTTTTCCATCTTTCCTGCTGGTCATCTTCTTCATCCTGAACTCCCGGCTTTCCGTTAATCAGTAATTATGAGTCGCTGAAACCCTCGCTGTTTTCTCTGAACACCTGGAAAGACATGTACAACTGGGTCATGCTGACGCTGGTGAATAACTGTTACGATCTGAACGGCCAGGAGCCGGAGGAGGAATCCCCCGCTCAGTCATAAACCTGATGCCTTAACCGCTTTTCAAAACAGCATTCCTTTAACAAGGTTGATAAAATTCAAACACGGCCCGGAAATGCTCCGTTTCCCCGCTTTCCATTTTCACGCGCCACAGGCTCCCCCGCCAGTTGCGGGCCATCCGCCGGTCGTCGATCGGCTTCTCCTCCGCCGAGAAGGTCAGCCCCTCCGGGCAGCGGATCTCCGTCTTCCCGGCGCGGATCCGTCCGTTTTCCCATCTGGGCCGCTCCCGCAGCAGGAAAACCCAGCTCACCCGCTTCGGCGTCCGCAGTTCCCCTTCGTCCGTCAGCCGCAGCCCGTCCCCGTCCAGTTCAAAGCTGCGTTTCAGCCGCAGCACGCCGGCTGTTTCGCCGTATGCGCCCGCCAGGTCCAGTTCCATCCCGTCCGGCATCCGCCTCACGTCCCGCGCCGCGTGCTCCGCGCCTTCCCGCTGTTCTTCCCCGCCGATCATCGGAATGTTGTGCCATCCCGCCCGGGTGTTCCACAGCGTATACCGTTCCGCCGAGAAGGTTTTCGCGGTATAGGTCATGTTCCCCGCGTCCGCCGCCGCCGGTTCCCCGTCCAGCATCAGGATGAAGCTCCCCACGTCGTTGTGGTTGTGGTTTTCCCCGTTGTGCCCGCCCTTGCAGGCCAGGGTCCATCTGCCCCTCCGGACCACGCGCACCTGCAGGTCCGGCAGGTACTCGTCCTTCCGGCTGTCCGGCGCTTCGTCGGCTTCCCCGGCGGCCGGGTGAAACAGCAGGTCCAGCGCCCGCGTCAGGTGCGGCACATCGTTCAGCTGCTCCGCGATCGTCCCCCGCATCCGGGTCCCCAGCGCCGTCAGCTCCGGATCCCCGGTCATCCGCCCGGCGGTTTCCATCCGTTCCCCGCTGATAAACGGCTTCGCGTCGCAGTCCGCGAAGTTCGCGAACCAGCCGCCGCCCAGCGCAACCTTCCGCGGAAAGCTCAGGATATTCCGGATCTTCTCGTTCTCCCAGAAATGCATCCGCCCGCCGGTCACCTTTTCCAGCAGCTCCAGGCAGTCCAGCAGCGCGCCGCCGGCCATGTTCCAGTATCCGGCCCCTTCGTCGCATCCGCCGTCCTCCGGCAGGGTGCCGATGTACCGGTCCAGCATCCCGCACCCGCGCTCCATCACGCCCGCCAGTTCCTCTTCCGGCATCGGGCTCAGCGCGGCGCATACCAGGATGTTGGATATGATCCACGGCGTCCAGTTGTTCAGATCCTTGCGCCGAAATCCCATCCACCAGAAGTCGTCCGTCTCCGCAAAGGGCCGCAGGATCCGCCTCCGGATCTCCTCCCGGATCCGCTCCCGGATCATCGGCATCATCGCGTCCCCCAGCAGGAACTCAGCCAGCGCCAGGATCATCCCCGTCTGCGCGCTGAACAGGTCGATATACGGTTTCCGGATGTCCGGCAGCGGGTATTCCGCGGCCGTCGGCGCCCCGGGGATCGGGTTCACGTTATGCGCGCTGATCACCCAGCTGCTCTCCTCGCAGATCAGCCAGATCCCGTCGGTGATGGTGTCCGTCTCCGCTTCCGGGTCCAGGCACCTGTGCAGAATCGCGGCGCACAGCTTCCGCCGCCGGGTAAAATACGGCTGCTCGTCCGCCTGCCGGTCCCCGCTCCGGGCAAAGGCCAGGAATCCGGTCGCGCTGCGCGCCGGATAGGAAACGGAGGCATACGCCTCCGCCAGTTCCCGGATCTCCTGCCGGTATGCCTCCGGGATGCCCTCCCAGGCCGCCCGGTTTTCCGCCGTCGGCCACAGCTCCCGGGTTCCGCCCCGCAGCAGCTCCCGCATCGGATTTTTCTGCAGATATTCTGTCAGCATGGGTTTCTCCTCCGTCTTATTCCGCGATCTCTCCCGCCAGCCACGGATTGTCCAAAGGTTCCGTGTCCCGTTCAATAAATGATGGGATTTTTATTCAAACACATGCAGCAGCCAGCGGAAGCCGCCGGCCGGGATTTTCACCGCGCCGGCATCCGTTTTCCTGCCGGTCATCAGGTCGGTGTAGATCTTCAGATCCCGGACCCAGGCGATCTGCTCCGAATCGCCGAAGTTGAACAGGGCCAGAATTTGCTCGCCCTGGTAATAGCGGCCGATGCCCAGGATCTGGTCGCTGCCCGTGTCCAGGATCCAGGTATCCGCTTTCGCGTCAAAGGCGGCGTGCTCCGCCCGGAAGCCTTCCATCTTGCGGATCGCAGAGAACACCTTGCCTTCCGGGGTGGATTTGCGGCTGCGCAGCGCCGCCTTCTTCCAGTCCATATCGCCCCGGTGGAGCCAGCGGCTGTCATCCTTCTTCAGGGGATCCTCGTGATAGCTATTGTCGTTTTCCTGCGCGATCTCGTCGCCGCTGTACAGCACCGGGACCCCGCTCAGGGTGAACATCAGGGCGTGGAGCATGAGATCCAGCCGCAGCGCCTGCTCCATAGCGGCCGGATCGCCGCTTTCCCGGGCGGATTCGATGCCGCACAGGGAGGCGGTGGTGCCGCACAGGCGCGCGTCTCCCAGCCGGGGATCATCGTTGTACAGCTCGCCCCGGGCCGGGCTGCCGGGCCATTTGCCGGTCAGATAATCGTTCAGGTAGCGCTTGTGGGGAACCTCCTCCTGGCCGAAGCACCGCAGGAAATCGTAGTCCAGCCCCCAGCCGATATCATCGTGGCACCGCAGGTAATTCAGGAAAATATATTCCTTCGGCAGCACAAACACCTGCCCCAGCTGATGCGCCAGCAGGCGCACGTTACGGGTGGCCACGGTGTGCCAGAGCGTGGCCATCGTGGTTACGTTGTACAGCATATGGCATTCCGGTTTTTCCACGCTGCCGAAATACGGCACCACCTTGCTGGGCTCCATGACCACCTCGCCCAGCAGCAGCGTGCCGGGGCACACGATCTCGCACACGATGCGCATCAGGCGCACCAGGGTGTGCACCTGGGGCAGGTTGCGGCAGTTGGTCCACAGCGCCTTCCAGATATAGGGCACGGCGTCCAGCCGGATGACGTCCACCCCGTGGTTGCACAGGTTCAGCATGTTGTCCGTCATGTCGTTGAAGACGACGGGGTTGGCGTAGTTCAGATCCCACTGATAGGGGTAGAAGGTGGTCATGACGATCTTTTCCGCTTCCTGGCACCAGGTGAAGTTCCCGGGCGCAGTGGTGGGAAAAACCTGCGGCACGGTCTGTTCATAGGCGTTGGGAATCGTCCAGTCGTCATAGAAGAAGTAGCGGTCCTGGTATTCCTTTTCCCCGGCGCGGGCGCGGCGGGCCCATTCATGGTCCTCGCTCGTGTGGTTCATGACGAAGTCCAGGCACACGGCGATGCCTTTTTCATGGCAGGCGTCCGCCAGGTCGGAAAGATCTTCCATGGTGCCGAGCTCCGGCTGCACGCTGCGGAAATCGCTCACGGCGTACCCGCCGTCGCTGCGGCCTTCCGGGCTCTCCAGCAGGGGCATCAGGTGCAGGTAATTCACCCCGCAGGAAGCGATATAGTTCAGCTTCTTCCGGACGCCCTTCAGGTCGCCGGCAAAGGCTTTGACATACATCTGCATGCCGACCCGGTCCTTGCCCTTGTACCAGTCGGGATCCGCCTCCCGGGCGCGGTCGATCTGCTTCAGCTTTTCCGGGCGCTCCTCCCAGAGCCGGTAAAGCATTTCCTGAAAATAGGTAAATGCCGCGGCATCGCTGTGATAAAGGTCATCATAGAGCCATTTCAGCTCCGCCTCCCGGCGGCGGAAACGGTCGGCAAATTCAGGCTGCCAGTGATTTGTCATGACGGAACCCTCCGATCTCTCTGTCATTATGGCGGCGGTATTGTATTGATGGATTTATTATACCATACCGGGAAGAAAGAACGCAATGCGTGATTTTTCGGCTGGGGGTGTAAAAAAGCGGCGGACTGTGCTATAATGTCCTGAAAATCAAGCCGGATCGCCGGCCGGGGAGTGGCAGAGGAAGATATGAAGCCGGATTACTTCTTCTTCTATACGGTGGCAAGCATCGTCTGCATTGCCATTTTTGTCATCCTCCTGCTCAATGACAGGCGCTACGGCACAAAGCAGGAAAAGCAGATCTGGTTCAACCGGACCGGGATCACCCATATCTGTTATTTTGTGTCCGATCTCGGCTGGGCGGCCCTGATCGGCGGGCAGCTGCCCCGGACGCGGTTTCTGGTGATCCTGTTCAATTTTTCCAATTATGTCCTGCTGAGCCTCCTCGCCTACGGGTGGTTCATGTACATGGCATCCACAGAGGACCTGCCCTTCCGGAAAGAGCGGAAGAAGCGGATCCTCCTCCTGCTGCCCATCTTCCTTTCCGCGGCGGCGATCGTCATCGCGTATCTCATCGCGCCGGAGTTCTGGGTCAGCCGGGAGAACGAGCTGAGCACCCTGTATTATCCATTGTTTATCCTCGCGCCGGTGATCTACATCTTCTCCGCCTTCATCATCTCCATGCGCAACGCCCGGAAAGCCAGATCGCGGGAGACCCGGCGCCTGTACCGGCTGATCGGGATCTATCCGCTGAGCGTCGTGTTTTTCGGCCTGCTGCAGACGTTCCTGCTGGACGCGCCGCTCTTCTGCTTCGGCTGCACGGTCATGATGCTCTATTTCTATATCCAGAATATGCAGACGCTGGTCTCCATTGACGCGCTGACCAGGCTGAATAACCGGGGGCAGATCGACAGGTTTATGGACCAGGCCAGGTACCGGGAGAATACCCGTTTCTACGCGGCGATGATCGACCTCAACCGTTTCAAGGCAATTAACGATACCTACGGGCACGGGGAAGGCGACCGGGCCCTGATCCTGGCCGCGGAAGCCCTGAAGGAAACCGCGGAGCAGATGCAGGAGTCCGTGTTCATCGGGCGGTACGGCGGGGATGAATTCGCCTTGTTTGTGCAGACGGAGGGCGGAGCGGAAGTGATGGACCGGATGGCGGAGGAAATCGACCGCCGGATGGATGTCAAGGAGCAGGAGAATCATCTGCCCTACGATCTGAAAATCAGCATCGGGTATGATTTCCTGCAGGACGAGAAAGACACCATGGAAGCCTGCCTGGCCCGGGCGGATGAAAAGCTGTACCGGAACAAGCAGGCGGCCGGAATTCAGCGGGTGTGAGATCATGGAATCTCACCCGCCCCAAACCACACGGTGAACGCATGAACTAAAAGAATGTGACAAGGGATGGCCCAAAATTACGC
>CAMVEB010000008.1 GCA_947166385.1 uncultured Clostridia bacterium | reverse complement strand
CGGTCAGCTGCCCATCCGTTTCGGGCTGTGCTTCCTCAGCGGAAGGCTCCTCCGCGGGCTGTTCTGCCGCAGGCTCTGTACCGCTGAGCAGACCGTTGATCGCCTTCAGCACCGCGTTGGAGGTAACCGTCGCGCCGGACAGCGCGTCGATTCCGTTCTCCCCGTAGGCAAAGGGTCCGGCTTTTCCGATGAACTGATCTGTGAACACCGTCTCGGAAGCCCGTGCTCCCAGGCCGGCCGTCTCGTTCGGCGTATCAACCGCCAGGCTCTTCACCGTGCCGTCCTCATTCAGCTCCATATGAACCGTAACCTCGCCGCCGAATCCCTGCTCCGTCGCGGTCAGCTGCCCATCCGTTTCGGGCTGTGCTTCCTCAGCGGAAGGCTCCTCCGCCGTTTCCCCGTTCAGTTTCGCCAGGGCTTCCGTGATCTTCTGGTCCGAAGTATCCAGGCAGTTCATGGCCAGTTTCGAGTTGTGGGCGCCTTCGGAGTTCTCCACATAGCAGAAGTCAAAGAACCACTGTGCCTCCCGGTGCAGCTTGCGCACCGCGTCCAGTTCCTCTTCGCTCATCGCGCCCTCGGTCACAGCTGCCGTCAGCGCGTCTTTCAGGCTGCTCAGCCGGTTGCCGACCTCGGTCTCCCGGGCAGTGACCCTGGCCTGGGTGTTCGTCACCAGATCCCGCGCCGCGTCCGCGCTGCCGTGGCATGATGCGCAGGTAGCCATCAGCGTTTCGCTCTTCAGCGGGCTGACCAGGTAATGGCTGTGGTAGGTGCTTCCGTCCTCCGCCTGCTCCTCTGCCATATGGCAGCTGGAGCAGCTGAGGCCCATCTTCGCATGTTGGCTGGGCAGGAAGGTTTCCATTTCCGGATGCTGCGCCTTCAGCATGGCCGTGCCCGTTCCGGGCTGCTCCCAGTCCTTGAAGCCCATCTCGTCATAGTAGGCCAGGATGGCTTCCGGCGTCATCCCTGCCTGATCGTGATACGGCATCATGGTCTCGCTGTCTTCCGGGGTAAAATAGTATTCGATATGGCATTGCCCGCAGTTCAGTACTTTCGGGTCGATGGCGGACGCGTTCTCCCCCAGCGCCTTGTCCACATAACTGTGGGTGATCACGATCTGTCCGTTGTTGCCTTTGTCATCTCCGTGGCAGGTATAGCAGGAGATCGCCGTATTCATCTGGCTCATGACTTCGTCATACGGCCGGCTGTAAACTTCCACGCCCTGATCGTTCACCATCTTGGTGAAATCCGCCGTCTTGCAGGTGATGCAGTTGGCCTTGGGATGGGGCCGCGCTGTCTTTTCCACATCCTCCAGCGTATAGGCATGACCTCTGGCCGCCATATAGTCCTTCGCGAATCCGAATCCCTCATAGATATTCACCAGGTAAGGATCCTGCGCCAGGTAGTCTTCGGCCTCCCCGTTCTCGCTGTTCTGTTCCATGGTTTTCGTGATGCCTTCCAGCATGGGCGTCAGCGGTTCCTGAACCTGGGTGGTCATCGGTTTCCCGCCGATCACGCCCCCCAGAAACAGCGTTGCCACCAGAAGCGCCACAATGCTGGCGCCGATCCGGAGCCACTGTTTTCTCTTAAACTCGTTCATGCTCTCTCCCTCCTTCTCAGACCGGAGTCGTCATGATAACCTTGACCGGGCACTTTTCGGCGCATTTGCCGCACAGGGTACACTTGTCCGGGTTGACCCGGGCCAGCGTACCGTCAAACTCGATCGCACCGAATTCACACTGCCGCGCGCACAGGCCGCAGCCGATGCAGCCGGCGGTGCACACCTTTTTCACCATGGGGCCTTTATCCCTGTTGGAACACTGAACCCGGATGATCCGGCTTTCCGGCACCAGGGAAATCAGCCCCCGCGGGCAGGTCTTCACGCACAGGCCGCAGCTGACGCAGCGTTTCCTGTTTACAACGGCCACGCCGTCCTTCACGGAGATCGCCTGCTCCGGGCAGACTTCCGCGCAGCTTCCGAATCCCAGGCAGCCGTAGTTGCAGTCCGTCACATTGATGCCGGAGAGCACAGCCGCTCGGCAGTCCCGGATGCCAACGTAGTTTCCCTGGTTTTTCGTCACCTCGCAGGTTCCCTTGCACGCAACGAACGCTGTCTTCCGCTCCAGGACTCCCGCGGACGTTCCCATGATATCCCCGATGGCCTGAGCCACCGGCGCGCCGCCCACCGGACAGGCGTTCACAGGTGCTTCTCCCCGGGAGATGGCTCCGGCCAGCGCGTCGCATCCCGCGAATCCGCAGGCGCCGCAGTTGTTGCCCGGCAGTTTTTCCCGGACAGCGGTCTCCCGCTCGTCCACTTCCACGGCAAATTTCTTTCCCGTGAAAACCAGTCCCGCCGCCACAATAATTCCGATGACAGCGATGACCAGCGTTGTAATCCAGATAATATCCACGTGTCGGCCCTCCTTACAGCTTCAATCCGCCGAAGCCCATAAACGCGATGGACATCAGGGCAGCGGCAATCATCACAATAGGGGCTCCCCGCAGAGGGGCCGGCAGATCCTTCTCATTGATCCGGCTGCGGATGCCCGCCAGCAGCACAATCGCGATCGTGTATCCCAGCGCGGTTCCGAATCCGCTGGTCACGCACTGGATGAAGTTGTATCCGTCCTGCACGTTGGTCAGGGCCACGCCCAGCACCGCGCAGTTGGTGGTGATCAGGGGCAGGTAGATGCCCAGCGCGTTGTAAACGGCGGGGGACTTCTTCTTCAGGAACATTTCCACAATCTGGACCAGCGCCGCGATTACCAGAATAAAGATAATCGTCTTCATGAAGTCCATGCCCAGGGGCTTCAGCACGTAATCGTACAGCAGGCTGGCCACGGCCGAGGCAATGGTGATGACGAAAATCACCGCGCCTCCCAGGCTGATGGAGGCCTTCATCTGCTTGCTGACGCCCAGGAAGGAGCAGATGCCGAGGAACTGGTTCAGCACCACATTGTGGATCAGCGCGCTGCCGACAATAATCAGGATCAGGCTTGTGTTATTCATGCCTGCTCGCCTCCCTTCTGGGGCTCTTCCGATTTCGGGGCCGCGGTTTCACATGGCGTCTGGCACAGGCCGCAGTTGCCGTCGCATCCGCTCTCCACCAGTTTCCGCTGGCGGGTCTTGATGCCGACGGCGTTCATGATCGCGATGATCAGCGCAAAGACCAGGAACGCTCCCGGAGGCTGGATGAAAATCGTCATCCCGAAGCCTTCCGGCAGCAGCTGCGCGCCGAAAACCTTTCCGGTGCCGAGCAGTTCCCGGATCGCGCCGGCAATCGTCAGTGCCACGGTGAAGCCCAACCCCATGCCGATGCCGTCCATGACGGAGAGCAGCGGCGTATGCTTGTTCGCGTAGGCTTCCGCCCGGCCGAGGATGATGCAGTTGACCACAATCAGGGGAATGTAGATGCCCAGCTCTTCATACAGGCTGGGAATATAGGCTTTGATCAGCAGTTCCGTCACCGTCACCAGACTGGCCACAATCACGATATACGCGGGCAGCCGCACCTGGTCCGGAATCACCTTGCGCAGGCAGCTGATCACAAAGTTGCTCAGCACCAGCACCGCCAGCGTGCTCAGGCCCATGCCAATGCCGTTGGCCGCCTGGGTGGAAACTGCCAGCGCCGGGCACATGCCCAGCATCAGTACCAGGACCGGGTTTTCCTTGACCAGTCCGTTCCAGAGGCGTTCGATACATCCTTTCATCTCAGTTGCCTCCCTTCAGGGCCGTCTCATAGAAGCTGAGGCCTTCATTCACCGCGTTGATCACGGCGGTCGATGTCACGGTAGCGCCGGTAATGGCGTTGATCTCGTCCGGTGCGCCGGCGCCGCCCTTGACCAGCTTCAGCGTGCCGCTCTTGCCTTGGAACTGATCCTTGAATGCCGGCTCATCCGCGCGCATACCCAGGCCGGCTGTCTCGCTCAGTTCCGTGAAGGAGATGGCGCGGATCGTGCCGTCCGCCGTCAGGCCCAGCGCCATGGTCACATTCCCGCCGAAGCCCTTGGATGTCACGTTCAGTGCGTAGCCGACGGTGTTCCCGTCGCCGTCCTTCGCGATGTACGCCTCGTTCACCCGGGTCACGCTGCCCTCCATGGCGGCGAGCTTTTCCTCCGTGCCCTCCGGCACCTCAAAGCTCTTCGCGTCCGGGCACACTGCCGTATAGGATGCCGCCTTCGTAGCCAGCTCCTGCTTTTCAATCGGGTCTTTGGTCACCGAGTATACGCCGCTCAGAGCAACGCCGGCTAGCGCTGCGATGATCGTCAGCGCGATGACAGGCTTCGGGATCCGGAACGGTTCCCGCTTGGTGCGGCGGGTCTTCCCGATCTTCCGGTAAGCCAGCGGCTTCTGAACGATGTAGGTATCAATCAGGGGAGTGCAGACATTGCCGATGATAATGGCGTAGCTGAAGGAGTCCGCCGTATTGCCCCACAGGCGGAAGATGCCGCCCAGTACGCCGATCAGGCACCCGTAGATAAACTGTCCCAGCCGGCTCACCGGGCTGGTCACATAGTCCGTCGCCATGAAGAACGCACCCATCACGACGCCGCCGCCGCACAGGTGCGCCAGCAGGAATTCGGGATCAAATCCCTGTCCGCCGAACAGGCCGATCAGCAGCGTAAACCCGATCAGCACGGAAAAACAGATCTGCCCGTGGATAATATCCATGCTCCACAGCAGCAGGCCGCCGGCCAGCAGCGCCAGGATGGAGCTGCCGATCACGCCGTCCGCCGTGCCCAGGAACATCTTCGTGATATCCACCTGCTCAAAGGCTTTCAGCGCGCCTACCGGCGTCGCGGAAGCCACGGCGTCCAGGGAGGGCTTGATAGCCATCGCGTTGGCGAAGGAGATCAGCAGGAAGCAGCGCGCTGCCAGGGCCGGGTTGATAAAGTTCTTGCCCAGGCCGCCGAAGCATCCCTTGCACACGACGATCGCAAACACCGATCCGATCACCGGGAGATACAGCGGTGTCTGCGGCCCCAGGCTCAGCGCCAGCAGCAGTCCTGTGACAACGGCGCTGCCGTCCCAGATCGTGTTCGGTTTATGGCAGATTTTGTTGAACACCCACTCTGCGGCCACGGCGGAAACAATCGCCAGGGCAACAATGCCGAAGGCATTCCATCCGTAGACCAGGATTCCGACAACCGTCGCCGGCAGGAGGCTCAGCGTCACCATCCGCATGATAAAGGGAGTCGTCCATTTATCCCGCGTATGCGGCGATGAGGAAAGATTCAGCACGCCGTTCATTTCTGACCGCCTCCTTCCCGCTTTTTCCTGGCTGTTATTTCGGCCTTGGCCTGTTTGAATGTCTGCATCAGCGGTTGCTTTGCGGGGCACGCCACCGTGCAGCTGCCGCACTGGATGCATTCCAGGCCGTACAGTTTTTTCTCATACCGCTCCAGGTCCCCGGCAATGGCGGCGTCCGCCATCAGCTGAGGCATCAGTCCCACCGGGCACACCGTGGTGCAGCGTCCGCAGTGCAGGCATGCGGTCATGATCTCTTCCGCCTTCGCCACCGGATCCTCCGCCAGCAGCGTCAGCCCGTTGTTCTGCTTCTGGATCGGCACCTCCAGTGACCCCATGGCAATGCCCATCATCGGGCCGCCAGCCAGCGCCTTGACCGCCTGGGCTCCGGGCTTGACCCCACCGCAGGCTTCCAGCAGTTCCGCGTAGGAGGTGCCCACCCGGACCATGAAGTTCGCCGGCTCGGCCACCGCCTCGCCGGTCACGGTGAAGCACTGGCTGAACAGCGGCTCATGGTACAGCACCGCGCGCTGGATCGCGTACAGTGTGCCCACGTTCTGCACGATACACCCGACATCCGCAGGCAGCTTGCTGATCGGGAAATCAATGCCCGTTACCGCCTGAATCAGGCTGCGCTCGCCGCCCTGCGGATACTTGGTGATCATCGTGCGCACGCTGATCCGCTGCACGCCGGAAGCCGCAACCTCCATCGCATGGATCGCTTCCGGCTTGTTGTCTTCGATACAGATGATCCCCTCCGCGTTCGGGAACAGCCGCAGCACCAGCTCCAGCCCTTCCACGATCGCCGGTGCGTGGGTCCGCATCAGCTGGTCGTTGCATGTCAGATACGGTTCGCATTCCGCGCCGTTCGCAATCACGTACTCAATCGCGTCCGGATCTTTCGGCCGCAGCTTCACATGCGTCGGGAATCCCGCCCCGCCGAGTCCGACGACGCCCGCGTCCTGTACGCGCTGCACAATCTCGTTCACCGACAGGTTCGCCTCATTGTCCCGGATGGAATAATCCGTCTCCGCCGTAAACTGGCCGTCGTTATCGATCACGATGCATTCCGCTAGATCCCCGGTCAGCACCCGGCGTTTCTCGATCGCCTTCACGGTCCCGGAGCAGCTGGCGTAAATATGGGCGGAAACCATTCCGTCCGCTTCCGCAATCCGCTGGCCGACCTTCACCGCGTCCCCTTTTTTGACCAGGGGCTTCGCGGGCTTTCCGATGTGCTGCTGCAGAGGGAATACCATCTCCCCCTTCGGGTCAAACAGGCGCAGCCGCGCTTCCCGGCTCAGCTCCTTGTGCTCCGCCGGATGAACGCCGCCGCGAAAAGTGTTTCTCACAGTCTCCCCGACTCCTTTCCGCATCTTTTCTGCAGCATGGCGAATCCCGGGACCGTTCCCTGTCCCATGCCGCGGTTGTGATGTTCTGAACTTGCGCTGCACGCAAACTTCCATCTGTATTCTATCAGACAAATTGAGGAAAGTAAAGGAAAATGATGTAATTGACAACCAGCTCAGATCCCTGTAAAATGTAAAAACAAGTGTGCCGTAAGGTACCCGGCTTTTTTACTCGAAACATCAGGAAGAGAGGCCTTCCATGGCGGAGAAAGTATACCGCGTCGCCTATTTCACGGTTGACTGGAACTACGAGCTGGTGGAGAATTCTCTCCACGGCCTGAAGCAATACGTGGACGAGCATAAGAACGTGCGCCTGCGCGTTTTCGACTGCTTCGGCAAGGATCTGGACAATCCCAAGGACCGCAGTGAATACAACATTTTTAACCTGCCGGATCTTTCCCGGTTCGACGGGGTCATTCTCCTCGGCAACCAGATCATCCTCCGCCGCGTACGGGACGAGCTCGTCCGCCGTGTCAACGATTCCGGCATCCCGGCGATTACGATCGGCTGTCCCCTGCCCGGCTGCGTTCTCGTAACGCATGACAACCGCGCCGCCCAGCGGGATCTGACGAATCATGTCATCCGGGAGCATAACGCCCGCCGCCTGGTATATCTGACAGGCATCATGAGCAATGACAGTCCCGAGGCTGAGCTGCGCCTGAACGGTTTTATGGATGCCTGCCGGGAGAACGGTCTCCCCCCGGAGAATATTCGCGTCCTGAATAAGACCTGGCGTACTTCCGACGGACGCGAGGTAGCCCGCTCCTATCTGGAAAACGGGCGTGCTCTGCCTGACGCCTTCATCTGTGCGAATGACGAAATGGCCCTCGGTACGATCCAAGCCCTGCAGGAGGGCGGCATCCGCGTGCCGGAGGATGTGATCGTCACCGGGTACGACAATCTGGAGAGCGCCCGCCTTTCCCGTCCGCAGCTGACCTCCGTCTCCTGCGATTATTTCAACCTGAACTACAACGCCATTGGCGTCCTGATGGATATGATGCAGGGCAGGGACCCCCCCGCCGTGGTCAACGTTCCCTATGATGTGGTGTGCACTGAGTCCTGCGGCTGCATGGACAATGCCCATCCCGGCCTGATCCATGACCAGTATTTCCGGCAGACGCGTTTCCTTCGCAGCTTCTATACCCTGCAGGATCAGCTGGCGGAAGAGCTTTTCGAAGCCAACAATCTGATCGAGCTGACCCAGGCCGTCCTGCATAACCGCGCGATCTTCGGCTGCAACGATATCTTCATCTGCTTCAATGACTACTATTACGATAATTATGAGAAAAACGAGTGGACGCAGAATTCCGAATCCTACGGCCGCTATATGGTGCTCGCCAACCGGTCCTTCCTCCGGTTCCCGACGCATCAGCTCCTGCCGGATGATTCGCTGGTCAGGGAGCGCTTCCTGATTATCTATCCCCTGCACTACAATACCTATTCCATCGGCTATATCGCCCTGGACGGCATCAGCGAAGCCGCCAAGATGAACCTGCACGAGAGCATCATCAGCTTCCTGGAAATCGCCATTGAAAACATCCGCAAGAAGGAACTGCTGCGCAAGTTCAATCTGATGCTGGATGACCTCTATGTGCACGACGGCCTCACCGAGCTGTACAACCGCTTCGGCTATGACCGGTTTGTTCCGAAGCTCCGCGAGCGCTTCCTGAATGATTACGGCAGCATCCAGATTCTCTTCATGGATATGGATGATATGAAGGAGATCAACGATTCCTACGGTCACGATCTGGGCGATACCGCCCTGCGCGCCACTGCCCGCCTGCTGAAGAGCACCTGCCCGGAGGATGCGTTCATCATGCGCTACGGCGGTGATGAGTTCGTCGTCATCGCCGGGGGCCGGCCGGCTGATCTGAAGGACCGGATCCTCCACGCCATCGAGGATTATAACCGCAGTTCCGGTATGCCCTTCCGGCTGAATATGTCCATCGGCGTCATCCGCACCGACATCAGGGAGAACCGTCCCATCGGCGATTGTCTCCGGGAGGCGGATACGCAGATGTACAAAATCAAAACTGCCAGAAAAGTAGGCCGCTGATCTCTCAGCGGCCTTCCTTTTTTCATGTCATGCTGTACTTCAGCCAGGAATCTGTTTCCTTCCCTTACTCAGCGGTAAACGTAATGCTCACCGTCGCGGTAACGATCAGCTTCGCGGCCTGCACCACAGTCCCGCCTGCGTCCATGGCGGCCTCTTCCGTCAGCCCTTTCGCGCGGAAATTGCCAACGTTGTTCTCATAGCTGAATACGCCGCTGTCGGAGATCATTTCGATCCCGGTAATCTTCATTCCGGCCGCTTCCGCGATAACTTCTGCCCGGGCTTTTGCGTCAGCCACCGCGTCCTTCAGAGACTGTGCCTTTGCCGCCGTCGTGTCCGATGCGGAGAAGGATATCCCGTTCAGCGTATTGGCTCCGGCCGCGAAAGCCTCGTCAATCAGCATCCCGACTTTTTCCATCTCCGTCACCCTGATCGCCAGGGTGCTGCTGGCGTTGTAGGCCTTGACCTGCTCCTGATCTCCCTCATAGTCATAGATGGCGTAGATGTTCATGTAGTCGGTGTTGATCTCTTCCTCCTTCACGCCACGGGCAATCAGGACCGCCCGGATGGAAGCGATCGCCTCGTTCACCTTCTGCTGTGCCGTCAGCACATCCTTGTCCCGCGCGCTCACCCCCAGGGAGATCACCGCGTTGTCCGCGCTGACCTGGGTTTCACCGGTGCCGCTGACGGTGATTTTTGTCTCCGCCGCGGCCAGGGAGACCGCCAGCATCATCACTGCCGCCAGCAGGATCGCCGCTGCCTTTTTCATTGTGTTTTTCATCGTCTTCTCCTCCTTCTGTCCGGCCGGGATTTTCCCGGTCTTCATGCTGTCAGACGCTGCCCGTCCGGAAAAAGTTCCCTGTTTCTGAAAAAAAACTCACATCCCCAGCAGTTCATCCCGTTTTTTCAGGATTTCTCCCATCAGCGGGCCGTAGTCTGTCTGCGTTCTGCTCCGCAGCAGCTCTGTCATCTCGACCACCGGCCCGGCGATCGGCGTCAGCGACAGGTTGGTCGTCATGCCCTTCAGCGCGTGCGCCAGCTCGAATCCCGTGTTCAGGTCCCCGGCCTCCAGCGCGTCCTTCAGCCGGTCAAAGGCCGGATCCCGTACCGCCTTGTCCACCAGTTTCAGATAGAATGCCTCGTTGTTCATGCACCGTTTCAGTCCGTCCTCCGTATCCGCTCCGAATGCGCGCAGCTGTTCCACCGTCATCTTTCTTTCCTCCTCTTTATGCTTTGATCAGGCTCTCCAGTGTTCCGAACAGCGTTTCCGGATCCACCGGTTTGCTTAGGTGAGCGTTCAGCCCGGCCTGCAGGCTCCGCTGCACATCCTCGTCAAAGGCGTTCGCCGTCAGCGCGATGATCGGGATTTCCCTGCAGTCCTCCCGGTCCAGCGCGCGGATTGCCTTCGTTGCCTCCAGGCCGTCCATTTCCGGCATCCGCATATCCATCAGGATCGCGTCGTAATATCCCTCCGGCTTCGACGAGAACATTTCCACTGCGATCCGGCCGTTTTCGGCGATCTCCGCTTCAATCTCCCGCATGCCCAGCAGCATCGCGATGATTTCCGCGTTGACGGCCACATCCTCCGCCACCAGCACCCGGCGTCCCTTCAGGTTCGCCTTGCCTTTGGCCAACTCCCTGTTCTTCCGTCGGAAAGCATCCCGGAATTCATCAATCACCGTCCCGGCGAACAGCGGCTTCGCCACAAAGGTATCCACCCCCGCCTCCCGGGCTTCCTCCTCGATCTCGCCCCAGTCGTACGAGGTCAGGATGATCACCGGCGTGTCTGTCCCAACGATGCTCCGGATCTGCCGCGTCACTTCAACGCCGTCCATTTCCGGCATCTTCCAGTCCACCAGCACCAGATTGTAGTCCTCCCGCCGGGCGTGGTGCGTCCGGATCATCTCCAGGCCCTCCGCGCCGGAACCCGCGCTGTCGCAGCTGACTCCCGCCTGTCCCAGGATGACCTTTGCGTGCTCGCAGGCGATCGGGTCGTCATCAATGACCAGCACGCTCATCTCGTGGGGATGCAGTTCCGCTTCCCCGCCTTCGCTTTCCTTCCGGGCGGATTCGGCCAGCGTCACGGTCACCGTGAAGGTGGTTCCCTTCCCCTTTTCGCTCTTCACATCGATCTGCCCGTTCATCAGTTCCACGATGCTCTTCGTAATCGGCAGGCCCAGCCCGGTGGATCCGTATCGGCTCGTGGTGGAGGAATCCTCCTGCGTGAAGGGTTCAAACAGCTTCGGCAGGAATTCCTCGCTGATGCCGATTCCCGTATCCCTGATCGTGAAGCGCAACGTATCCTTTCCGTCGAATCGGGTCGCGTCCTCCACGATAAAGTCCACTTTCCCGCCTTCCGGCGTAAACTTCACCGCGTTCCCCAGGATGTTGATCAGCACCTGCCGCAGCTTCATGTCGTCGCCGATATAGTGCTCGTCGATCTGACCCTCCGTCCGGCAGGTATACGTCAGGCCCTTCTCCCGGCTCTGAGCGCTGATGATCGCGTTCACCTGCTCCAGCATCTTCGGGAAGGAGAATTCCTCGCTGCGGATCATCATCCGTCCGGACTCAATCCGGCTCATGTCCAGGATATCGTTGATGATATTCAGCAGGTGCCGGGCCGATACCCCGATCTTCTCCAGGTATTCCCGGGTCTTGTCCGAAATCTCCGGATCGTCCAGCGCGATGTTGTCCAGCCCGATGATCGCATTCATCGGCGTGCGGATCTCATGGCTCATGTTGGACAGGAACGCGGTCTTCGCCTTGTTGGCGCTTTCCGCCGCCTTCAGTGCCTGCTGCAGCGTCTGCTGCTGGGCCTGCTGGTGCTCTGCCTCCTGCTGGGCCAGTCGGTTTTCCGCCTCAGCCCGTTCCTTTTCCATCTGCATCCGGGCGTTCTTCCTGTTCTGCCGGATGATCAGCGCGAACATCCCCGCCGTCACCAGCAGCATCAGTGCCGACTGCAGGATGCTCCGGGTAATGATGTTCCCGGAGATGCTGCTGATCTGGTCAGTGATCACCCGTTCCCGGATCAGATAGGTCAGCATCCAGTCCGTCCCCTTCACCGGCACATAGCTCATCGTTTCGTGCGCGCCGTTATAGCGGAAGGTGAACGTATGCTTCCGGCCCTCCCGGAAGTCTTCCACCACCTGGGCGTAGCTGTAGTCTTCGTCAAAGATTGCCAGTTTCAGTGCGTCCAGCAGGTTGCTTTCCGCCGCCTCGCCGGCCAGCACCTTGTCCGTCAGCGAGACGCCTTCGCTCGTGTAGATGTTGCTGAAGGTTGTTTCCGACTGCTGCGTATCCATGGATACCCCGGCCAGCATCTCCTCCATGTCAATCGCCATGAAGCACACGCACAGTTTCTCTCCCTGGAATGCCAGGTCCACCGGTACCGCGATAATGACCTGCTTCTTTCCCTCCGCCGTCTGGTACAGGGAAACCTCCGGCCCCTGCAGATCCAGGTGGTCAAACCGGTAGTCTCCGATGTTGTTCTCCATCCCCAGCGAGGTGTAGATCCGGCCCTTTGTATCCACATAGGCGAATTTGTCCAGCCGGAACAGCTTCTTCATCCGCGCCTGGTAGGCTTCCATGTGCGCCTTGTCGCTCAGATCCTCCGCGGTCATCAGTTCGTTGGCCGTCCGGATCACCGCGATGTTGTCCTCCAGGTGATTCTTCACAACCTGTTCCCGCCGCCCGGCCAGCTCGTCCAGGTACAGCAGGCTCACGGAATGGGCGGCGTTCTGCGCGTCCTTCCGGGCATTCTGCCCCAGCCATATCGTCCCCAGCACCAGGATCAGCGCAACCAGGATACCGCCGATGATTGCGATCGTTGTGGTCCGTTTCTGCTTCAGTTTCATGCTCCGCCTTCTTCAGTTCTGTTTTCCGGTATCGGTTTCCCTGATAAAAAAAGTATACCAGAGAACCCGGGGAAATACAATCGAATTCTTGTCTTGCCATGCGCCGTCTTCATTTGATATAATACCGCTGTCCAAAACAAAAACGAAGGTGTTCCGTATGGGTATGAAAAAACACGGGAAACTGATTCCGGGGCTCTCCCCCGTCGGTGTCTGGGCGTTTGCTCTGGGCAGCAGCATCGGCTGGGGTTCCCTGGTCGTGACCAGCAATACCTATCTGGCCCAGGCCGGCCCCTGGGGCAGCGTCCTCGGTCTGCTCATCGGCGCGGCCATCATGCTGGTCATCAGCCGCAATTATGCCTATCTGATCCAGATTCATCCGGATGCAGGCGGCGCCTGCTGCTATTCCACGCATGCCTTTGGGCATGATTACGGATTTCTGACCGGTTGGTTCCTGGCCCTGACATATCTGGCCATTCTCTGGGCCAACGCCACCTCCGTCCCTCTCTTCATGAGGATTTTTGTGGGCGATCTGTTTCAGTTCGGCCGGCTGTATGCCCTCTTCGGCTATGATGTCTATCTGGGTGAGGTTCTGGTCACCGCCGCGGTCCTGGTGCTGACCGCCGCGGTCTGCCTGCACAGCAGCCGCCTTTCCGTCATCCTGATGATCGGTCTGGTCTGCCTCTTTGCCGCCGGGATCACGGCCGTTTTCCTGGCCGCGCTGTTCGGCGTCCGTCCCGCCTTCGCCCCGGGGTTCGTCCCGGATACTTCCGCCCTCTCCCAGGTCGTGAAGATCGCGGTCATCTCCCCCTGGGCCTTTATCGGCTTTGAATCCGTTTCCCACGGTGCCGAGGAGTACACCTTCCGGCGCACGCGGATCTTCCGGATCCTGGTTGCTTCCGTCATCTCCGTCACCCTGCTCTATGTTTTTGTCACGCTTCTGTCCGTCTCCGCCTATCCGGAGCGTTACGGCTCCTGGCTGGAGTATATTCAGGACCGCGGGAATCTTTCCGGGCTGGAGTCCCTTCCCGCCTTCTACGCCGCCCGGCATTATCTGGGCGATGCCGGGGTCGTCATCCTGATGCTCTCCCTCCTGGCCCTGATCATCACCAGCCTCATCGGTACCATCACTGCCCTCAGCCGTCTCTTCTGCGCCCAGCCGAAGGACAAGGTTCTCCCCGCCTGCTTTGCCCGGCTGAACGCGCGCGGCGTTCCCTCCGCCGCGATCCTGCTGGTCACCGGCGTTTCTCTGGTGATCCCCTTCGTGGGGCGCACCGCCATCGGCTGGATCGTGGATGTCACCACCATCGGTGCCACGCTGATCTACGGTCTTGTGTCCGCCGCCGCCATGAAGACCGCCCGTCTCCGGGGGGATAAGCCTGAGCGGGTCACCGGCTTCTTCGGCCTGCTCGTCATGATCGGCTTCGGGCTCTATCTGCTGATCCCCAGCCTGATCTCCACCGGTTCCCTTGCGCGGGAAACGTATTTCCTCTTCATTGTCTGGAGCATTCTGGGCTTCCTCTTCTTCCGCCTGATCCTCCGGCGGGATCAGGAGAGGCGCTTCGGCTCTTCCGCCGTCGTATGGATTGTGCTGCTCTCCCTGGTGCTCTTCGTGGCCCTGATCTGGATGCGCCAGTCCATGATTTCCGCCAATGACCGGATGCTGGAGAATATCAATGCCTATTATCAGCAGGCCGCGCACCAGGATCACCTGGAGGATGCCCGCTTTATCGAGGATCAGGTGGATCAGCTTGAAGCCTCCAATATGCGCACCGTCCTGATGTCTGTGGGCATGTTCGGCTTTGCCCTTGCCGTCATGCTCACCAATCACCGTGCCATGAAGCGCCGCACAAAGGAAAGCGAAACCATGGCGAATATCGACCCGATGACCGGCGTTAAGAGCAAGCACGCCTTTCTGGTCCGGGAGAAGGAGATCAACGCCGCCCTGGCGGAAGGCGCGATGGAGGATTTCGCCGTCATGGTCTGCGATGTCAACGGCCTCAAGCAGATCAATGACACCCAGGGTCATCACGCCGGGGATGAGTACATCTGTGCCGCCAGCCGGCTGATCTGCGAAATCTTCGGCCACAGCCCGGTCTACCGGATCGGGGGCGACGAGTTCGCGGTCATCCTGACCGGGCGGGATTTTGAATGCCGCCGGGAGCTCCGCGCCGCCCTGCATGACCGTTCCGTCAAGAATATCGCCGCCGATGGCGCCGTTGTTTCCGGCGGCCTCTCCGAGCGTAAGCCGGAGGATACATCCTTCCATGATGTCTTCACCCGCTCCGACGCCCTCATGTACGAGGAGAAGCAGCTGCTGAAGAGTCTGGGCGCCGTTACCCGGGAGGACGTTTCCGCCGCCGGGGAAAAGCCTGCCGCCGCCCCCGTTCCGGAGGTTCGCCGACAGATCCTGATCGCCGAGGATATCGCCATCAACCAGATGATGCTCGGCGCCATCCTGGAGGAGGAGTATGATGTGCTCTTCGCCTCCGACGGCGCCGAAACCCTGGAGAAGCTGCAGGAGCTGCAGGATGGGATCACCCTCCTTCTCCTGGATCTGCAGATGCCCCAGGTGGACGGCATCGAGGTTCTCCGTACCATGAAGGCCGATCCAGTCCTCCGCGGCATCCCGGTCATCGTCCTCACGGGCGACCAGCAGGCCGAAGTGGAATGCCTGAATCTGGGCGCCATCGATTTCATCCCCAAGCCCTATCCGGAGCCGGAGATCATCCGCGCCCGCGTCAGCAAGTGCATCGAGCTGTCCGAAACCCGCGATATTATTCAGTCCACCGAGCGCGATTCCCTGACTCATCTCTTCAATATTGATTATTTTGTCCGCTATGTGGAAACCTACGACCGGCATTATGAAAATCTGGCCATGGACGCCATCGTTCTGGATGTGAACCATTTCCAGATCATCAATGAGCGCCACGGCCGGGACTACGGCGATCAGGTTCTCTGCCGCCTGGGTGAGAAGATCCGCCTGGCCGCCCGGGAAAGCGGCGGCGTCTGCTGCCGCCAGGCCGGCGATACCTTCCTGCTCTACCGGCCCCACAGCGAGGATTATGAGGCCCTCCTGGAGGAGGTCGGCGCCGGCATCGGCGGCGAGGAGGACATTGCCGGCCAGGTGCATCTGCGCATGGGCGTCTATGCCGGGGTGGATCGCTCCCTGGATATCGAACGCCGCTTCGACCGGGCCAAGAAGGCCGCCGATTCGATCCGCGGCAGCCGCACGACCTTCATCGGCTTCTATGATGCCGCTGTCCATGAGACCCAGCTCCATCGGGAACGTCTCCTGGAGGATTTCCATCCCTGCCTGGAGCAGGGCTGCTTCAAAGTCTTCCTGCAGCCCAAGTTTAACATCCGCGGCGAGCAGCCCTTCCTGGCCAGCGCCGAGGCGCTGGTGCGCTGGGTGCATCCCGAGTTCGGCATGATCAGCCCGGCGGAGTTCATCCCCCTGCTGGAGGAAAGCGGCCTGATCCTGGATCTGGATTCCTTTGTCTGGGAGAAAACCGCCGAACAGATCCGCCTCTGGAAGGATCGCCTCGGCACTTCCGTTCCTGTCTCGGTCAACGTCTCCCGTGTGGATATGCTGGCCACGGACCTGAAGGAGATCTTCTCCCGCATCCTGCAAACCTACCGCCTGCAGGCCTCCGATCTCATGCTGGAGATCACCGAGTCCGCCTATACCGGCTCCTCCGGCCCGGTCATCGCCATGGCCCGGGAGCTGCGGGCCATGGGCTTCATGATTGAGATGGACGATTTCGGCACAGGTTATTCCTCCCTGGGTCTGCTGAACAACCTGCCCATTGACGCCCTGAAGCTGGATATGAGCTTTGTCCGCACCGCCTTCGCCGGTGATGTACCGGACACCCGCATCATCGAGCTGATCCTCGATATCGCCCGCCATCTGTCCGTCCCCGTCATCGCCGAGGGCGTGGAGACGGATCAGCAGCTGAACACGCTGAAGAATCTGGGCTGCGACCTCGCCCAGGGCTATTTCTTCTCCAAACCCGTCCCCCGTGAGGAATTTGAATCATTCTTCGATAAAAAGGAGGCCCGCTCATGAGCCAGCATTTCTCTCCCACTTTCGACTCCCTCCACCGGTTCTCCGCTCCCGCCTGGTTCCGGGATGCCAAGTTCGGCATCTGGAGCCACTGGGGCCCGCAGAGCGTCCCCATGTTTGGGGACTGGTACGCCCGCAATATGTATATCGAGGGCACTCCGCAGTATGAATACCACCTGCGTCATTACGGCCATCCCTCCAAATTCGGCTATAAGGATATCTGCGCCCTCTGGAAGGCCGAGAACTTCGACCCGGCCGCCCTGGCGGACCGGTATTACAAAGCCGGCGCCCGCTATCTGATGACCCAGGCCACCCACCATGACCATTTTTTTAATTACGGCTCGAAAATTAACCGTATGAACAGCGTCAATGTCGGCCCGAAGAAAGATATCCTCGCCCTGTGGAAGAAGGAAGCCGACCGCCTCGGCATGGCCTTTGGCCTCAGCGAGCACCTCGGCGCCTCCTTCTCCTGGTGGCGCGTCAACAAGGGCTGTGACAAATTCGGTCCCTATGCCGGCGTCCCCTACGACGGCAATGACCCCGCCTATCAGGATTTCTACCATGCCAATCAGGAGCACGGCACGGACAATCCCCAGGACTGCTCCCCCTGGTATACGTCCAATCCGCAGTTCCGTGAATACTGGTACCGCTGCGTCTGCGAGATGATCGATATCTTCTGCCCGGACCTGCTGTATACCGACGGCGTCCTCCCCTTCGGCGAGCACTGGCTGGACCGCCAGGCCGATCCGGATCCCGAAGTTTACCGCCTGGGCCTGCAGGCTGTCGCCCGCCTGTACAACACGTCCATCGATCAGCATGGCGAAAACCGCGCCGTCTATCTGCAGAAGGACCGCCGCCCGGAAATCTTCCATGTCGGTATCCTGGATATAGAAAAAAGCCAGCTCCCCGGCATCATGCCGGATCCCTGGCATACCGATACCTGCATCGGCAACTGGTTCTATGATGTGCATCATCCCTACAAGCGTCCGGAGCAGATCATTGAGATGCTCGTGGATATCATCTCCAAGAACGGCAATATGCTCCTCAATATCCTCCAGCGCCCGGACGGCACCATCGACGACGATGCCTCCTTCATCCTGGATCAGCTGGCGGCCTGGTTCGCCGTCAACAGCGAGGCCGTTTACGGCACCCGCCCCTGGCGCGTCTTCGGCGAGGGCGATACCCGGGTCAAAATCGACGGTTTCACCGAGGAAAAGACAGACTGGAACCGTAGCGATTTCCGCTTTGTGCAGAAGGACGGCGCCGTCTATGCCTTCATGCTGGGCGCCGCCGCCGGGGAAACCGTCGTTCTCCGCAGCTTCGCGGACACCGAAGTCCGCTCGGTGGAACTGCTGGGCGCCGGCCCCCTCGCCTTCCGGCAGGAATACGGTCTCCTGGTGGTTCCCCTGCCGGACCGTCTCCCCTCTCTCTGCGCCAACACGCTGAAAATCCGCTGATCAGGCCACTGCGGCCCTTACCTTCCTGACAGCCTTCGCCACGTCGTCAAACTGTTCCGGTGTCAGGCTCTGCGGCCCGTCGCACAGTGCGTGCGGCGGGTCGTTGTGTACCTCGATCATCAGGCCGTCCGCCCCGCAGGCTGCCGCGGCCATCGCCATGGGCTTGACATATCGCGCCGCGCCCGTCGCGTGGCTCGGATCCACGACCACCGGCAGGTGGCTCAGCTCGTGCAGCACTGCCACCGCGGACAGATCCAGCGTGTTCCGCGTGTAGGTCTCAAAAGTCCGCACACCCCGCTCGCACAGGATCACCTGCTCGTTCCCGCCGGCCATGATGTATTCCGCGCTCATCAGCAGTTCCTTGATGTTGTTGGCCAGCCCGCGCTTGAGCAGGATCGGCTTGTCGATCTTCCCCAGCTCCTTCAGCAGCTCAAAGTTCTGCATGTTCCGGGCCCCCACCTGGATCACGTCCACTTCTTCAAACAGCGGCAGATGCGCGATGTCCATGATCTCGGTGATGATCGGCATCCCCGTGCGCTTCCGCACCTCCAGCAGGATCCGGATGCCTTCCTCGTGCAGGCCCTGGAAGTCGTAGGGCGACGTCCGGGGCTTGAATGCGCCGCCGCGCAACATGCCGGCGCCGCTCTTCTGTACCGCTTCCGCGATCGTCAGCACCTGCTGCTCCGATTCCACCGAGCAGGGCCCCGCAATCAGCTCAAACTGCCCGCCGCCGAAGGCCGCCTTGTCCGCCACCTGCACCACCGTGTCATCCGGATGGAACTTCCGGTTGGCTTTCTTGAACGGTTCCGAAATCCGCGTCACGCTGTCCACGATCTCCAGCCCGCTGATCAGGTCGGTATCGATCCGGGTGGTGTCGCCGATCAGGCCAACCACCGTCTGGTATTCGCCTTCCGAGACATGAGTCCCCACGCCGTAGCTTTCCAGCCAGGCAATCAGGTGGTCCCGGTCCTCTTTCCGTGTGTTCTTCTTTAATGCGATAATCATGTGCGTTCCGCTCCCCTCTGTGTTTCCGTTCTGTCCGGCCCTTTACAGCGCCGATATTTTCTCCCCGGCTTTCTCCATGATGCTGACCACCGCGTCGGAGAACCGGTCAAACTCGGGATCCTCGTTCTGCATTTCCGGATGCTCCAGGAAATACGCCACCGATTCCCGGGCATATTCGTCGAACCGCTTCGCCGCTGCCAGCCCGGGCACCAGCCGGTGCAGCAGGCTGTTGTCGAAGATCACCGTGTTCGATTTATCTCCCAGCATTCCGCCTTCAAAGTCATACTTCCGGTATTTCGCCAGCAGGTCCGTTGGCACATAGCAGGGCCGGTATTCCGCGCCCAGCGCCTTTGCCACCGCTTCCATGATCTGGTTCCAGGTCAGCAGTTCCTCTCCCGTGATCTGAACCGCCTGGCCGATCGCGTGGATATTCCCCATCAGCCCGGCAAAGGCCGGCGCGAAGTCCCGGCTGTTCATCACAGCCCAAAGCGTGCTGCCGTCCCCGGGCATCAGCACCTTTTTCCCTTCCTGCATGCGCTTCAGCACCTGCCAAGGCCCGTTGTCCCCGTGAATCGCCAGCGGCAGGGACCGCCAGGAGAAGGTATGGCTCGGCCGAACGATCGTCACCGGGAAACCCGTCTCCCGGTAAGCCTTCATCAGGATCTCCTCGCAGGCAATCTTGTTCCGGGAATACGCCCAGTAGGGATTGCTCAGCGGCGTGCTCTCCCGGATCACGGGATGTGACAGCGGCTTCTGGTAGGCGGAAGCAGAGCTGATGAAGATGTACTGCGCCGTCTTCCCGGCAAACAGCCGGATATCCCGCTGCACCTGTTCCGGAACAAACGCGATGAAATCCGCCACCACGTCGTAGGATTCATCCCGGATCGCCTCCCGGACCTCGTCTTCCTTCCCGATGTCGATCGTCAGCTGCCTCGCGCCGGGAACTTCGCCCGCCCGGTTTCCCCGGTTCAGCAGGGTCAGATCCCATCCACGTTCCGTCACCAGCTGGGAAATGGCCGTGCTGATCACCCCTGTGCCGCCGATAAACAGTGCCTTCATGCTCTCCTTCGCCTCCTTTTGATATGCTTGGTCACGTCATTATATGATACCCGCCTCTTTCGGTCAATGCGTAAAAAAAACAAATGTTCCGTTGACTTTAGCGTAATAAAGGATTATTCTGGAGAAGAGATCCCGGGATCTTCCCGGGAAGGAAAAATGATGATTCGGAGGCTATCAAGATGAAAAAGATCGTTGCAATGCTGTTGTGCCTGGTGCTGCTGGCCGTTTCCGCCCTGTCCGTGGCGGAAGCCGCCGGGGATAAGGACTATGTGGTCGGCAAGGGAAAGCTGATCGTCGGGATCACGGATTTCGAGCCCATGGATTATAAGGATGAGTCCGGCGAATGGATCGGCTTTGATGCCGACCTGGCCCGCGCTTTCGCGGCTTCCCTGGGCGTGGAAATCGAGTTCCAGGAGATCGACTGGGACAACAAGGCCCTTGAGCTGGATTCGAAGAATATCGACTGCGTGTGGAACGGCATGACCCTGACGGAGGAAGTCCTCGCCGCCATGACCTGCAGCAAGGCTTATATGAACAACGCGCAGGTTGTCGTTCTCCCCGCCGCGAAGCTCGCCGACTATGCCACCGTGGAAAGCCTCGCTTCCCTGGCCTTCGCGGCCGAAGCCGGCAGCGCCGGTGAAGCCGTGCTGACGGAGCTTGGTTATACGGTCAACGCCGTCCAGAACCAGGCCGCCGCCCTGATGGAAGTCAAGGCCGGCACCTCTGATGCCGCCGTGATCGACGCCCTGATGGCCGCCGCCATGGTCGGGGAAGGCACCTCCTATCCGGATCTGACCTACACCCTGCCCTTGAATGACGAGCAGTACGGCGTCGGCTTCCGCAAGGATTCCGACCTGGCCGCTGCCCTGGATGAGTTCCTGGCTGCCGCCCTGGCCGACGGTTCCCTCGCCAAGATCGCGGAAACCTACGGTGTCCAGGCTGCCCTGATCACCGAGTAATCCCGCAGGTTTTTTTCCGGCAGGCGGAAGCATCCGCCTGCCGCATCTTTGTTTTATTCTCCGGAGGTTTCCATGACTTTTGCCGAACAATTTCCGATCGTCCTGGGCTCGCTGAACACCGGCTTCCTGCAGACGTTTCGCCTCTTTCTGATCACCCTGGTCGGCGCGATCCCCCTGGGTATGCTGCTGGCCGTGGCCGAGATCTCCCGCTGGAAGCTGCTCCGCGCCTTCATCAGGACCGTCGTCTGGATCGTGCGCGGCTCACCCCTGATGATCCAGCTGCTGATCATCTTCTATTTCCCCGGTCTCGTGCTGAACACGCCCATCTGGGGCGGCGGGGAGAGCGGACGTTTCGCCGCGGCCTCGGTGGCCTTTATCATCAATTATGCCTGCTATTTCTGCGAAATCTTCCGCGGCGGCATCCAGGGCATCCCCGTCGGCCAGGAGGAAGCCGGCCTGGTCCTGGGCATGAAGCCGGCCCAGATCTTCTTCCGGGTCAAGCTGCTCCAGGTCATCAAGGCGATTCTTCCCCCGATCTCCAATGAAATCATCACGCTGATCAAGGACACCTCCCTGGCGCGCATCATCGCCCTGCAGGAGATTATCTGGGCCGGCCAGTCCTTCATGAAGGGCAGCCAGGGAATCTCCGGCGTCATCTGGCCGCTGTTCTTCACCGGCATCTATTACCTGGCCTTCACCGGCATCCTGACCATCCTGTTCGCCAGGCTGGAAAAGAAGCTCAGCTATTTCCGCTGAGGAAAGGAGGAATCCGCCCTATGCCTATTCTGGAAGTGGAACATCTCCGGAAATCCTTCGGCGCCACCCGTGTGCTGGATGATATCTCCTTCACCATGGAACCGGGCACCGCCCTGTCGATCATCGGTTCCTCCGGCAGCGGCAAAACAACGCTCCTCCGCTGCCTCAATTTCCTGGAGCGTCCGGATGCCGGCATCATCCGGGTGAAGGGGGAAACGCTGCTGGACGCCGCCTCCCCCGCTTCGGATTTCCAGCGGAATATCCGCCTCAAGCGGCTCCATTTCGGCCTGGTTTTCCAGTCCTTCAATCTTTTCCCCCAGTATACCGCCCTCGAGAACGTGACCCTGGCGGAGAAGCTCCTGGCCAGGGAAAAGCCGGACTGGAAGGACAACAAGTCCGCTTATCTGAAGTCCATCGAGGAGCACGGCTGCGCGCTCCTGGCCGAAATGGGCCTGCAGGACCGCATGGGCAATTATCCCCACCAGCTGTCCGGCGGCCAGTGCCAGCGCGTGGCCATTGCCCGGGCCCTGGCGCTGAATCCCGATATCCTCTGTTTTGATGAGCCCACCTCCGCTCTGGATCCGGAGCTGACCGGGGAGGTCCTGCGCGTGATCCGCTCCCTGGCGGACCGCAGCACCACCATGATCATTGTCACCCATGAGATGTCCTTCGCCCGCGATGTGGCGGACCACGTCATCTTCATGGATTCCGGCACCATCTGCGAGCAGGGCTCCCCGGATGAAGTCTTCCTTCACCCGCAGCAGGAGCGAACCCGCCAGTTCCTCTCCCATTACGCCGACTGAAAAACCCGGATGCGCCTGAAGCGCATCCGGGTTTTCAGTCCTGTTTTTCTGATCAGAGCGAAGGATCCTTTTCCTCACCAGTTCGACACATACACATAGTCCTGCCAGGCGAAGTTCAGCTCCGCCCGGTTTTTGTATACGCTTTCCCAGTTGACGCTCATCATTCTGTCCATCAGCTTCTGCGTATCCACCGAGTGCCACGGATACTCCTGCATCCCGGCCAGCACGGAGTGCATGAATCCCTGCATGATGATCTGCTGGGCTTCCTCCGTCAGGAACCATTTCTCCACCGCCTCGCAGGCTTCGGAGTTCCGGTTTTTGCTGTGCTCGTCCGCCACGATCATCACCGTGGAGGGAATCAGCACCGCCCCGTCCTCCGGATAGATGCACGCCAGGTCCTTCAGGGGTGTCCCGGCGTTCTCCGCATCCTTCATGGCCTTCAGCACGGATTCCTCGAGGATCATGGCCGCAATGCAGGTCCCTTCCCGGACCTTCCTGATTCCGGCGCTTCCGCTTTCGATCCGGACCTGGTTGCGGGCCAGTCCCTTCAGGAACTGCCGCCCATACCGGTCGACGCTGGTCAGCGCCGCCACCGCGGCGAATGTCGTCCCGCTTGTCATCGGATCGCCCATGGTAATCAGGCCCTTCAGCGACCGGTCCATCGCGAAGTTCTCAAATGTCCGCGGCACCTGGATGCCTTTCGCGTTCCATTCCTGCTCCGTCATCGGGTTGTACGCCAGCACCATGTTGCACACGCGCACCGGGTACCAGTATCCCTCCTCGTCGCAGGGGAACCGCAGCTGCTCCGCGATGCCCGGGATCTCCACCGGCTTCAGGTAGTCCGCTTCCTTCAGCTCCAGGCTCAGGCTCGGCTCGGCAACCAGCATCATATCACATTCCAGCGTGCCTTCCTTCATCCCGGCGTAGATGCGTTTGATCAGCGCGCTCGTCCCGCCGTAGATGAAGAAGCTGCCGTTTTCCCCGCCCGGCTTCAGGTTCGGAAACTGCTGGTGAATCGCCTCATCCAGCATCTCCAGCACAAAAGGATACATCGAGGAATAAATGGCAACCGTTTCCGATGGTCCTTCGTCCGCCGCAAAGGCACCCCCCGCGGAAAAACTCAGCGCCAGGGCCAGCGTCCATGCGATGATTTTGCGAATCTTCATGCAGCCTCCGTTTTGTGTATGTCCTTCCTTGCTTCTCTCCGCAGTCAGCCTTATTCCTTCTTGTCCAGGAATCCGTACAGCAGCGCGGCCACCACGCCGCCCGCCAGAGGCGCCAGCAGGAATACCCAGATGCCGCTCAGATCTCCGGCGATCAGCGCGGGCCCGAAGGAGCGGGCAGGGTTCACGGAAGTCCCGGTGAAGCTGATGCCCAGCAGGTGTACCAGCACCAGCGCTCCGCCGATCACCAGGCCGGCCACCGAGCTGTTCTCCTGCTTCGAAGTCACGCCCAGGATCGCCAGCACAAACACGCAGGTCAGGATCGCCTCAATCACGAAGCTGATCATCGCGTCCCCGTTGTACAGGGCGTTGGTTCCCAGCTTTGTCGGATCCTTCACAATCAGCTGCAGCACGCCCGCGCCCGCGATACCGCCCAGGAACTGGGCCGCGACATATCCGCAGAAATCCTTGACGTTCATCTTTCCCCGCACCAGCATCGCGATGGACACCGCCGGGTTGATGTGGCATCCGGACACATTGCCGATGGAGTAGGCCATCGCCACGATCACCAGGCCGAAAGCCAGTGCGGTGATCAGGTATCCGGCGCCTTCCTTCGGCCCGCTGCAGGTCTGCCCTGCCACGCCGCACGCGAACAGCACCAGCACAAACGTGCCGATAAACTCAGCCAGATACTTTTTGAAGTCTTTCATATTCCCTCATCCTCCTTCTTGCGGGATCGGCCGTTCCGGCCGACCCATCCTGCATATTGTATCACTCTTTTCCCGCCTCCTCAATGATAACTTTTTCATGAAAAAAAGCAGCCTGCCTTCATCCGGCCCGGCTGCTTTCCCGGCGTTCTCTCCCGTGTCATGCCGAACACGGGGAAGAATCATCCATTAAGTCTTCGGAATGTAAATGAAATACCCCATCATGATCTTGTTGTAGTCCTTGATCTCAGGATTCACCTTCATGATCTCTTCCACGGTCGTGTTGTGCGCCCGCGCGATATTGCCCAGCGTATCGCCCTTCTGGATCTGATAGATCCTGCATCCGTGCTTCTTCTCAGGCTTGTCCTTGTATCCGCCGTAGGCGTTGGCCCCGCCGTTGATCATGCTCATTTCGTCCAGGTTCAGTTCCATCTTGCCTTCCATGTCATGCCCCTCCTTCATCTCCGGTCAGAAACCGGGTTCTGTATGTTTATACGGATCACAGATCCCGTCTGGCAGTTCAAATTTTAATACTTTTTTCATACGCCGAGCCGCTGCATCGCGTCGCGCAGCCGGCGCAGTGTTTCCTCCCTGCCGAGCAGGTAGGCGATTTCAAAAGCGCCGCCGGGGGTGGATTCCTGGCCGGAGATCGCGATGCGCATCGGCCACAGCACGGAACCGTTCTTGCGGCCCCAGGCCTGGATCTGCTCCATCACGGCATCGTGGATGTTCTGCTCAGTCCACTCGGAAACGCCCTCCAGCACCGGGATCAGCAGCGGCAGCACTTCCTTCGCCACTGTCTCGTCGCTCTTCTGCTTCTTGTTGCAGAAGATGGCGGTGTCGTAGTCCGGCAGCTTCGCCAGGAAGGCAATCTTCTCCGGAATCCGGGAGAAGATATCCGTGCGGGACTGCATCAGCTCGGCCAGCCGGCGGTAATCCGTCCCCTTGCCTTCCAGCGCCTGGTCAAACCAGGGGGTGGCCATGGCCAGGTACTTCTCCGGATCCATCTTCGCCACATACTGGCTGTTCATCCACTCCAGCTTCGCCACGTCAAAGATGCCGGGCGAATGGTTGATCCGGTGGATGTCGAATACCTCCACCAGCTCCTCCAGGGTGAAGAACTCCCGGTCATCGCCGGGATTCCATCCGACCAGCGCCAGGTAATTGACCAGCGCTTCCGTCAGGAATCCCTTCTCAATATAGTCGGAATAGTAGGCGTCGCCGTCCCGCTTCGAGAGCTTGTGGGTGGCGTCCCGCATGACGGTGGGCAGATGGATGTATACCGGGATGTCCCAGCCGAACGCGGTATACAGGTAGTTGTACCGCGGAGTGGAGGAAAGGTACTCCATCCCCCGCATCACATGGGTAATGCCCATCAGATGGTCGTCGATCACGTTGGCGAAATTATAGGTAGGCATGCCGTCCTGCTTGATGAGCACCATATCGTCCATCGATTCGGCATTCTGGAAGGTCATATCGCCGAACACCACATCGCTGTACGAGGTTTCCCCTTCGGTGGGAGCGTTCATGCGGATGGTCCAGGGGATGCCGGCCGTCTTCTTCGCCGCCACTTCCTCGGGCGTCAGGTGCAGGCAGTGTTTGTCATACTTCCAGGTCCCGCCGGCTTCTTCCACCGCGGCCCGGCGGTCATCGATCTCGTCTTTGGAGCAGAAGCAGTAGTAGGCATGGCCGGACTTCACCAGCTGCTCGGCATAGGGCAGATAGATGTCCTTGCGCTCGCTCTGGATATAGGGACCCACAGGGCCGCCGATGTCCGGGCCCTCGTCCCAGTTCAGGCCGCAGGCGCGCAGCGTGTCATAGATCACCTCGGTGGCTCCCTCAACGTAGCGCACCTGGTCTGTATCCTCAATCCGCAGGATAAACTGGCCGTTGTGCTGTTTGGCATACAGATAGGCATACAGCGCGGTGCGGACGCCGCCCAGATGCATGAACCCCGTCGGGCTCGGGGCAAAACGGGTACGTACTTGCATATTCTTTCCCTCTTTTACTTCATGGTTTTGACAAAGGTATCCTTCAGGCCGACGGTGCGGTTATAGACGGGCAATGCTTCGGTGGAGTCCGGATCCTTGCAGAAATACCCGGTCCGCAGGAACTGGAACGAGGCGCCGGCTTCCGCGGATGCAATGACCTTCTCCGCCACCCCGCGGAAAACCTGCAGGCTGGCCGGATTCAGCCGGGAGATGAAGTCCTTCTTGTCGGCTTCGGCCTGTTCGTCGTCCAGATCGTCGTTCAGCAGGGGCTCGTACAGCCGGGCCTCGAAGGGGATGCAGTCCCCGGCGGGAACCCAGTGCAGCGTTTTGCCCTTGATCTTGCGGTCGGCGCCGGCGCTGCCGGAGAAGGAGTCCATATCCACGCTGCAGTGCACCTCGGTGATATTGCCGTCTCCGTCCTTGACGCACTCGTCGCAGCGGACGATATACGCGCCCTTGAGGCGCACCTCATTCCCGGGGAACATGCGCTGGTATTTCTTGACGGGCACTTCCATGAAGTCGTCCCGGTCAATCCAGATTTCCCTGCCGAAGGCCAGCGTGCGGCTCCCCATTTCCGGATGGTCCGGATGGTTTTCGAGCGTCACGTCCTTCGTTTCCCCTTCGGGCCAGTTGGTGAATACCACCTTCAGCGGGTTCAGCACAGCCATTGCCCGGGGCGCGGTATCGCCCAGCACATCGCGCACGCAGTGTTCGAGCACCGCGTAGTCCACCGTGGAGTCCGCCTTTGACATGCCGATCGTGTCGACAAAGTTCCGGATAGCCATGGCGGGATAGCCCCGGCGGCGCATGGCGGAAAGCGTGGGCATCCGCGGGTCGTCCCATCCGGCCACGTATCCGCCCTCAACCAGCTGCCGCAGGTACCGCTTGGACATGACAGTCCCCGTCATGTTCAGCCGGGAAAACTCAATCTGCCGCGGACGGGCGGGCAGCATGTTCGCGCTCTTTTCCACCACCCAGTCATACAGGGGCCGGTGAATCTCGTACTCCAGGGAGCACATGGAGTGGCTGATGCCTTCCAGTGCGTCGCCGATGGGATGGGAGAAGTCGTACATCGGATAGATGCACCATTTCTTTCCGGTGCGCCAGTGTTCCTTGTACAGGATGCGGTACATCGCGGGATCCCGCATCACGATGTTCGGCGATGCCATGTCGATCTTCATGCGCAGGGTTTTGCTTCCCTCCGGGAATTCGCCGGCCTTCATCCGGCGGAAAAGATCCAGCGATTCCTCCGCGGGCCGGTCGCGCCAGGGACTGTTTTTGCCTGGCTCAGTCAGCGTGCCGCGGTATTCGCGCATCTCTTCCTTATTAAGCTCGTCCACATACGCCAGCCCGCGGCGGATCCAGTCCTCCGCGATTTCGTAGCACTGGTCATAGTAGTCGGAGGCATAGAACTCGCCGCCGGTCCAGTGGAAGCCCAGCCAGTGGATATCACGCTTGATCGCCTCCACATACTCGGTATCCTCTTTGGCGGGGTTGGTATCGTCAAAGCGCAGGTTGCACTTGCCGCCGTATTTTTCCGCGGTCAGGAAGTCCATGATCAGGGCTTTGCAGTGGCCGATGTGCATATATCCGTTCGGTTCCGGGGGAAACCGGGTATGGACCTCCGTATACCGGCCTTCGGCCAGGTCCTTGTCAATCGCGTCCCAGATAAAATTGCTGCGGGCAGATGTCTCTTCCATGGGGTCGTGCTCCTTTACAAACGGGATAATAATATATTATACATGGAATACCGGACCGGAAGCAAGAACTTCTTTTATCGCCTGCCGGAGACCGATCTGGAGGAACTTTCCCTGTTTTCATTTTTTCTTCTTGACACACCCCTTTCGCTCTGTTATAATATTGTCTGCGGTTGATCCGCCGATGGGGAATGGTGTAACGGCAGCACCTACGACTCTGACTCGTATTGTCTAGGTTCGAATCCTAGTTCCCCAGCGCTTTTTTTGGCTCCGTTGTCTAGAGGCCTAGGACGCGGCCCTCTCAAGGCTGAAACACGGGTTCGAATCCCGTCGGAGCTGCTTTCTGAAGTCCTTGCAAATCATTGTTTGCAGGGTTTTTTCTTTGCCAAAAAATGGATTCTGCCGCCATCGGCCGTCCCCGTCGCTCCGCGAGTGTATGAGTGTACGAGTGTGCGAGTGCTTTTCGTTTTTCGAGTGCGAAGAATTTCGAGTGCGAAATATGTCGTAATCCCCTCCGTGCCTTGAAACATCTGGCTTTCCCGCCTTTTTTCCTTTGCGGAAGCTCTCTTTTTCGAGTGCGAAGAATTTCGAGTGCAAAATCCCGATCGCCGTCTTTCCCCCAGGGTGAAATTTGATCCATTAGCATAATATCACAAACAATCTCTTTTTGCAATACTTTTTATTCGATTTTTCGCAACTAAATTAGCTTTTTTATCATTTTTCTGTTTTCTTTCTGCCTCAATGCAAAAAACTTGGAATGCATGGACAATCGCCGGGGAATGTGTATAATAGTCCAGTCGGCTCGCGGTTCCGAAAGCCGGCCCAGACCGCGGTGATCAGGTCTAAAATAGGAAACATCGCGGTCCATCAGAGGAGGATCTTCGTCTGCAATGAAGGTATTACAGATTGTTCGCAATTATTTTTTCTACTGCGGAATCGAAAAGGACGAATACAACGCGGTCAAGAAGGATGCCTACGTCTCCAATTTCGAGGTGTGGCGCGTCCTGCACTTCCTGATGGCGGCCGTGTTCGGCGCTCTGTTTATCAGCTCACTGCGTTATGATCTGATGAAGGCAAACACCTGGCTGTATTTGTCGGCTTTTGTTTATTCTCTGCTTGTTATTTATCTCTTCTTCGTCCTGAAGAAAGATTCGATCATTGCCCAGTTTCTGATCTATCTGTCCATGTCGCTGCTGTTTTTGTTCGGCTGCGTGCTCTCCCTGAAAAGGCCTGAGATCCCCGCTGTGGCCTTCATAGCTTTCCTGCTGATTACGCCGATGATCATGATCGATAAGCCGTTTTTCATGGCGATTGAGCTAAGCGCCGCGTCTGCCGTCTTCCTGCTGTGGACGCACGGTGTCAAGCCGCATGATGTCTGGGTGATCGATCTCGGCAATGTGATTTCTTTTACCTTTGTCGGTATTTTCCTGAATGTGATTGCCAATTCCCTCCGGATCAGGGAATTCATCCTGTCCAGGAAAATCAGGATCCAGAAGGATACGGATGATCTGACCGGCCTGAAGAACAAAGGCGCCCTGACCAGGGAAATCAATCAGTTTCTGCAGGATCAGTCGAAGGGAAAAGGGCTACTGTTCATGATGGATGTGGATCGTTTCAAGTCGATCAACGACAGGTACGGCCATGATGTCGGGGACGAGGTGATTCGCCGGCTTGGCGGTATTCTGGGCGAAATGTTCACCCATGGCGAGGTCGTCGGCCGCTTCGGCGGCGATGAGTTCATCACCTTCATCGGCAATACGGATGATCAGGAGACCGCCTGCCGTCTTGCCGGCGAAATTGTCAGAAGGGTATCGGAAAAAGTGACGCTCCCGGACAGCAGCCAGAGCGTCAGCCTGAGCATCGGCATCGCGGTATACAACGGAGCCGAGCACAATTATTCTGAAATTTTCAAGAAAGCTGATATCGCTTTATATGAAGCGAAAGCCGATCCGGAGACCAGATATCATATCTATCAGGGCTGATTCAGTCTTTTCTCCATTGTGGTCTTCAGGGGCTCTAATCCCATCTTTTCATAAAACGCCCTGGCGGAGCCATTCAGTTCCCATACGTTCAGGGTAATGCTGTCGCAGTCGTTTTCCGCGGCCACGGAGCACGCGTACTGGTACAGCTCCCGCCCGATCTGTTTCCCCCGTTCCGCCTGATCCACGCATAAATCGTCAATATACAGGGTCTTTCTCGGATGCAGCTGGTTTGTTTCCCGGGTCTCCTGGAAAATGCAGAACACATATCCCTTGACAGTCCCGCCCTCTTCGTACACAAAGATGGGCCGGTTGTCATCCGCCAGGATCCCGTCCAGTTCCTCCCTCGTATATTTCCGGGCCCCGATCTTGAAAATATCCGGCCGCCCTTTCGCGTGAATCTGCTGAACCTGGAAAAGCAGTTCGTTCAGGCGATCCGCGTCTTTCTTCTCCGCCAGTCTGATCATTTTCCTCTGTCCCCTCATTCTTTTTTCATGCTCCCCCGCCTTTTCCCCTGCTTCCTTTTCCATGGCCAGCAGCCATTCCTTCTTTTCCAGGCCTCCGGCATAGCCAGTGAGCTTTCCGTCTGATCCGATCACACGGTGGCAGGGAATAATAAGGGAGATGGCGTTGTGGGCAACCGCGCTGCCGACTGCCTGGGCGGACATTCGGCCGATCTCTTTCTGCTTTGCGATCTTCTCCGCGATCTCGCCGTATGTCATGGTTTGCCCGAAGGGAATCGTCAGCAGGATCTGCCAGACCGCTTTGCGGAACGCGGTTGTCCGCATCCGGATCGGGGGAGTAAAGCAAGGAGCCCGGCCGCTGAAATAAAAATCCAGCCACCGGGCTGCCTGTTCAAACACCGGCATCGTTTTTCTCTCATGCACGGCTGCCAGGCTGTCGGCAAAGTATTTCTGCCCGTCGAACCACA
Source organism: uncultured Clostridia bacterium (assembly GCA_947166385.1). Taxonomy (GTDB): domain Bacteria; phylum Bacillota; class Clostridia; order Christensenellales; family Aristaeellaceae; genus Aristaeella. The sequence goes on along the minus strand of CAMVEB010000008.1, from coordinate 106,545 downwards.
GCCCGGTCAAAGCCTTCCCGTCGCTGGCCATGGTGATCCCGCCGATCGGCGATTCATAGGAATGAAGATAGTCCATGCCTGTCTTATTTCGCCGGTTCCGCTTCCGCGCCGTAGGTGCACAGCGCGCCGAAGTCAAAGTCCGCGATGTTCATGATGGAAACATTTCCCTGCAGATCCTCATACAGGAAGATGATCTTCCAGCTCGGCTTCGCGTTCGGATAGACGACCGTTCCCTGGCAGAGAATCGCGTGGTTCGTTCCGGCAACCACCTGGGATCCCAGGTAAGCCACCGGCACATAATTCATGCCGACCAGGCCGTCGAGCGCCTTGTCCAGCAGGGTCTTCACCTCATCGGTAATCGCGGGATCCTCCGCGGGCGTCCATCCGCCGGCCAGCATACCTTCCGCTCCGGCAGTCCCCAGCAGCATAACCGCCGCCAGAATCATAGCAATCCATTTCTTCATAAATATTATCCTTCCTTTCCGTGACCTTCCCGGTCACATCCTGTCAGACGGGAACGGATCATAAAAGTTCCCGTGGAAAATAAATTTACTTCTGTTATACCACGTGGAACAGCACATACGCGACAATCGCCGCCTGCACCAGCAGCATCACCGGGAAAAACACCGCGAAATACCAGTGCTTCGTCTTGTGGCGGCAGATCCACATCGCCGCTGTCCCTCCCAGCCCGCCGAACAGCCCGGTCACCAGGAACAGCGTCTTTTCCGGCACCCGCCGGCTCCCCTGCTGGGCGCAGCGCTTGTCATGCGCCATGAGGAAAAAGGAAATCAGATTCATGACCGCCACTGCGGCCAGAATAATGATGGTAACAGGTTTCATGATGTTCCCTCCTTTGGTGCTTCCTATTGTATCACACCGCCCCATTATGGTTCCAGTATAAAAAACGTGTCATAGCCCCATTTCCTTCCATTGTTTACATTCTGTTCACATTCACGCATTGTTTCGCGGCCCGCTTTCGTGTATAATACCTTCCATCGGGACCGCTGTCCCGCAGATTAGATACGGAGGACCTGAATGATGAAACGATTCCTTGCCCTGTTCCTGGCGCTGGCCATGCTGTTGTCCGTCACTGCCGTTTTCGCGGAAGAGGAAGCCGCCCCCGCTTCGGAAGAGGAAGATACCGCCGTCCTCCTCGCCACCATCAACGGCGAAGAGATTTATGAAGATAATGAGATGCTGCAGTCCTATCTGGAGAGCTATCTCGAGCAGGTGGAGGAAGAGACACCCCACCGGATGGAGCTCGTCCAGATGCAGGCCATGGATATGACGCTGAAAATCCGCCTGCTCAACCAGCGCGCGCAGGCCTATGTGTCCGATGAGGAAAAGGCCGCCTGCGCGGCCCAGTCCGCATCCGAATGGGCCGAGATCCTGGAGGATTTCATGACGCAGAACTACGGCATCACCGCCGAGTCCACCGAGGAAGAGCGCGCCACAGCCCGCACCTCCGTCCTCTCCATGCTGGAGGCCCAGGGATGGACCGAGCAGCGCTATCTGGATGAGGAGACCGAGGCGCTGATCTACAACGCCTACCTGACCGGCCTGGAGACGGAGTTCATGGCCGATCCCGATCTGGCCGCCTCCGAGGAGGAAATCCTCTCCGCTTTCAATGACCGGGTGGAGGAAGACCGCGAGCAGATCGAGGGCAATCCCCTGGTCTATGAGCTGTATCCGAACTATCTGGGCAAGGATCCCTATTTTGCCCCGGAAGGATACCGCGGCATCACCCATGTCCTGCTGAATGTGGATCAGACCCTGCTGGATAACTGGATGTCCCTGACCGCACGCCTGGAGGAGTCCAAGGAAGAGCCGGCTTCCAACGAGCCCGCCTCCGAAACCCCTGCTCCCGCAGCGGAAGATGTACCGGCCGAGACGGAAGAGCCCGCCCCCACCGAGGAGCCTGTCACCCAGGAAATGGTGGATCAGGCCGCCCAGGCCGTCCTGGACAGCGTGAAGGACAAGCTGGATGCCATTCAGGAAAAGCTGGCCGCCGGCACGTCTTTTGAAGAGCTCATCGCCGAGTACGGCGAGGATCCCGGCATGGCGGATCCCACCAACCTGAAGGAAGGCTACGCCGTCCGCAGCGACAGCATCCTGTATGATGCCAATTTTACCAAGAATGCCTTCAAGCTGGAGAAGGTCGGCGATGTGGGCGATCCTTTCGTCAGCCAGTTCGGCGTGCATATCCTCTGCTATGTGCGGGATGTTCCCAGCGGCCCCATCGAGATGACCGATGACATCCGCAACGAGCTGAAGTCCACCATCGAGTCCGAAAAGCAGAGCGACGCTTTCCTCGACAAGCTGGATGACTGGATGAAGGAAGCTGATATCGTCTATACCGAAGCCGGCGCCGCCTGGAAGTATGATGAAGAACTGATCTCCAAGTACTACGACGAAGAAGACGCCGAAGACGACGAAGAGGACGAAGACGAGGACGCTGAAGACGAAGATGACGAAGATGAAGATGAAGATGCTGAAGAAGACGACGAAGAGGAAGAGGATGAAACCGAGATCACCGTGGAAGTAGAGTCGGACAAAGAGGAAACTCCGGAAGAAACCCCGGCCGCCTGATCGCCTTTCTCACCGTCAGAAAAAGTGCCGTTGACAATCGTCAACGGCACTTTTTTTCTGCATGGGATCTTATGCTTCCTCTCCCCGGCTCCTGGCCTTGGCCCGCAGGGAGTGGTCCAGCTGGCGTTTCCGCATCCGCAGGTTCTGGGGCGTGATCTCCAGCAGTTCATCGTCGTCGATGAACTCCAGGCACTCTTCCAGCGTCAGCGGATGCACGGAGATCAGCCGCATGGCATCTTCCGAGGCGGACGCGTTCCGCATGTTGGTCACATGCTTCTGCTTGCACACGTTCACCACCAGGTCGCCCGGCCGCGCGTTCTGGCCGCAGATCTGGCCCATGTACACATTCTCGCCCGCGCCGATAAACAGCGTGCCCCGCTCCTGGGAGTAGAACAGCCCGTAGCTTGTGGAAACGCCGGTCTCGAAGCAGATCAGCGCGCCGGCATTGCGGTGCGGGATATCGCCCTTCACCGGCTCATACCGTTCAAACACGGAGGACATGATCCCCTCGCCCCGGGTATCGGTCATGAATTCACTGCGGTATCCGAACAGGCCCCGGGACGGCACCAGGAACTCCAGGCGCACCCGGTCCATGCCGCTCATATGCTCCAGGGTGCCGCGGCGGCGGCCGATCTTCTCGATCACGGCGCCTGCGCTGGCCTGGGGCGTATCCACGATCAGGCGTTCCACCGGCTCGCATTTCACCCCGTCGATCTCCTTATAGATGACCCGGGGCTTGCTGACGGCAAACTCATACCCCTGCCGCCGCATATTCTCGATCAGGATGGACAGGTGCAGTTCGCCCCGTCCGCATACCTCGAAGGAATCCGTGCTCTGCGTGTCGTTCACCCGCAGGGAAACGTCCGTCTGCAGCTCCCGCATCAGCCGGGCCCGCAGGTGCCGGCTGGTGACATACTGTCCTTCCCGTCCGGCAAAGGGGCTGTCGTTTACGGAGAACGTCATGGTCACCGTCGGCTCGGATATCTTGACAAACGGCAGGCCTTCCACCTTTTCCGGATCGCAGACCGTGTCTCCGATGGAGATGTCTTCCGCGCCGTACAACGCCACGATATCGCCCATGACAACTTCCTGGGCGTTCACCCGCTTCAGCCCGTCGTACTGGAACAGCCCGCCCAGCCGCCATACCGGGCTGGTCACCCCGGTCTCCAGGTTGGTATGCACCACGTTCATGCCCTCGGTGAACTTCCCGCGGACAATGCGGCCGACGCCGATCCGGCCCACATACTCGCTGTAATCGATCGTGGAGATCAGCACCTGCGCGGGGCCTTCCGCGTCGCCTTCCGGCGCCGGGATGTATTTCAGGATCGCGTCAAACAGGGGGCGCAGGTCCTCGCCCGGCTGCTCCAGATCCAGCGTCGCCGTCCCCTTCCGGGCGGATACGTACAGGATCGGATTCTCGATGGTGCTCTCGTCGGCTTCCAGGTCGATCAGCAGGTCCAGAATCTCGTTGACAACCTCGTCGCACCGGGCATCCGGCCGGTCGACCTTGTTGATGACAATCAGAACCTTCAGCTTCAGTTCCAGCGCCTTCTTCAGCACGAACCGCGTCTGCGGCATCGGGCCTTCAAAGCTGTCCACCAGCAGCAGCACGCCGTCCACCATCTTCAGCACGCGCTCCACTTCCCCGCCGAAGTCGGCGTGGCCGGGCGTGTCCACGATGTTGATCTTATGGTTCATATAGTGGACCGCGGTGTTCTTGCTCAGGATCGTAATGCCCCGCTCCCGCTCCAGGTCGTTGGAGTCCATGACGCGGTCCACGGTCTGCTGGTTCTCGCGGTATACGCCGCCCTGCTTCAGCATCTGGTCCACCAGCGTGGTCTTGCCATGGTCCACGTGGGCAATAATCGCAATATTCCGAATGTCTTCCCGAATCATGTTCAGACTTTTCCTCCCAATCTCTCGTTACCTGTCCGATGTTTCCTTCAGTTCCAGCCCTTCGTTGTTCTCGCAGGCCAGCCGGATACTCCATTCGTTTTCAAACAGCAGCACATCCCTGCCGTGGCTGTCCTTTGCCCGGCCGGAGGTGGAGGTCAGCTTCAGATCCTCGACGGGCTTCGGCGTCTTCACCACCCACCGCACATGGCGGAAGGGCATGCCTTCCATCACGATCTCGGTCTGGTATTCCGTCCGCAGCCGGTGCTCCAGCACCTCGAACTGCAGCACGCCGACCACGCCGACCATGAACTCTTCCCGCCCGGTCTCCGTGCGGATAAATGTCTGAATGGCGCCTTCCTCCGCCAGCTGGCTGATGCCTTTCTGGAACTGCTTGCGCTTCATGCTGTCCATGGGCCGCACGCGGTTGAAGAATTCCGGCGCGAACACGGGGATGTTGGCATAGTGCAGCTTCGGTCCCGTGCTCAGCGTATCCCCCAGGCGGTAGATTCCCGGGTCAAACAGGCCGATGATGTCGCCGGCCCAGGCTTCCTCGACGGCTTCCCGCTCGTCCGCCATGAACTGCTGCGGCTGCTTCAGCGCCACGGTCTTCCCCGTTCCGCTGTGCCATACTTCCATGCCTTTTTCAAAGGCGCCGCTGACGATCCGCATGAAGGCCAGCCGGTCCCGGTGCGCGGGATTCATGTTGGCCTGGATCTTGAAGATAAACCCGGAGAAATACGGATCCTCCGGCGTCACCATTCCCTGGTCGCTCTCCCGCGGCAATGGCGGCGGCGTAAAGGACAGGAACCGGTCCAGGAAAGGTTCGACGCCGAAGTTGGTCACCGCGGATCCGAAGAACATGGGCGTCAGTTCGCCCTGCCGCACCTTTTCCAGGTCAAACTCGTCCCCGGCTTCGTCCAGCAGCTCAATCTCGTCCCGCAGCCGGTCCCGGTAATGCTTCTCCAGCGCTTTTTCCAGTTCCGGATCGTCCATCGCCAGGTCGGTTTTTTCCACCATCTTCTTGCCATGATCCCCGCCGGTATACAGTTCCACCATCTTCGTATCCCGGTGGTACACGCCCTGGAAATCCCCGTCCACGCCGATCGGCCAGTTGATGGGGCAGCTGCGGATGCCCAGCACCTGCTCCAGTTCCTCCATCAGGGCGAAGGGATCCTTGGCCGCCCGGTCCATCTTGTTCACAAATGTGAAGATCGGGATATTCCGCATCCGGCAGACCTTGAACAGCTTGATCGTCTGCGCTTCCACGCCCTTCGCCGCGTCCAGCAGCATCACGGCCGCGTCCGCGGCCACCAGCACCCGGTAGGTATCCTCCGAGAAGTCCTGGTGCCCGGGCGTGTCCAGGATGTTGATCCGGTATCCGTCGTAGACGAACTGCATCGCCGAGCTGGTCACGGAAATGCCGCGCTGCTTCTCAATCTCCATCCAGTCAGAGGTCGCATGCTTGTCTGTCTTCCGGGCCTTGACGCTTCCCGCGCTGCGGATCGCCCCGCCGTAGAGCAGCAGCTTTTCCGTCAGGGTCGTCTTGCCGGCGTCGGGGTGTGAAATAATCGCGAAAGTCCGCCGCTTCTCCACCTGCTCGTGCAGCATGGTCCGAAACTCCGGTGTATCATTGGCAGGCAGCATGTTTCTCCTCCGTCTTTCCTCATTCTTGCGCGCCGCGTCCCGCGCGTTCCCGCGCGAAACACAACAAAATATTTTATATCGCCAGCCCTTTGATTGTCAAGGTTTTTCGCCCGAAAAAGGACACAGCAAAAAGACACAACCACCGGCCGGTGGCTGTGTCTCATCGATTAATCCTGATGGCTGTCGATGGTTTCAAATTCATCGACCGGCATCGGTTTGTAGAAGTGGAAGCCCTGCATCTCAAAGCATCCGTGGGTCCGGAGAAAATCTGCCTGGGACGCGGTTTCCACGCCTTCGGCAATCATTTTCATGCCCAGGGAATGCACCATCCGGATGATGTGGCTGACAATAATCCGCCCTTTCTCCGGATCACCGGTTCCGGACAGGAAATGGAGATCCAGCTTGATCCGGTCCACAGGCACTTCCTTGAGCATATGCAGGGAGGAATACCCGCTGCCAAAGTCATCCATCTCGACCTGGAAACCCAGTTCCCGGAGCCTGGCCGTCGTGCGGATCAGGAGCGCGGCATCTTCCGTAAACGCGGTCTCCGTAATCTCGATCCGCAGCTGGTCGGGCGTCAGTCCGTAAGCCCGGATCATGTCAAGGAACTGACCGGGAATATCCCTGTCGTTCCGGAGGTCGTTGCGGGACAGGTTGACCGATACCGAATGGTGCCGCCCCTGGCTGTTCCATCTTTGCAGATCCCGGCAGACCTGCCCCCAGACAAAGCTGTCCAGCTCATAAATCAGGTCGGCTTCTTCCAGCAGGGGAATAAACACCGCCGGGGAAATCCATCCCATCTTGGGGTGATTCCAGCGGCACAGCGCTTCCGCGCCGGTGATCTCCCCGGTCTCATAATTCACCTGGGGCTGGTACCACACCCGTAGCTCCCCGTTCCGGGCCGCCGTCGGCAGATGGTTGCAGATATCCGCGATCTGCTCTCCTTTCTTCCACTGGTCAGGGTTGTAAAACTCGAAGCCCTCCTTGTGGCTTTCGCGGGCCTTGCGTTCCGCCACCCGCGCGCAGTCCAGCATGCGGTCCACATCGATCTCCCGATAATCCTCCGGCGTCAGCAGATATACGCCGCTGAATAAGCGGACGCGGTATTCCTTTCCCCTGTCCGTGAAATAATCCCGGACAGGATGGACCACTTCCCGGATTTCCCGCTGGATCTTCTCTTCCCCTTCCATGCGGAGCAGAATGGCAAACCGGTCCGCTGTAATGCGCCCCATCGCTTCCTCATCCGTCATCATCTGCCGGGCTTTGCCGACCCAGAAGCGCAGCAGGTCATCCCCTGCCTCCCGGCCCAGACTGTCATTGATGTATTTGAAGTTTCTGATGTTGTTATAGGAGAGCATATACGGAATATCCAGATGGTTTCGGATCAGTTCCTCCGCCTTTTTCCGGAATCCTTCCATGCTGAGCACGCCGGTCAGCGGATCCTGGTCGACCAGCTGCCGCAGCTTTTCCTCATGAGCCCGGTGGGTGACCCGCTGTTTCCGGATGAAGAACACCGCCGCGGCGGCAAAAGCAAGCACGATCAGGACCACGACCAGCCAGTACTCATGCAGGTAATCGGAAAAATCATACCGGTACAGCCGTCGGGAAGTATAATCCAGGGTGATCGCCTGGCGGCGTGTCTCACTGATTTCAGCGATTCCCCGGTTCAGCCGCCCGATCAGGGCCTGCCCGGCGGGAGTATCCGGCGCGCCTGCCCGGAAATCCATGGTAATCATAGCGGAAGGCTGAACCGTCAGGTCTGAATACGATGGTTTCTGCAGCACATAGCTCCATACATAGGAATTATGCAGCAGGGCGTCCACCGTCCCTGCCCGGAGGGCATTCACGCATTCCGGCATGGTTTCATACAGATTGATCCCGATACCGGGATAACGTTGACGGACGGTCTCCGCGACGCCGCCCTGGGAGCGCAGCATGCCGACCCGCAGGCTGTTCAGCGGCGGCAGCTGCCGGTTGCCGGCTGTCAGCAGGGTAAACGGCGTCTGGATCAGGTTATCCGAAACGATGGTTGCCTCCCCGGAAGCGCTGGCAATCGCGCTGCCGAGGGCATCACCAGGTCATACTCCGGATTGTCCAGCGCCTCCTTGAGCGTTGCTTCCCCGATCTTCGTGAAAGAAACAGTGTAGCCCGCGTTTTCGGCCGCTGCAATCATCAGATCCGCTCCGATACCCACGATCTCATGCGTGCTTTCATCCAGATAAAAAATCGGACAGCGATCCACAGGGACGCCGACTTTCAGCACTTTCCCCTCCTCCGCGGCTGCCGCCGGGCCGTGCATCGTCACGCAGGCCAGGAGAAGGAGCATGGAAAGCAGGCGCCTCAATAGTCGCTTGCGGTTCATGGCTCTATTCACTGCGGAGTCTCATCCTTTCTGGCTTCTCTTCCATACACTCCGGAAGATTTCGCGCTTTTCTCCCTGGTAGTCGCCGGGGCCTTCATAAACCGGCTCAAACCCGCACTTGCGCAGCACATGCCGGGAGGCGGTATTCTCTCCGAGGCAGATTCCGTATACTTCGTCGGTGCCGACAATCTCCGCCGCTGCCGGCAGAAACGCCCGGACGGCTTCCGTGGCATAGCCTTTTCCGGTATGCCGCTTCGCGATGTGATAGCCGATTTCCCATCTTCCCCCGCCCAGCGGAACCAGCTGAACATACCCGATATTTTCCCCGCTGTCGCGGGTCAGCAGCGGATACGCCAGCGGCCCCTCTGTTCCGCCGTACTTCGACATCAGAAAATCTACGGCTTCCCGGGCATTCTCCACGGTTTCGAAAACCTCGTCCGGAACGAATCTGCGGTTGTCCTCGTCCAGCGAGTTGTCATGGACAGCCTGCGCCATGTCCGGCGTGAATTCCGTGATGACCAGTCTTTCCGTTTCAATTCTCATTTCCTCTTTCTCCCTTTCCCAAATCGTGGTATACTGTTTTCATCGCAAATAACAGGAGGAAGATTATGGCTGTTTATCACCGGGTTCTTCTGAAGCTGAGCGGCGAAGCGCTCAAATCTGACAAAGACCTCTTCGATTTTGACAAGGTGAACCGCGTCGCCTCCGTGATCCGACGCATGCACGACATGGGGGTGGAAATCGGGATCGTCATCGGCGCCGGGAACATCTGGCGCGGCCGTCAGGGCCCTGCCGCCCATATGGACGCTGTGACGGCGGATCAGATGGGCATGCTGGGCACGGTCATCAACTGCCTGTGCGTGGCTGATGCTCTGCGCCAGGCCGGGCTGGACGCGGTGGTGCAGAGCGCGGTGGATATGAACCGCTTTGCCGAGCCCTTCAACGCGATGGCCGCCCGCCGGCACCTGGGCGAAGGCCGCGTGGTACTCTTCGCCTGCGGGACGGGCAATCCCTTCTTCTCCACGGACTCCGGTGTTGCCCTGCGCGCGGTGGAGATGGAAGTGGATGCCATCCTCATGGCCAAGAATATTGACGGCGTCTACACGGCCGATCCGCTCAAAAATCCTTCCGCCGTGCTGATCCGGGATATCACCTACACCGAAGCGCTGCAGCGCGGCCTGAAAGTCATGGATGCCGCTGCCTTCGCCCTCTGCGCGGAAAACAAAGTGCCGATGCTCCGCGTTTTCGGGCTGGACGATCCGGATAACCTGATCCGCGTGCTGGAAGGCAGCGACATCGGGACTTTTGTCCATCCCTGATCAGTTCCCCCGGTATCGTTTTCCCGCGTCCTTCACCTTCTTTACCATAATACCATAGATAGCGTTCCGAAGAAAGCAATTAATGTGACCAGGAACAGAAGCTCCTGTTTCCAGCGTTTCTGCATCAGCCCGACGGTTTCCCGCATGAACGCGTTCGGCCAGAACCACCACTTTGTTTTGCTGCCGATCCCCTCGGCGGTCAGCCCGGCCTGCCGGGCCCACAGCCCGCTGCGGAAAACATGGTAGCTGCTGGTCGCGAACACCACCTGGCTTTCCGGATTCTCTTCCTCAATGATTTTCCGGGAGAAATCCATGTTCTCATACGTATTCATCGACTGATCCTCCGGCAGGATCAGCCGGTCCTCCATGCCCCGGGACAGGAGGTACTGCCGGATCGCCTCCGCCTCGGCCATCGGTTCATTGCCGCCCTGTCCGCCGGAGGGAATAAACCGGGCCTCCCGGCCGGTCTTCTCCTTCTGGGCGTGCCAGAATTCCAGCGCCCTGTCCGCCCGCCCGCGCAGCAGCGGCGGCAGCGTTCCGTCCGGGCGGAACCAGCAGCCGTGGATAATAATGAAATCCTTGTCCGGAGCGGGCCGGTTCCGGGCCGCTTTGATCCCGCAGATCACCGCGCCGGTCAGCATGCACTGGAAGTAGACGAACACCGTCGCGTAGGTATTCTCCAGCGTGCTGTTGATCCGGGCCTCCATCTCCGATCCCATGAAATCGCGGCTGAACAGGAACCATCCCAGCGCTTCTCCGATCACCAGCATCACGCTGACCAGCAGTCCGAGAAGATTCTGGATGCGGGGCCGCTCATGCCGGAGCAAAGCGATATTGCTCACAGCCATCGCCCCGGCAAACAGCAGCATCAGCGGCATCGTCATCAGCATGTACCGCGTGCTGGCCCCGCTGATCGCGGAATAGGCGGAATACATGCTGTACGTTTCCGGGTGCGCAAAGTGGGTCACTGTCACGCTCAGCATCACCAGCCCGCTGGCCAGGGCGAACAGGGAGAACCCCGCGTAATAGATGCTCCCGTAGTCATAGAACAGGGCGCCTTTCGCCCGGAAAAAATGCCACATCATAATCGCGCTCACCAGCAGCCAGAACAGCGTGACCGCAATCAGCACCGCCGTATCCCCCGTGAAGTTGCCGGTATTCATATCGTAGACCGTATGAAAGCGATCCACCCGCAGCACCACCAGCGATTCCGCCCCGTCCGCCCCGCTTCCGTACATCAGGTCCGCCTCGCCGGGCCTGTCCGGATAAACGGGCACTTTCACAAAGCCGTCATGCTTTTCCGCTTCTCCGATCCGGAGCACCTCCGGCTGCTCCGTCCGGAGCTGGATGTTTTCCTGGCGCTCCGCCGGCACGGGAACATAGATATGAAACTGATTGAAGAAGGCCGCGCGGCAAACGATACAGAACAGCACCAGCCCGACGGCGCATAGGATAATCTGTTTGGCTGCTTTTCTCATGCTTCGTTCTTCGACTCCTGTCTGGTCCGGGATTTTTATCCGCATCATCCCTGTTCATTCCGCTCCGGATGATGTATAATGCAGGCTGTATTTATTATACATGAAAAAATGCTGCCCTGCACCCCGGATTTTGACGCGAAGGAGATTGTGTATGAGCATCAAGGGCCGGACCCGTATCCTGTCAGCGCTGATGGCGTTTTTCTTTCTCCGCCCGGGAGCCGTTCCCGCCGCCGCAGCGGAAGGGAAAATCATCGTTTCCCTGGGGGATTCCTATGCCTCAGGGGAAGGGGTGGAGCCCTTCTACGGCCAGGAGGAAGTCTTTGCGCTGAAATCCCGGAATCCCGACTGGCTGGCCCACCGCTCCAGGCAAAGCTGGCCCGGCATGCTGACCCTGCCCGCCGTGGATGGGCCCATGAGGGATCATCGCGGGGAGAACTGGTTCTTTGTCGCCGCCTCGGGCGCCAAATCACAGCATCTTTATCTCCTTTCGGAGGAAGAGATCAGTCAGGGGAAAACTGCGCAGCAGGAGAAGAAGTTCAACCGGGAGTTCGCGGAAGGAGCCCGGCAGCTTGACCCGCAGCTGCAGATCTTTGACGAGCTGGACGCCAGGGGGCTGAAAGCGGATTATGTCACCGTAACCATCGGCGGCAACGATCTCGGATTCGATAAAATCATCGGTCTCGGCCTTTCCGGCTCCATGAATCTGATCCCGTACAAAGCGATCCAGGATCATACGAAACTCCTCTGGGAATCTTACTACCTGCTCAGCGGCGTCCGCGGAAAGATCAAGCGGGCCTATCGGGATATCGCGGCCCGGGCAGGCAGCCAGGCCTGGATCATCGTAGCCGGGTATCCGAGGATTCTGGATCCGGACTGCGGAAAAAGCCAGCCCGCTGTTTTCTCGGATAAAACCGCGGATATCATCAATCGGATGGCAACGCTCTTCAATGAGGAACTCCGGAATATTGTCGAAGAATGCCGCGGAGAAGGAATCAGGATCTGCTTTGTTTCTGTGGAAGAAGCCTTTGACGGCCACGGTGCTTACGCGGAGGATCCCTGGATCAATCCGGTCATCGCGAAACCTCAGGAGCAGGACCTGAAGGAGACCGCTGTGATGAGCATGTACTCCATGCATCCGAACGCAAAGGGCTGCGAGGCTTATGCCGCCTGCGTACAGGAGATGATCAACCGGCTGGAAGCCGGCCAGGCGGAATGATTATGCTGGTTTGAAGATCCATTCAGAGGTGAACGCGATGTGGAATATGGACTTTGTATTACCCAGCCTGTTGGTACTGGCTGTTGTGCTGATCTTTTATTTTGTCCGGCCGCGGCTTCCGAACAGGCTGAACGGAACCTTCCTGTTTTTGATTGTATCGGATATCGCAACGATCTTTACTGACATTCTGGCTACCAGGGCGGACAATGCGTATCAATCTCTGCCCTTATGGCTGGTCTCTGCTCTGAACCTTCTCTTTTTTGTGGCATATATACTCCGGAGTTTTCTGTTCCTTCGGTTCGCAGTGGTATTGGTAAAGCAGGACAGAGTTGGATTTGCGTGGCTCAGAGTCCTTTCATATTTCGTTTTTCTGGTCAGCGAAATCATCGTTTTCTCCAGTCCCCTGACAGGTGCGGTCTATACGGTGGATGCGATGGGATATCATCGGGGACCACTGTACGTGATACTGTCCCTGAGCTCATTTGTGTTCCTGATTCTTGGAATATGTCTTTTGCTTCGGTTCCGAAAGCGGATACGGAAAAGCGCGCTGATCAGCGCCATGGCTTATCACGTGATCCTGATTGCCGGTAATGTTGTTCGGATATTGCTTCCGCAATATCTTGTCATGAATGTGTTCTGTCTGCTGGCAATCCTGGTGATTTTCCTCGCGTTTGAAAATCCCGACTTGTATATCACTGACCGGGGCCGTGCGTTTAATACCAGGGCGTTTACCGACTGGCTGGACGATCCGCAGCATCGAAAAAACAGCAGAGTCCTTGGCTTCGCCATCCGGAACTACAATGATGAACGTAGCATGTATGGCGGCGTGCAGATGGATCAGGGCCTTGGAATGATGATTGCCTGGTTGGGAAAACAGTTTCCGAATCTCCTGTTGTTCTATTTGCGGGGCGGTAATTTCTGTGTCGCCGGTCATGAAGACGCAGACTGGGAACATATACGCGGTCAGATTCTGGAACGCTTTCAGGATTCCTGGCAGGCAGAGAGTGTGGATTTGAATCTCAGCGCAACTTGCGTGGAGATCAGACTATCCGATCGGACCGATTCTCCGGATAGGATTGTGAATACACTAATATACGCCTTGGATGAGGCCGGAGACAGTGCGGATATCGAACAAACATTGATGTCGGAAGAGACTTTAAGAACAATCGACCGTCAGATTGAGATCAAACGATACCTGGATACAGCCCTTGAGAACAATGCCGTAGAGGTTTTCTTTCAGCCAATTGTTGACAGCCACACCCATCAGATTGTTGCTGCGGAAGCCTTGGCGCGAATCCGGAATGACCGCGGTGAATTAGTTCCGCCTGGTCTCTTTATCCCGATTGCAGAAAAAAACGGAACGATCAACTTGCTGGGAGAGCAGGTGATGCGGAAAGTATGTGCATTCATCCGGACCTATGACATCCATGGGATGGGGCTGCGGTGGATTAATGTGAACCTGTCCCCGATCCAGTGCATGCACAGCAATCTGCCGGGCCTGTTTGCCTCGATTCTCCGGGAATACGGCGTGCTTGCCGAGCAGATCCATCTGGAGATCACGGAAGAATCGATGATCAATTATACCAAGCAGGAAAAGCAGATCGAAAGCCTCCTGCAGTTTGGCTTTCAGCTTTCACTGGATGATTACGGATCCGGTTTCTCCAATCTCCATCAGGTAAAAAAGATAGCGTTTTCGAATATTAAACTGGATATGAAAATCGTCTGGGATTATTTCAGTTCCAGGGATACTCTCCTTCCGTCCCTGGTCCAGGCATTCAGACAGCTTGGCTTCAGCATTACAGCTGAGGGGATAGAAACACAGGAAATGGCGGAAGCAATGGAAGATATTGGCTGTGATTATCTTCAGGGATACGCTTTTTCAAAGCCGTTGCCCATAGATGATTTTGCAAAGGTCCTGCGATCTGCAGGGGCAGATCAGAAAAACTTTTGAAACACATGGATCCATGATACTATACAATGAAAGGAGTCGAATTCATGATCCAGTTCAGAAACGGTTATTATGCCGACATCCGTGTGGAGGACCGGTGTCGGACCGTGATTTCCTATAAAGCGGGAGCGCTGGAGGAAATGCGGAACCGCAGGGAGAAGCAGGCTTTCCTGCGCGTATACGACGGAAAGCTGTGGTATTACGCATCTACGACTGACACCGGCAACCTGCAGAAGACGCTGGACGGGCTTTACGCTGCCGCAGAGGAGAATCCGGAGATCCTGGAGGATCCGGTGGTCAAACGCTTTGAAAAGAACAGCGACAAGCTGTACACTTTCGCGGACTGCTCGGTGCGTGAGATCCCGCTGGCCGAAAAGCAGAAACTGCTGCTCGGCTTCCTGCCGCTCCTCACAGAGGATTCATGCGTGGTCCTGCCGATGGGGACTTACCTTGACCGTAGCAGCATTTTTCATTTCATGTCCAGCCTCGGCGCTGACATCGAATATGATTACCAGACCTGCGGAATTTCCTTTAATTTCAGCATGGCTGAGGGGGAAAAGCAGTTCCAGGGCTTCTGGCAGAAAGGCGGAACACGCTTTGAGGAGATGACCTCCATCGGGGAGGAACTCCGGGAAGCCGTTCGGGAGCAGGCGGCGTTCCTGCGCAATTCCGTGCCGGTGGAGGCCGGGAAGTACCCCGTGGTGCTGTCGCCCCAGGCTGCGGGCGTGTTTGCTCATGAATCCTTCGGCCATAAGTCCGAATCGGACTTCATGCTTTCTGACGAATCCATGAAGAATGAATGGCAGTTGGGAAAGACGGTGGGTTCACCAATCCTGTCCATTGCCGAATGCGGAAATGTCGTCGGCTCTGGATTCGTTCCCTATGACGATGAGGGGACGAAGGCGAAAAAGAACTACCTGATCAAAAACGGCATACTGGCAGGCCGGCTGCACAGCGCTATGACCGCCGCTGCGCTGGATGAAGGATTGACGGGCAATGCGCGGGCCATCGATTGCACCTTCGAGCCTATCGTCCGCATGACCACCACGTATATCGAGGGCGGGGATCTGAACTTCGATAAGCTCATCGCCCCGATTGAAAAAGGCTATTTCATCAAGACCATCAACCACGGCAGCGGCATGAGCACCTTCACCATCGCGCCAAGTGTATCTTACGAGATCGTGAACGGGAAGCTCGGCCGGCCGGTACAGATCAGCGTGATCACGGGTTCCGTATTTGAAACCCTCGGCCTGATCGATGGCCTGACGAAGGATGTGGAGCTCTTGTCCTTTGTGACGGGCGGCTGCGGCAAGATGGAGCAGATGAATCTTCCGGTCGGTTTCGGCGGCCCGTACGTGCGGGTCTCCTCCATGAACGTACAGTGAGGGCAGAAAAAATGGAAAAAGAATTTTTGAAAGAGACACATCATTCCGTTACATTGAATGTAACCGCGGGGCAGATTGACAGCTACCGCGAGCTGGAAAAGACGACCGGCACCGTCCGCGTATATGAGAACGGGTGCATCGGCGTAGCCGGATGCCTGGGAGAACCGGATGAAGAAACTCTGACCGCGCAGGCAACGGATGCCCTTTCCTTTGGTATTCCGTATCCGTGTAGTCTGGAAGGTGCGGCTGAGATCATCGATCTGCACGACGGGGAGATCATCCCGGTTCGGGAACTGATTCCCGCGATGAAGGATTTCCTGGAGCGTCTTGGCGCGCAGTGCCCGAAGATGGCGTTCTCCAACAAGATCCGCCTGGAGTATGGCAAAACGGAGTACCGCAACAGTCTGGGCCGGCACCTGCTGAGCTCCGGCAGGCATCTGTCCATCGAACTGCTCGCGCAGAATCGCGGTTCCGGCAATCTGTTCGACATGGCATTTGTCTGGCAGGGCGAGCATTTCGACCCGGAGATGATCCTGGCTCAATTCAAACAGCAGTATGATGCGTTTTATACTCCGGCGGAGATCCAGCCGGGCCGCTGGCCTGTTGTGGCAATGCCTCAGGACTTGTTTGGGACGACGCTCCAGCACTTTATTGGTGACCTGTACGCGGCCGGCGCGTCGCTGCTGAGCGGCAAGCTGGGCGAAAAAGTCTTCAGCGAGAAACTGACATTCTGCGATGACATGAATCCGGGCACCTCCTTCGAAACCTGCTTTTTCGATGCCGAAGGCTGCGTGGCAAAGGATTGCCGGCCGGTATTGGTCGAAAACGGCGTGCTGAAAAGCCTGTTAACCACGAAAAAGACTTCGTCCCAGTACGGGCTGCCGAATCCCGGAACGGCAAGCGCGCCATATGACGGCGTTCCATCCATTGGATTCCACGGCTGCTTCCTGGCAAAGACCGCGGAGAGTCTGAAGGAACTGGTCCCTGGAAAAGCGATCCTCTTGACAATCGCCTCCGGCGGCGACATGACGCCCGACGGTCATTTCGCGACGCCGGTGCAGCTGGCCTTCCTGCTGGAGGATGGAAAGCTGGTCGGTCGTCTGCCGGAAATGAGCATCGGCGGAAACTTCTTCGATATGCTGGGCAAAGACTACATCGGCACGGTATACGACTGGCCCTTCAAAAAGGTTCAGCTGGCGGCCGTTATGATGGACGTAAATTAAACCTCTCGCGCTCTTTCAGTCAAAAATGCACCGGCCGCTGGCCGGTGCATTTTGACTGTGTGTGATTTTTCAGGTGTACAGCGGATAGCCTGCCATCAGTTCTTCCACCTGGGCCCGGACGTCGGCCACGGCGTTCTCGCCTTCCCGCAGCACGCGGGCAATCCAGCCGGCAACCTTCTTCATCTCCGCTTCTTTCAGTCCGCGGGTCGTCGCCGCGGGGGTGCCGACCCGGATCCCGCTGGTCACGAAGGGGCTGCGGGTTTCGTTGGGCACGGTATTTTTGTTCACGGTGATGTTGGCGTCCTCCAGCAGGTTCTCCATCATCTTGCCAGTCATTTCCGTGCCGGTGAAGTCCAGCAGGAGCAGGTGGTTGTCCGTCCCGCCGGAAACCATGCGCACGCCTTCCTCCCGGAAAGCAAGCTCCATCGCCTTTGCGTTCAGGATGATCTGGTGCTGATACGCCTTGAACGATTCCGTCAGCGCTTCGCCGAAGGACACCGCCTTGGCGGCGATCACATGCTCCAGGGGTCCGCCCTGGGTCCCGGGGAAGATCGCCTTGTCGATCGCCTTGGCATACTCCTCGCGGCAGAGAATCATACCGCCCCGGGGTCCGCGCAGGGTCTTGTGCGTCGTGGTGGTCACAAAATCCGCGTAGGGCACGGGATTCGGATGCTCTCCCGCCGCAACCAGGCCGGCGATATGCGCCATGTCCACCATCAGCATGGAGCCGACTTCATCCGCGATGTCCCGCAGCGTTTTGAAATCAATGATTCTGGGATAGGCGGAAGCGCCGGCCACAATCAGTTTCGGCCTGCACTCCTTCGCCAGACGGCGCACCTCGTCGTAGTCAATGACTTCCGTTTCGGGAGATACGCCGTAGGGAACAAAGTTGAAATAGGAGCCGCTCAGGTTCACGGGGCTTCCGTGGGTCAGGTGCCCGCCGTTGGACAGGCTCATGCCCATCACGGTGTCTCCCGGCTTCAGCATGGCAAAATACACCGCCGTGTTCGCCTGGGCGCCGCTGTGGGGCTGCACGTTGGCGTGATCTGCGCCGAAAAGCTCGCATGCGCGCTTTCTTGCGATTTCCTCCACAATATCAACATATTCGCAACCGCCGTAATACCGCTTTCCCGGATACCCCTCTGCGTATTTGTTCGTCAGGCAGGTGCCCATCGCCGCCATCACCGCCGGAGAAACAAAGTTCTCGCTGGCAATCAGTTCGATGTGCGTCCTCTGGCGGTTGAGTTCCAGTTCAATCGCTTCCGCTACCTGCGGATCGGTATGACGGATCAGTTCCAGCTCCATGTTGATTACCCCCATTACTCAAAACGTTGATGCGCACAGTATAGCATAATTCCCCCGCCGGACAAAGAGCGATACAAAAGAAAAACCGTGTACGCTCAAACCGGGCAGCCCCGCAGCACATCGTTCAAGTGCTTACTGCTGCTTCCGTCAGGACCTGACAGGGTTCACACCGAAAAATCGCACAGGACCCAATCATCATCGCGCACACGGCAGAAACTAGTATAACGTCTTTCGTCCGGAATTGCAAGCCGGTTTTTTTTCGTCTTTCTTCCATATTCTGCCGGTTTGTGCATTGACCCGCCGGTGCTTCAAGCGTAAAATAGTGCTGTTTTTTTGAGACATTGTCTTTCAGGAGGTGTCGGAGATGAAAATCGGTTTTGATCATAACAGGTACACCCGGATGCAGTCCGAGCGCATCATCCAGCGGATCGACGAGTTCGGCGGCAAGCTTTACCTGGAGCTGGGCGGCAAGCTGTTTGATGACTACCACGCCAGCCGCGTCCTGCCCGGGTTCCAGCCCGACAGCAAGGTGCAGATGCTCCTGAAGCTGAAGGACCGGGAGGAAATCCTGATTGTCATCAATGCCGATGATATTGAGAAGAGCAAGGTCCGGGGCGACCTGGGCATCACCTACGATCTGGATACGCTCCGCCTGATTGACGCTTTCCGCGGCATCGGCCTGTATGTCGGGTCCGTGGTGCTCACCCGCTGGTCTGGCCAGCCCGCCGCCGTCGCTTTTGAGCAGCGGCTGAATTCTCTGGATATCCGCACCTACCGCCACTATCCCATCGAAGGGTACCCCACGGATATTGATCATATTGTCAGCGATGACGGTTTCGGCCGGAATGATTATGTGGAAACCACCCGGCCGCTGGTCCTGGTCACCGCGCCCGGCCCGGGCAGCGGCAAGATGGCCACCTGCCTCAGCCAGCTGTACCAGGAAAACCGCCGCGGCATCAAGGCCGGATACGCCAAATTCGAAACCTTCCCGATCTGGAACCTGCCCCTCAAGCATCCGGTCAATGTCGCCTACGAAGCCGCCACCGCGGATCTCAGCGATGTCAACATGATCGATCCCTACCATCTGGATGCCTATGGGGAAACCACCGTCAACTACAACCGGGACATCGAAATCTTCCCCGTGCTCAACGCGCTGTTTGAGCATGTCTGGGGAAAGTCTCCTTATAAAAGCCCGACGGATATGGGCGTCAACATGGCCGGCATGTGCATCACGGATGACCAGGTCTGCCGCCGTGCCGCGGAGAAGGAGATTCTCCGCCGGTTCTACACCGCCCGCTGCTCCTACCTCCAGGGCCATGCCGCCCGCGAGGAAGCGGAAAAGATCCGCCTGCTCATGAAGCATCTGAATCTGGATGACAGCATCCGTCCCGTGATCGCCGCCGCCCGCGCCCGCGCCGCGGAAACCGAAAATCCCGCGCTGGCCATCGAGCTTCCGGAAGGCGAGATCATTACCGGCAAAACCACGGATCTGTTGGGTCCCTCCGCCGCCGTGATCCTGAACTCGCTGAAGCGTCTGGGCCATATCTCCAAGGAAATCCACCTGATCCCGCCGGAGGTCATTGAACCGGTTCAGGAGCTGAAATGCAAATATCTGGGCAACCACAACCCGCGCCTGCACTCGGACGAGGTGCTGGTCGCCCTGTCCGTTTCCGCCGCTTCCGATCCCAACGCGGCGAAAGCCCTGAGCATGCTGCCGATGCTGAAAAACTGCGAGGCGCATTCCACCGTGATTCTCCCCGCCGTGGACGATAACACTTTCCGCCGTCTCGGTCTGAACCTGACCTGCGATCCCAGCTACCAGAGCCATAAGCTGTATCATAAGTAATTGCTTTTCTTCTGTACTTCCCTGTCGGTTTTCTTGACTTGTGCCGAATGTTTTCCATATAATAATCGTCACAATATCCCCGTGTGGGATCAATCAAAAAGGAGGATTCCCTGTTATGAAAAAACTGATTTCCCTTCTGCTGGCCCTGACGCTGGTGCTCGGCCTGGCGAACATCGCCGTTGCCGACTCCGCCGCCCCTGGCTACAAAATCGCGATCATGACCGGCTCCACCACCCAGGGTGAGGAAGAAGTCTACGCCGCCCTGCAGCTGAAGGAAAAGTATCCCGACATCGTCATCCATGACACCTATCCGGATAACTTCTCTTCCGAAGTGGAAACCACCATTTCCAAGCTCATCGCTTTCGCGAATGATCCTGAAGTGAAAGCCATCATCTTCGTGCAGGCCGTGCAGGGCGCTACCGCCGCCTTCACCCAGATCGTCAAGGACATGGGCCGCGATGACATCCTGTTCATCGCTGGCGTTCCCGCGGAAGATCCGGCTGACATCGCCGCTGTGACGGATATCGTCCTGGCGAACGATGAAATCGGCTGCGGCTACCAGGTGGCTGACCTGGCCAAGGGTTGGGACTGCGACGTGCTGGTGCACTATTCCTTCGCCCGTCACCTGTCCTACGAGACCATCGTGGCCAAGCGGGATGCCATGAAGGCTACTGCCGAGAGCCAGGGCATCGAATTTGTGGAACGCGACTGTCCCGATCCCACCGGTGACGCCGGCATGAGCGGCGCGCAGGCGGCCGTGCTGGAAGACATCCCGAAGGTCATGGCGGAATACGCTGGTAAGAAGGTTTGCTTCTACTGCACCAACTGCGGCCTGCAGGTGGCCCTGCAGCAGGCGATCGTCAACGAGCCCAACGCCTACTACGCGCTGCCCTGCTGCCCCAGCCCCTATCACGGATTCCAGGAAGCCTTCGGCCTCACCGCCACCTACGGCGATGTGGAAGGCGCCATCAAGAACCTGGCTGCCTACCTGAACGAGCATGATGCCGTGAACCGCTTCTCCACCTGGGCCCTGCCGGTGAACATGTCCATGATCAACGCCGGTTTCGCCTATGCCCAGGCCTATGCGGAAGGCAAGACCAACGGCAAGCTGGATCTCGACGTGCTGTCCAAGTGCTACGCCGAAGCGACCGGCAGCAACATCGAGCTGGGCGCCTATGTGGACGCTTCCGGCACCGAGTATCCGAACTACCTGCTGATCGCCCTCGATCCCATCAACTTTGCTGATTATCTGAACTGATCTGTCTGATCCGGCAGGGGCTGTCCGGCAGCCGTTTTCGGCCAACCCGGGCAGCCCCTCCGTTTATGTTTGCGAAAGAAGCAGGCTTTCCGGCGGATATCCGCCGCGGTATCCGCCGGAAAGCCCGCTTTGCGGAATCTTCCGCAAAGACTGCGGCAAAAAGGAGTTGTAGCCATTGGCAAATGAATTTATCCTTGAGATGAACCACATTACCAAGCTCTATGGATCCAATGCGGTTCTCAAGGACGTCTCCCTGAAAATCCGTCCGGGAGAAATCCATGCGCTCCTGGGCGAAAACGGCGCCGGCAAGAGCACGCTGATGAACGTGCTCTTCGGCATGCCGGTGATTCATACCACCGGCGGTTTTGAGGGAGAGGTCCTCTTTGACGGGGAGAAGGTGGAAATCTCTTCCCCCATGAGCGCGATGGAAAAGGGCATCGGCATGGTACACCAGGAATTCATGCTGATCCCGGGCTTCAGCGTCACCGATAACATCAAGCTGAACCGGGAAATCACCCGTCCCTGGCTCGTCAGCAAAGTCCTCGGGAAGGATCTGGAATTCCTGGATACCAAAACCATGGCCCGGGACGCGCGCAAAGCGCTCGACGATGTCGGGATGAGCATCGAGGAGTATACCCTGGTCAGCGGCCTGCCCGTCGGCCATATGCAGTTCATTGAAATTGCCCGCGAGATTGACAAGAGCGGCATGAAGCTCCTGGTCTTTGACGAGCCCACCGCCGTGCTCACGGAGAGCGAGGCCCAGCAGCTGCTGGATGTAATGAAATCCATCGCCGCCAAGGGGATCGCGATCATCTTCATTACCCACCGGCTGGATGAGGTCATGAACGCGGCGGACACCATCACCATCCTGCGGGACGGTCAGCTGGTTTCCTCCTTCGATAAATCCAGCATCACCCCGGAGGATATCGCCGCCCTGATGATCGGCCGCAGCGATGAGGACGGGATGGTCCGGGTGGAAAAGCGCACAGAGCCTGTCGGAGACACGGTCGCCATGTCGATCAGCGATCTCTGGGTCAACATGCCCGGCGAAGTGGATAAAGGCATCAACCTGACCGTCCGGGAAGGGGAAATCCTCGGAATCGGCGGTCTCGCGGGCCAGGGAAAGCTCGGCATTCCCAACGGCGTCATGGGCCTGTATGAGGCAGCCGGCGATGTGGAGTTCTACGGGCAGAAGCTGCCCCTGGGCGACGCGGGCGCCGTGCTTCGCAGCGGCCTGGCCATGGTCAGCGAGGACCGGCGGGGCGTCGGCCTGCTGCTGGATCAGTCCATTGAAAACAATATCGCCTTCACGGCCATGCAGGTCAATGGCGATTTCATGAAAGGCTTCCTGCACCAGAAGGATACCGGCGCCATCCGCCGCTACGCGGAGGAAATGATTAAGGAGCTGGATATCCGCTGCACCTCCCCGGCCCAGCCGGTCGGCACGCTGTCCGGCGGCAATCAGCAGAAGGTCTGCGTGGCGCGGGCACTGGCCATGAAGCCCCGCTTCCTGTTCGTTTCCGAGCCGACCCGCGGCATCGATATCGGTGCGAAGCAGCTGGTGCTTGAAACGCTCGTGCGGCTGAACCGGGAGACAGGCATGACGATTGTCATGGTCTCCTCCGAGCTGCAGGAACTCCGCTCCGTCTGCGACCGGATTGCCATCGTAGCGGAAGGAAAAGTGGTTGATATCCTGAAAACCGACGCGTCGGATACGGCCTTCGGTCTGGCCATGTCCGGCGTGAAGAGCAAGGAGGGGGTGGGCGAATGAGCGAGAAAGTCAAAGAGAAGTCCGGCATCCGTTCCCGGATCGTCCCGCTGATCCTGCTGGTGATGGCAGGCGTGCTGCTCGTGCTGTCCGTCGTGGGATTTGTCCTCCAGGGAACGCAGGAAACGACGCAAAGCCTCGGGCAGATGCAGACCAGTGCCGTGCTGCATGCCGCCTCCGAAGGCCTGATCAATAACATCGCGCAGCAGGCCCGGGCGGACAAGCTCGCCGAGCTGCGCAAGGATAAGAATTTCCGGAAGCGCGGCCTCGATGAGGTGAACAGCATCTGCGACGCTGCCATGGAAGAAGCCCGGGCGGAAGCGGAAAAGCTCTATGCCAATCCTGTCGTGCAGGATCAGGCCGCCCTGGACAGCGCGATCCAGACCTTTGAGAAAGCCCTGTCCGAGAGCAGTTCCCTCTCTGTCACCGAGCGGGCCGCCTATGCGGAGATCTATGTCCAGTTGGTGGACAATATTTCCGATTGGAAAGCCATCGCCGGTGAGTCTGTCGCGGACGCCGATGTCCTGGCCTCCCTGCAGTCCACCGCTCCCGACCTGGCGAAGGAAGCGAATGCCCACCTGGGCAGCGCCCTTGTCCGCATGGCCCGGGATCAGGCGGCTGCCCAGCAGACGGCGGAAGAAGCGGAGCTGAAAAATCAGCTGATCAATCTGCTGGCTTCGGATGTTCCTTCCTGGACCGAGTATATCGGCCTGGAAGAAGACGCCCTCTGGGAGAAGCTCCTGCAGGAAGTCCCCGGCCTGGAGAAAGGCGAAGCTTTCCGCGGAGACCTGCTGAAGAAAGCCGCCGAACATATCGCCGCCGCGGAAAAGGGAGAGACGCTTCCCCCGCCCGCGGAAGCGGATGAAGGCGCGGACACCGTTTTTGAAACCCAGGCGGACTACTCCTATTTCACGCCCACCGCTGCGCTGGAGAAGGAGGAAGCGGAGAAAAACGATGCCTATGAGCAGCTGAACACCCAGCTGGTCGCGGTAATCCCGGATCTGGGCGGCCTTTCCGAAAAGCTGCAGGCCTCGCTGCGCGGGAATATTGAAAAAGTCCTCTGGATGGAGGATAACAGCTTCAGTTCCCGCTTCCATACCTACCAGCAGCACAAGGCGGAAATCACATCCGGCGCGTGGAAGATGAACCTGGCTTCCCTGGCCACTCCCCTGCTGCTGGCCGGCATCGCCGTGCTGCTGCTGGGCCTGGTGATCCTGTTCTGGAAGCCGCTGACCGGGCGCTTCGGCGTTCCGCGGACGATTATCGCCCTGTTCTTTGTCTATCTGTGCCTGCTGGCCGAGTTCTACAATATCAGCGTCCGCATGATGATGGGCAACGTGCTTGAGCGGATGACGATGTACGGCGTGCTGGTTCTGGCCATGATGCCCGGCATCCAGTGCGGTATCGGCCTGAACATGGGCATAACCATCGGTTGCATCTCCGGCCTGCTGGGCATTGTTACCGCCCTGCAGTTTGACCTGGTCGGTTTCCCGGCGCTGGCGTGCTCCTGCGTCCTCGGAGCGCTGGTCGCCCTGCCGCTGGGCTGGTGCTACGCCAAGCTCCTGAACCGGATGAAGGGCAATGAGATGACCATTTCCACCTATGTGGGCTTCTCCTTCGTCTCTCTGATGTGTATCGGCTGGATGATGCTTCCCTTTAACAATCCCAGAATTATCTGGCTCCTGATGGGCAAAGGCCTGCGCGTCACCCACAGCCTGCTGGGCAGCTTTGCCCACCTGCTGGATAATTTCCTGGCCTTTAAGATTTTCGGTATCAAGGTGCCGACCGGCGGCCTGCTGTTCCTGGCGCTGTGCTGCCTGCTGGTCTGGCTCTTCTCCCGGTCCCGCCTGGGCATCGCGATGACAGCCGCCGGCTCCAACCCCCGCTTTGCGGAGGCCAGCGGCATCAATGTCAACCGGATGCGTACCGTCGGCACCGTGCTCTCCACTGTCATTGCGGCCGTCGGTATCGTGATTTATTCCCAGGCCTTCGGCTACGCGCAGCTGTATACCGCGCCGCGCCAGCTGGGCTTCATCGCCGCTTCCGCCATTCTGATCGGCGGTGCCACCGTCAGCAAGGCCAAAGTCAGCCATGTCATCATCGGTGTTTTCCTCTTCGAGGGCGTGCTGGTCTTCGGCCAGCAGATCGCCAACTCCGTGGTGGCCGGCGGCGGCCTGAGCGAGGTCATGCGGATTATGATTTCCAACGGCATCATCCTGTATGCCTTAACACAGAGTGGAGGTGGGCGTCGTGCGTGAGCAAAATCAGCTGAAATCCCATCTGGAGAAGTATGTCGTAACGTATCTGTTCATCGCCCTGAGCGTCCTCTTCATTATCACCTCCGGGCTGGATATCAACTATGTCGCCAGCCAACTGCTCCTGCGGCTGAACCGGAACGCCTTTATCGTGCTGGCCCTGATCATCCCGATCATCGCCGGCATGGGTATCAACTTCGCGATCACCATCGGCGCCATGGCGGCCCAGATCGGCCTCCTGCTGGTCATCAGCTGGGGCATCTCCGGTGTGCCCGGCATCCTGCTGGCTGCCGCGATTACCCTGCCCCTCGGTTCCCTTTTCGGTTTCCTGATCGGCAAGCTGCTGAATAAAATGAAAGGCCAGGAAACCATCGGTTCCCTGATCCTCGGATACTTTGCCAACGGGGCTTACCAACTGCTGTTCCTCTTCATTTTCGGATCCATCATTCCGCTGAACAGCAACGTGACCATCGTCGGCGCCAGCGGCGTGCAGAACACCCTGAACCTGACCGGTTCCGTCGGGCTCTACACCGCCGTGGACGGCATTGCCCATATCCCTTTCCTGCTGGCGCTGTATATCTCCTGCGGCGTGCTGGCCCTGCTCACCGTAGTCCAGTACCTGCGGAAGAAGATCAGCCGGAAAAAGATGCTCGTCGGCGTGATTGCCTCCGTCCTGATCGCCGGGATCTTCCTGATTCCCGCCGTCGCGAACACGGTGAACGGCAGCCATGGCCGGGAGCTGAAGCTGCCTCTGGTCACCTGGCTGCTGATCCTGGGCCTGTGTCTCTTCAACTCCACGATCATGCGGACCCGCCTGGGCCAGAAGTTCCGCGCCGTCGGTCAGAATCAGACCGTCGCCAACGCGTCCGGAATCAATGTGGACCGGACCCGCGTCATCGCCATCATGATCTCCACCGTCCTGGCCGGATGGGGCCAGATCATGTTCATGCAGAGTGAGGGCATCGGAACCTTCCAGACCTACGCGGCCCATGAGCAGGTCGGTCTTTACGCCGGCGCGGCCATCCTGGTCGGCGGCGCCTCCATCGACCGGGCTACGAACCTGCAGGCCCTGATCGGAACCTTCCTGTTCCACTCGCTGTTTATCACCGCCCAGAGCGCCTCTTCCGCCATGTTCGGCAATTCCGTCATCGGCGAATACTTCCGGGCCTTCCTGTCTTACGGCGTCATCGCCCTGGCCCTGATTATCTACGCCTGGCGGACAAACCGGCAGCGGAAGGCCGGCCAGCTGAACCTGGCCGACCGTCACGCCGTGAAATCCTGATGCTGAAGAGCACGTATTCCGGGACTGTCTCATATGAGGCAGTCCTTTTTCATTCCTGCTTGGCGTTTATATGGACGCCATGAATCAATCGTACATATATTGACAGCCGATCGGAAACCGGCGGCAGGAAAATCAATCATTGACGAAACAAGTCTTTCTCGCTTACAATCATCTAAAGCCTCGGGGAGGGCCCCATCAGAAAAAACGGCAGGCTGACACCGCAAGGGGGATGATACCCATCGAAAAAAACGTGATTGTGGTGGACGAAAACGGGACAGCATTTGAATAGAGATCAATTCTCCAGGCATTCGGAAGCAGGTAATGTTGACAGAACAAAAACGCTCCTGGAGCAGATGCCCGGCGTTCTTGCAGCATGCAACAACAATCCGGATGCTTTTGAGTCAGCTTTGGAGTTTTACCGCGATTTGCTGAAACAGGATTAACCAATCCGTCCCTCGGGGAAAAACCGAGGGATTTTTCATTGACCAAATAAATGGTAAAGCAGGGTGTTCTGCTCCGCAGCGATGGGATCACAGATCATTTGCCGACGGAGACGGTGAGTTTTTAAGTTGGTTTTAGGAACCCGGGTTATGATACGTCTGTCAGCAGGAGAAGGGTCGCTCCTGCATCAAGACGATCCCCATGCAGGTTTCTCTCCTACCCCCGGAAGGAATGTATCGATATGTACCCCACCCCAAATCCCCTTTCAAGGAAGCGGCGTCCGCCAGGAACGTCGCTTCTTTTGTTTTCTGAAAAATGCGTGAAACCAATAAACACGCACTTCTTTTTCCGAACTCAGCCCATGTTCCATGGAATATGGATTTTTGACTTTCGCAGGGAGAAATGGTATGATGAGCGCGAAGAAAAGAAAGACTCAACGAAATAAAGATCTTCGTGAAAGGAGGCCGCATCCATGTGCAGCGCAAACAAGCTGAATGAAATCAACCGGCAGATGCTGGATTGCTACCGGGAAACATACGGGGCGGATCTCCGCAGCGTCATTCTGTATGGCTCTTATGCCAGGGGTGACTTTGATGATGAATCCGATATCGATTATACCGCCATTGTGGACGGTGACCGTCGCGAACTCCAGCAGAAGCTGAAGTCCGTCTGGGCACGATCCGCAGAACTCGGCATGGAGAACGATGTGGTGATTTCGCCGACTGTTAGCCCGGAAAACGAATACGATCAATATAAGGAAATACTTCCCTACTATCGGAATATCATGGAGGAGGGGCAGCTTGTTGGATGACCTGACAAGATGATCATCATGCAACTTCCTTATAATGCGAATACACATACTCATATACTGCTTCCCGATAATGATCCAGTTGCTCAAACATACTGTCCGGGATATTGATATACAGTTCGTCACGGATCAGGTTCTGCACAACAGCTCTTGTTTCATCCTTATCGGTCCAGTGATCCATCATGGCAATCAATAATAGTCATTCACGGGCCATCCCGCCCCTTTTACGCTGCTTTCCTTTTCTCCGCCAGCCACTGCTCGGACCAGTCCAGGCGTTCCCTGCAGAATATCGCGTAATCCTCATACCCCGCGGCAGCAATCACCTCCGGCAGCTCCGCCATGGCCCGGAGGAAGGCGGCATGCTGCCAGGGCATGATCCGGCAGACAGCCAGGATATAATCATTCTCCCGGTTGCCGTATTGCTTTTCGCAGTGAACGGTGACACCATACTTCACAAACAGATCCCGCGCCAGATGATCCTTTGTGTCAAAGAAGCCATAGCGGCGCAGTGCCAGGGATTTTTCGATGCTGAACCAGTTCCTGATCATGTTCTTTCCTCCGTTTCTGGTGGTGTAGGATTTCCTCCGATAATCCCATTATAATTTTTGGATGCGGGGAAAAGTCCCCATCGAAGAAATGGTAAATATTGGAAATCCAGAAAAAGGCGGCCGAAGCCGCCGGTGAGGTCATTCCATGGGTTGTCCCCTTTCCTCTGAGGGGTTGGGCTTACTTTTTTGTGGGGAGGTACTGCCGGACCCAGTTCTTGACCTTGCTTATACCGAGAATTCCGCAGGATACGCCGCCGCCGACTGCTCCTACGCCCATTCCGATCACACAGCCCGGTGCACCGGCGACAAAGCCGGCCGCGGATCCGACCATGGCTCCAACCGTCACGCCCATGAGCGCCCTTGCCACATGATCCAACGTATCGCCGCCGTTCACCATTTCCATTTCCTTCATCATAATGGGAGGAAAACCCCCTCTTTCCCGCTGCTTTAAACGCTTTTTGCAGTTCCTGCGGATGGTCCTGCAGTTTCATGCAGATTGACATTTTTTAGTAATTCATGTATATTATCAAGATTGTGGAAAGAATATAGACAACAAGGTGAAAGACATGATTCATCTTAAAGACTGCTTTCGTGAAACGAGCAGGAATGAACAGATTCATGACACAGCGGACGCCGGAGGCATAAATCAATGCAGGTACTGAAGGAGACCAGGGAAAAAGGGATTTCTCTGAAAACCACGTCCATGCTGATGGTCATCATCTCAGTGATCATCGCAGTGGGGCTTCTGATTACCGGGATTCGGGCGTTTCGGAGCTTCAGGGCAATGGAGAAGTCCACAGATAATTATATCGCACTGACAGAGGCAGCCTCTAACCTGATGAGCGCGTCAGACTGTCTGACCGAAGAAGTTCAGTGCTTTACGGTCATGGGCGATCGGAAACATATGGAGAATTATTTCACGGAAGCGAATGTGACACGCCGCCGTGACAGGGCCCTTGCCGTTCTGGAAAGAGAGATGCCGGGTTCCCAGGCGCTGAAAAAGCTGCGGGAAAGCATGGCCGAATCCGTCGCTCTGATGGACCGGGAATACTATGCGATGCGGCTGATGCTCGAGGCGCTGGGTGATAACGATATCCCGGAAGAGGTAAAAAAGATATCGCTCAGCGAAGCAGACAGCGCGTTAAACACGGAAGAAAAAATGGAGATCGCGCGACAGCTGGTGCATGACGCGGGTTATTATGAGCAGAAAGACCGGATTCGCGGCAATATGGCGGAATGCCTGGCAGAACTGAAAAACGGCATGCACGGGAACCAGCAGGCGATGGAAGACCGCGCTTATCATGATCTGATCTGGATGCTGGTTCTTGTCGTGATCCAGACGCTGGCTGTTCTGATGATGATGTGGGTAACGACGCACCTGGGCGTCAACCCGGTTCTGCGGGCGGTTGATCATATAAAAATGGACCAGAAAATCCCGATTGTCGGCGCGACGGAATTCCGTTACCTGGCCGGAACCTATAATACGATGTACAACGCTTATAAGAAGAGCATCGCGAGCCTGAACTACAAGGCGTCTCATGACGAACTGACTGGCGCGTATAACCGCGCGGGATATGATCTGATCCGATCCAGCCTGGATATGAAGACAACGGCGATGCTTCTGTTTGACGCCGATGTTTTCAAGAGCGTCAATGATCAGTTTGGTCATGAAACAGGTGATCGGGTACTGCAGAAAATCGCGGCCGCACTGAAAAGAAACTTCCGCTCGGACGACTATATCTGCCGTATCGGTGGAGACGAGTTTGTGGTATTCATGATGCATATCGGCCAGGAACCGGACAAACTGATCGAGCAAAAAGTGGCACGGATCAATCAGGATCTGAGTGACGGATCGGACGGGCTGCCGCCGATTTCGATGAGTGTGGGCGTTTCCTATAATCCGGAAGGAAATGATCCAAACGAAATGTTCCGACAGGCTGATACCGCTCTGTATCGCGTAAAAGAAAGCGGGCGAAACGGATGCTGCATCTATACGAATGATCTGAAGGAATAAATGCATTCTGCCTTTCTTTCCAGAAAAGACATACCGAGGATTCCTGAAATCTCAATGAAATGTTTGGATGAGCAGAGAAAAGCCGGGGCGCCGCAAATGCGGCGCCCCCGTTGTCTGTTCAGTTCGGGAAAATCCTCATCCACGTCGTCCGCGTAGGCGGAGAATTCTCATAGCACAGCAGGTGTGATTCAAATACATTTACGCACCAATCCCTCGTCATCGATTGCTTCGCTGAGGAGTCCGGTATAACCCTTTCCGTATTGCTTTGCTTTTTTCAGGATGGCTGGAGAAATACGAAGCGAAATCGTTGGTTTCGTCCTGTTTTCATGATTGATGCGTTTGAACTGCATTAGTTGTTCCTTCATCATGAGAGGACTTTCATCATCTAATACAGGCTCCTTTTTTCCGCTTCATCCAATTCCCGGAGTTCATTTCCACATCCAGCAGATCAGTCGGTCGGATATAGCCAGGCCGAGCTTCCTTTGCAGCGCCATAGAAGCACTGTTGTTCTTCTCAATCTGACAGAAGGGAGTATACCCCTCCCGAAGCGTCTTTGCGATCATCGCCTTTTCAAGCTCCGTTGCATACCCTTTGCGCCGGAATTCCGGGAAGACATACAGCAGACCCATGCTGCCTTCCAGGTGCTCTCCCATAAAGCATGACAGCCTGTCGCCTTCATAACCGAGCGTGAGCTTCCTGCGCTTCACAATGAGCCGCAGCTCTTCCGCACTCACCAGATCATATGTGGCAGTCAGCACCGGAAGATCTGCTTCTTCCGCTTCCCTCATAGCAAGACGGCCTGTCAGCTCCGGCATACAGCCTGAATATGCCGCCTGGTAACACTCCATCATGCCCTCAAAGCCATATTGGGCAAAGGTTTTCAGCCCGAGGCTGTGATCGGATACCATAAGCAGACGGCAATCCCCGCCCAGCCTCCGCCGCAGAATATCTGCGCCCAGCGCGGCGTCCTCGCAGCCCAGCATGTATGCGCCGCTGATGCTGTCGTGAGCCAGCAGTGCGGCATCGTGCTGCTCCATCACTTTTCCGGTGCCGCGCTTCAAAACACGGTCAATGCCAAGGTAATCAATGCCCGTCAGCTCCATGCTGTTTTCACCCATTATGATTCTCAAACCGGAACATGCCTTCCGGGAACTGTTCATCCATCTGTTCTGCCATATCCGGATCATTCACTCTCTATATTTTCCATTCTGACCACCTGCCCTGTTTCCTGCGCAATGATGCGTATGCCGCATTTCCACGTTCCAACAGCTTTCCCATCAACCTGTATTTCCGCTTTTTGACCATTGCTCAGAATCCTGTATTGATGTCCATAGCATTCAGCTTCATATTCATATGAACTTCCTGAACCCAGACTGAACCAGACTGTTCCCATATGCGGATGAATACCATAGTGATGGGCAATATACTCCAGGCAGGCCAGCATTGTCGGGCCGTAATCATCCTGGATCGTATCCCGACTGTTCTCCTCAATCAGCTGATGCGTCGCAGCGCAGACAAGGGACGGCTTTCCTGTGAACGGATCATACTGCTGGGTGAATCTGCACCCGCTTTCATAGACAGCATGGATCAGCCTGCTTCCCAGTGCTGTTACAATCGGGCAATACCCATAGTTTTCCAGTGCGGTGATTGCCCGCTGGTACGTCAGGCCTTCCGGCTGTCCGCTCCAGTTATTCTCCGGCGCGTTCCGGAAAGCAGGATCATTGGCCGCCACACTGGGCAATGGGAGCCTCGTCCAGAACTCAGCGGGATTCAGCAGATGATCTTTCACAAAACGGTTCGCCATAGATTGTGAAATACTTCCCCAATACATGCATCTGAGCGTGTTGTGGCACAGGATATCAATCGTCTTCCCCTGCCTGTCCCGGTCATACAGCGCACCGCGTTTCCGGTTCCACAGATGCTTCCGTAACGCGTCTGTTACCTCGGACGCTATCCTCGCCCATTCCTCCGTGGCAGGATCCCTCTGAATCCGGCATATCTCCGCAACTGTATGCCGGCACGCGTAACTCCAGCTGGTTACGTCCATGCTGGCCATCGGAACAACCTGATATCCTTCCGGAGGCGTGTCCTCTTCCCAGTAGCAGGGAGCATCTCCGTAGCGCAATGCCAGATCCTCCCCGGTGTCATATACGCAGAAGGAGGACAGGATCCCATTACCTGTCAGATGGCGTGTTCGCCACAGGCATGCATCAAAACGGATCAGTACGTCCTTCAGATGGTTCAGATATGCTTCGTCCCTTCCGAACAGCCAGTACAGGTTCAGCGCATGAAACGGGAAACAGAAACCCTGATATTTGTTGAACTGCGGTTCAATTCTTCCGTCTGAACAGTGAATGGATCCCGGCAGGCGCCCGTCTGCCCGCTGGTGTTCCATAAACATCAGGCAATTGTTCAACGCCGCCTCCGGGTTCCGCAGCGCATACATTTCCCCGCCCATTGGCTGCGTTTCCAACCAGATTTTCTCATAGCCTCCGCCTTCGACCAGGACCGTTCTGCCGCCGAAGTCCCTCAGATTCTGCCGGCATTTTTCTTCCGCGGCATCAAATACACGCTGGAGGATCGTATTCTCCGTCCGGAAAGCAACTCGTGTTTCAGGAAGCATTGTTCTGATCTTCCTCCGCAGATAATCTCTCCAAAGTCATCATTCCATGGTTTCTCCTGTTCGACGATGGTTACGGCAGGCTGTTGATATAAGCGTTCAGGGCTTCGCGGTTATAGTAAATATCGGCATTGGTGAGGATGAAGTCCGGTGCTGCGCCGCGGTCGATATCATAGAAGGAGCCGTTCTTCATGAAGGACAGACGGCGGGGGCTGGAGATCCGGAATGATGTGCCCCAGGCACTGGAGATGGGCTGAATGACGCAGGCGCCGCCCGCGGAGTTGCGGCCCAGCAGGGTCACGACACCGGATTCCTTAAACATACAGGGCACCAGGTTGCCACTGGAGAAGCTGACGGGTGAAATCAGGCAGAACAGCCGTCTGTCGCCCAGTGTGTCCTTCTGGTCAAAAACATGGTCGCGGTTGACGTCAGCCCGATAGCTGGAAACACACATTGCGCCGGTCATGGCGTCCTCCATGCCGACGGAGCCTACACCCAGGAACCAGGCGATAAGGAACTCCGCGGCGTTGGCATCGCCTCCACCGTTACAGCTCAGGTCAATAACCACGTTCTCGATGGGGCTGTTCTCACGGGTGATCTGCTCATGGGCATACATGATCAGGCCGATGGTATCCCCCAGCTCCATGGTGTTTTCCGTCTCATAGTACGGATTCGCGGTAAGCTGCGCGCTGAATTCGTCAAAGGTGATATAGGCGGTATTGCCCACTTCCTCATAGCCGGGGACACCGTCGGGATAAGCCTTATCTCTCGCGGACCTGTAACGTTTCCTTACGTCTATGATACGTGCACGGGAAGTGCCGAGCGCTGAGTATTCGATCTCGCCGGTCAGATAAGAGAAATCATACCAGTTGCTGTGAACATCGTCGAGATATTCGGTAATCAGACGGTATACCGCCTTGTCGGCATCGACCGCGCTTGTTCCCTTCAGAAGTTCCTGGAATCCGACTTCCTTGAACAGTTGATCAAAGCTTGTGATCTTGTGGTCTTCCTTCAGGCCGTACAGGGTATCCAGCATCAGGCAGAGCTCTGCGTAACCGAACGCTGCAAGGGCTTCACTGCGGTCGCCTGTGGGCGCTGAATAGTACAGTTCCTTATATGGAGAATGGGACATATCATCAGCCTTGATCACGCATTGGCCGTTGAAAAAGAGCGTGTCCAGCCAAGTGGGAGAGATGAGGATATCAGAGATTGTCTGCATTGGAATCAGGTGAAGGCCGTCCTGTTCGATCAGGTCGATTCCGTAGGCACCGAGATCAATTTCAAACGTGTCTCCGCGGCGGTCCAGTACACCCGTGCCAACCTTTTGCAGCAGCTCCGCTCCTTCACTCGTGATGATGCTGGTCATGTCCAGCATCGTGGACTGATCTGCCCGCATGACGAACAGGTTGTAGTCTGCAAAAGTCAAAGTGTCTTTGTCAAAATCAATTGTCAGGGGTACATCCGTACCATAGAGCTTGTTGATTCTGGTATAGGTCACGACAGGGCCGTCTGCTGCCATCGAGAAGTCCACGGTGTTGTGATAGACGTTCGTCAGCAACGCCAACAGATCATTGGCTTCCATGTAAGGCAGGTCATTCGCTCCGTCCATGAAATAGAGCGTCAGCTCTGCACTCGGCTCTTCCCCGCCGTCATAGAATGGGAATACATTGCTGGTGATTTCATGCATCTCTGTCGCCAAGGCTGTGCCCATGGACAAAATCAAGGATAACGCCAAAAGAACGCAAAGCAGTTTTTTCATTGTACATTTCCTTTCTGTGTCTGTTGATAATATGAACTTTCCCTGTTGCGACGTCCTGTCCGGAATCCACGATATGGTTACAGATTCACTTTCTTCCATACCGATAGACAAGAAAATTCAAAGTAGAAAATCAGGCTTCCTGTTTCCTGAGCTTATCTATTATACCTCAGGTGAAAACAACCCGCCACAGCGATTTTTCTCATCCAGGAAGCAGAAGAAACCATCAAAACCATTTCCTGCAAAGCATTTCAGGCGGTCAGGATTTTTTCGATGATCTCCGAGGCCTGAAAGTCATCTTCTGGACGTTGTTCAGGCCGCGAAAAGCGGCAAAGTTGACGGAAATAAAAAAAGCGAAAACAAATAGTTATCGACGGTGAGTTTTTAAGTTGATTTTAGGGACCCGGGTTATTATACATCTGTCAGCAGGAGAAAGGATGCTCCTGCATCAAGACGACCCCCATTCCCGCCGGGTTTCTCTCCTGATCCCGGTTGGAATGTTCTGATAAGTGGTTTTTTCTCCACCCCTATCCCCTTTTCAAGGAAGCGGCGTCCGCCAGGAACGCCGCTTCTTTTTGAGAACTTGGGGCTTCACATTGCGAGTTACGCATTATTTTTTTGTCTGATTGCGGAATTGTTCACTCTTCCTCTGCCAGCCACTGCTCCCGTTTCTTCTGCAGCAGCTTTTTATCCGGCAGATACAATTCATATTTCGCCGCATAGATATTTGCATCTTTCGGGAGGGTAAGCTCCACCAAGGCATCATTCTTATCCTTGCAGAGCAGGATACCGACTGTAGGGTTTTCATCCTCAGTCTTCTCATAGCGGTCATAATAGTTCACATACATCTGCATTTGACCAAGATCTTTGTGCGTAAGCTTCTTCACCTTCAGGTCAAACAGCACAAAGCAATGCAACAGCCGATTGAACATGACCAAATCGCAATAGTAATTGTCCTCGTCAAAAACAAACCGCCTCTGACGAGCCACAAATGTGAAACCTGTGCCAAGCTCCATGATGAATTCCTGCAAATGATTCAGGACACGCGTCTCCAATTCTGTTTCGGAATACACAGCCTGTGCCGGAAAGCCGAGGAATTCAAGCACAAAAGGATCCTTCACTATGTCTGCCGGTTTTTGAATCACAAGCCCCTGTGTGGCAAGCTCCATCACTTTTTCCTTATCGGTACTGAGAAGAAGCCGCTCATACAGAGATGAGGAGTATTGGCGCTGAAGCTGACGGACGTTCCATTGACTCTTTGCAGCTTCTATTTCATAGAAATTCCGCTCATTCTCATCCTTGATCCGCATCAGGATCAGATAATGTGACCAAGGCAACGTAAATGGCAATTCCTTCAATTTCCCAAACATTGTTTGGGATTTCCTGATTGCGAATTCTGTAAACAACGTTTGGGAAATTCGATCTTGAAATATCAGGTAAAACTTTCTCGCATTTCGTAAAGTTTCCCTCGAATACCCACGCCCAAATTCTTCCGTCAACGCTTCCGAAAGACGGTCGATCACCCGGGCACCATACTTTGCCCGATCCTCACCATTCTGCTGTTCTTCAACAATCCAGCGCCCCAGCGCATAGTTGGTCATAAGCTCAATGATATTGATCTGCTGGACAGCGAGTCCACGGGCATAGCGGATGGAAGCGGCATGGATAACAGAGGCGATCGCGGAGGAAACGGCGGAAACGCGGGTTCCCTTCAAGGCGGACGACGACCACAAGGCGGAATGGCGCCTGCGGAAGATCCGGGAGAAGCGGGCGAAGAAGGAATAATGGAAGCTGATCCTGAAAACATAAATGATCTGATTCATACTCCGAATCGATATCTCTCAGGCTCTCCGCCACTGTCATTTTCCCAACCGCGTGCGGTCCGCACACGATAATCAGATTTGCCATGCTACGCTCCGATAAGCTGGAATAATCATACATTCTTTTTTATGATTTCCAATCCCTTTTCCAGTACTGTATCTCGACCCGATGAGATGTCTTCTGCTGTCGGTATGATTCTGATATCGGGAGTGAACCCTTTGTTGTAGATGTCCTCACCATTCTGGGCTATGCATCTTCGTGTACAGATACGGAAAAAGCCGCCGCTTTCGAGCGCCTCGCACAAGGGCTGACCGCTGGTACCTGCAGTGTTGTTCCCGATGAAGACTGCATTTGTATACATTTTCATCACATCAACGAAGTCCTCTGCCGCGGAAACAGTATACTGGTTCATCAGAACGGCGATCGGGCCGTTCAACTTTCCGGGCGCATGGTTGGTAACTGCATTCCCTTCATCTCTGACGTAGAATATATTCTTTTGCATCCGATAGGATTTTAGGCTGAATGCATCATCAGCATATTTCATGAATGCCTGATCAGGTGAAAGGCCTTTGAAATCCTCCCTGAACACTGACCATGCCCTATATGTTGGCTCATAGATCTGGGTTTCAGCATAGCAGCTATGAAACTCTCCACTGATAAACATTGCAGCAATTGCGTCGGCATTCTCGCTGTTTCCGCCACTGTTGCCTCTGACGTCGAGAATATATCCTTTCGCACTTTTTAGTTCGTCAAAGCAGGAATAGATTTTCTCGGGTACGGAGGCATCGTCAAATGAACTTATCCTGATGATCGCAATCCCATCGTCTGTGATATGTACAGTATGAGCATCCGAATTGCTAACCAACCTTTGGGTTACGTTGCTTTGTGCAGCCAGCTCTGCTTTACGCCACACAATTCCTGAGGGCTCGACCTTTTCAAGCCGGATATCGAATTCCCTTCCATCCTTTGCAAAAGTGTAGACCGCACTGCTTCCGCGCTTGCCGAATACCAGATTGTTCATTGCAAAAACACCACAGGCTGCCTCGTTTGCATGCCAGAAGTATGGGTAACAGTTTTCTTTTATATAATCATGGATATCTGTCCCATCGATTTTGACCAGGATGCTGAACAAAGGGATCTCGTCCTTTATATTCTCGGAAGTGCTGATAACGATCATTTCGTCTCCGGGCTTTGCAAAAAATACAGGGAGCATGGAAAAGAATTCCGGGTTCTGAGCTATTTCATTCGGAAAGCTTACATCGGTATGACCATCGTTCAGCAAGGCGACGAATCGCATCAGTTCACGATAATAATCATAGGAATCTTTTGTCCTCAGAATCCGAACAAGCGCCTTTTTGTACTCCTCATCCCAGTCGATATCCACCTTGTCCCAGAATGCAAAATTGTATGCAGCTTCTTTCCAAATCTTTGAAAGCTCGTATGTTTTCAGGGCATCTGTAATGGTATTCATATTGCGCCTCCTATAATAAATGCTCATTTATCATTCTTATTAAGAACGATCGTTGTTGACCGGTTAACTTGAAAGCTATTTGGACCGGATCACAGGCATTTCTCAGCAACATAGACATAAGATGATGTTGATCAGGATCAGAAGGTGAAGAACAATATGATATAAATCCGGAATCAGTCTTTTGTCGCTCATGGGAAAAATCCGGATACTGTCCCGGAAGCAATCGTTATAACCCTTCAGTTTCCTTTCGCTTGCACCAAAGATGGTGAAATACCAATGGCACATAAACTGTACGATGAACCAAAGCGTTAAGATGCCAAACAGGATCCATTTCCCGGCCGGCTGAAGAAAGTGAAAGGCAATGATGCCAAGGCCGTACAGACACAGCACGACAAATTCAGCGCTCTTCACTCCCACGCCTTCCACAAGAAGATGTTTGCCGATTCTGTATGTGATGGTACATCCCAGAAACCATATCCATAACGCAATCTGGCAGATAATTGTGATAACCACCCTCGGACACCTCCTTGGAAAGGAAGATTCAAATTCTGTCGTGCCAAACGCACATATCCTTTGTCAGCCACAATGTGACTGCAACGGCTTCAAAGATTACCAGAAATATGACAGGAGCCAGGTATTTTTTCCCTGCCTTCATCTCATCACCTCAACAAATCTGAGTAAGCTCTCCGTGTTTTCTTTTCACAAATAATCTGATTCATACTCCGAATCGATACTCTTTTTCATCCTTTTCGTTAGGAATCAGATGAAATGCTTCAATGACCTGATCCGCAACCTGGTCCGGTTCAAGATTTGTGTTATCAATTTTCAGATGGTTTTCAAACCAGATTTCATTTTCGTTGGAGTTCAGCCTGTACTGTCGGGCGGCTTTCAGCAAATTCTCCCTGCTCCAGGCCAGGTCCTTTTTCGAAGCTTTCCTTTCCATTCGGTGCGGCGTCTCATTCCTGGCGATCCGGGTTTCGAGATCGGCGCTCAATTCCACGAAAAAGAAGCTGCCGCCGTTTTGCTCAAACATGTCTTTCAGTCTATTCAGATATTCCCGTTCTTCCAGCTCTTCAAAAGCGCATACATAGGTGAAAATCAGGTCTACATCATATTTCACAGCCAGCTCAAATGTTTTTTCTCTGAAGGCTTCATTGAATTCCTTCTGGGCGGGTGTGGCAAAGCCAAAGATCCTGTCGGACACCTCAATGCTGTCATGATTCATCATCATGTTATAACGCAGTTTGTCTCTCAGGCTCTCCGCCACCGTCATTTTCCCAACCGCGTGCGGTCCGCACACAATAATCAGATTTGCCATGCTACGCTCCTTTTCAAAATGTGCTGAAACACAAATTCAAACCCGCTGATGATTCTATGAATCCCTGGTTTTTCCGATCATGACGTCTGCAGGATAAACTCAGGTTGTCTTGTTGATTAATCCAGATATCTGAAGTTTCAGCAACGGTTACCTTTCAGCACAAATACCTGATTCGGATAATCGAATTCCACCGTCAGTTCACCTTCGAGGAAGCCGAATTTTCTGTACAGGCTTCGAGGCGCAACACCTTTTGCATCACCTTCACGGAAGGTTGAAACGGTAATGTCCCGGTTTCTGTCCAGTTCATCCAGTGCCTTCTCAAGCAGCTTTGACGCGATTCCTTCCCTGCGGTGTTTCGGGGAAACAGCCAGGCAGCAGATCATGTTCCGGTTTCTGGAAAACAAAAGGACGCCGGTGATCTCTTCATCATTTTTCGTGCACAGTGCCTGCTTTTTTCCCATGAACTTCAGCACAGTCTGCCGATGCTCATCCAGAGCCTTCTTCGTTTCCAGTCCGGGAAAATTCCAGCTGACATACCGGACAAGATTCATCCAGCTTTCGATATCATCAGGGTTGCCAAAGGACACCTGGTCTCCTTCACAGAGTTTTCTGTCTGCAAGCTGTTCCACACCGGAAGCCTGCTGATCAACGCCAGGATTCCGGTTTGTCATGACAGCACCGATCTCTCCTGTCCGGCAGTGTATTTTCAGCATGCACTGTCCGTTTTCTCCCCAGCCCTGGGAGATCAGGGTATCATGATCTCCGATAAACAAACCGAGGCCTGTCCAGGGGAATTTTTCAACAGGTTTCACCATTTCCCGAACCGTTTTTTGCTTTAGGAATCCGCTTCTGCCATCATACGTCTTCATGAATTCCCTCGCGATGATCAGCAGCTCTTCCGGCGTACTCCACAGCCCGGATGCCGCAAGATCGGGTACAGCAGGGAATCTTCCCGGGATGGGCAGACCTTCTTCATCATAACCAGTCGCCATCCTGTTTTCAAAGCAGGCCATATTGTCGGGCGTTGCAAAGAAAGTACTGTGTAAGCCCAGCGGATCAAACAGAATATCCCGGACAATCTTGTCAAAGGGTTTTTGCATCATCTCCTGCAGCATCTGCTGCAAGACACAGTACCCGGCATCCGAATACTCAAAAGCTTCTCCCTGCGGTTTTTCTGCCCGGACCGGGCGGCTATTGTAAGTTGTTTTACCTTCCAGGATATCCGCCAGGCTGATTTCCGGATCGTTTCTGCGGAGCCCGTAAAAAGCGTCATCACCGTCAATAATTCCGGCAGTATGGCACAGGACCGAGCGGATGGACGCATTGCTTTCACTCCCGTCCAATGTACGCAGTTTCCATTGCTGCAAATAATGATTGACAGGACGATCAATATCCATTGTACCCTGCTCATTCAGTATCATGACGCATATCGCGGTAATAAACTTTGAGATGGAACACGCCGGGAAAATGGTATCCCTGTTCACCGGCGTATTGCTTTCCCGATCCGCAACGCCATAGTATTCAGCTGTTGTTTTTCCGCCTGCTTCTGTCCAGGCACATCCGATTCCGGGAAAGATTTCCCGTACATTCCCGTATTCCATGATGCCGCCCCTTCTTTCTTCAGGATGAAGTTCCGGTTTTTTTATAAAGCAGTCTGAAATGATTCTGGCCGTCCTTGCTGGGAATGGTGTTGCAGGTGACTCCGCCTTTGAGTTCGTCCATTTCAGAAGCCATCATGACGAGCATCATCATGGGAAGGCCGACATCATGGATTCCGGTTTTTCGGTTCAACATCTGCCCGGCAAACCGGAATTGTCAGCACATCACTTGAACGCAAACACGATATCATCGGAGGCGGCATTACAGATTCCTCCTGCTTTTCCGTAACACCTGCAGGCGGAAACATTGTGCTTATGGGTAAGCAGAAACATTTTGCAGCAGCCCAGGGCTTTCGAGTGTTCGTGAACGAACCGGACAAGCTCCGTTCCGTAACCTTGATTCTGCCATCCTTCCATAACGTCAATTGCGTGCAGATAGTATACTTTCTGCCCATTTGGCTCATTGAGAACATAGCCGTAAGCAAATCCGACTGCTTTTCCGTTGTCTGAAGCAATATAACCGTATGCGTTCTTTTCGTTCAAAAACGCCTTCAGCACGGCCTCATCATATTTCGTATTCTCATCATCAACAAAGTCAAGCATCAGCGCAAGATTTTGTTCCGCTAACAGTTCACACTTCATATCATCCGACCTCAAATTCGATTTGACAATAGTGTATTATCTCAAAAGATGGCGATTCATTTCAATCCGGGAACAGTTCCAGATAGGATTGTATTTTCGCTTTACAGTAAAGCTTGTCCATAAGGCCAAACTCGGGATCATAGTATTTCCCATGATAAAACAATACCCAATGACTGTATCGGGGAAGTAAAACTTTCAATATGCATCTTGGTAATATGATACAAGAATATGTATCTCGTTCAGACTTTCCCCCTTATCATCGACAGGATGCTGACTATTTCCTGATCGGTCAGATATTGATCGTCAAAGCGCAAGAAAAAGGTTTCTGGGTACCAGGTGACTCCATCGGGAGCAGCACCCAGCATGAGGTAAAAATCAAAACCGTCCGGCTTGAAAAAGATGACTTTGCTTTTAAGGCGGGTAACAACTTTGCTCTTCTTCGGATCGAAATTCCAGATTGCTTTATCCGCTTTCAGCAATTCTTCCAGCCGGGACAGGTTTTCAATCCTTTCCCGTGCATCTGTATCATAGTGAACGCTCATCTGCAGATGCAGGTCGGTGATATTTCCGCGAAGGATATCGTGATAGATATTTGTTGCGCTGCGGCCAGCCTGAAACTCGTAAACATCATTCAGCTTTCTTAATCCTGCCAGATGAACGAAGTTTTAAGGCTTGAAAACAAGTTTGATCGTTTTCCCGTTGCTGAATGAAAACAAATACGAATGCCGGCATATTGCCTGATATACCTTCGCCGCAGTCGTAAGATACTCGGACAAAGATATCCCTCCAAATGAAAATGGCACTCCGGATAACGCAGTGCCATTTGGCTTTTTCTTTCGCCCGAAAGCTATTCATGCACGGATAAGCACTAACCGCTAAGAGACCTCAGTTGATACGCCATGAAGTAATACCAACCTCTCAGGTTACTTATATTGTACTCGATCAGCACCTGTGCGTCAAGTGTTTTATGCGTCCAGCGAAGCATGGAACCAGCTCATATCATAGTGTTTATTCCTTGCCGGTTACAGATTTTCCGGTTCCGGATCATGGAAGCAATCCGCATCAAAGAAATCAGCTAGGGATATCCCCAAGTCATCACACAGGAGCTTGACCGTGACGATGTCAACACCAGGATCCTCTTTCCTGGTTTGTTGACAAAGTGTCACGCACCGATTTTCGAGTTTCACTTGCTATGGTGTGTTTGATAGAGTATTGTTTAAGCAAAGGAAGTGACAGGGTATGGCCTCCAACTTGTTTTCAAAGACATTGAAAAGCTTGAGGATCGAAAGAGGAATTACACAGACACAACTGGCTGAATTGAT
Source organism: uncultured Clostridia bacterium (assembly GCA_947166385.1). Taxonomy (GTDB): domain Bacteria; phylum Bacillota; class Clostridia; order Christensenellales; family Aristaeellaceae; genus Aristaeella. Next base: position 63,412 of record CAMVEB010000008.1, on the reverse strand, counting down.
GTTTGTCACTCGATCTACTATTAACCGATGGGAAAACGGCAGCCGTCTTCCAGATAACATGATGATTACCCAACTCGCCATATCGCATTACTATTTGTTACGCGGCTATTCCTGCCCTTGATTTTTCCCTTATCAGCTCCAGATGGTCTGGCAAAAGCCAATAACATCCAATAACGATTATGGGAGAAAATACTGCCATAACTTCAGTGTTTTCAAGGGCCGTGCAGAAATTTGACAAACATCTTTGGCAACCTATAATAAGTGATAAAAGCAAGGAATCTGAATTCATAGTTGGTTCCTGAAAAGCGAGGACTATATCATATCCCATACTTTTCCATTCAGCCCTTCCAGAATAGATCCGCATGCCCAGGGCATCAATGCGAACCACGTGGATACAGGGGATCTGTCCGGCCATTTTTCCGTCAGTAATCCCTCACTGTGGCAGAAGCGTTCGGACATCCAGCCGGTTTTTCCATAGCCGTATTCCCCGTCAAAAGTGTTATGGCACTGACAGCTCCAGAGTTTCGTGTCTTCCAGGCGGCTTTGAATATAGCTGTCATCCCTGAAACGAAGATAATACAGCATCTCATCCATCACAGAGGAGGACATGGGATGTCCCCAGGGGATGGTCAACAATTCTGCCCCAACTTGGGGCAGTTTTTCAGAGGATGCTAAAGCCGGTATGGTTTCGGATGACAATCCTGATTCTGCCCCAGATTGGGGCAGTTTTTCAGAAAGCTCAGAAACCAGTTTATAAAAGCGCTTCATGTAACGCAGGTTCGTAGGAGAAAAGCACTTCGCCGCCGGTATGATTGACTTCAAATCTGAACTCAGTTTATCAAAAAAACTGCTCCCATACTTGCTTTCCGCGTTCATGGTAACGATATCCCGTCCCAGAAACCAGTAAAAGGCAAGCATCTCACTGTTTACAGAAGTCGCTGCCTTTATATACTTTTTATGCGACATACATCACTGAAGAATTGGAGGAAGCCAGTGTCTGTCTGACAAATAAACAGTTTGAGAAACCGCTCGAACTGGTTTCCGCTTATCACAACAATTCCCGTTGTGGGGCCTTTCCGGATGGAAGCCGGTAGCGCTTGCCCAGATGACTCTCAGTCGCGGAATGCCTGCTATCTCATTCGGACCCGGACTGCAAAAAGCTGTCAAGAAAAGAACGAATTTTGGCTTCTTGCTCAAAATCCGCTTTGAAAATGTATCCTTCTTCTCCAGTTCACCGCGCTGGAATCGCTGGTAATAGTGATCTGGCGTATCATAACCAAATCCAGATCTCCGCGATCACCATCCACTTTGATGATCACACCACCGACCGGCTGACCGTCCAGCATGATCCGGTACGCCTCGCCGCTGTCGATGGATCGTTCGATCGTCTCCCGGGAAATAATCTCATCCGGCTCTTCAAAATGATCGTCCCGAAGTCCGAATTCCACCAACGCCCCATAGTTGAAGGCTTCCTGGTTGTCCAGAATGAACTGGTCTCTGTCCGATGCCTCCAGCGGAAGTAATATGATGTCAGTCATGCCTTTGCCGCCTTTACTGTATATCTTGCTTCAGTAACCTTAAAGCTAATAGTCAGTCGGGTTGTTGACCATCATGAGCTTTCCAGGCACATTCTGTGATCTTCATCTCTGTGAATATGGCTTTGAAGCTGGAATCCTCCGGACTGCAGGCGTAGATGCCGAAACTGATCTTTCCGACACCTTCCCACATATGGCATACACGCATCTGGGTAAAGTTTTCGCCGTCCCGGGAACACTCGATACAATAATCGTCCTCCCTGCGGCTGAATCGGTACCACATGACTTTTACATCAGAGGGTATCGCTGTAGTCGCCCAATCTGAATAGCCATGGTTGGTCACTACAGAGCCCAGATGCTGGAAGGATTCATTTTCATATTCCACAGATCCCTTCAGCCAGTTCTCAGCGTCCAGGTACATCACAATGCCGCACTGGTCGAACCGGTGATGGCTTTCGGTGAAATCCGTTTTCACAATGAACGAGAAATACTTCTCTTCCGTTTCATACTGAAGCACTGGTGCGTTATCATTACGAAAATGATAGTACGTCCGCTGCCAAAGATCTGTATGAGGTGCAGTTGTCATCTCAATTCTGTCAGGTTCAATCCTGTAATCAAGCGGCTTCCTGGTCCATTTCATCTCTGCGATATTCATATGCCCTCCTTGCCCAGATAACTTCAAAGCTATTGATTCTATGGATTCCGGTTTTTCGGTTCAAAATCTGCCTGATCATCAAAGCGCATTCTTCGGGCAGTTTTTCACACACTCCATGCACAGAATACATTCTGTTCCGTTCTTTCTTTTCCTCGAGTTGTCCGTTATATCAACCTCCATCGGACAGACCTTCTTGCATTTCCCGCAGGATACGCATTTGTCCGTATCACATTTGATCCTGATCAGGGAGAAATAACTCATGGGCTTCAGGAATACAGTGATCGGACAAATATACTTACAGAACGCCCTGTTATCTTTGAACAGGAACGCTAAAGCGATTCCGGCCCCATAATACACAGCATTACCGATGATGAATGCCCAGAACATGATCCGCTCAATATTGCCGACTTTTGCAAGAAAAAGTGCCGCTACAAAGATCAGCGATGCTGCAAATGTGATATACCTGATCCATCCGATCTTTTTCCTCGGCGCCTGCGGTGTCTTATAGGGAAGAAAATCCAGAACCATTGCTGTCCAGCAGGCATAGCCGCACCATCCCCGGCCAAAGATCAAAGGGCCGAAGATTTTGGCAACAGCATAATGGATTGTTGCTGCTTCGAAAACACCGGTGAACAGATAATACCAGAAACCCTCTATCTGCATGTTTTCGCCGCATATCAGGCCGAGGTATACAAGCATATATAATCCAACGAGCAGTTGGGTGATCCTTCTGGCGTGCTTGTTTTTTCTGATGAACAGAAATAGACCAAGAGAGATTGAAATACCAATATAAGAGAAGTTGAAAAGATAAAACAGGTTAGCCTTTGTCAGCCACAGTGTAACTGCAACCGCTTCAAAGATCACAAGAAATATAACAGGTGCCAGGTATTCTTTGCCCGCCTTCATCTCATCGCCTCAACAAATCCTGAATATCTTTATCCCGTTAACATCAAATTCAGTCGTGCCAAACGCACATAAAAGCTCCTGTTTATTATACCCGCTGTTCCCTTCGTTTCGCAAGAAAAGAAGTAGAATGATTACGGCTGAAAGCGGAGCGGCGTTCCCCGGCAGAGTGCGATCGATGGGCGCTCTGACTACCGGCTTTCCGGTTCAACAGGCAGTCTTTTGACCTATCACTCTGTACCAGTCAATCTTAGAAAAGTCTCTTTGTTCTGAAAAGCAGGGAACCGGTTCAATAGCAATATTGTCGTATCCCATTTCTTTCATCTTGTCCAAAGCCAGATTGATTCTGAAAGGATGATAAAGCTCCTCAAAGATCTCTCTTTGAAAAACACGATTGTCTTTTTCAAATGAGTATAACAGATTGAATGTTATTGATCCATCCGCATGATGATCCCATACCTGAACCAGATTGATGCGGTTTCCGTCCCTGAAGAAAGGATTATAGAAATAAAAACGCTGCTTTTCCTTCTGTATCATCTCCCAGTTGCGGGAATCAAAGCAGAGGAATCCGCCCGGCTTTACAAGGCTGTCCATTTTCCCCAAAGTCAACACGACATCGCTGTTGTTGACATAACCCAGCGCATTGCCTGTACTCACAACACAGTCAAATTCCCTGCCTGCCCAGCAGGACAGATCACGGAAATCGCAGCACTTCAATTCAACAGATGTTCCCTTGGCTGAGGCTTTCTTTTTGCAGCGATCCAGCATCGCTTCGCTCAGATCCGATCCGCTGATCTCAATGCCCAATTCCTGCAATGGAAGTGTCATACTGCCGGTGCCGATACTGACGTCAAGCATTGTGTGAATCTCGCGTTCATCCAGGAATTCCCTCCAATCCCTGCGTATCGTGTCAGTGCGCTGATCAGAATCGATCAGATCATAAATATCCGCCCGGTCATACAGTCTTGACATAATGCATTCTCCGTGGAATGGTATTTCTGGAAAACCTGTTAAATTCATAGGGTCATGAACACAAGAAGATAAGCGTTTTCGATTTCGATAATCCTTTTTGTTTTCATTCCGGCCTGTTCAGCAAGTGTAACAATATTTTCCGTTGTATCCGGATAAATCTGAATTCTTCTGCTCCCCATATCGATCCATTCACTCCGGTTTTTATCTATGGATAAACAGAGAAGTCCCTTGCGGTTCAATAAGGCGTGAATTTTGCCAATCACCGACCTCTTGTCCTGAAAGTGTATCATTGTTAGCGAAGAATAAACCACATCAAATGTCTCTGTAAACTGATGAGTGATAAAATCATCACAAATCAGGGATATATTCAAACAATGCTGAAGATTCTCCCTTGCTCTTTCAATGGTTTTGGCGGATATATCGATCCCTGTCAGCCAACGGCAGCACCCGGCCGTCTTTATTGCAAGTCTTCCTGTCCCGACGCCTATTTCAAGAACAGTTTTTGACTGATCCAGTTCCATCAGATCCAGAAACACCTGTCCGTCCCACGATTCCATGTATTTCTGCAAAACCGGCGGGTCACGGAAAGGATCGTTGTTTTCATCAATGAGCAGATCATAATGAGTCTTTGCGTCCATGCCGTCTTTTGCTGTCATCTCTTCCCCTCCGCAACAGTTTCAGGACCGTCCGCCCGCTTTCAGTTCCCGGTTTTCGCCCTGACTTCAGCCATTTCCGCAATCAGTTCGTCCAGAGGTCGGTATTCTCCTCCCCACCATTCAAACACATGCATGCCTTCGTCTTCAAGAACAGGCCCGGACAGTTTCATTCGGACACCGAGCTTTTGAAGCAATCCCTCTCTGTCAATCGGAACAGCATCGTTTGGCGTCAGCTGTGAAAAAGCTTCATAGGACACACCGAAGACGACGTTTTCGACGCCCAGGGACGCGATGGAACAAAGGCAGCGTTCGCAGGGAGCACAGCTGGTATACAGCGTGGACTCTTTCAGGATGGTATCTGAAAACCGGTTTGCACATTTGTGAACCAGATTAAATTCCGCATGGCCGAAAAGCCCTTTGTTCCAGTCCGCTGTGTTTTCAGCTTCCTCCAGTATTTCTCTATGATGCACAAGCACGGCACCGAAAGTGTCAAAACCTTTCTTTCCCGCCTGAATCGCCAGTTCATAGCAGCGTTTCATGTATTTCTCATGATCCATATTCAGCTTATCAAGATATGGTTTATACCTTGGATACTGTATTGCAAGCACCGGTTCCTCCCGGATCAGGCCAAGGAAAGCAGAAGGTTCCATCCATTGATAATCAACGGTTTCTCCTTCCTGAAGCCGTACGGAATCCTTAGCGCAGTCTACACTTGCAATGAAAGCATAAACCGCCGACCGGGTATCCGGTTTCCGGGTGATGCCGATCAATTCCAGTTTTTCTGCCTTCAGGCCTGTCTCTTCCAGCATTTCCCGGCGTGCACATTCTTCCGGGGTCTCTCCGGTCAACGCTGAGCCACCGGCGCTGGCTTCCCAGCAGCCTGGATACATTTCTTTCCGTGAGTCCCGAAGGGTCAGGAGAAAATCCCCATCCTGATGGCGGATCAGGATATCGCAGACAATATGATATCTTCCTTCGGGAATCTCATATGCCCGGGAGCGTTCCCAGGTCTCCCCTGTTTTATTTCCCTGTCCGTCATACAGGTCCCAGATCTCCATAAACGTTGCTCCCTTCTGTACTGTCTTCACCGGATCAGTTCCCTCAAATCATGTATCTTCAGGTAATCAGTTTCCACGTCCGATTCCGGATTGGCTGCGATCAGGATCGGCGTAATGCCTAAGGCAGCCGCGCCGTCCAGGTTGCGCACGGCATCATCAATGAATACAGTTTTCTCAGCAGAGACGCCGCATTTGTTCAGGGCGTCCAGGTAGATGCGTTTATCGGGCTTGAACACACCGACAAAACAGCTGAACGTACTGAACGACAGGTACTGTGAAACGCCGATGTATTCCAGCTGCGGCTCAATGCTCGGCCAGGTATCGGAGATAATGCCGAGCTGATGCGTTTTGCTGAGTGTGCCCAGCACCTCTGCGATCCCGGGATAGGGAATATAGTTTTCCATGTTGCAGGCACGGTCCCGGGCAATCTGATTTCTTTCTTCTTCAGACAGGCCAAGATCCAGCTTGTCTGAAACAATGGAGTAATAGTCAAAGAAGTTTTGAATCTCTGCTTCGACACTCTGAATCAAATGATCCTGAGCCAGGTAACGCAGGCCGGCATCCCGTGCCCATTGAATTTCTGAGTCGGTTCGCTGTTTCAGTTTGTCACCGGTCAGTTCCAGAAACCTGTTGGTAAACATCCAGTCCCCGGAAGCAGGTTTATCCAGCGTATAACCCACATCAAAAAAGATGACTTTTTTATCCCCGAGAATATCCAGCATGCTTTTCCTCCTAATCGTTTTTACGGTTTTCTTGCCATCTGCAGATCAATGGTATCAAAAATCGAGATGGAGCCGCCGTGTCGGTTGATCGTATCTTCGATTGCGTCGAAAAAGCGTTCCCGGATGCTTTCTTCTATAGTGATATGATCGGAGTATGTACCGATCAGTTTTCTGTATTCGGCCGCTGAAAGAATCCGTACTCTGTGAAACAGAGCATACTGTGCGTCCGTAAATCCATATCTGTCCGCAATCGCTGCTCTTACTGCAGCCTGCTCTTCCGTGTATTCGCTGAGTTTCCCCGGCTGCTTTTTGTAATAGGGATAATAATATTCGGCATAGGCGTTCTGTATTTCTTCGAAAAGCAGGGGATTGTCTTTTGCCTGATACGGATGATTGGCAAACCGGGCAAAGGCTCCTCCTCGTTTCAGAATCCGGAACACTTTTCGATAGCCAATTTCTTCCGGCACCCAGTGAAAAGCGGATGCAGAATAAACCAGGTCAAAAGAATCTTCCGGAAGACCGGTGTCTTCGAATTTGCCGGTAATGACGGAGAAACGGGAATAATCCCTGAATTTCTCCCTGCACAGCTGTGCAAGCTGGTCGCCGTATTCCACGGCAGTCAGTGTGCATCCGTTTTTCAGGACAGGCAGTGTCGCCTGACCCGCGCCGATGCCGATTTCCAGAGCACTGCAGGAATCATCCAGAGGAGCATAAGCAAACAATGCCTGATACAGTTCGTCCGGATAACCCGGACGGATCTTTTCATAACTGTCCGCCACGGTATTGAAGGTCCATTCCTTGCCCAGGTTGTTTGGCATTTGCTGATCCATCTCCCATCGTTTTGTTACCTGTCCACTGTGACGGTGCACAGCTTTCCGCGCAGGATATATCCGATCTTCTCATAGCAGGTATTGGAAGCCGCATAATCCGCATCTGTATACAGCATCGGAATGAAACCGGCTTCTTTCACGATTGTGGTTACCTGATACACAAGGTTTTCCGCGTAATGCTTCCTCCGATATGCTTTCCGCGTAAAGACCAGGTTGATTGAAGCGATTGTTCCGTTCGGGGCATATTTGCAGCTGGCAACAGGAATACCCTCTTTATTCTTCCACAGATACATGTTCCCACTGTCGATATAAGCCTGTGCATCTGTGCGATAGCTGGCAGCATCTTTCCGGTCAATCCCGATTTCCTGATGGAACGTATCCAGGAATTCTATCAGTACATCAAGGTCTTCGCCGGTGCAGCGATGAAGGCTGCCATCAGCTTTTATGGATGGTTCAACAGGCGCCGGACAGTCATATGCAAACATATTGGTAGACACAGACAGGCCTTTTCCGTCTTCTTCTGATCTGTGAATCATATATTCCGCAAGATCATATTTAATATTGAAGCGCTGGCCTTTTTCCAGAAAACCGTTTTCTGCTGCCAATCGGTATGCCTTCTCCAGGATTTCCGCAGGTGCGCCATCGGCAGTCCAGATCCATACCGGATATGGTTCTCCTGTATAACAGACAATCAGGTTTTCATGATCCGACAGGAGTAAGCGGCAGCTGCCTCCGATGATCCGGCGAAGTACAAAAAAGGTATACCGGTCCTGATCCAGCAAGGCATAATCCCTTTGATCAACAAATGCATCCATGATTCTGGATCTCCTTCCGCCGTCTGTTCTTCTGCGCAGGATCCGCCGGGTTCTCTCCGGTCACGAAAGTGCTTCGGATCGCTTTCTCTTCTCCATCCTGGTGCATCCTCCCCAATGATCAGACTGAACGTTTCCTGTTACTCCTCGTGTAATGCACTGTAAAACGAATAATCAACTTCACCGTGAATGTGATCCAGAGCGCCTTTGACTAACTCTTTAATCATCAGGCAGGAAACATGCGGAAGATGGATATCCGGCCCGGCGACGATTCCATAATCGGCTGAAGTCACAAATCCTCTCGGATTGTAATTCTTCGGATTTCCTTCCACCAGCACGGCTTTATACCCAAGAGCAGTGGCCCGGTCAAAGCCGTATTCAATCAATTCCTTTGAGATATGCTGCCGCTGATACTCCGTCCGGACCGCAACCGGGGTCAGTATCAGCAGTTCGTCTTCATATCGTCCCTCGATATGAAACCGGGAGAACATCGCGTAACCGAGGATCAGATCATCCTCATTCACCATAATCAGTTCCAGTTCCGGAAGGTAATACTTCTTCGACCGGATCTCCTCCACAAGAGAACGAACCACTTTCCCTTCTTCTGGGCTGTCCCATTTGGTGAACACATCCTCGATCATTTCCAGCGATGGCTGAAGGTATTTTGTTTCCATCGATTTTATCGTTTTCTGCATGAATTAACCTCCTGAATCATTCCGTTTTCAACCCTGTGGAACAGCCGCAGCCGCTGTGCTTCATTGGCACTGAATCCGAACTGCCCGCCCCTTACTCCTCTTTCCTGTTTTCCAGTACTTTCATCAGAGGGGGTACGATCTTCAATTTCCGGGTTGTAGCTGGTCTGAAGATAATGTATTCGCCGCCTTCATATTCCTCATAGCTTTCGCGGACCAGTTCTTCCGCACCGTCTCCGACCCAGGACAGCCATGTGCTGCCGCTGTCTGATACCATGCAGAACAGATAATCCTGGTGGCTCTGCGAATAGATTTCCTGCATATACTGTTTCATTTCAGCGGATACTTCCGCAATGGTCTCAGATGACGCATAGACAAACCCGATTCCAAAGTGATACGGCCCGGCTGTGATTCCTTATACTTTGAATTGAATATCTCTTCGGTTGTCATACCGTCGTAGCTCATCTTGACGTTGCTCATACCTTCATACAGTGCGTCTGTATCTTCAATTCCGGCAATCGGAAGCAGTGTCTCATAAGTTTCCCTGTCCAGGTCTGTCACATTGTATGTCATGTTCCGTGTACGGAAAGAATTCCCATCAGCATTGCCCTGGCTGCATTGGAAGTTATTTCCGTTCCGCATTCCTGAAGCACAGGCAGATCAGAGACGCTGTCGCCACGACAGGCATGGATAGAACCGGTATCACTTCCGCGCTTTTGACATCACCCATTCCATGATGATCCAGAATGCCGACAATCCGTGCCTGAGCCATATCATCGATCGCGTGCGCATAGGAACTGTGATCCACCAGAATAAACTGCTTGTCCCGGGCATCATCCAGAATCCGGGGTGCCTCCAGGCCAAGGGCCTGCAACGCATAGGCGGATTCGTTGTCGATTCTTTCCGCAGCCGCTGGAACAGCCTGGATACCGTTTGCGTTCAGCAATTCTGCAAACGCAATGGCCGATCCGATCGAATCCGGATCAGGGCTTTTATGGCCGATCACAAAAGTGACTTCGCTGCCATAGTCAATTTTCTGAAGAAGCTGAACATATTTGCTGCCGTCTGCTATAGCAGAGGAGAAGATCGTTCCTGCCAGCAGCAGAACGATCAGTTTCCTGCAAATCCTTTCCATGATGGATCATCCTCCGTTTTCTCGCTGTCACGCAAATGCTTTACTGATCCGGTTTCGCCCATATACAATATTTTATCATGAGGATGAAAGTTTTGTCTATCATTCAGGTATCTGTTTCTGAACGCTGAAAAAGGCGGCCGAAGCCGCCGGTGGAGTTCTTTCCGGAATTGTCGCCCATCTTTCAGAATCAGTCCTCATATTCCCAGACAGTTCTCCCACAGTGGATACATCTGTATTCCTTTCTGTGCCTGGACCATAAAACGAAGAAGGGTTCCTCATCCTCTGTTCCTGTTTTGACATCTTCATGAGGACCATTGTTATTCTTTGCACAGTGCTTCTCATCGTACGCAATGCTGCCGCCAAGAACTGCGCCGCCGACAGTCTCTTTCATTTCTTCGGGCTTCAGGTTTTTGCTGTACATAATCACATACTCCTTCATCGTTCATCATGTTTCTCATCTGTTGATACGCAGCAGGAGGAGAGGATGGCAGCAAACGTTTGCAAGTTCCGCCCCCCGCCCCCATCCCTTTTTCAAAGAAGCGGCGTTCGCCAGGAACGCTGCTGCGATTTTTATACCGTTCTGAAGGCCCGTTCTTCCGGATCCACAGGGATCATCTTCACATCCATCGATTCGATCTCAACAAAACGGCCGCTGTTGATCGCCCGGATAACCGCATTGATCATTTCTTCCGTTCCCTGGATCTCCATGGTGACCGTGCCGTCATATTCATTATGCACCCAGCCTGTACAGCCGTACAGGCCGGCGGCATGACGGGCACGATAACGAAATCCGACCCCCTGAACAGAGCCATGGAAGATAATGTATTTGCGGATTATTTGTAGCATTTCCCGCAAGGCTCATATCCTCTTTCAATAGCTTCTAAAAGATCCAGCTTGATCGGTGAACGCATTTTGGAGCAGTTGGGATTGTTATGATATTTACTTCCGCTTGCGGTAACCCAGACAACATTTTCGTCAGAAGGTTCTTTTGACTGCACCGTGACCGGATAGGAATATCCCCTCATGTTTCCGATCCTTGAGATTGTTTTTTTGTCCCAATTGTTATACAGCTTAATGACTTCTTCAATCTTCACAGCCATGTTGACATTTTGCGCCGAAGCATATGTCGCCGTGGTGATTCCGATGACTTCACCCTCATTATTCAGTAATGCGCCGCCACTGCTGCCGGATGAAATGGGTGCGGTAAACTGGATCCAGTCTTTCCCCTCTTTTGTATAGAAAGCGCTGATATTCCCGATGGATACGGTATTTCTCAAACCGGCCGGACTGCCGATCGCAACGACTGTCTGCGATCTTTTCAGTTGACCGTCCGTATCCAGAGGAAGCGGTTCGGCTTTCGGTGTCTGATCAAATTTCAGAATAGCGATATCTTTCCCTTTGTCATAACAGCAAAGCTGCGACACAAGAAACTGATCTTTATCATCGCTGATGGCGACAACATAAGATCCGCCGTCGATGACATGATAATTTGTGATCAGAAGCGACGAATCGAAAGCAATAAACCCGCTGCCGACGGCAATACGCTGCTTATTATACGAAAACACTTCCAGCATAAAAACAGAATCTGCCGCTTTCTCAATAGCATCCGCGTTATCGACAAAAGCTGTTTCACCCAAAGCCATGATCGGACACAATAGCATACATGCCATGATGATACTGACAACGGCAGCCATATAACAATGAATACGCTGTGATCCCATCCCAAAACCTCCTGTTCCGCCGGAGGACCGCTGCCATCCGGCTGAATTCCAAACTCAGTTTTCGCCATCGAAGCCGCTTCCTGAACAGATCGGAGATCAGGATCTTCAGCCTGATTCCGATCGTTCTGAATCATTCGTTATTTTACCACGACCGGAAATCTTTTGTCTATTTGACATGAAGTGGTAAGATTTATCTTGGTGACGGGAATGCCGGTAATCCGGAAGTGACGGATGAACAGATTCATTCAGGGAGGACAATATGGAATTACGAAAAATCAATGTGCAGGACGTGGTTGCCCAATGGAAATACACAGCGGCATTGCCCATGGATGAGAATGGGCTGACAAATCCATATCACGGCGTCTCCTTTGACGAGTATGCTGAAAAAGTGCTTCCGACTCTGATCTCCTATGAGCACCCGGTCAACATGCCGGATTGGTTTGTTCCGGAAACATATTATTATCTGTGGGATGAGGATCGCCTGATTGGGGAATTCAGAATACGGCATCACCTGACTGAAGCGCTTCGGAATGGCTCGGGGCATATCGGTTACAGCATCCGGAAAGAAGAGCGGGGAAAAGGCTATGGAACTGTGGGTTTAAAGCTCACCCTTCAGATCGCAGAAAATATCGTTCCGGAGGAAGAAATCTACCTGCGGGTCAACCTGGACAATCCGGCTTCCCTCCGCGTTATGCTTCACAACGGTGGACGCGTTGTCGGACAGGATGAAAGCCATTTCTTTGTCCGGATCGCGAATCCCGGCAAAGGACGATACCCGTCCATCGAAGAAGCAAAGGAAATCCTGGCCGGGGCAGAGCTGTGCAACCCGGGGCCATGGGGTGATCACAGCCGGACGGCTGCCCACTGCGCTGAAAAGATCGCGCTTTATTCCGGTCTCTGTCCTGAAAAAGCCTGTGTCCTTGGCCTGCTGCATGATATCGGCAGGAAGTTCGGTAAGCGGCATCTCGGTCATGTATCAGACGGATATTCCTATATGATGCAGCTGGATTATCCGGATGTGGCCAGAATCTGCCTGACCCACTCGTTTAATGAGATGAAGATCGACGGGTATGTCGGCAATTTTGATACAACGGAAGCGGAAACGGAGCTGATCAGAGCAAAACTGCAGGAAGTTGTCCCGGATGACTATGATCTGCTGATCCAGTTGTGCGATGCCATTTCCGGCTCCGAAGGTGTGATGGACATCATAGAACGGATGTCTGATGTCAGACGGCGCTACGGGGATTATGACCAGGGTAAATGGAAGAAAAATCTGGAATTGAAAGGATATTTCGAGAAACGAATGAATCGTAATCTTTACGAAGCGGTTGAGAAAGACACCTTTCACAACTGACAGAAAGGGAGATTTGCGCGATGGCGCGGCAGGACGTTTTTGAAATGCCGTTTGAAAAGGTTTATCAGTCCTCTGCTGCGGAGAACAGATCGTCCAGGATAGACATTGCGCTGCTCAGCTGTTCAAACGGAACGTAAAATCTGCTTCTCTCCAGCATCGGTCCGACTTTGATTGCCATTCCGGCTCCCATGACATCTTTCTTCAGATACGGAATATTGTTCTGCTTCAGCATATCCTCAAGGATTCCTGACGAAAGATAATCCTGCTCCGTCAGATAGCATGGATCTTTTGCTTCGGGTTCCCTGATTTTTCTGCTTTTGCAAACGGGGCAGCGATCCGCCTCAATGATGCGATTGCATTTTTCACAGTACATTCCTTTCACCCTCCTGATGATGCTGTCGTCTTTCTGATTCGTGTATTCAGCGATAGAAAACTCTTCCTGCAACCTTTATTGAATACCATAAACCAGCACGCCTGCCAGTGCCGCAATCCCGATCAGGGCAACCGGTGAGATTCCCTTTTTGGTAATCTTCCTGGAACCGAAATAGATCACTGCAAGAACGGCAGTAACCGCCAGAGCGATTGCATCCGCCGTTCCTCCGGGAAATGCTGTAAAGACATGCTGCAGGATCATATACATGCCGGTGGCTCCGATGATTCCGATGACGCAGGGCTTGACGCCGGAAAGAGCCGCCTGGATGTATGGATTCTTCAGGAGCTTTTTCTCCAGCACTACGATAATCAGGATCATGATGAAAGACGGCAGGATCACAGCCAGTGTCGCGATCAGCGCACCGATGATACCGCCTTGCGTGCTTCCCACATATGTCGCCAGGTTGATCATGATCGGACCGGGGGTGCTTTCGCTGACCGCGATCATATTGGTCAGCATATCCTGGTCAAGCCAGCCGTATGACAGAACAACATCCCGGATCAGCGGCACCGCGGCATATCCGCCGCCGAAGGCGAACAGGCCGACCTTCAGAAATCCGATCAGCAGATTCAGAAGGTTCATCAGGCGTCACCTTCCTTCCCTTTGGCAATCTGGAAAACGATCAGGCCGGTCAGAGCCGCGATCAGCATCAGCGTAATGGAAGTGATGCGGACCGAGAAGATGCTGATCAGCATCATCGCTGCAAAGGCGCACGCTGTGATGGCGACTGAAAATGGCTTTTTCGGCATTTTCCGGATCATCCGGATCGCGGCATCCAGGATCAGGATGCCTACAGCCAGTTTGATTCCCCTGAACGCGTTCGCGATCCAGCGGATCTCCAGAAAACGGTCCAGGAACAGGGAAATCAGAAAGATGATGCAGAACGAAGGAAGCGCCATCCCGATGGTTGCGGCAATAGCGCCACCGATCCCTTTCTGTTTATATCCGATATAGGTGGCGCAGTTGATCGCGATCGGCCCCGGTGTGGATTCCGAAATGACAGTAATGTTCATCATCTCATCATGGGAGATCCACTGCTTCCTGGTGACACAGTTGTCCTCAATGAGCGGGATCATGGCATATCCGCCGCCAAAGGTAAACAGACCGATCTTCGCAAAGGTCAGGAAAAGATTCATTGTCAGATTCATTTACTGCACCTCTTTTTGCGCCGGAAATCCCAATTCAGTCATTCTAACCCAACTCTCATCTTATCACACAGGAAACAAAAAAGGAAGGCGGCCGAAGCCGCCCGCGGGATCATTTGATGTTTTTACCGGCTGGCATAATCCTCCTCGATCTCCGCTTTCCAGGAGGGTGCCAGTTCCCTGCTGGCCCGAACCGTGCCCACCGCCGCGCTGACCGCTGCGTAGTTCAGCGCCTGGCCCCGCGCGTCGTTTTGAAAACGGACAGCGCGCTCCGCGCCGATGCCGTAGTGCCTGGCCGTCTCGATCGCGTCGATGTTTGCCCCGAGGAACAGGAATTCCCAGCCGTACTTCTTTTTCTCCTTTTCCACCATCTTCCTGACTTCTTCCAGCGTGTAGCGGCGGCTGGCGTTTTCCATACCGTCCGTCGTGATGACAAAGATCGTATGCTCCGGACGGTCCTCTTCCCGGGCGTATTTATGCACGTTGGCGATATGGTGAATGGCATCGCCCATCGCGTCCACCAGGGCCGTACATCCGCCGACCCGGTACTGCCGGTCCGTCAGCGGCTCCATTTTCCGCAGGTCCGTCCGGTCATGGATCACATGGCTTTCATCCGAAAACAGCACCGTGGAGACCAGTGCCTCTCCGGGCTCCTTTTTCTGCCGCTCGATCATCCCGTTGAAGCCGCCGATGGTATCCGCCTCCAGACCGGCCATGGAGCCGCTCCTGTCCAGGATGAAAACCATTTCCGTCAGATTCTTTCTCATAAAATATCCCTCCGGTCGCTGTGATGTCAGGGGAATCTGTCCCCTGCATGCACATCCTATCCGATTCGGAGGGAGAAAAGGTCGCCTGCCGGGCGACAGTTTACGAACCTGTGCCGGATCCCAGCAGCGGCATATCGTACTGGAACAGCACCTCGTTGATCGCGTAGATATCGTAGATCCGGTGTTCCAGGCAGTACTCCACAATGATATCAAACCGGCTGCTGCGGGAAAGGGCAAAGCCCGCCTTTTTCAGCAGCTTCTTCGTATCCCGCAGGGAGAGTTCCAGCGCCACCGCGAAAGCGCACACGGTAGGCTTGCTGGGGCGGTACGCCGGATTCGACCGGATTTTGCTGAAAAGCTTTCTGTCCACATTCGCCCGCCGGTAGCACTGGGCATCCGTCCATCCGTGCTCGTCGATCAGGCGGAGCAGCGCCTGGGAAAAACCCTCATCCGTCTGTTTCAGGATGGCATCCCAGTCCGGGGCACCGCCAGCCGTCCCTGCCATCATTGCGTCCGGACGGGGGGAAGGTGCCGCCAGTTCCGGCAGATCCGCCGCGTCATCAAACCGGTAGGGCCTCGCGTTGTTCAGCGCCTGATCCAGCTCCAGGGCGGCCTCTTTATCCCGGTGCCAAAGGCTCTCCCGGGTCCGCTCCGTGTTTTTCCGGATATGGGTCTGGGCATAGACATCATCGATGTACTCCGCCACATCCCGGTACAGCTTTTTCCCCGTCAGGAATTCCGTCCTGCCGAACAGCACCAGGAAAACCGTCAGCTCATGATCCTCCAGAAATCGTGTAATGGTCTCCGCGGCAACATCCAGGGCTTCTTCCTTCGGATAGCCGTAAGCGCCGGCGGAAATCAGCGGAAACGCGACACTTTCGCAGCCATGCCGGACCGCCAGGGCCAGAGAGTTCCGGTAGCAGTCCCCCAGCAGTTCCCGCTCTCCGTACATGCCGCCCTGCCAGATGGGGCCCACCGTATGGATCACATACCTGGCCGGCAGCCGATAGCCCTTGGTGATCTTCGCCCGGCCTGTTTCGCATCCGCCCAGCGTGGAGCATTCTTCCAGCAGTTCCGGGCCGGCTGCCCGGTGAATCGCGCCGTCCACCCCGCCTCCGCCCAGCAGGGAGCTGTTCGCGGCATTGACGATCGCATCCACCGGCATTTTGGTGATATCGTTCCGCACCATCTGAAAAGGCATGACCGTTTCCTCCCTTCTTTCTCAGGATACTCGTTATTTTCTGTCAAACAAAGCCCGCCGTTCCGTGGAAAGCCGCATCTTTTCCCGCATGCCTTCTGTGTCGCCCTTTTCCAGCATCTCCCGGAATCCTGTCATTTCCTTCAGGAACAGATCCATCTGCCGCAGCAGCGGTTCCCGGTTCATCAGGAACAGCTCGCTCCACATCCGGTCGTTGATCCGGGCAATCCGGGTCAGATCCCGGAAGGAATCTCCCGTATAATCCGCCAGGTGCGTGTTGTCGCTGCAGGTCATCAGCGACACGGCAATGCAGTGGGTCAGCTGGGAAACAAACCCGATCATTTCATCATGCTCTTCCGGGCTCAGCACCGAGATTTTTCCGCAGCCCAGCAGTCGCCCCAGCACGCCGCACCACTCGATGGCTTTCGGTGTATTCTTTTCCGTCGGCACAACGATGTAATTGGCGTCCCGGAAGATCCGGTCGTCGCTGTTCTGCACGCCGCTCGTCTCCCGTCCGGCCATGGGGTGCGCCGCGATGAATTCCACATCATCCCGCAGTGCGTCCTGGATCTGATAGACCACGCAGCTCTTCACCCCGGTCACATCCGTGATCATGATCCCCGGCTGAAACAGGTGCTGGTACTGTGTGATCCATTCCAGGAAAGCCCCGGGATACAGCGCGAAAACCGCCGTGTCCGCTTCCCGGACAAGCCGTTCTTCCATCCCGGCGCAGCCTTCATCAATGATCTTCTCCCGCAGCGCCCAGGCAATGGCTTCCGGGTCCCGGTCCAGGGCGGAAATATGGAATCCCAGCCGTTTCAGCGCTTTTGCATAGCTTCCGCCCATCAGCCCCAGGCCGACGATCAGGATGTTCTTCCTGCCGATCCATTCCATCTGTCTCATTCTCCCTCTGTTTCAATCCGTGCGCCCAGTTCCGCCATTCTCTTCCAGAAATCCGGAAAGCTTTTCCGCACGGCTTCCGCCCCGTCCAGCGTTCCCCCGGTCCGGGTGCACAGCACCGCCAGCGCCATGACGATCCGATGGTCGTTATGCCCCTGCAGGATCTCCGCCGGCCTTCTCAGTTCCGCCTTCCCGACGGTGATTTCATTCTCCCCGATCTCCGTTGCCACGCCGAATTTCGCCAGTTCCTCCGCCATGGCCGCGCCCCGGTCGCTTTCCTTGAACCGCAGCCGGCGCGTCCCGGTCAGCTTTCCTCCGCCTGCCAGTGCCGCCGCGGTCATCAGGATCGGTGCCAGGTCGGGGCAGTCCTTCACATCCGCTTCGCCCTGCCCGTCCTTCAGCCGCCGGAAATATTCCCGGCACACCCGGTCTCCCTGCAGGCTGTCTTCCCGCAACCCGGTCACCTGAACCTCTCCGCCAGCGCTGTTCATCGCCTCGAAGAAGGCGGCATTCGACCAGTCCCCTTCCACCGTCTTCTCTCCCGGAGCAAAAGCGCCGCCCCGGATCCGGAGGGTCAGCGGCTCCGGTCTTTCGATCCGGATCCCGTTTTCCCGCAGCGCTTCCAACGTCATCTCCAGGTAGGATCCGCTTTCCAGCGGCGGCAGGATCCGGATTTCACTTTCTCCTTCCAGGGCGCTCAGGGCAAACAGCAGCCCGGTGATAAACTGGCTGGAGATATTTCCCCTCACGGAATACAGGCCGGATTCCAGCCTGCCCTGCACCGTAATGCCGCCCGCTTCCCGCTCCAGGCGGAAGCCTTTCTCCCGGCACAGGTCCTCATACACGTCCAGCGGCCGCTCCGGCAGCCTGCCGCTGCCCGTCAGCCGCATTTCCGCTCCGCTCAGCAGGCACAGCGGCAGCATGAACCGCAGCGTGCTTCCGCTCTCCCGGCAGGGCAGCACGGCATTCCGGGCCTTCTCCGGCCGGCATCCGGTCACCCGCAGCCCGTCGCCTTCCCGGCGGATGACAGCCCCCAGCGCCTGCAGGCAATCCGCCGTGGCCAGGATGTCCTCCGACAGTTCGATCGGCCGGACCAGGCTTTCCCCTTCCGCCAGCGCCGCGCAGATCAGCATCCGGTGCGCCATGGATTTGGACGGCGGTGCCGCCACGGTTCCCCGGAGAACAGCGGGTTCCAGCGTCACTCTCATTTTGATGTTCCCCCTGCCAGGTAGTCCATCGCTTCCAGGTATCCGTCCGTTCCGTGCCCTTTGATCGTCTTTTCACAGGCGGCGCGGACATAGCTGATCTTCCGGAAGGGCTCCCGCGTATCCGGATCGGAGATATGCACCTCCACCGTGCGGATGTGCACGGCCTTCAGAGCGTCCAGCAGTGCGATGCTCGTATGGGTGTAGGCGCCCGGGTTCAGAATGATCCCGTCCTGTTTTCCCAGGGCGCCCTGGATCGCGTCCACCAGGTCCCCTTCGTGGTTGGACTGCACAAAGGTCACCTCGTGTCCGTTCTTTTCCGCGTGCTTCCGGATCTTTTCCACCAGATCCCCATAGGTTTCCCTCCCGTAGATTTCCGGTTCCCGGATCCCCAGCATGTTCAGGTTCGGTCCGTTGATCACCAGGATTTTCATGCTTGCCACCTGCTTTCCAGCTCCCGGGCCGCCGCTTCCGGCGTGCCCTGCAGCTTCAGGATCATGTCCGCCGCCGCGCGGTAAACCGGCTCCCGTTCTTTCCGCAGGCGTTCCATTTTTTCCCGGGTATCCGCCAGCGGCCGGTCGTCTGTCGGCGTCAGCTCTCCTGCCGGGCGCTCCAGCAGGATCAGCCGTCCGTTCTGTTTCATGGTCTCCACGTTCTCCGCCCGCAGCACGGCGCCGCCGCCGGTCGCGATGATCTGCCCGCCCCGGGCGCAGACCTCGGCGATGACTTCGCTTTCCAGATCCCGGAAGGCCTGTTCCCCCGCGTCCCGGAAGATTTCGGTGATTTCCTTCCCGGCTTTCTCAACGATCAGCCGGTCCGTATCCGCAACCGGCCGGCCCGTGTCCTTCGCCAGCGCCGCGGCCAGCGTGCTCTTCCCGCTTCCCGGCATGCCGATAAGCACCATGTTTTCCTTTTCCCGGATCAGCCGGCGGTAAACCCGCCCGGTCGTTTCCGGATCATATGCCGTATCCCGGAAGAACTCCGCCGCCCGCACCGCCTGCGCAGTCAGCATATACAGGCCGCCCTCCGCCGGGATCCCTCTTTTCCGCGCCTCAATGACCAGCCGGGTTCGCAGCGGATTGTAAATCACGTCCGTCACACCCTCCAGCGCGGTGAACCGGTCCAGATCCACCGGGCATTCTCCTCCGCGGGGAAACATCCCGCACGGCGTGGTATTGATCAGGATCTCCGCGTCCCGGTGGCGCTCCGCGGCTTCCGCGTAGGTCACGGCGTCTTCCCGCGCCCCGCGGCTGACCCGGATCACTTCCCGCGCGCCCATTTTCCGGGCCACATACGCCGCGGTCCGGCTGGTGCCCCCGGTTCCCGGGATCAGCACCTTTTTCCCCCGGAGATCCGCGCCGGTTCTCTCGATCAGCTGCCGCAGCCCCCAGGCGTCCGTGTTGGTTCCGATCAGCCTTCCGTCCCGACGCGCAATGGTGTTCACCGCGCCGATCTCCCGGGCTGTCTCGCTGATTTCGTCCAGAAAGGGAATCACTGTCTGCTTGTAGGGAATGGTCACGTTGATCCCCCGGAAATCTCCCTCCCGCAGGAAGCGTTCCACCTCTTCCGGCGCCAGCTCCTTCAGCTCATAGGGCTCCTCCCCCAGCTGCCGGTGAATCTCCGCGCTGAAGCTGTGCCCCAGATGTTCCCCGATCAGTCCGTAGATCATGTCGGATCCCCCCGCAGCCAGTCTGTTCCGTATCGCATGGCCAGCGCGTCACACAGCACCAGGGCCGTCACGCTGTCCGCCACCACCCGGGCCCGGTGAACGATCGCCGGATCGTGCCGCCCGCCCAGGGACAGCTCCTCCTCCCGTCCCTCCCGCAGGTTGACCGTCTGCTGGGGCAGACGGATGGAGGGCGTCGGTTTCACCGCGCAGCGGAAAACCATGGTCATCCCGTTGCTGATCCCGCCGTTGATTCCTCCGTTGTGGTTCGTGGCGGTTGCCGGTTTCCCGTCCCGCAGATAAAAGGCATCGTTCGCCTCGCTGCCCTTCCGGTCCGCCAGTGCGAACCCGTCCCCGAATTCCACGCCTTTCACCGCGGGAATACCGAACAGGCCGTGAGCCAGCATGCTCTCCAACGTATCAAACCAGGGCTCGCCGATGCCTGCCGGCATCCCCGTCACCAGGGTCTCCAGGATTCCGCCGACGCTGTCGCCGCTCTCCGCTGCTTTCTCAATCGCGGCTCTCATGGCCGCTCCCCTTTCCTCGTCCAGCACCGCGAAGGGCATCTCATTCAGCCGTATAATCTCGCTTTCCGGATCGCGGAAGGCCGCGTCGCTGATCCCGGCACACCGGGCCACATGCGTTCCGATCAGGATATTCCGCCGCCGCAGCGCTCCGGTTGCGATCGCCCCGGCTGCCGTCAGCGCCGCCGTGATCCGCCCGCTGAAATGGCCGCCGCCCCGGTAATCCTCATACCCGTGGTATTTCACATAGGCGGTATAATCCGCGTGCCCGGGGCGGACAGGGCCGCGCCGGTAATCGCCGCTGCGCGTATCCTCGTTGGGAATCAGGATAGTCAGCGGCGTCCCGGTGGTTTTTCCCTCAAATACGCCGCTCACAATGGAAAATGCGTCCTGCTCCCGCCGGGCCGTGGAAATTTTCCCTGCCGGTCGGCGCAGCTCCAGCTGATGCGCGATCAGCGCCTCGTCCACCGGAATCCCGGGTGCCAGCCCGTCCAGCACCGCGCCGATCTGCGCGCCGTGGCTCTCCCCGAACAGGGTAACGCATACACTGTTCCCCAGCGTGTTTTTCATACCCGACCGTCCTCCTCCGTCAAAAGGCACTGCCGCCTTTCCATCCACTCTATACGTTCCGGGCCGAACTGTCAACGAAAAAAACGCGTGAAACAGAGGAACGGTCTTGCGGACTCGTCGCTCCCTGCTTCCGCGTTGGCATTCACAGTGCTTTATCATGATGATGGGATAGTTCCTGCCTGAAACCGTTTGCCAGGCAGGTTACTTCCTTGGTTCGTAGCGGAAGGTGATCTCCAGCGTCCGGATCTGCTGCATGATCGGAAGGTCCCGATTCAGCACCGTCGCTGAAATTCCTGTCAGATCCCCTATCAGGACCCGGGCTGTGCTCCTGGCTGTTTTCATGTCCACCCATTCGTTGTACAGATTGCTCCGGGTGCATTTCCCGTCATCGGAACAGGTATAGTTCCTTCCTTTCAGCTTCACTTTTTCCCCGTTTACTGTCAATTCCGTAAAATAGATGCAGTATCCCGGATATTGGATCTCCCCGTTCGAAATACCGATTGCGCTGAAAGCCGTATTGGCAGCATACCCGGCTTCCGTACCGGTAAAATCCAGCACCACGGTATACGTGCCGGCGCCGGTGATTTCCGCATCCGTCGCTTTGATGCCGGGCGTCATGCTGTCCGGTGTATAGGTATCGCCCACGCTGTAGCTGGATGCCCAGTCCCCGCCGCTGAACATAATCCAGGCCACACAGCTGTCTTCCCCCGTGTTCAGGCCGTTCTCCGTCAGTGTTTCCGGCGCTGCCGCTGCGGCCGCGTCAAAAGCAGCCTGGCCTGCTGCGGCAATTTCCGCATAGTCTTTTCCGGATTCCGAAGCCGCATTCCGGCCGGCATAAACCGTTGCCATTGCTTCATCCGTAATCCTTTGTTCGGTCCGGACAAAGAACCCGCTGCAGTCCCACAGGCAGGATGTCAGATCCAGCGCGTCACAGCAGTTCAGAAAGGCTTCATGGTAGGCCGGTGCATTCGCCTTCATGATCCCGTCCGAACCCGGCAGCGCGCCGTACTCGCCGATGACGACGCCGATCCCCGCCGATGTGAATTGCTTCATCCGGCTCAGGGTGGAATACATGGTTTCATAATCCTTTCTTTTTCCCCAGAGCGTGGCCCCCTGCGCAGTGGATGCACCGCAATAGCTCCATGGGTCATAATAATGGACAGAAATCATCAGCTTTTTTTCGGTCGGATCCTTCGGCATATGAAACCGACTGTCACACGTTTTGTCAATGTTCGTTCCAAAGCCGGCAATCAGCAGAAACCGCTGGGCGTTTTTTCCGCCCGCAGCCCGGACCGTATCTACAAAAGCTTGGTTAATCCGGTTGGTCAGCTCATAGCGTTCCCTCTCCGGCATGGTATGATCCGTGGAATCCGGGCAGTATAACGGAGAGTTCTCGTCGAACCGGGCGCCCAGTTCCTCATTGGCGCTTTCAAAGATCACCCGGCTGTCGGCATTCGCAAACCGTTCGGCAATCTGCTGCCACATGCCGGTGTAAGCCTCCATGGCCAGATTCCTTGTCGCCTCCGTGTCCGAGCCGAACATGCCCCACCACCCGCCGTCCCAGTGGTCGTTCACAATCACGAACATGCCCGCGTCCAGCGCGTAGTTCACAATTTCCTCCACACGATCCAGGTAAACCGGGGAAATCGTATAGTCTCCCTGGTTCAGATGGGTCGCGTTGGTCATCCAGGCCACGGGAATCCGGATCGTGTCAAAGCCGGCAGCTTTCATTCCACGCAGCATGTCTGGCGTTGTCACCGGCTGTCCCCACATCGTCTCATAAAAAACGGGATCCTCAGATATATTCCCGCCCTTCACACCGTTATTGCAGGCTTCCATGGTATTCCCCAGATTGATCCCGTTTCCCATTCTCCGGGTCATCTCCACCGCGTCTGTCGGAAGATCCTCTGCCGCGGCGCAGGCGCACATCAGAAAAACCAGCATTCCGGCTGTTAACCAGATCAGCAGCATTCTCTTTCCTTTCATCCTGCCCTTCCCTTTCATACAGCAAGCGGCCTGTCCCTTTGAGGGACAAGCCGCCGGTCATTCATCCGTTACTGCGCATTCGCGGCCTGCGCCTGCTGGGCTGCCCAGCACAGGGCTGCCTGTTCTTCACACCAGGCGACACAGTCTGCGTATCCGTAGCTGTTTGCCTGCTGGATCATCTGCTGCACCATGCCTTCAAAGGCGCCGTCGTTCTCCGCGTAAATCGCGCGCCAGGACCATGTCTTCACCGCCGTCTGAATCTGGCTCCATTTCTTGTCCAGATCACCATCCCGGATGGCGGGAGCATAGGTTCCCTTGTCAAGCATTACTTTGTAGGGATGCTTCTCCAGATATTGCTGGGTATCAGCCGCACCGGCCCAGTCGCACCAGGCCTGCTGGATCGGCAGCAGGTCCGCGTTCAGCACGCTGACCCAGCCGGTCTTGTCGATAGTCTCCTGCAGCTTGCTGTCCGGATTCTGCTGGCTGGATGTCAGGGTCGTGTTGTTGATCTGCAGCGCGCCGTCGTTATAGGTTCCGCTCTGCGGATACGCCGTCCCCGTCCTCGGTCCGATCAGGGTGGATCCGCTCATGTCAAAAGCAGGATCGTTACTGGTCTTCAGTCCGAATTCCGTAAAGTAGGCGCCGCCTTCTTCATTGTAATCCCAGGTCATTCCCTTCGGACCGTAAAGCATGGTCATCGCGCCTTCCGGGGTGGCAAGCCAGTTAATCACAGCCAGGCACAGTTCCGGATACTCCGCATCCGCACCGATGGACCAGATCCGGTTCCCGCCGGTCAGGGACAGTCCGTAGGAAATGGGGGTGGCTTCTTCAGGAACGAAGGTGTACATGTACTTTCCCTGCTCCAGATGCTCGCGTGTATTGAAGATCAGGGAACCCGCATAGTTGAAGATAGACCAGAAAGTCCCGCCTGCTTTTACCTTTTCACCCATTGTTGAATATACCTGACTGGCGGAGTTCGGATCCAGCAGCCCGAGCCGGTACAGCTTGTTGAAGAACCGCAGCATCTCGATATACATGCCATCCGGCTGCAGGCATCCCTGGAATTCTCCGGTTTCGGTGCTGATCAGGCCCAGCTCGAATTCATCCCAGCCGTAGTAGGCGGTAGCAAGGGCTTTCACATACATCACCATGTTACCGTCCCAGTCCGGCCAGATCGAAATCGCATAGGTTTCATTGCCGTTCTCGTCTGTGGGGCAGATTTCCTTCATCTTCACGAACAGATCCGCCAGTTCATCCAGGTTCTTCACCGAAGGACAGCCCAGCTGCTGATACAGATCCCAGCGGATATCCCAGGTGTAGAAGAAATTCTCATGGCTGCCGGCTTTCAGGGCAACGTTGTGTCCGAAGCCATGAATCTTGCCGTCGCTGTTCTTTGCCCGGTTGGCTTCCAGTGCCGTTTTGTAGTTTTCCCAGATATACGGCGCATATTCTTCTGCCAGGCCATCCTCTTCCCAGTCCAGCAGCAGCCCCTGGTTGACGGCGGTCTGATACTGGTCACCGTCCGCGCCCCAGACCACAATATCGCCCAGGTTCCCGCTTTCCATGCGGGTGGCATAGGTCCCGTCGGAATCCGGAATGATATTGATCCGGACATTGTACTTATCCAGAAGCAGGTCAGCGCTCCAATGACCCTGAAGGCCTGAATAGTTTGCCAGCTGGCTGTAAACATTGAGAGTAATCGGTTCACCGTCATAGATTCCGATGCTCTGCAGCCGGGCATAAGCTTCGTCCTCGTTTGCGAATGCCGCAGCCGTGCTGCACAGCAGCGCCATTGCCAGCACCAGTGCCAGCAGGGTTTTCCTGATTTTTCTCATCTCTTTTTCCTCCTCATGAATTCAATCCTTCAGCCGCCTTCGGCGGTTGTCTGCGTTTCAGCCCTTCACTGCTCCCAGCATAATCCCTTTCACGAAAAAGCGCTGCATGAAAGGATAAACCAGAAGAATCGGGATAATGGACACCATGGAAACCGTATACTGGATCACGCGCTGGTTCAGCATGCTCGCCGCAGCCTGTTCGCTCACCGTGCCGCCCTGGCTCATCATGGCGCCGAGGTTGCTGGAGGAGTTCAGGTAAATATACAGTCTATGCTGTAACGTATAGAGATCCGGCCGGTTGTTCATCAGCAGCAGCGAGTCCTGGAAGGAATTCCAGTTGCCCACCGCGCCGAAGATCGCGATTGTCGCCAGGATGGGAATGCTCAGCGGTACGATAATCTTTCTCCAGACAGTCAGGGTGGAAGCCCCGTCAATCACCGCGCTCTCCTCCAGCGACGAAGGGATGGATTCGATATAGGTCTTCACTAGGATGATATTGTACGGCCAGACCATCCCGGGAATGATATAGGCCAGGAAGTTATCCGTCAGGCCCATCATCAGCATGTTCATATACCACGGAACCAGGCCCGCGTTAAAATACATTGTGACGACAAGGAAGCGGTACCAGAAAGAACGTTTCCACATCTTCTGTTTGGTGACCAGATATCCCGCCCAGGCGGAGGTGATGACCATCAGCGCTGTGGCAAGAATCGTCCGCGCTACTGTCACAAACACACTGGAGCCAAGGTCCTGTACATTCTGCAGCGCAATATAGTTATTGAACTGCACGCCCAGCACGCCGTTTCCGGCCGCATCCTTGAGCAGCGGAATAAAGTTCACCCGGCCGCCGGTAACCAGATCATTGTCTGAAATGGTGTTGATCAGCAGGTAATAGAATGGGAAAATACAGATGAATGTAAACAGCAGAAAAAGGATGATGACCGCTGTCTCAAACACTTTATCCCCGACAGTGCGCCGGATATGCATGGAGGCTCCGTTGTCTTTCTTGCTCATCCTGCACACCCCCTTAAATAATGCTCTCGCCGCGGACAGCTTTGGAAATGCCGTTGGCAGCGAAGAGCAGGGTCACACCGACAAGCGATTTGGAAATTCCCACCACGGTGGACAGCGGTATCTGGTTCTGTCCGATACCGATATGATAGACATACAGGTCCAGAACCTCGATCACATCTTTGTTCATGGCGTTTTCAAATACCAGGTACTGTTCCATTCCGTTGGACAGAATGCCCGCGATGCCCATCAGTAGCATCACCATGTAGGTCGGCATCAGGCCGGGAATGGTGATATGCCAGATACACCGGAACCGGTTGGCTCCGTCCACCCTGGCTGCTTCATAAAGCTGCTGGTCGATACCGGCAATGCCGGCAATGTAGACGATCGCGCTCCAGCCGACACCTTTCCATGTCCCCCACAGCAGCATCTTCAGCCATGTATGATCTGCGATCTGAAGATAGTTTGTATTGGCTCCGGTCTGGTGCAGGACATTGGTCAGAAAACTGTTGATAAATCCATCCGTTGAAAAGATACAGATCGCAATTGCATACACCAGCACCCAGGAAATAAAATTCGGAATGGTCGTCAGGGTCTGGACGGTCCGTTGGAACTTGGTCGAACGGATTTCAGCCAGCAGAACCGCGAAAGCAATCGGCAGCCAGGAAGTGGCAATTCCCAGGCCGGACATGATCAGGGTGTTCCGCAGAACCCGGATCAGGTCACTGACTGTCGCCGGATCATTGAACAGGGATCCGAACCACTTCAAACCGACAAAGTTATCCATTCCGATCGTACCGCCGGGTTTATAATCAAAGAAGGCATACCGCCATCCCCAGATCGGAAGATAGGCAAAAATGAAAGACAGCAGGATCACCGGCAGCATCATCAGAAAGAGCCGGTATTTCTCATCCATCTCCATTTTCACGGAAGAATCTGTTTCCGGCCGCGTCATCAGCAGGGCCGTCAACCCGGTCAGGAACAGCAGACCGGCAATGACACAGAAAGCAGGGAAACCTCCCGGCAGAATTAGTTTAATAGTATCCAGCTTCCCGACTTCCTCCCCGTGTGCCAGCATGGAAACATAAGCCTGATGAATCAGAAAAAGACCGATTCCCATCACCGGCGCGCCGATCACAGGCAGGAGAAGTCCCCTGCGCCGCATCTTGTGGTTGCCGAGGCTCATGCAGGCTCCGGCACAGCAGGCAATCATGCCTGCCATCACAATGCAGCAGGCAATCATCAGCAGGGTGATATCCGCGTCCTGAATCCACTGGGAGCGCAGAATGCGCCCCATGCTGTTGGTAATCGTATCCCGGCTGACGCCTGTGGTAAACAGGCTGGCCGCTTCATTGATTTTCTCACTGATGCGCCCGGGATTAGCCGGCGGAAAAAACATCGCCATCCCACCCAGCAGTGCAGCCAGTCGGAAAATCCAGAGAACAGCTTTATACCCAAAGCCCTGCTTTTCCTCTGCCGGATCCGGAATTCTGTTGATTCCTTCCATATCTGTGAATCACTCCCCGTAGGATAGGTTGTCGGGATGGAAGAAGCGGCGGCGCTTCCCTTCCGGGATCGACGCCGCCGCGGTCGGTTCAGTGCATCAGTCGGTCAGGCCGGTCACGGTGAAGGTGATGCTGATCGTGGTATTGGCGCCGGGAACGGTATATCCGAAGGGAGCATCGCCACGGTTGTATTCATCAATCACAACGATCCGGACATATTGTCCGCTCACATCGATATCGGTGTAATCCTGAGTTGCGGCGTCACCGATCTTGGTCTTGACATCGGAAATCGTCACAAAACCGTCCTTCACCAGTTTGGAGGGAATCTCCGTGGAAACGAACAGCATCCGGAAGAGGGTATCGCTGGCGAAGCCCATGTCACCGGTCGTCAGGGACACGGTATAGGTGCCGTCCTTTGTCAACAGCGCATCTTCAAAGGTTCCGCCGTAGTTGACCTTGTTGTTGTCGGCATCCCAGCCGGTCAGCTGGCCGAAGCACTCCGGATTGTCCTGGGAGTCACGGCCGTAGTTGGCTTCGTCCCAGGTATTGCGGAAGATGTAGGTTTCAGACTGAACCCCGATGTAGGCATTGTAGTCGGCTTTCTGCAGCTCAGCCGCTTCCTCTGCGGTCAGAGGCGTATCGTCGTCCTTCACAATGGGTTTGCCGTAGATGAAATCGAAGCTGACTTCAATGCTCTTGACGGAGGCAAAAGCTTCCTTATCCACGATGATGGGGGATGAGCCTTCCAGCACGCCGTCCGCGCGGCGGGCGTCCGCGGGCAGCTCGGTCACCCATTCATTATAGATGTTTTCCCGGGTGACAATCCCGTCATCGGAAGAGGTATATCCGGCGTTCGCCGGGATCTCTTCGCCGTTCACTTTGATGCTCGTAATATCAATAAAGTATCCGTTGAAGGTCTGTTCGCCGGTCGTAATTCCTACCGCGGCAAAGGCCAGGCCTTCCGCTTCCTTGTCAAACTCCAGGCCGACCGTATAGTGTCCGGGGCCGTCAATGACTGCGGTAGTCGCCTTGATCCCTTCCGGATCTTCTCCGCCCCAGTATTGGGCAGACCAGTCGGCATTGGCATACATCAGGTAGGCCACATCCGTCACCGGAACGATGGTAAAGTCAATTTCAAACTTTTCAACGCCGGTGAACAGTTCCTTGTCCACAATGATGGGGCTGGCGCCTTCCAGATCCTCATAGGAACGGGCATCCGCAGGCAGTTCGCTGACCCATTCGTTGTACAGGTTCATCCGGGTGGTAATTCCGTCATCGGAAGAGGTATATCCCTTGGTGAATTCAATCTCTTTCCCGTTCAAGCGAATCGCATTGATCTTCAGCGTATCGTTGCGCAGAGAGATTTCGCCGTTAGCCAGGCCCAGGGCTGCAAAGGCAAGTCCCTCAGAAGGTTCCGCAAACTCCAGCGCCACGGTATAATCGCCGGCGCCGTTGGTTTCCGCGGTCACAGCGGTCACGCCGTCTCCGCCGGTACCCCAGTTCTGCCTGGACCAGTCGGCGTTGGCAAACATGATGTAAGCGATGGCCTGATGGATCACAAAGTCCGCTTCCACTTTCTTCACGGAGGCGAAAGCTTCCTTCTGCATCACGATGGGGGACGCGTTCTCCAGGCTGCCGTCAAAGGAGCGGGCATCCGAAGGCAGTTCGCTGACCCATTCGTTGTACAGGTTCATCCGGGTCACCACACCGTCATCGGAGGAAGTGTAGCCCTTGCCAAGTTCGATGGCTTCACCGTTCACGCGGATTTCATTCAGTTCAATCGTGTATCCAGGCAGCAGTTGTTCTCCGCCCTGGATGCCGATCGCGGCGAAAGCCAGGTCTGCGACTTCATTCGCGAATTCCAGGCCGACGGTATAGGCTCCGGGGCCGGTTATCTGGACGTTGGTTGCCGTGATGCCTTCCGGTGCTTCACCGCCGAAATACTGGGCGGACCAGTCGCCATTGGCATACATCAGGAATGCTTCGGGCACAGGCGCCGCCGCATCCTCAGCAGCCGCGAAGCTCATGCAGCTCAGTGCCAGCATCAGTGCCAGCATCAGCGCCAGGACAGAAGATAGGGTCTTTTTCATGGGTTCCTCCTCCTTTAAAGTAGTCCGATAGGATTCTTTTTATCTCTTCCGCTTTTCAGCGGGAAAGCTCTTTCAGGGTTTCCCCTTCAAGCAGGCTGCCTTCCACGGTAATCTGGCGGGGCTGGTGCTCCTCCGGGGCTTCAATCGCCTCCACCAGAAGAGCCATCACTTCGCGGGCGATCCGCTCCGCGCTCTGGCGGTAGGTCGTCAGTTTCGGTTCAATCATCTGGCCCATGCGGATTCCGTCATACCCGATCAGGCTCAGTTCCCCGGGGATATCCATGCCCTCCGTCTTCAGCTCCCACATGGCGCCGAGGCAGCTGTAATCATCGGGGCAGAGGACGCAGGTCGGTTTCTCCGCTTCCTGTAAAAGCTCCCGGATCAGAGCGGCGCAGCCTTCCGGATCATGGAATTTGCCTTCCCGGACAAAGCCTTCCGGCACCCGGATCCCCAGCTCGGCGCAGATCTTGTAGAATCCCGCCAGCCGCTCCCGGCTCACCGCTCCCAGCTGTCCCTGAATGAAGGCGATCTGCCGGTGTCCGTGGTCATAGGCATAGCGCACAATCCGCTCCATGCTGGCCCGGTTGTCGCTGCCCACGCAGTCGCATCCTTCATACATGTGGTCGATAATCACGGAAGGAATGCTACTGGTCGCCAGGCGGATGACGTTGGCGCTGTCAAAATCCGCCTGGATCACGATCACGCCGTCCAGGTTCCGCCTGCGGGCATGCTCGTAATAGTTCCCGTTGTCTTCCCCGCTGCCGCGGCCGATCAGCGTCAGATCGTATCCCAGGGCATCCGCCTCCAGGCGCAGCTCATCCAGCAGGGAGCTGAAGTATTCATGGTTCATCCGGTCTTCATAGAGGATACCGATATTATTGGACCGGCTGGTTTTCAGCGTCCGGGCAGCCGCGTTGGGATAGTAACCCATCTCCTTTGCCGTCTGGCAGATAAAAGCGGTCCTCTCCTTGTTTTCGTTGGTCAGACCGTTCAGCGCCCGGGAGACCGTCGCCACCGAAACGCCGCAGACTTCCGCGATATCCTTGAGTCGAACCATGTGCACCGCCTCTGTCTCTTTTCCAATAATTGCAAATTCCGCAATCGTTTGCAAAATCATCATATCGCAACTTTTGATGAATGTCAATTGCTAATTTTGTATACATCGTGCATTTTAGTGCCAGATTTTCTATTTTTCTTTTCTTCGCGCATCATTTTATGCGCTTCTTTTCTGATCTGCGGAATAGAATGCAAACCTTTGCTCTGTTTTCATTTTCGCATCGTCATCCGGCCCGGTATTTGCATTTCCGGCATTTTTGTTTTACAATGGCGCCGGATGGTGATGAACGGATGAACCGGATGCTGGCGTTTTTGTGCTGCATGATGCTTCTCGTCTGCCCGGCCTGGCCGGTCCTGGGCGAAGGCAATGTGGAAAATGTGGAAATAGAGGAAGTGGATGTCGGAGAGCTCCGGGAGGAGGCCTCCCCGGACGAATATCCCGCCCGGGCCGCTTTCATTGATGATATGATCGCCCTGGGGCAGCAAATCTGGGAAAACACCGGCGGAAAATATATGCGCGCTCACTATAAGGGCGATATCTATGTCTGCAAGAATTTTACCGTTCATGTTTTCCGGGAAACCCGGAGCAGCTACCGCATGGCAGAGTTCCCCGATGTACAGCTGGTCATACCGAACAACCTGCCGGCCAAGCAGTGCAGGCCCTATTCCTATGGCTACTGCTGGGAGGAAATCGCCGCTTCCGGAGGAAACCCTTTTGAGGAAGCGGCGCAGTTCCTGTATGACTCAAAGCTTTCCAAAGAAGAAAACCGGGCCCTGGCCCGGGAGTTTATGCAGCAGGTTCAGCGCGGGGATTTTTTCCAGATGACCGGGGATTACGGCGGAGGCAAGGGCGCTCACAGCGCCGTCTTCATCTCCGATTATGATCCGGAATCCGATACCGTGCATTCCATGGACAGCAACCGCTCCGGCAAGCGGATCAACGGCCTGCGGTACGGAAGGGTGCTGTTTGATTCGGAAATGAAAATCGACGAGTGGATCGGTTTCTTCTGCCGGAAAAAATGCGGGGCAACCATCTATCGCCTGCGGAAGGACATCATCAAAGCCGGGGATCCGTGATCCCCGGCTTTTGCTTCCGTTTTCAGTTTTTCCCTTTGACCATCGTCAGGGCAATCCGCTTTTTCTTCTCATCCACGCTGACCACCCAGACCTTCACCACATCCCCGACCTTGACCACTTCTGCGGGATGACGGATGAATTTATCCGCCATCCGGGAGATATGTACCAGGCCGTCCTGATGGACGCCGATATCCACAAAGGCGCCGAAATCGATCACGTTCCGGACCGTGCCTGTCAGCTCCATGCCCGGGGTCAGATCCTTGATATCCAGGACATCCGTCCGCAGCACCGGTTTGGGCAGCTCATCCCGGGGATCCCGGCCCGGTTTCTGCAGCTCGCTGATCATATCCCGCAGCGTCGGCAGGCCGGTTCCGATCTCCTGGGCCAGTTTCTCCTCGCCATAGGCCTTTGCCTTCAGCGGGATCTCCGGCAGCCCGCCCCGTTTCAGCTCCTTCAGGTCATACCCGAGCTTTTCCAGCAGTGCCTTGGCGGCGTCATAGCTTTCCGGATGCACTGCTGTCGCGTCCAGCGGGTTCTTGCTGTCCGCCACCCGCAGGAATCCCGCGCACTGTTCAAACGCCCGGGGTCCCAGCTTCGGGACCTTTTTCAGTGCCTGACGGGTCGCGATCCCGTTCTCTTCCCGGTAAGCGACGATGTTTTTCGCCAGGGCGGGCCCGATGCCGGCCACATGGCTCAGCAGCTCCGCCGATGCCGTGGAAACCTCCACGCCCACCTGGTTCACGCACTGTTCCACCACGCCGTCCAGCGCTTCCGTCAGTTCATTCTGCTTCAGGTCGTGCTGATACTGACCCACGCCGATCGCCTTCGGATCGATCTTCACCAGCTCAGCCAGCGGATCCTGCATCCGCCGCGCGATGGACACCGCACTGCGCTGCGTCACATCAAAGTCCGGAAATTCTTCCGCGGCCAGCTTGCTGGCGGAATAAACCGATGCTCCCGCCTCGCTGACAATCATATACGCCACGCCCGGCAGGTCCGGCAGCAGGGAAACGATAAACTGCTCGCTTTCCCGGCTGGCGGTGCCGTTGCCGATAGCGATGGCGGTGATGCCGTATTTCTGTACAAAGCCTTTGATCAGCCGTGCAGCGGTCGCCTTGCCCGCATCGTTTCCCGGCAGCGTGAAATATCCCACGCCCGTATCCAGCACCTTGCCGTTTTCATCGATCACGGCCAGCTTGCAGCCGGTCCGGAAGCCCGGGTCCACGCCCAGGGTCACCTTGCCCTTGATCGGCGGCTGCATCAGCAGCTGGTGCAGGTTCTGGGAAAACACACGGATCGCAGAAACATTGGCACGGTCCGTCAGCTCATTGCGGATTTCCCGCTCCAGCGACGGGAAGATCAGCCGCTCCCAGGCATCGTCACAGGCCAGCTGCACCTGGGCGGACGAGGCGCTGCTTCCCCGGACATAAGCCCGGCGCACTTCATCCATGGCTTTCTCCTGCGGCACTTCCAGGGATACTTTCAGGAACTCCTCCCGCTCCCCGCGGTTGACGGCCAGGATCCGGTGAGCCGCCATGCTGCGGACCGGTTCCCGGAAATCATAATACATGCTGTAGACGCTGTCTTCTTCCTTCGCGGCCTTCGTGACGAGAACGGCTTCCCGCAGCAGCATCTCCCGCAGTGTTTTCCGGATGGCAGCGTCGTCGCTCGCGGTTTCCGCCAGGATATCCCGCGCGCCGGCCAGGGCACTTTCCGCATCCGGCACTTCCTTCTCCGGATTCACGTATTTTTCCGCTTCTGCCAGGGGATCCCCGTGGGGATTCTGGATCATCAGCCACAGGGCCAGCGGTTCCAGGCCCCGCTCCTTGGCAATGGTGGCGCGGGTACGGCGCTTCGGGCGGAAGGGGCGGTATAGATCCTCCAGTTCGCTCAGGGTCCGGGCCGCGGCCAGCTGGCCCTCCAGTTCCTCCGTCAGCACACCCTGATCGGACAGGCTTTTCCGGATTTCATCCCGGCGTTTGTCCAGATTCCGCAGGTATTCCAGGCGCTCCGCCAGCTCTCGCAGCACCTGATCGTCCAGAGAGCCGGTAGCTTCCTTCCGGTACCGGGCAATAAAGGGAATCGTATTTCCCGCATCCAGCAGCTCCACCGCCGCCCGCACCTGCTGCGGCCGCAGGGAAAACTCACCGGCCAGTAATTCCGTGTAATCCATAAGATCCTCCTCCGGGTTGTGGGCTGTCGCTTATTGTAAGCCTTCCAACCCATTTCGTCAATGAAGGAGCGGCAGGTCGGATTTCCATTGTATTTCAGGGGTATTTCGCTGGCTATTTTCCGGGTTTTATGCTATGCTTTTAAACCGTTAAGTAAAGATTTCTTCCCCTTCGGTTCAGAATGACACGAGAGTAGGATGTGACCGTATGCATGATGAATTCCTGATGGGCAATGAAGCGATTGCCCTGGGTGCTCTGGCCGCCGGTGTGAATGTTGTCTGCGGCTACCCGGGAACCCCGTCTACCGAAGTGCTGGAAACCGTGGCCAGGCGCCGCGGCGACCGGGTCTATGTGGAATGGTCCGTGAATGAGAAAACCGCCATGGAGATCGCGGGCGGCGCGGCGTATGCGGGCGCCCGCGCCCTGGTGACAATGAAACAGATGGGCCTCAATGTGGCGTCTGACCCGCTGATGTGTCTGGAATACATCGGTGTGAAGGGCGGGCTCGTGGTCCTGGTGGCCGATGACCCCGGCCCCATTTCTTCCCAGACGGAGCAGGACACCCGTTTCTTCGCCGCCTTTTCCAAGGTGCCCGTCCTGGATCCCTCCTCCGCTGAGGAGGCCTACCGGATGGTGCAGGAAGCTTTTGACCTGTCCGAGGAATACGTGACGCCCGTGTTCCTCCGGCCGACCACCCGCGTCTCTCACGGATATGCCTCGCTGCAGGTCAAAGATCCGGGGGAATACACCGTGCATGAGCCGGAAGGCTTTGTGAAGGACAGCGCCCGCTGGGTCATCTTCCCCCGGCTTTCCTTTGCGAACCACCGGAAGATTGAGGAGCGCAATGTCCGGCTGCAGGATGTTTTTTCCGCCTCTCCCCTCAACCGGATTGAGCCGGAAGACGATGCCTGCCCCTGTGCGCGCAAAGGCATTGCCACCGGCGGTTTCAGTTATACCTATGTCATGGAGGCCCGGGAACAGCTGGGCCGTCTCCGCACGCTGAAGGTTTCCACCCCCTTCCCTTTCCCGGAAAAGCGGGCTGTGGAATTTCTCTCCGGGCTGGATGAGGTGCTGTGCGTCGAGGAGCTGGATCCCGTGATCGAACGGCAGCTGATCTATGTCTGCGGCAAGTACGGCCTGACTACCCGGATCCTCGG
Organism: uncultured Clostridia bacterium; assembly: GCA_947166385.1. Classification (GTDB taxonomy): domain Bacteria; phylum Bacillota; class Clostridia; order Christensenellales; family Aristaeellaceae; genus Aristaeella. The sequence continues at coordinate 28,071 of CAMVEB010000008.1, read as the reverse complement.
GAAGATGACCGGCCATATGCCCCTGTCCGGGGAGAACAGCCGGGACAGCGTGCTCAGTGCCATCGCATCTTTTATGAATGTGCCGCTGCCCGCCGCTTCGGAAGAGGCGTCTGATCCGCCGCCGGCTCTGCCGGTCCGGCCCCCGGTGCTCTGCGCCGGCTGTCCCCACCGGGCTTCCTTCTACGCCGTAAAGCAGGCGATGAAGGGCCGGAAAACCATCTTCTGCGGCGATATCGGCTGCTACACCCTGGGCAACGCCATGCCGCTGGATATGGTGGACACCTGCCTGTGCATGGGCGCGGGGCTCGGCATCGCCCAGGGCATCAACCATCTGGAAAAGGACCGGAGCTGCTTCGCTTTTGTGGGCGACTCCACTTTCTTCGCCTCCGCGCTGCCCGGCGTCGTGAATGCCGTATACAACCAGGCGGAATTCACGCTGATTGTACTGGATAATTCCACAACCGCCATGACCGGCCACCAGCCCCATCCGGGCACCGGACGCACCATGATGGGCGACGTGGTGGAGAAGGTCAGCATTGCAAACGTGCTGAGGGGCATCGGCGTAACCGCGGTGGAGACGGTGGATCCCCTGAATTATCAGGCAGCGGTTGAAGTCGTGCGCAGGACGGCGGATCTTCCCGGCGTCAAAGCGATCATTTTCCGTTCCCCCTGCGTTGCCCTGTTCCGCTCCGCCTCCCGGGTCACGATCGACCCGGCCCGCTGCGTCGGCTGCAAAAAGTGTATCCGGGAAATCGGCTGTCCCGCCCTCAGCATCCGCGACGGCAAGGCGGTGGCGGATCCCGCCCAGTGCAACGGGTGTACGCTCTGCGCCCAGCTGTGCCCGACGGGAGCGATTACGGGAGGTGAACCGCATGCGTAAGAACATCATTCTCTGCGGCGTCGGCGGCCAGGGAACCGTCCTGGCTTCCCGCCTGATTTCCGCTGCCGCCATGGCCCGGCAGATTCCGGTCATGTCCGCGGAAACCATCGGCATGGCCCAGCGGGGCGGCAGTGTCTTCAGCCACCTGCGCATGGGGGAAAACCTTTTTTCCCCGATGATCGCCCGCGGGGAAGCAGACCTGATCCTGGCCTTTGAGCCGGGAGAGGCGGTGCGGATGCTGCCGTACCTGAAAAAAGACGGGCAGATGATTGTTTCCTCCCGCCCTGTCATGCCGGTAACCGCTTCGCTGGCCGGGAACGTCTACCGGGCGGAAGACATGCTGGATTACCTGCGCGCGCACGTGTCCCGTCTGCTGATTGTCGATGCGGAAAAAGCCCTGCGGGAAGTCGGTTCCCCGAAGGTGCTGAACCTGATTCTGCTCGGTGCCGCCCTGAAGTGCGGCGCTCTCGGGCTGGAGGAGGCGGATCTGAAGGAAGCCATCCGCCGCCAGATTCCCGAAAAGTTCCACGAGCTGAACTTCCGCGCGCTGGCATATGAATAAAAAAATAGATGAAAGAAGGTAGATTCCCATGCGCATTTCCGAATCCCAGATCCGTCAGGTCAATCACCAGATTGATGCCCTGCGCTCCGCCGACAATTTTTACGGTAAAAAGCTGAAGGAAGCCGGTGTCACCGGGATCACCACCCCGGAAGAATTTGAATCCCTGCCCTTTTCTGAAAAGAGCGATCTGCGGGGAGCATATCCGCTGGGCCTGATGACACCCCCGGAAGAAAAGATTGTCCGCATCCATTCCTCCTCCGGCACCACCGGCCTGCCGGTCATCATCCCCTATACCGCCAAAGATGTGGAAGATTGGGCCATCATGTTTGCCCGGTGCTATGAGTTCGCCGGCATCACGAACAAAGACCGCATCCAGATCACTCCCGGATACGGCCTGTGGACAGCCGGGATCGGTTTCCAGGCCGGTGCGGAACGGCTCGGCGCCATGGTTATCCCCATGGGCCCCGGCAACACGGAGAAACAGCTGCAGATGATGCAGGATATGGAATCCACGGTGCTTTGCTCCACCTCCTCGTATGCCCTGCTGCTGTCGGAAGAGATTGAGAAGCGCGGAATCAAGGACAAAATCAAGCTGAAAAAGGGCGTCATCGGTTCCGAGCGCTGGAGCGAAAAGATGCGCGCCCGGATCGCGGAATCCCTTGGGATTGAGCTGTATGATATTTACGGTCTGACAGAGATTTACGGCCCCGGCATCGGCATCAACTGCCCCTATAATACCGGCATGCATTACTGGGATGATTATCTCTATATTGAGATCATCGATCCCAAGACCCTGAAGCCCGTGCCGGACGGGGAGTTCGGCGAAATCGTCATCACCACCCTGGTGAAGGAAGGCGCGCCGCTGATCCGGTACCGCACCCATGACCTTTCCCGGATCATCCCGGGAGAATGCCCCTGCGGCAGCAGGTTCCCTCGGCTGGATACGATTATGGGCCGGACGGACGATATGATGAAAATCAAGGGCGTCAACGTGTTCCCCAGCCAGATCGAGGAGATCCTGCAGAAGTTCCCGGAGGTTTCCAGCGAATATCAGATCCGTATTTCCCATCTGGACGGCAAGGATACCATGCGCATCTACGTGGAAACCAACGGTTCCGTCAATTTCCTGGAGCTTGCCGACAGGATCGCGGCCAAGGTCAAGAGCGCCATCGGCTTCACGCCGCTGGTCAAGGTGGTGGAAAACGGACTGCTGCCCCGCAGTGAAAAGAAAACCAAGCGCGTGATCGACGAGCGGTACGACTGATTACGCCTGCGGCAATTGCGCCTGGATGACCAGCATGTCTCCTTCCATCCGGGCCTGCATGCTTCCTTCGTGCTTCTCCGCAATGGCGGAAGCAATCGCGAGCCCGATTCCGAACCCGCTCTTTTCTTCCTTGCTGCGGGACGGATCCGCCCGGTAAAACCGGTTAAACAGCTGCTGACATTGTTCTTTTGTCAGCGGCTTTTTGATTGTGTTGGAAACGCGCAGAACCGCGTATTTTCCTTCCCGTACCGCCTCCGCCAGGATATGCCCGCCCTCGGGGGTATATTTCACGGCATTGTCGCAGAGGGTAGAAATCAGCCGCCCGATGGAAGACCGGTCGCCGGTTACGCGGACATCTTCCTCCGCCCGGACCTGCATCTCCAGCCCGTTGAACTCCGCCATGGCCTGGAAGGGCTCTGCCGTTTCCTGCAGGATAGCGCCCAGGTTCAGGTCCTCCGGATGCAGGGCCGGGTGCTCCTCCTCCATGCGCGAGAGATAGACCAGTTCGTCCACCAGGTGGCGCATGGCGGCAGTCTGCTTCTGGGTGCTCCTGACCCAGGGGTTTTCAGGAACCTCGGTCTTCAGCAGTTCCATATTGGTGGAAATCACGGTCAGCGGCGTTTTCAGCTCGTGGCTGGCATCCGTAATGAAGCGTTTCTGCTGCTCCATGTTGCGGATCACCGGATCCACTGCCTTCCTGCTTGCCAGCCGGACCAGCAGCCAGGCCAGCAGAATACCGCCCACGCAGGCAAGGGCGGAAATCAGCGCCAGCGTGCGCACCGCCGTCATTCTTGTCTCGCAGTTCAGAATAAAAACCGTTTTGCCCCGGCTTTCCTGATCCCGGATCACGAAACAGTAATCCTGGATCCATCCGGCGTTCTGCCCGCTTCCCAGCGCCTGCCGGGCCAGCGTTTCGGAAACTTCCTCGTCCCCATCGTTCACACGGTTCAGATTCCGCCTGACGATTTCCCCTTCCATGTTGAAATGAACGGCAAACCAGTTGGATTCATTCACAAGGTTGCGCATATGGCGGTCCCATTCCCGGAACCGGATCGGATCAGCCTCGGCCGTACGGTCGGGATTTCCCGGTTCTTCCGAATCTTTCGGGAGTTCAGGCGTTTCCGCTTTGACCGGTGCCGCCGGAAAGGCGTTTTCCGTCAGCAGGTTCAGCATGTTCGACAGTTCTCCTCGCACGCTGATCAGGTTGGCGGTGTTCACAATTCCCACCACCAGCACCATCGCCACGGTCAGCGCCAGCAAGGCAATCCGGATAAAACGCTTCTGCAGATTCCTGATCATATCTTTCCCCCACGATTTTCCCCTGCAACCGGGTAATTATTTCTTCTCCAGGGAATACCCGGTTCCCCGGTGCACCCGGATCTCTGCCGCGGTGCCCAGCTCCGCCAGTTTTTTCCGCAGCTGGGAGATATTAACCCAGACCACGTTGATCTCCGCCTCCGCGTCCCATCCCCAGACTTTGTCCATCAGCTGCTGCACGGAGAAAAGGATCCGGGGATTTTCCATGAAAAGCTCCATCAGCTGGAACAGCTTGCCGGTCAGGCGCAGGGATTCGGATCCGCACCGCAGTTCACAGCTGCCCTTGTCCAGCACCAGATCCTCCCACTGCACGGTGTCCGGCACATAGGTTTCCCGCCGCCGCAGCATGGCCCGGATCCGGGCCAGCAGCTCACCGGCATCAAAAGGCTTCGGCAGATAGTCGTCCGCCCCGGCGTCCAGGCCGGTCACCCTGTCTTCCACCGCGTCCCGGGCGGTCAGCAGCATACAGGGCGTTGAGTTCCCTTTCCTCCGCATCTGTGTCAGCGCCTGAACCCCGTCCATTTTCGGCATCATCCAGTCCAGGATCATCCCGTCATAGTTTTCCGCCGACGCGTATTCCACGGCTTCCTCGCCGTCCCCTACCGCGTCCACCATGTATCCGGATCGCTCCAGCAGCGCCTTCACCGCCGCGCACAGATCCCGGTCATCCTCAGCCAGCAACAGCCTCATATGTTCCTCCCCCGTTGGCATCCTCTGTTTCTTCCTGTTCATCCTGTCCGGATCAAGTATACAGGTCCGCATGGATCCTGTCCACCGGTGCAGTATACGCGGGAATTCTAAATTCAACCTAAAGCAGGGCAGCAAAAACCGCGGAGGTGTCATCCCCCGCGGAATCGGTTATTCAGCCGTCTCCGGCTTTTCCGGTGCTTCTGAAGTTTCCGGTGTCTCTGAAGTTTCCGGTGTTTCGGAAATTTCAGGCGTTTCAGACGCTTCCGGCGCTTCCTCGTCTTCCTTCTCGGCCCGGCAGACGCCGACCACCGTGCTGCCCTCGCTCAGACGCATGATCCGGACGCCCTGGGTGCTCCGGCCGCAGAGTCGGACATCCGCTGCCCGGGCGCGGATAATCGTTCCGTCATCGGTGATCAGGAGGATATCCTCATCCTCATGCACGAACATCATCGCGGCCAGGTCGCCGGTCTTGTCGGTCAGCTGCATGGCCTTGATGCCCATGCCGGCACGGCCCTGTTCGCGGTATTCCTCGGGATCCGTTCGTTTCCCGTAGCCCAGCGTGGTAATCGCCAGAACCGTCGTATCCGGCTCCACCGCCGCGATGTCAATCACTTCGTCGTTCTCCTGCAGGCGGATCGAGCGGACGCCGATGGAATTCCTGCCCACATTGCGCACATGCCGCTCATTGAAGCGGATACACTTGCCCTTACGGGTAGCCAGCAGCATCTCGTCGTCGCCGGTGCTCAGGCGCACGCCGATCAGCTCATCCCCTTCCCGCAGAGCGATGGCGATCAGGCCGTTCTTGCGAAGGTTGCGGAATTCATCCAGGGCGGTCTTTTTAATCATTCCGCCCCGGGTCGCCATGACAAGATTGTATTCCCGGTCCGTTTCCCTGGGCATCGGCAGCATGGTGGAAACCTTTTCGCCGCCGGCAATCTGCAGCAGGTTGATAATCGCGGTTCCCCTGGCCTGGCGCCCGGCTTCGGGAATCTGATAGCACTTCAGGCTGTAAACCCGGCCGGTATTCGTGAAGAACATGATCTCCTGGTGCGTGCTGGTGACGAACATCTGGGTTGTATAGTCCGTGTCCTTCACGTTCATTCCGCTGACGCCGCGGCCGCCGCGGTGCTGCGCCCGGTATACGGAGGAGGACACCCGCTTCACATATCCGTCATGCGTCAGGGTGACGACCATGTTTTCTTCCTGGATCAGGTCTTCCACATCAATCTCGCCCTCGATGACCGTCAGTTCACTGCGGCGCTCATCGCCGAACTTGTCCCGGATGGCGCTGATCTCCGTCTTGATGACGTCCATCAGCAGATGTTCGTCCGCGAGGATCGCGGTCAGGCGGGCAATGGTCTTTTCCAGTTCCTGGTATTCCTCCAGGAGGCGTTCGCGCTCCAGACCGGTCAGTCTCGCCAGACGCATATCCAGGATGGCCTGGGCCTGCTTGTCGGAGAATTCGAACCGCAGGATCAGGGCCTCCTTGGCCGTGGCGGTATCCTTGCTCGCCCGGATGATGGCCACGATCTCGTCGATATGGTCCAGCGCCTTCAGCAGACCTTCCAGGATATGGGCCCGGGCGTTGGCTTTATCCAGCTCATAGCGGGTCCGCCGGGTCACAACTTCCTTCTGGTGCTCCAGGTAATAGTAGACCATCTCCCGCAGGTTCAGCACCCGCGGTTTGCCGTTGACCAGCGCCAGCATGTTGGCGCCGAAGTTCTCCTGCAGGCTGGTATGCTTGTACAGATAGTTCAGCACGACCTGCGGATAGACATCCTTCTTCAGCTCGATCACGATCCGCATGCCGTTCCGGTCGCTTTCGTCCCGGATATCGCTGACGCCTTCCAGCTGCTTGTCCCGGACAAGGTCGGCGATCTTCTCCACCAGCTTGGCTTTGTTGACCATGTAGGGGATCTCGGTGACCACGATCCGGCTGCGGTTGTTCGGCATCTCCTCGATATTGCTCCTGGAGCGGACAGTGATTTTGCCGTGGCCTGTATAGTAGGCTTCCCGGATTCCCGCCCGGCCCAGGATCATGCCGCCTGTCGGGAAATCGGGGCCCTTGATATGCTGCATCAGATCGTCAATCGTGCAGTCGGGATTGTCGATCATGCAGATCACGCCGTTGATCACTTCCGTCAGGTTGTGGGGCGGAATATTCGTAGCCATGCCGACCGCGATTCCGTTCGACCCGTTCACCAGCAGGTTCGGGAACCGGGAAGGAAGCACGGCCGGCTGCTGCAGCGTCTCATCGAAGTTCGGATAGAAATCCACCGTATCCTTCTCAATGCCGTCCAGCATGTGCAGCGTCAGTTTCTGCATCCTGGCTTCCGTGTAACGCATGGCGGCGGCGCCGTCTCCGTCCACGCTGCCGTAGTTGCCCTGGCCTTCGACCAGGGGATAGCGAATGTTGAAGGGCTGCGCCAGGCGCACCATGGCGTCGTAAACGGATGAATCCCCGTGGGGGTGGTATTTACCGAGCACATCGCCCACCAGTCTGGCGCTCTTCCGGTAAGGTTTGTCCGGGGTCATGCCCAGCTCGCTCATATCGTACAGGATCCGGCGGTGCACCGGCTTCAGACCGTCCCGCACGTCCGGCAGGGCCCGGTCGATAATAACAGCCATGGCATAGGAGATAAAGCTTTTTTTCATCTCCTGTTCCAGATTTACTGGGATCAGCTTATCCTGAATCATTCTCTCTCTCCTGCCCCCAATCACACATCCAGATCTTTAACAAGATCACTGTTCTCCTGAATAAACTGCTTCCGCGGTTCCACATCATCCCCCATCAGCAGTGTAAAGATCCTGTCCGCCTCCATGGCGTCCTTGGGCGTGATCTGCATCATGCTGCGGGTCTCGGGGTTCATGGTGGTGGTCCACAGCTGCTCGCTGGACATTTCTCCCAGACCTTTATAGCGCTGGATCTCCGGCTTCGGATCCCGCCCGATCTCATCCAGCAGGCGCTGCAGCTCGTCATCGTCGTAGACGTAGCGTTCCGTCTTGCCTTTGGTCACCTTGTAGAGCGGCGGCATGGCCGCGTACACATAGCCCTTCTCAACCAGGGGCCGCATGAATCGATAGAAGAAGGTCAGCAGCAGGATCCGGATATGGGCGCCGTCCACGTCGGCATCCGTCATGCAGACGATCCGGTGGTACCGCAGCTTGCTCTCGTCAAACTGGTCGCCGAAGCCGCAGCCGAAGGCGGTAATCATGGCGCGGATTTCCGCGTTATCCAGGGCCCGGTCCAGCCGAACCTTCTCCACGTTCAGGATCTTGCCGCGCAGGGGCAGAATCGCCTGAAAATGCCGGTCACGGCCTTCCTTGGCGCTGCCGCCGGCGGAGTCGCCCTCCACCATGAAAATTTCGCACTTCGAGGGATCCCGTTCCGAGCAGTCCGCCAGCTTGCCGGGCATGCTGCCGCTTTCCAGCACGGTCTTACGCCGAACGGTTTCCCGGGCCTTCCGGGCCGCCTCGCGGGCGCGCTGCGCGTCCACGCAGCGGCTGACGATGGCCTTGGCCACGGTGGGGTTTTCCTCCAGGTAGGTGCTCAGTTCCTCGCTGACCAGGCTGTCCACCACGCCGCGGACCTGTCCGGAACCGAGCTTGGATTTCGTCTGGCTTTCAAACTGCGGATCCTCCATCTTGATGGAGATGATGGCGGTCATGCTCTCCCGCACGTCTTCGCCCTTCAGGTTCGGCTCGTTATCCTTCAGGATCTTGTAGCGGCGGCCGTAATCATTGATCGCGCGGGTCACCGCTGTGTTGAAACCGGCCAGGTGTGTTCCGCCGTCGGGGGTCGCGATGTTGTTGGCAAAGGAGTAAACATTCTCAGCATAGCTGTCGTTGTACTGCATGGCCATTTCAACGAGGATCCCGTCCTTGATGCCCTCGGTATAGATCGGTTCGGGAAACAGTACCTGTTTATGCTGGTTCAGGAACTTCACGAACTCCTTCAGTCCGCCCTCGAAGCAGAAGTCATTCTCCTTCGGCTTTTCTTCCCGCTCATCCCGGAAGATGATCCGCACGCCCTTGTTCAGGAACGCCATCTCGCGCAGGCGGTTCCGCAGCGTCTCATACTCAAACTCCCCGGTCTCAAAGATGCCTTCGGGATTCTCCTCGCTGTGCACGTCCGGCCAGAACTGAATCGTGGTTCCGGTACGCTCCGTTGTGCCGATGACCTTCAGGTCGTACAGGTATTTACCCCGCTCATACTCCTGCTGGTAAATCTGGCCGTTCTGATACACGGTCACCGTGAAGTGTCGGCTCAGTGCGTTCACAACGGAGGCCCCGACGCCGTGCAGGCCGCCGGATACCTTGTATCCCCCGCCGCCGAACTTGCCGCCGGCGTGCAGGATCGTCAGGCACACTTCCACCGCGGGACGGCCCATCTTCGGATGGAGCCCGACCGGGAAGCCGCGCCCGTCGTCCATGACCGTGACGCTGCCGTCGTGATTGACCGTAACATTGATCTGCTTGCAATATCCTGCCAGCGCTTCGTCCACAGAGTTATCCACAATCTCATATACCAGATGGTGCAGGCCCCGTGCGTCCGTGGAGCCGATATACATGCCGGGCCGTTTGCGTACGGCTTCCAGCCCTTCCAGCACCTGGATCTGCTCCTCGCCGTAGTCGGCTGTGACGGCAGTCACCTGTTCCAGATTTGCTTCCATTCCTTCAGTCATGCTGCACCTCGTTCCGTTCTGTTGTCTGATCAGGGATCATTTGTCGGAAACGGCCGTTTTCCGGCCGTTCTTGAAATCCTTCCAGCCCTTGAAAAACATAGCGTTTCGAACCTTTATATTATACCATTTTTTTGCCTGAAAAGAAAGCTTTTTCTGGAATTTTTCTTTCCTATTTATATAGACGTTTCCGGTCGGACAGGTTGGAACGCCGCTCTTTGGCCGGATTTATTTTTTCATGGAAACATCCGGAAAAACCCGTGGCATCCGGTCGCCGGATCTGTTATAATAGCTTCACCTTGAACAACAGCCTGGCAGAGACAGGGGGGATCCGCATGCTGGAAAGCTTTATGGTGGCGCTGAACGCGGTCGCCCCGTTCCTGATCCTCCTGGGAATCGGTTTCTTCGCGGTTCGCTCCGGGGTGACGGACCGGGCCTTCATGAACCGGCTCAACACCCTCAATTTTAAGCTTTTCTTCCCCTTTCTGATGTTCAACAATGTCTATGGCGCCAAGCCGGAAAACATGCCCTCCCTGACGCTGATCCTGACAGGGGTGCTGTCCGTTATTGCGCTGATCATTCTGCTGATGATCCTGGTGCCCCGCGTTGTGAAGGAAAATCCCCGCCGCGGCGTCATCATTCAGGCGGTTTTCCGCAGCAACTTCATCATCTATGGCATTCCGCTGACCACCTATGTCTTCGGAGCCGAGAAATCTTCCGTCTGCGGCATGATGGTCATGATCATGGTCACCCTTTTCAACACCGCCGCGGTCGTTGTGCTGGAAATTTTCCGGGAAGGCGGAAAGGTCCGCCTGAAGCCGCTGCTGCTCGGTATTCTCAAAAACCCATTGCTGCAGGGCTGTGCCGCTGGCCTGCTCTTTTATCTGCTGCAGATCCGCCTCCCGGCCTTTATTGCTTCGCCGGTATCGTCCCTGGCCAGTCTGGCGACGACCCTGGCCATGATCGTCCTGGGGGCGAACCTGGTCTTTGAGGAGCTGAAGCAAAACCGGCGGGCTATCGCCGCTGTGCTGGGAATCCGGCTGGTGCTGCTGCCGCTGGTAATGGTTCCCCTGGCCTGGCTGATTGGGCTGCGGGGCGTGGAGCTGTTTCTGATCCTGATGATTTTCGGCACGCCGGTGGCCACTTCTTCCTACCCCATGGCGCAAAACATGGGCGGCGACGGGCAGCTGGCAGGCCAGCTGGTCTTTGTCAGCACGGTTGCTTCCCTGGGGACCATTTTCGTGTTTATTTATACCATGTCCCGGCTGGGACTCCTGATCTGAACGGAGGGATTTGATGCATTCGGCAAAAGAACTGATTATCGCTTATATCGGCGGCGGCTCCCGGGGCTGGGCCTGGGGCTTTATGGCGGATCTGGCCATGGATCCGGATATGTGCGGCACCGTCCGCCTGTACGATATTGACCGGGAAGCTGCAGAGCGGAACCGGATCATCGGCGGCAGAATCAGCGCCGGCGGGAACGCGGTATCCCGATGGGCCTACGAGGTCAGCGATTCCCTTCCGCAGGCGCTGGAAGGGGCGGATTTCGTCGTCATCTCGATCCTGCCCGGAACTTTCGACGAGATGGAGAGCGATGTGCACCTGCCGGAGCGTGTCGGCGTCTGGCAGCCCGTCGGGGATACGGTGGGTGCCGGCGGTTTCATGCGCGCCATGCGCACCATTCCCATGTATGTCACCATCGGCGAAGCCATCCGGGATTACGCGCCCGACGCCTGGGTCATCAACTACACGAATCCGATGTCCCTCTGCGTGCGTACGCTGTACGAGGTTTTCCCGCGGATCAAAGCCTTCGGCTGCTGCCACGAGGTTTTCGGAACCCAGAAGCTCCTTTGCGCCATGCTGAAGGCGGAGGAAGGCGTTTCCGGTGTAAAAAGGCAGGATCTGCGCACGACGGTCACCGGCATCAACCATTTCACCTGGATCACGAAAGCCGCCTGGGGAAGCACGGATCTGATGCCCCTGTATGCCCGTTTCGCGGAAAAGCATCAAAATACCGGCTTTCAGGCCGGTCCGGATGATAACTGGATGAATTCCCATTTCAACTGCGCGCACCGGGTAAAATTCGATCTTTTCCTGCGCTACGGTGCGATCGCTGCCGCAGGGGACCGCCACCTGGCGGAATTCACCGCTCCCTGGTATACGAAGGATCCGGAAACCGTCCGTTCCTGGATGTTCAGCCTGACATCCGTTGCCTGGCGGAAGGCCGACCTGAAGGAGCGCCTGGCCCGCTCCGACCGCCTGATCCGCGGGGAAGAGCAGCCGTACCTGCAGGCCTCCGGAGAGGAGGGGCACCTGCTGCTGAAGGCGCTGCTCGGTCTGGGGGATCTGATTTCCAATGTCAATGTGCCAAACCGCGGCCAGGTGCCGGATCTTCCCCTCGGTGCCGTGGTGGAAACCAATGCGCTTTTCGGCCGGGACCGGATCGAGCCCGTTTATGCCGGGGAAACGCCGAAGGCCGTCCTGCCCCTGGTGGCCCGCCACGTCCTGAACCAGGAGAACACCCTGCGCGCCGCGCTCACATGCGACAGAAAGCTGGGGTTCACCACCTTCATGAATGATCCCCAGCTTGCGTGCGTCCCTCCGGCGGAGGGGGAAAAACTGTTCCGCGATATGCTTGAAAATCAGCGGGCGTATCTTCCCGCCGCCTGGTTCTGACGGATTACAGCACCGTCTCCGTTTCTCCGTCGAAGAAGTACATGCTGTCCTTCGGAATCCAGAAGGTCAGCGGCTCGTCTGTTTCCGGCGTATCATGGCTGTCCACCTTCAGGATGGCCCGCTGCTCTCCGGAAAGAATATAGACATTGGTATTGTCGCCCAGCATCTCCGTCAGTTCCACCTGGCAGTCAATGCGGGCGGCATTTTCTTGTTCAGTCAGGGAAGCAGCCTCCGGACGGAACCCGAAGACGATCTCCTTTCCCTCCGCCGCGGCGAGGTCCGGGCGGAATTCCGCCAGCCGGATCTTCTGTTCGCCGAAGGGGATGCATCCGTTTTCCACCGTGCCGCGGACAAAGTTCATGGGCGGTTCCCCGATAAACCCGGCCACAAACACGTTCACCGGTTTGAAATACAGCTCATAGGGGGTACCGACCTGCTGTACATAGCCGTCCTTCATGACCACGATCCGGTCGGCCAGCGTCATGGCTTCCGTCTGGTCGTGGGTCACATAGATCGTCGTGGCGCCGGTTTCCTGGTGGATCTGGGCAATTTCAGAGCGCATGGTCACGCGCTGCTTGGCGTCCAGGTTGGACAGGGGTTCATCCATCAGGAAAATGCCGACCTTGCGGATCAGGGCCCGGCCGATGGCCACGCGCTGGCGCTGTCCGCCGGAAAGCGCCCGGGGCAGCCGGTCCAGGTAATCCGTCAGGCCGAGGATCTGCGCGGTTTTCCGGACGCGTTCCTCAATGACGTCCTCATCCACGCCCTGCAGCGTCAGGCCGAAGGCGATATTGTCAAACACCGTCATCTGCGGGTACAGGGCGTAACTTTGGAACACCATCGCCACTTCCCGCTCCCGCGGGCCTTTTTCGTTCGCTCGCACCCCGTTGATCAGGAACTCGCCGCTGGAGATGTTCTCCAGCCCCGCGATCATCCGGAGCGTCGTGGATTTTCCGCAGCCGGAAGGCCCGACGAACACAACAAATTCACCCTTCTCAATTTCCAGGTTGAAGTTATGCACCGCATGGAATCCGTTCGGATAAATCTTGTTGATATTCTTCAGCGTGATATACATTCAGTCCAGGCCTCCTCCAGCTTTTGTTCTCCGTTCAGCCGCTGTCATTCGCTCAGTCTTCGGATCTCGGTATAGCACAGCACAAACGGCGCGGCGCCTTTTGCGTCGTTGGATACCACCGGTTCAGAAATATAGTAGGCATAGGTGCCGTCCCGCCGGGGCTTGTTCTCAGGCCCCAGGCCGGCCACCAGACAGATGTTTTCCAGCTCGATCATGCCGTCCCGGATTTTCAGGAAATGGTTCAGGATTCCCTCAAAGGTTTTCCTTCCCCGCTCCCGGTATTCCGCGTCCAGGATTCCCAGCCGGGCGCCCTTCATCATCGCGCAGGCGATCATCGCGCTGCCGCTGGTTTCCAGGTAGTTCCCTTCCTGTCCGCCCCGGTCCACGACCTGCCAGTACATCCCGGTTTCCGGATCCGCATAGCGGGACATGCAAGCCATCAGTTCCCGCAGCATATCTGCCGGCTCATCCCTGCCTTCCGTCCCTTCAGGCAGGATTTCAAGCAGGTCTGTCAGCGCCAGGCTGAACCATCCGATGGCCCGCAGCCAGAAGCTCTTGCTGAGTCCGGTCAGGGGATCCGCCCAAAAGGCTTTTCGGCTGCAGTCGTACCCGTGGTAATACAGTCCGGTGGCCGGATCTTTCATCCGGTCCCGCACCGTCCGCATCTGTTTCAGGATATCGCTGTAATCCCCCTGCCCGTAGTTCTTCTCGTACAGGGCCAGGAAAGGCAGCGCCATATACGTGCCGTCCAGCCACACCTGATTCGGGTAGATCTGCTTGTGCCAGAAGCTGCCCTCCGCCGTTCGGGGCTGGTTCTGCAGGCTGGCATACAGCCGGTCCGCCGCCTTCCGGTATTTGCCGTTGCCGGTCTTCTCCTCCATCCGGAACAGAATCCGGCCTTCGTTGATGTCGTCCAGGATGTGCTTCTCCGGCTGATAGGTCAGGATGCTGCCGTCCTCCTGAACGAAGGAGTCTGCCACCCGTTCGACGAAGTCCAGATATCGGCTGTCCCCGGTAATATCCGTCATGGCAGCCAGCGCCGTCAGCATGCACCCATCGATATAGTTCCAGTTCACATCCCGGCCTTCCCGGATTTTCTCCAGGTTCCAGGCCGTACGCCTCGGGGTGCTGCGCCGGATCAGTTCCAGCAGATACCGTTCAATCTGTTGATACATGAAATACCTCTGCCTTGTTGGATTCAGGAGCGGGGCCTGTTCCCCGCGGAAGCGTTCTTCTTCGCGTCCGCGAGAATGCTGGCGCCTGTTTTTCTCATCTTCAGCAGCAGCCAGTCCCATCCGGCAATGAACACGCCGTACAGGATCGGGCCGACCATCAGCCCCTGATCCCCGCCCAGGCGGAAAATCAGCCGGTTCACACCGGTATAGGTGGCCGCTGTCAGCAGTACCAGAACCATGCCGTACAGCACGTTCCAGATGCCGGCCGACACCCCGGTGTCGGGAAACATCATCCACCGGCGATACTCTTTTTTCTCCGCCTTCAGCCGGATGAAAATGTTCACCGGAAGATCCCAGATCAGACCGGTCACTACGCCCAGGATCAGCATCATATCCAGCTGATCGATCCCGTAACTTCCCAGGCCGATCATGAAGAACCAGCAGATCACCCCGGCAAACCACCATTTCAGCAGGAAGAAGCGGATCCCGTCCCCCAGGTTCAGAAGGCTTTTATGCCGGTATTTCCGGAGTTCCTTTTCCCTGACTTCCGGCGCGTTGGTGACATTGGCGTTCACCAGGTCGTTGACCGCTTCGGTCTTCAGGTCATAATACGCCGCGGCCGATTTCTCCGTCCGGGGCGCGCTCTTCTTTTGATCTTTCGCCATATCGGTTTACTCGTTGCTGATATCGATCGCGGCCATTTCTCCGTTGCTTTCCACCGCCACGGAGGTGTTGATCTTCCGGATCAGCTTCCGGTAAACCGGCAGCGTCACCACCAGCAGCGTGCTGATGCCCAGCAGAATGATATGCACCGTCATCACGCTTCTGGCCTGCACCACTTCCGGCAGGGATTCCACCGTGATAGTGCCCGCATTCAGCTTGTCCGCGATGCAGTTCAGATAATGCACGTCGCAGAACAGCACGATGCCGATCATCACAAACAGCAGGACCAGCATCGGCTTATTGACCTTCTTCCGGTACGGAAAAGCGTTCAGGCAGCACACGATCGCCAGGGTGGAAAACAGCATGATGGCAAAGCCGGTCAGACCCATGTTGTTCCCCTGCAGGCGCGTGGTGGTGAAAGAGATGACCGTCAGGTTGAAGGAGTACCAGATGAAGGAAACGATCACCGCCGTCAGGGCAATATTCTGGGGTTTTCGCTTCAGCCCTACGAAAAACTTCCGGATGAATTCAGGCATCTTCCTCAGTCCTCCTTCCGGATCGCGTTGGTCGTTTCGGGATCAAAGAAATGCTTCCTGGTAAACTGCAGCTTCACGCCGTCGCCCGGCCTGTATTCCTTCCAGCCCCGGAGCTTCGCCACGATATGCAGGTCATGCCGCCCGCCGATGTATCCGTGAACCAGCGTGTTCATACCCAGGTTTTCATTGTTTGTCACGTCCACCGGCACGGTTCCGCCCTCGGCCATATCCTCCGGCCGCACGCCCAGGATGATCTCCCGGTTGTTCCGGTCGGAGAGCGTCGCCCGTTCCTCTTCCGTCAGCGGCACCTCAAAGCCTTCGCCCTTCAGCAGCCCGCCTTCCACCCGCACATGGTAGAAATTCATCGGCGGCAGCCCGATAAAGCCGGCCACAAAGGTATTGGCTGGTCTGTCATACAGTTCCATCGGCGTGCCGATCTGCTGCACATGTCCCATGGACATGCAGACAATCCGGTCCGCCAGGGTCAGCGCTTCCGTCTGGTCGTGGGTCACGTAGAGCATGGTCGCGCCAAGCCGTTTATGCAGCAGCAGGATTTCCCGCCGCGTGGCGCCGCGCAGCTTCGCGTCCAGGTTGGACAGCGGTTCATCAAACAGGAAGACGCTGGGATTCCGGACGATGGACCGGCCCATGGCCACCCGCTGGCGCTGTCCGCCGGACAGCTGGGAGGGCTTCTTGTTCAGCTGGGCCGTCAGGTCCAGGATCTCCGCCGCCGCCATGACCTTCTTGTGGATGACGTTCTTGTCCTCCTTCCGCATGGTCAGACTGAACGCCATGTTTTCGTAGATCGTCATATGCGCGTACAGCGCGTAATTCTGGAACACCATGGCCATATCCCGGTCCTTGGCGGGTGTCTGGGTGATGTCCCGGCCGTTCAGCAGCAGATGCCCCCGGGAGATGTCCTCCAGCCCCGCCACCATCCGCAGTGTGGTGGACTTGCCGCATCCCGAAGGCCCGACCAGCACGATCAGTTCCCCGTCCTTCACGTCCATGTTGAAGTCGAACACGGCCTGTACCTTGTTGTCGTAAATCTTATCCAGATGCTGTAAAGAAAGCTCTGCCATTCTCTTTCCTCCTTATGCCTGATGCAGGTTGAGATTGGCGATGTGAGCGGCCAGGGCTTTGCTCTTGCGCCGGTTGATGATCGCGCTGGCCAGCAGGCATACAGCGCTGGCCGCCAGGTACAGGATGACCCGGAAATACTGGGCCGAGTTCATCACGACGTTGTCCACGGTCGCCTGCACATGGTATCCGAGGAAGTTAATCTCGCTCTCCAGCAGCGGCTTCGCCTCGTCCACCAGCGTGGTATGCATGGTGGCCGGAAGGATGAAAATCCGCACGATCTGGAGGATTCCCAGCACAATCAGCACCGTGGAGAAGTTTTCCTTGTAGTTCTTCGTGCCTTCGCTGGCCAGGAAGGCAGCCAGCATGAACACCAGGTTATACACGATGGAAACACCCATCCACCAGGTGTAATAGGCCGCATGATTGACTTTATAGATACTGATAAAGTAAAGCATGTTGAATACGATGGCCAGCAGTGCGAGCCGGGATGATGTGGTGTTCTTGCAAAACCGCATCCGGTCCTGTTGAATCGTCAGTTCTTCGTTCATGCAGATACCGCCTTTCCCTGGGCCAGCCTGCTGCGCTCATCCTTCATCAGCAATACTTTCCAGATGGCATTCACAATCAGAAGGATTGCCGCGAGCAGCAATAAGCCGAAAATAAAGTAGTGGACATCAAACCAGAAGGTGGAGTCGGTGTAGACGCTGATACCGCCGTTTCTCGCGTTCCGGTCGGCCCAGTTCTTCACCACTTCGAAATCGATAATTCCGGACAGGTACCGCGCCCTGAAGGCATCGATCTGTCCGTGCGCCCATACGGATACAGCAGCCGCGGCGCATACATTCAGTCCGGTTGCTGCATAGTTGCCGATGTAGTATCTCCTCCGCACGTGGGAATTGGTCAGCAGAAGTGTCAGCGAAACCAGGATCATTCCGATCCCCACCCGGACCATCGAGCGGTTGAACAGATCCATGTCCGCCAGGAAGGCCTTGATCTCATCCGTCTTGTAACTGGCCCGCAGCACATAAATCATGTCGTATACATCGGTCATGTAGCCCAGCGCATAAACAAAAACCAGTGCGCTTGCGACGATGACCAGGATGCAGAGGACTCTTTGCAGGGTCATTTGCTTCTTGTACATGATTTCCAGTCCCTTCCTCGCTTGGAGTGGTTTCCCCGCCCGCGGGCTCCTGCCCGCGGACGGGGAAACGGTGTGACCGGTGAATCCGGTCAGGTAAATGCTTCGGTCTTACTGAGCCAGGCTCTGGTAGTAGGCAACGTCGCGCAGCCACTGCTCGGTCTTGACTTCCAGATAGGCATCGCCGTACATATCCATGGTCACCTTTTCAGCCATCGCGGCAGCGTCGCCTTCCAGGCCGTTCACGATCACGTTGACAAACAGGTTCTCGCCGCCCTTGGCGGTGTCAAACGCGCTGTTCAGGTCGCTGTAGGTAGCCAGTTCGTCGCGTTCCTCGTTGGTGGTGGGCAGCACGGTGGGCACGGAGGTGTACCAGCCGTTCTCGGTGATGGCCAGTTCGGGATGCTTGATGGTTCCCAGGCCGATGGCGTTGGAGATGTATCCGGCACCTTCCTTGCCGATATCAATCGTGCACTGGAATTCGAACGCCTGGCTCTTCATGAAGCTCAGCGTGGATCCCAGGAACTGACGGGCATAGTTGGTGTAGTTGCCGGCGGCTTTCTCCCACAGTTCCGCCTTGGTGGCATCCGCAATCACGGGCATTTCCTTGCCGTTGAACAGGAAGGTTTCGCCTTCCTTGATGAAGGCCTTGGGACCGTAGCTCATCAGGATGGTGCCTTCTTCAGAGTAGGCATAGTCAATCAGGGCGAGCAGCTTTTCCAGAGCGCCGGGGTTGTTGTCGGTGCCGGCCTTGGAGATAGCCCAGCCGTCCGTCTTCACGGAACGCCAGGATTCGGTGAACCGCATGAAGGTTCCGCCTTCGGTGCCGTCCTGCCACTTGGCAACAGGCACCATCACGGCCATGTACTTCTCGCCCGCGTCGTTCTGCAGCTTGGTGGCGTTCAGAGCGGTCTGGGTCTGGTTGTAGTCATAGCTCATGAAGCCGGCGTCGTTCTCCAGGTACTTGCTGGAGTTCAGCTCTTCGCCGTTCAGGAAAGCGGAGGAGATCAGGCCTTCCTTCGCTATGGCGTTCATCTTGGCCATCGCTTCATAGGCATCGGCATTCTGGCGGGCATCCTTCAGGTTTCCGTCCACGTCGATGTACAGATAATCCTGGCGGGATTCGAGACCGCGTACGCCGAACAGGTGGCCGGCCAGGCGGACCAGGTCAACCCGGCGCTGGTTGTTGTTGTCCTCGCGGGAGTACAGGCCTTCGATCGTATCGGTTCCGTTCAGGGTCTGGGGATTCGCCACGACGCAGCGCAGCAGGGCGACGAGTTCGTCAGCATCCCACGCAGCGTTCTGGCCGATGAACAGATTGGAACGGTTGGTGCCGTAGTATCCGTCATAGGTCTTGTCGATGTATTCGCGCAGCATGTTCACGGCTTCCACACCGCTCATGGCGCCCTTTTCGTTCATCTTGGCGATGATGTTGCCGTAGGCGTCATAGTTCTTCTTGATGGTCTCAACGGTCTTGCCGTCCAGGGCGACCACGTCGATTTCCACTTCGCCTTCGGTGGGCATATAGGGCTCGTAAACGGGGGCCGCTGTATCCTTGCTGGCTTCGGCGGTGAATTCACCTTCGCCGTCCAGCAGCTTCGCCACGTAGTCCACACGCATCAGGGGCATCCGCTCAATGTCGTTCACGCCGTCGAAGTAGGGGCTGAAATAGATCGCACCGCTCTCGACGTCCGCGGTAATGGACAGACGGACAATGGGGTTGGCTTCCAGATAAGCCTTGAAGTTGGGCATTTCATCCAGATGCTCTGCCAGGTTGATCAGCAGATCGCCGTTTTCGGACAGCTGGGAAGCCTGGCCGCTGACCATGTCAACTTCGCCCAGGGAATCTTTCCAGTGCGCAAACTCGTCCTTGGCGGAGTTGCCCTGGTACTTGCTCTCGAACTTCACGCCCAGGATCTCCTGCAGCGCCACCCAGGTGGGCTTCAGGCTGCCGGCGGTGTAGGTGTTTCCGTCAGCCAGGGTCACGCCTTCGCCCGCTGTTTCAGCGTCAAAGGTGATGCCGGTTTTCGCGTTGTTGTAGCCGACGGCCATCCGCAGGGTCACGACGTCATCCGCCGCGGCGGTGCCAGCCAGCGACAGCACGAGGGCCAGCGCCAGCAACAGGGAAAGGATCTTCTTCATGAGGGTGCCTCCTTAAAATAGTTTTATTCCTTCACACCGCCGGCGTTAGCGCCTTTGGCGAAGTACTTCTGAATAAAGGGGTAGATAATCAGGATCGGGATGATCGAGCATACGATCAGCGCGTAGATCACGGAGTCCGTCGCATAGTTCTTGTTCCAGTAGTTGATCGTTTCCGGGTCATAGACCAGCTCATCCAGCTTGGCCCGGATGTAAACCTGCAGCGGTTTCTCCCAGTCGTTGGAGACCATTTCCTTCGCCCAGAAGTAGCCGTTCCACCGGCTGATGGCGAAGAACAGGGCCACCGTGGCAATGGTGCTCTTGCTCATGGGGATGAATACCCGCCGCAGCACCTGCATTTCCGTGGCGCCGTCGACAATGGCGGCCTCCTCGATCTCCCCGGGAACGTTCTCAAAGGCGTTCCGCAGCAGGATGATGTTCATCGCCGCCATACCCATGGCGATGACGACCATCCATTTGTCGTCCATGATGCCCACGGAGTGGAACACGTTCTTCGTCGCCAGGTAGTTCAGGCGCTGTGGCACAATGCCTGCGCTGAACCACATCGTGAACACCAGGAAGAAGTTGAAGAACTTCCGGAACATCAGTCGTTTTTTGCTCAGGGCATAGGCGCCCAGCACGGCCACCACCAGGGACCACACCGTTCCGAAGATCGTCAGGAACAGGGTGTTGGAGTAGGCGTTCCAGAAGGTGTCCTGCTGGAACATCCAGCTGAACGCTTCATACTGCACCGCCTTCGGCAGCAGCACAATCTCGTTGTATTCCACCGCATGCCGCCCGCTGATGGAAGCGAACAGCGCGTACAGGAACGGGTACAGGCAGCACAGTGCGAACGCGGTCAGCAGCACATAGCTGATAATCTTGAAGATCAGTTCGGAGATTTCCAGTTTTCTCTTCATGGTTTCTCTCCTCCCCTCAGTACAGCGATACGTTCGACGCCTTGCGGGAGATCGTGTTGGCGCCGATCACCAGCAGCATGCCCACCACATTGTTCATCATTTCCGCCGCCGCAGCGATGCCCGGCTGGCCGTTTGCGCTGCCGCTGCTCTGGCTGGTCTGCCACGCGAAGGTGGAGACCACCTGGGCCGTTGTCAGGACATCTCCGTTGTCCCGGGCCAGGTTGTTGGTCAGCAGGATCACCTTTTCGTAGCCGATGCTCAGCATCGAGCCGATCCGGGTGATCAGCATGATCACGATCGTGCTCAGGATGCTCGGCAGCACAACGTACCGCATCTGGGCCCATTTGTTGGCGCCGTCGATCTGGGCCGCCTCATAGCTGGTCGGCGAGATCGCGATGATCGCCGCGAAGAAGACGATGCTGTCGTAGCCCGCCGTTTCCCAGATACCGCTGACCTGGTAGATCGCTCGGAAATACTGGGCGCTTCGGAGCAGGCCGGTGTTCGCGGCTTCCTGCGGAATCAGCCCCAGGTGAGTCAGCAGCTGGGAAATGACGCCGGGAGGCGCTGTCAGCCCGCCGGTGTTGGTCGCTCCCTTCACCAGCATGACCACCAGAGAGGTCATGATGACCGTCGACATGAACTTCGGCAGGTAGGTCAGCACCTGCAGGATGCTGCGTGTTCCGTTGGAGCGGATCTCGTTGAAGAACAGGGCCAGAATGATCGGCATCGGGAAGCCGAACAGCAGGCCGTAGAAGCTCAGCAGGAAGGTATTCCGCAGCGCTTGCCAGAAATCCTGGGAAAGGGACGCGTTAGCTCCCGTTCCCATCAGCAGCGCGCGGAAATTGGAGAAGCCTTTCCATGCCCATTCGGCCACAGGCTGAGCGTCCGACCCGTCTACCTTGAAGGAACGGAGCAGTTCGTACATGGGAAAATACCGCCAGAACAGGAACACGAGGATCATCGGGACCAGCATCAGGTACAGCCGCCAGTCCTTCAGGATCGCCCGCCCGACGTTCCGCCAGTAGTGTTTTTCCACATCGTCCCGGACAGCCTGCTCCGGATCTTCCCGCCAGACGCCGGCTTCCTTGTCAAAGACCAGGTAGTCCGATCCGTTGACTTTCATTGGAACCCTCCTTTTTCTTCAGCTCCTCCGCTCTCCTCGCGCAGCAGCTGCTGATGAAACCTTTTCAGGTAGTGCCGCTGATCCTCAAACAGGCCGTCCACCCGCCGGACGATCCACATCAGCACCAGGGTAAACAGCATGGTCACAATCTCCGGGGTAAAGTACAGAATCAGCGCCCCGGAATCCCGGATCAGGATGAGGGAGAGCAGCGCTCGCCCGATCTGCATCCCCAGCAGCACTGCCGCTCCGAAGAGCAGCGTCCTGTATACGTTGTTCCGGATGGCTTCTCCGCCCCATTTCTTCAGCAGGAGCAGGCCCGCCATGCCGCCCAGATTGCCGATTCCGTAAATCGCCCACATCAGGGGCTGCCGGGCGCCGGCTCCGGAGACCGCGCACAGGACCAGCCCGCCCAGTACCGCGTGGATCGCGGCCCATGGGCCCCACCGCATCATCACGATGGCGGTGATCACCCCGGTTACGGATACCATCCAGGGTTCCTCCCGGAACCATGCTGTGCCGGCTTTGACCACAATCGTCTCAAACACGGCCAGCATCACCGCGAACAGGGAAAGATCAATGGCCCGGTACCGGCCGATTGTTCCCTTCCCCTGCACGCGCTCACCCCCGGATCTTTTTGTTTTTTCAGCACTCTCTTATTTTACATGAAGTTGTATGATTCAGTAAAGATGTAAATCGGAAATTTTAGAATTTTTTTGCTTTTGGACGGCATCAGGGCTGCTTTCCGATATAAGCCAGGATACCGCCGTCTACATACAGCACATGACCGTTCACAAAGTTGCTGGCGTCGCTGGCCAGGAACACGGCCGGACCCTGCAGATCCTCCGGCGTTCCCCAGCGGGCCGCCGGCGTCTTGGCGATGATGAACTGGTCAAAGGGATGGCGGCTTCCGTCCGCCTGGCGCTCCCGCAGCGGAGCTGTCTGAGGCGTGGCGATGTACCCTGGCCCGATGCCGTTGCACTGAATGTTGTGTTCGCCGTATTCGGAGCAGATGTTCCGGGTCAGCATCTTCAGGCCGCCCTTGGCTGCCGCGTAGGCGGAAACGGTTTCCCGGCCAAGCTCGCTCATCATGCTGCAGATGTTGATGATCTTTCCGTGACCCTTGCTGATCATGGAGGGAATCACCGCCTTGGCGCAGATGAAGGGGGCGTTCAGATCGACGTCGATCACCTTGCGGAATTCCGCGGCGCTCATCTCGATCATCGGGATCCGGCGGATGATGCCGGCGTTGTTGACCAGGATGTCGATCACGCCGACTTCCTCTTCAATCTTCTTCACCAGCGCCTGCACGGCTTCCTCATTGGTCACGTCGCACACATAGCCCTTCGCGTCGATGCCCTTCTCGCCGTAGGCCTTCAGGCCCTTGTCCACCAGTTCCTGGTTGATATCGTTGAAAACAATGGTCGCCCCCGCGGCGGCATAGGCTTCCGCGATCGCGAACCCGATCCCGTAGGAAGCTCCCGTAATCCACGCGATTTTTCCCTTCAGGCTGAAAGCGTTCATATCCATCGTCTTGATCCTCCTTATCTTAAATCAGTAGTTTTGATGTTATCCATATCATCAAAAGCCTGATTTTCTCCCCCCATAGCCCATATAAACGTATAGTTGCTTGTTCCGGCTCCGGCGTGAATGCTCCAGCTGGGCGAAATCACCGCCTGCTCACCCTGCATGACGATATGCCGCGTCTCCTGGCCTTCTCCCATCATGTGGAACACAACGTTGTCCTCCGGCACTTCAAAGTAGAAGTACACCTCCATCCGGCGCTCATGGGTATGGGCCGGCATGGTGTTCCAGACGCTCCCGCTCTCCAGCACCGTCATTCCCATGGACAGCTGGCAGGTTTTCAGCACGGAGGGATGGATAAACTGGTTGATAACCCGCTTGTTGCTGGTCGCCGCGTCGCCGCAGGGCTTCTTGGCCGCGTCGGCGATTTTGATCAGCTTGTTCTCGTAGCTGCAGTGGGCCGGCGCCGATACCAGATAGAATTTCGCGGGTTTGTCCGCGCTGTCGGAGGAGAACAGCACCTCCTTCGCGCCTTTGGTCAGATACAGGCAGTCCTTGTATCCCAGCTCGTATACCGTGCCGTCCACCGTGACCTTTCCGGCTCCGCCCACGTTGAACATGCCGCATTCCCGGCGCTCCAGGAAGTATTCCGTCCCGAAGTTGTGCCAGATGTCGATTCCCTTGTCGATGCTCACGGTTTCCTTCACCGGCATGATGCCCATCGTCACCATCCGGTCCACATGGCTGTACACTGCCTCCACCTGGTCCGGGGTGAAAAGCTTTTCAATCAGGAATTCCTTCCGGGTTTCCTCTGTGGTGTAGCGTTTGAAATCCCGCTGATTGCAGCTGTAGCGAATATCCATAAAACCGATCTCCTCCCTTTATGCTTTCTCCGTGATTTGGTTCACGTTTTCCGTCTCAATCCAGGGTCCTTCGACGCCTTCGTACCGGACGCCCTCCAGCGTAACCCGGTCGACGTTCCGGAGGATCAGTCCCCTCCGGCAGCAGGCCTCTGCCTGTTCCGCCATGACCGGCACCAGCGGCTCCGCCTCCGGGTCAAAGGTGAATACGCAGTCCTTCATCGCGATGTGCTCAGCCGGTCTCTCCGGCAGTCCCAGCACATATCCCGCGCAGGCTTTGCACCCTGTGGCTGTCACCTGTTCAAACCGGATCTCTCCGATTCGTGGCGTGGTTTCGTCCACCGGCTTCTTCTCCCGGCTCTGCACCCATTCGCTGTGCCCGTCCGGATCGCAGAAATACATGCTGTTGACGATCAGGGGCATCTTCACGTCTTCCATCCGCACCTTTTCGAACAGAATATCGTCGATGATGCCGTCCTTCCCGCGCCCTCGTCTCGTCTTGATCCGCAGCCCGCGGTCGTTGCCCCGCATATAGCAGTGGTGCACCCGCACACGGCGGATCCCGCCGGCCATCTCGCTGCCCAGGGTTACGCCGCCGTGCCCGTCCAGCATGGCGCACCAGGCGATTTCCACATCCTCACAGGGTCGTTTATACTTCCTGCCGATGCCGATTTTCCCGGATTTCAGGGCGATGCAGTCGTCCCCGACCGAGATCTCCGTGCCCAGCAGCCGCACATTCCGGCAGCATTCCGGGTCAAATCCGTCGGTGTTCGGGCTGTCCCAGGGGGCTTCGATCCGGAGATCGAGGAAATCCAGCTCCTCGCTGAATGCAGGATGCAGGTTCCAGCTCGGGCTGTTCCGGAAGGTGATCCCCTGGACGGTAAAACCTCTGCACCGCTGCAGGTACAGCAGGTGTCCCCGCCGGGCGATGCGTTTTTCCTTCGGTCGGATCCACCAGTCGCCTTCCCCGGCCCGGCCGTCCACCGTACCCTGCCCGATCACCGCCGTGTCCGTCAGGTCGATCCCGGTCAGCGCCGAAGCGAATCCTTCTTCCCGGTTGCCTTCCCACAGGCCCATCAGCAGTTCCCCGTCCGCGTTGTCCGCATCGACCGATTCCGGAAGAATCGGGAACCGCTCCCGGTCTGTCAGCAGGCTCAGGGTTGCCCCGTCGGCAATCTCCAGCGTCATCCGGCTTTTCAGGAACAGGGGGCCGGTCACGTAGTTGCCTTCCGGCACCAGCACGCGCCCGCCCTCCGGGCAGCTCAGGATTGCTGCCTGCAGCATCGGCGTGTCGTCGGTCTCCCCGTCGCCTTTCGCGCCGAAATCCCGCGCGTTCAGCGTGCAGACCTCCGTCCTGGTCCGGAAGACGGCGGTTTCCGTTCTCCCGTCTTCCGTCCGGCTCTCCAGCCGGTATTCGGTATCCGGTTCCAGGTCGAACAGGGAGGCGACCGATCGGTATTCCTCCCCGGCTTCTTCCCCGTCCAGGTACAGGATGTGCTTTTCCCGGGCTTCGTATCCGCCCTCCGGATCCAGCAGCACCGTGCAGCTTCGGCTGGAAACAAACAGGATTTCCAAGGGTTTCCCTCCTTGCGGATATTTCTGTTCCGGATCAGATCTGTTTCTTCTCAAATCCGAAATAGTCCCTTGCGTTTTCATAGCTGATCCCGCGGACGATTTCCTTCAGCGTCTCATAGTCTTCCGGATAGAATCCTTCTTCCACCCATTCGCCGAAGATCCGGCACAGGATCCGCCGGAAGTATTCGTGCCGCGGATAGCTCAGGAAGCTCCGACTGTCTGTCAGCATTCCCACAAACCCGGCCAGGTAGCCCAGTGCCGCGAGGGATTTCAGCTGTTCGCTCATGCCGTCGAAGTGGTCGTTGAACCACCAGGCGCTGCCGTGCTGGATCCGGCCTACCGCTTCGCTGTTCTGGAAGCAGCCCAGGATCGTGTCGATCGCGGCGTTGTCATTGGTGTTCAGGCTGTACAGGATCGTCTTCGGCAGCCGGCCGGCTTCCTCCAGGGCGCCCAGGAAGGCGGCCGTCTGGGCGGAAGGTGCGTAGTTGTCCACGCAGTCGAATCCGGTGTCCGGTCCCATCTGGCGGAAGGTCACGGGATTGTTGTCCCGGCGGCATCCGTAGTGCAGCTGCATGACCCATCCGCGCTTCGCGTATTCAGCGGCCATGGCGGTCATGAACGCATACTTGAATGCCGCTTCCTCCTCCGCGGTGGGCAGCGTGCCTGCCATCCGGTTCCGGAAGATCTTCTCGACCTCCGCCTCTTCGGCAGGCGCGTACATGACGTAGTTCAGCGCGTGGTCGCTCAGCTTGCATCCGCGCTCCGCGAAGAAGTCCAGCCGTTTGGCCAGCGCGGCCTTCAGGTCGGCAAAGGAGTTGATTTTCATCCCCGCCGCCGCTTCCAGCAGCGCGATATACTCGAGATAGGTGGGTTTCTCCAGGTTCATGGCCTTGTCCGGCCGCCAGGCCGGCAGCACCGTCACCGGGAAGGATTTGTCCGCGGCCAGCTTCTCGTGCCATTCCAGCGTGTCCGCCGGATCATCCGTTGTGCAGATCGTATCCACATGGCTCATCATGATCAGTCCGCGGGCGGAGTACCCTTCGCTCTGCAGCTTCGCGTTGGCGATCTTCCAGACTTCCGGCGCAGTCTGCGCGTTCAGGATGCCTTCATATCCGAAGAACCGGCGCAGTTCCAGGTGACTCCAGTGGTGCAGGGGATTGCCGATCGCTTTGCCAAGCACTTCCGCGTACTTCAGGAATTTCTCGTAGTCCTCCGCGTCGCCGGTGATATATTTCTCCGGCACGCCGGCGGACCGCATCAGCCGCCATTTGTAGTGGTCCCCGCCCAGCCAGACCTGGGTGATATTCTCGTAGCGGATATCCTCGTAGATCTCCTTCGGGCTCAGATGGCAGTGGTAGTCGATGATCGGGCAGCCTTCCGCCGCCTCGTGATACAACTTTCTCGCCGCTTCTGTGTTCAGCAGAAAATCCTTGTCCAGAAACTGTTTCATCTTGCTGTTCCCTCTTTCGTTTTCACTCCGGATTACCGCTTGACCCGGGCGCTTCCGTTCTTCATGATGGATTCAACTTCTTCCTTGCTGGCCATGCTGGTGTCGCCGGGCGTAGTCATCGCCAGCGCGCCGTGGGCCGCGCCGTAATTGACGGCCGCCTCGGGATCGCCGGTGGTCATCAGCCCGTATACCAGTCCGGACGCGAAGGAGTCTCCGCCGCCTACCCGGTCCAGGATCTCCAGGTTGTCGTACGCCTTGGACATGTAGACCTGGCCGTCCGCCCAGCAGATCGCCTTCCAGTCGTTGACCGTGGCGGTCTTCACTGTGCGCAGCGTCGTGGCGATCGCCTTGAAGTTGGGGTATTGTCTGGCCGCTTCCGCGATCATCTTGTAATACCCGTCCAGGTTCAGTTCCTTCAGGTTTTCGTCGTTTCCTTCCACCTGCAGCCCCAGGCACGCGGTGAAGTCCTCTTCGTTCCCGATCATGACGTCGACATACTGCGCAACTTCCCGGTTGACTTCCCGGGCCTTTTCGAGCCCGCCGATCGCGGACCACATGGAGGGCCGGTAGTTCAGGTCATAGGAGATGACGGTGCCGTATTTCTTGGCTGTTTTGCAGGCGGCGATCACCGTCTCGCAGCTCTGTTCGGACAGCGCCGCGTAGATCCCGCCGGTGTGCAGCCACCGCACGCCCAGCTTCCCGAAGATATATTCGAAGTCAAAGTCTTCGGGCGTCGCCTTGG
>CAMVEB010000007.1 GCA_947166385.1 uncultured Clostridia bacterium | reverse complement strand
AAGAAGCAAAACGGAATGGAAAAACAGATCGCATTCTGGTCTGTTATTTGATCGGTGGGATGAAACCGGAAAGTCTGCCGAGAGCTTTGAGGAAAACCCAGGCCATTTCGGAAGGAATTACCGCCTGGGAACAGCTGAATAATGTGCTGAATCAATTTCATGTGTCAGAAAAAAAGCCGCAGCCGCAGGAGAATAATTATGTTAAGATTCAAAATCAGATGGAGAGCTGGCTGGCATTAAACAAATATACAGAAGTAATGGAAAGATATCTGGCTCTTGTAAAAGACGGAAAATATCTATCACATGCCAGTCTTCATTTGTATGCACTGTGTGCGGAAAAACGGGTGACAGATTTTTATGAGCTGGCAAAACTGCAGATTGATCTGAAAAAGGAGAAACTGTTCATTCTTGCGCAAAAGAGAGTGGAAGGCGAAGAAGAAAAGGCGCTTGTTTGCGAGTTGATTGAAGCAAACGAAGCAGTGTTATCTCCAATGTCAGAAACCGGTAAAGAGTCAAATGAAAAGCCCACGGTTGGTCTGGGCATAACTCCGGAGAAAGAAGCCGCTATCCGGACTGAAGAAAAGGATACAAGCGGTGTCAATCATCTTCTTGAAGTATTACAGGGGGAACCCATTCCGGAGGATAAACAAAAGACAACAACAGAAAACTCTGACAACTTCAATCGCATGGCCAAATTGGTCAGCCATTGGGATTTCAGCGATATTCCGGAGAAATATAGATCTTTGCTTTCAAGGATTGACCCCAATGAGAAGTTTTTTGATCCTGCTCCGTCTTCTGGCGCATTTCGATTTTGGGAAAAGAATTCTTTGAAGAGTTATCAAATCATGACCAGTTCTATTCTTCTGTTCTGGGATGAATCCTTGATGGGACGGGGCGGAGGAAAAGGATTTCTGATTGCTGATCGTGGCTTGTTTTTCCGCTCTTCCTTTGGAAATGCCATGTTTTTCTCTTGGCAGGAATGGAAAAATCATCAGTATTATATGGATAGCGGTGCAGGTGCTTCCCTTATCATTCGACAAGAGGGAAAAGGTTCAGAAATAAATCTTGGCAGCTTCTCTATTATGGGTGATAAGGGCATTCTTCAGATGAAAAAACTGATCAATCTTCTTCCTAAAGACATTCAAAGCGAACCTGTTCAGGAGAAACAAGGCTCAATAGCGCCTGCGGATAAGCAAAGTCAGATTCTGGATAAGACTGAAAATCCAATAATGCCCAGAGCCGGGTTGGAGGTTATTTCTGACGGGATACAAGATTCAGCATCATCTGCCTCCAAAGCAGATCTCTTGAAGTGGATGATTAAGCTGATTGGACAGTGGGATTTCAGTGATATTCCGGAAAACAATAAAAATCGTCTTGAAAGGATTGGACCGGATAAGCGGGCTTTTGTGCTTGAGCCAAATTCCAATGCTCTTCGTTTCTGGAAAAAGAATTCTCTTGAAAAGTATGGTATTAAGCCCAATTCTCTTCTTTTGTTTTGGGATGAATCCTTCGTGGGACGGCGCGGATGCGGAAAAGGTCTGTTAATTGCGGAGTGTGGTTTCTTTTTCCGCTCCGCATATGGACTTCCAACGTTCATCTCCTGGCAGGAATGGGCAAGGAATCAGTATTATATGGATAACAATGTAGGCTGTAATCTGGTCTTACGTCAGGAGGGGAAGGACTCAATGAATGATCTTGGCAGTTTTACCTTTATGGGTGAAAAAGGCGTTCATCAGATGAAAGACTTGATCAATCGTATCTCAAAAGTTATTCCGGCATTCGTTCTGAAGGAAGACAAGGGCTGATTTATCATGTGCTAGACGGACGCAGTCCTTAATTGCTTTTATGAGCTGAATATGCATTTTTGCGGCTTCAAGATCTTCATTGGTGATTTATTTCTTTAACCATTCTCCTCATGTCCTTACTGCTGATATCGCTGAAGGAACAGTGTTTAATGCTTTTTCTCTGCCGGCTTTGTAATCAGCTTTAAAGAGACCAGGCCGGCGAGGAATACGGTCAGAAATGCCGTAATAGCGGAAGCTGGGATTGAAGCATCCTCAACCAGCTCACCGGCAAAACGAAAAGCGATGGTACCGGCGAGGTTTGCAGCAATGCTAGCAAGAACAACCTGAACAAGATGTTTGAGGACATTTTCTTTCATTGAAAATCCGAGTTGACCGTAGAGCTGGCGATACATCATCCAGGCTGTTCCAGAGCAGGAAATGATTATTACCGGGATTACCAGCCCTGGGATCACACCACCCACTGCATTTGCGCCGGCGGCGAGCAGGGAAAAATGAGTAATGGTTTTTTTAGCTTCATTTGCACGGGTAAAATAAGATGCCAGTTTATGAACAACAGCTTTAACTGGGAAGTAATATGTCATGGTAAGTTCCTCCTTCATTACCAATCTGGTTGGCTTGTTTCTGACAATATCATAGCGTCTCCATGTACGCGGTATTGCAAATGGATTCCGGAAACACGCAGATCGAATAATAGGGGATGGATCTTTTGAAAGATGAGGCACAGGAGGCAATACCAGTATTATAAAATGGGAAGTGACTGAAACGACCGGAAGTGATATTCTGCAATTGGCAAGAATAGAATTGGTGGAATAAACAGGTGTCCTTTTGATCGGGAGGGGAGAATCAGCTTCTGCAGAAATTCATGAAGGGATCTTTTCCATTCCGGAAATGATTTGCAATTATTCTTTTTCGAAGCGTTATGATACCGCCAGCAAGAGATCCTGACGGGTTTGGCTTGCGAGTAAGTGTGAAGGAGGATTCCAGAATGTTTAGTGCAGAAAAGATGTATACTTATATTCGTGGCTACGCAACCGGTGCAAATATGCGGGAGACGCTGAAGGCTTTGACTTTTGCCCGGAAAGAACATGAAGGCCAGCTCCGGAAAAGCGGTGAACCTTATATTGTTCATCCACTGACCATGGCCTGTAATGCTCTGAGTCTTGGTATCCGGGATGATGAGGTGATTGCTACGATCCTTCTTCATGATGTATGTGAAGACTGCGATGTCAGTATTCAGGAGCTCCCGGTCAACGATCATGTTCGTCACAGCGTGGAGCTGATGACTTTCAGGGTCATGACCGGGGAGACAAAGGAAATTGCGAAGAATCGCTACTATAACCTGATTTTGCATGATCGGGCGGCAACACTGACGAAATTGGTAGACCGTTGCCATAATGTTTCCAGTATGGCCGGGACATTCTCCAGGGAGAAGCTGAAATCCTATATTGATGAAACCAGGCAATATGTTCTGCCCCTTCTTCGGAGTGCAAAGACAGCGTATCCGGAAGACTCGGATATTCTGTTTGTGCTGAAGTATCACATGACAAGTGTTGTGGACTCAATCGAGGCGACTATGCAGGTATATGAAGAAGAATAAGCTGGAGAGATATCATAAGAAGAATTCGATCAAGGAGGAAACATGACAGATCTTGTAAGTACTGGAAAATTCATATCGTTGATCTTGCGGCATAAGCCGGATATCATTAACATTACCCTTGATGAGCACGGATGGGCGGATGTTGATGAACTGATTGCAGGAATTCAGAAATCCAGGCCTGATTTTTCCAGGGATGTCCTAGAGGAAATCGTTCGAACCAACAACAAGCAGCGATATTCTTTCAACGAGAATCATACGAAAATCCGTGCCAACCAGGGCCACTCTATCCAGGTTGATGTGGAACTGACAGAAGCAAAACCGCCCCAAATACTCTATCACGGAACAGCAGTGAGCACTGTTCCCGCGATTATGAAAGAAGGCATCCATAGCGGAAAACGGCTGTATGTCCATCTTTCCAAGGATATTCCAACGGCTGTCAGTGTGGGCATGAGACATGGAAAACCGACGGTATTGACGATAGAAGCGGGACGAATGTATGCAGATGGCTTTCAGTTTTTTCTGTCAAAGAACGGAGTCTGGCTCACAAAGAAAGTACCTCCGGAATATCTGCATGAAAAGCAGACTTCACAGGAAAGAGAGGATTGAAAAAAGATGATGAAAGAGAAAATGCGGAAAGTTTTCCGTACGGATAAGCCCATCCTGGGGATGATTCACCTGGGTGGAACCCGTCCGGAAGAGATCTTCGATCAGGCAAAACGCGAGATAGCGCTGTATTATGAGAACGGGGTGGATGCTGTCCTGGTGGAGGATTATTTCGGATCTGCGTCGGATGTGGCCTGTACGCTGGGATACCTCCAGCGGAATTATCCGGATCATGTTTATGGTATTAATCTGCTTGGCGATCCGGAGAGAGCTTTTGCAATGGCACATCAGTACGGAGCTTCCTTCATGCAGATGGATTCCGTCTGCGGACATCTGCGTCCGGGATCTCATATGAGCGGTTATCAGAAGCCGAGGCTCCAGGACAAGACCTGTGATGGAGATTTTGCGGAAAGGCTCGCGGAACTGCGGACGGAATACCCGGTTTTTCTGCTGGGCGGCGTGCGGTTCAAGTATCAGCCTGTTCGCTCCGGGAGAAGCACGGAAAAGGATCTGGAGCTGGGCATGGAACGCTGCGACGCGGTGGTTGTAACAGGAGCCGGTACCGGTGTGGAAACGGACATGGGGAAAATCCAGCGATTCCGGATTGCGCTCGGCGATTTCCCGCTGTTTATCGGCGCGGGGATGACCATGGGTACATGCAGGGAGCAGCTGTCGGTGGCTGATGGGGCCATTGTGGGCAGCTGGTTCAAGAAACACGGAGAAACAAACAACCCTGTTGATGGGAAAAGAGTCCGGGAATTCATGGAAATTGTGAGGGAAATCAGAGCTGGGAACGAAGCCTGAAAAACAAAAGAAACGAAAATGGTTGCGGCCGGAATCCGGGACGGAGGAGAATCTGATGAAAACAGGATTGTTCAGAAAAAAAGAAAAACAGCCGGAAAGTGACGCAGCCGCATCGCAGGCTTTGGTGGATTTTGCGGCGGAAAACTGGAGAATCTGTCAGACCGTTCAACGGTCAGCATTCTCCATGGACGCGATGGATGCGGAACGGCTGATGAACCAGTTCGAATGGTATCAACGAAAAGTGCATGAGCTATTGGAGGAAGCGGAACTGCGAGTAGTTGATTTAACCGGACAGGTTTATGATGTTGGAATGGCGGTAAGCCCGTTGAATCTGGAAGACTTTCCGGAGAATCCGGATGCGGTTTATCAGATTGAACAGATGGTTTCACCGATTGTGATGGAGCACGGCAGGGTTCGGAAGACAGGAACCGTCATGCTGAAGGAGATGACAGAGAGATGATGCGATATATCGGAATCGATCTGGGAACGACAAACAGTGCGATCTGTTCTTTTGACGGGCAGACGACCAGGATTTGGAAAAGCCCGGAACAGTCAGATGTGACGCCGTCTGCGATTTTTGTGGATCGCCACGGGCATCGTTATTATGGAAGAAGAGCTTATGAAATGGCGCCGACGGATGAAAAGAATGCTGCGACGCTGTTTAAACGGTATCTGGGCACCAATATGAAATATACACTCGGGAACAGCGGGGAAACACTGACGCCGGAGGATTGCAGCGCGGAAATTCTGCGGCTGCTTTTCAGTTATCTTCCGGATGACTGGCGGGCAGGAAATGAGACGGCGACGGTCATCACTGTGCCGGCGGCATTCAATCAGATGAAAAAAGACGCAACACTGCAGGCGGCGGAGATTGCCGGGATCGGGCAGGTTGCGCTGATGCAGGAACCTGTGGCAGCGGTCATGAGTGCCATGAAGGAGGAAAAGATTGACGGAATCTTCCTGATCTATGATCTGGGAGGAGGAACATTTGATATTTCTGTTGCGGAGCATGAGGGAGGCAAGATCAACCTGCTGGCCCAAGGCGGTAAAGAAATGTGCGGCGGCCGGGACTGGGACCGTATGCTGATGCGGAAAATGGTGATTCCCTGGCTTCACGAACACTTTCACTTGCCGGAAGATGTCGATACAAATAAGGAGTACAGGCGGCTGCGACAGCTGGCGCTTTATGCCTGTGAACAGGCGAAGATAGAACTTTCCCTGAAGAAGGAAGCGTATATCCAGATGGAGGAATCCAGGATTGCGCAGAAGGATCTGGACGGGGATGAAATTTACCTGGATATTCGGATGACGCAGGATCAGCTGACAGCTTTGATCAGGGATCTCCTGCATACGACGGTGGATGTTACGAGAGAAACGATCCGGATGGCCGGAATTCGTCCGGAAGCGGTCCGGAAAATCGTGTTTATCGGAGGGCCGACGATGTATCCTCCCCTGCAGCATTTTGTCATGGACGCGCTTCATATCAGGGAAAAGGGAAGCGCGAATCCCATGACTGCGGTAGCGGAAGGCGCCGGTATCTTTGCGGAATCCATTGACTGGTCTTCTCCGACGCATCGGCGTCAGGATTCCTATCACAGGCTGACAGAGAAGGATTTTGAGATCCGTTATGAACAACGCGTTTCCGGGAATACGGCCCGAATCGGAATTGCGCGGAAAGACGGGGAAGCTTTTTCAGCGGAAGTGGTATCAGAAACGGACGGCTGGAACAGCGGCCGGGTTTCGTTTGCCGAACGCGGAGTGATTAACGCGCCGCTTTTCCATGCGGGAGAGAATTCTTTCCGGCTTCGCCTCTTTGACGCGCAGGGGCAGGAAGTCAGACTTTCCGAAGGAAAGCTGGTGATCCGGAAGGTGCTGGCTTCTGTGAACGCGATTCCATCCTCCCATGCCATTGCGCTGAAAGTACTGGATCGGATCGGCGGGCGGCCGGTTCCTGTATACCTGATTCAGGAAAATGAACAGCTTCCCAAACGCGGTTCTGTGGCTTTGCGAGCAGGGAAGCGTCTGGTGGCAGGAAGCGCTGACTCGCTGGTTTTTACACTCTGGGAGGGAGAAATCCGGGATCCGGTGGATGATAATCGGTATATCGGAACCTATCGCATTGCCGGAGACAGTTTTTCTTCCGGTGTGATTGCCCAGGGAGCGGAGATTCTCTGTGAATATGAGATGAATGAATCCGGAAATCTTCAGCTGGGAGTGACCGTGCCTTCTGTCGGAGCGGTATTCGCTCATCAGAATTTCTACAGCAGAAAAGAAGGGCAGCTGAACCTGGAGGATCCGTCGGGCATGCTGAAATCAGCCAATCTGATGACGAACCGGATTCTTCAGCTGCAGGCACAGGCAACCAGTTCAGAGCTGATAGCGTTGTTCAGCCGGCTTGGCACAATCCGGCAGGATCTGCAGAGTGAGGACCCGGAAACAGTGCAGCAGGCAGCGGATGATCTGCTGGATTGCCAGCGGAAACTGGCGAGATACAGGCAGGAGCATATTCATGATTTCCAGTTGATGGAACTGAGAAGTTTTGCCCGGGTGATTGATCAATACAGGTCTGAAATGAATACATTTGATCTGGAAAACCTGGATAGTCTGTATGATGCTGCGCGCCGGTCCATTGAACACGGGGATGATCAATATGAGACTATTCTGGCGAAATATCGCTCAGTGAGCTGGCGAGCATTGGAAAATTGCGACAGTTTTCTTCAGGAACAGTTTGAATTCCGCGTTTCCAATCCGGAAAACTATACGGATGCGGCAAAATTCAATCAGCTGAAGGCGGAAGGTCAGATGTATATTGAGAATAAAAACTATATGAAGC
Organism: uncultured Clostridia bacterium; assembly: GCA_947166385.1. GTDB lineage: Bacteria > Bacillota > Clostridia > Christensenellales > Aristaeellaceae > Aristaeella. The sequence continues at coordinate 136,449 of CAMVEB010000007.1, read as the reverse complement.
TGCGGACGGTTATTTCCAAACTGCTGACAATCAGAAAACCGGAGGCAAGAACACTGGAGACGGAAAACATGTTTGAACAGGTGAACGTCATTCAGGGATAGAACAAAGGGGAGGGGAATGGCTTGGCAGATCATCGCGAACCAAAACCCGGGGATATTTTACCGGGCGGTTCTGTTTGCGGGAAGAAATATGCCCGACAGAGGGAATGGGAGATCTGGGAGACGCAAAACGGGAATGCGTTGTTTGTTTCGGCTTCACAGGCTGAGGCCTGGGCAGAGAATGGCATGGTGGAACCGGGCCTTTTTCTCCCTTATACGGAGAATCTGTGTGTGGCGGAGACAGATCATTATGAACTGATTTCATCTGCGGATTTCGGACCATATCCGAAAACCGGAATGCAGGTGGAGTCGCTGGTGAAAGCTTTTGTTCAGACACGAAAACGGTTTCCTGATGCCCGACTGGCGCATTCCCTGTATCTGCCGCAGCTTCCGTTTTTACTGACATTCGAGGGAGAAAAGGACGCGGATCAGGATTCCTGGATCCTGGGGAGATGGACAAGCGGCGGAATGAACATCCCCTTTACGGATCGGAACCGGATACAGACCTGGGTTCCGGGAATGACGGGGATCCTGTATGATGAACTGATGAAACTGCTGAACTGGGAGGAAACAGAATCGCAGCCGATCCAGGCGCTTCATCTGCCAGAGGAGCCATCGCTGGTTGCTGCTGTGACGGAACGAAGGAAACCCCGGAAAGAAGAACCCTTTACCCTGCCGGGCAGAAAAGAGCTGGAGCGTTTTTTTCGGGAACGGATTATTGATGTGATAGAGCGGGAAGAAGCATACCGGCGTATGGGCATTTTCTTCCCCGGTCCGACTCTGCTGGTGGGGCCTCCGGGATGCGGGAAAACATATGCTGTGGAAAAACTGACAGAATATCTGGGCTGGCCAAGCTATGCGGTAAATTCAGAAAGTATTGCGTCCAAGTATATCCATGAAACAAGCCGCCTGATTTCGGATCTTTTTAAGCAGGCAATGGAAAACGCGCCGTCCATCGTAATCATGGATGAGATGGAGGCATATCTTTCTTCCCGGGATTCCGGTTCAGGGAACTGGTATCGTATGGAGGAAATGGCTGAATTTCTCCGGATATTGCCGGAGCTTCCGGAAAAGAAGGTGCTGCTTTTCGGAATGACGAATATGCCGGACCAGATCGATCAGGCGATCCGGAGAAAAGGAAGGTTTGACCATGTTTTGAAAGTGGAGATGCCTTCGGAGGAGGAGCTGATCTCTCTGATGACCTCTTTGCTGAAGGATATTCCGAAGAAAAAGGATCTGGATTTGGGAAGGATTGCACGAAAACTGGAAGGATGTCCTGTATCGGATGTTGTTTTTGTGGTGAAGGAAGCCGGAAGGCTGGCAGTGGTCCAGGAGAAGGACCGGATTGATGACGAACTGCTGCAGCAGGCATACGGGGAATTGAGAAAGCAGGATCAGGATCGTACTTCCAGGAGGACGATCGGATTTCAATGAGGTGAACGAATGCTCATCCAATGCGAAAAATGCGGAAGGCCTGTCTATGTCCCTTCCACAATGGGCAGGGTGGAGTGCGGGTACTGTTACCAGCAGAATACAGCTTTACAGAGCAGGCTGATAACCCCCGATGATCTGGAGTGGTGGGTTCCGCTGACAGAGGCGGCCGACCGATTGTGGAAGAAAAGCTGGGCCATGGATTGGCTTTGCCTGCTGGGCAATGAGAAAAAACTGGAGGAAGTTAAAGCCCGGAAATATGAAGCGGAAAAGCATTGGCATGAGGTGATCCGGACTGCAGAGGAAGTATGGGAGAACGACCGGAGTATTGGTGAAATATCCGGAACGATTGCCAAATTGCAGGATTTGCCGGAAAGCACCGCGGTTCAGGAATGGATTGATAAACTGACACAGAAGCGTGAAAGGCTCGAGGCGGAAAAGGAAATAGCCAGACTGAGGGGGCGCGCGGAAACAGAGACAAATGAAGACAGGCTGACAGAGATTGAAAATAGCCTGGAAAAACTGATGGAATACTCAGGCGTTCAGGAACCACTGGCATTCGTGCGGGACAGAAAGGAAAAGCTGATACGTCAGCGCTTGGAACTGGAGGAAAAGGAGGCCCGTCAAAGAAAAAGGAAACAAAGGACCAGGGAACTGATCGCTGTTGCATGTGTCGCCGTCATCGTGATACAGGGCTTATTCTTCCGTAATCTGATTCAACCGAAACGGTTGGAGCAGGCAAGGGCATATGCGCAGTCAAAGGCGTACGAGCAGGCGGAGCAAACCTATTCCGGTTTGAGCGGAATCGCCGTGTTTGCGAATGGGGAGGTTGTGGAAGCAGCCGCTACAGAATTGGTCAGCCTTCGGAATGAATGGGCGGAGAATCTTGTCAGGAACGAAGAATGGGAGAAAGCGATTCAGGTTTTCCGCAGGGCCGGGAATCAGGTACGGGCAGACGAAGTCCAGGCAACCTACGCGGAATCACTGGCATCGGAAAAAGAATGGCAAAAAGCCATTGATCTCTGGAAACAGCTGCCGGATACAGAACTCATCGTCAGCAAGCTGTATACCTCATGGGTGGAGGAACTGGCAGCCGGAGAAAAATACCGGGAAGCACTGGATTTGTACGAGTACGCGGATCAGGACGTACTGGTTTCAAAGAAAATCACGAGAGAATGGCTCTACGGCGAACTGGGGAAACAACTGGAAATGGAAGGCATGACGCGCGAGGCGATATCCGCATATCAGCAGGCCGGGGAAGAAGAATGGGTGCTCCGGAAAGTAAAGCAGCTTTCCCTGCAGCAGGTGGATGAGGAGAGCAAAGCCTTGCTTGCGCAATGGCAGGGGGCATCCGAAGAGGAACAGGAAACACTTCTGAAGGAGATCGCCAGGCAAGGAAAGGCATTTTCCGGAATCGATCAACAGCTGAAGTACTGGAAGCTTCTGGATGAAAAAGGAATTGATCCGGCACGGGTTTACCCAGATGGCATTGAAGTCAGAGGATTGCAGATTCCGGAGTTTTCCGCCGGGCAGGAAGAAACCCTGGACCCGGCCAGACCGCTGGTGCTTGTCCGGGAAGAGCATTCATATAGCCTTCGGATAGAGGGCTTTAAAAAAAGCACTGATTTTCATGATCGATCTGATGAAAAATGTTTTTCGCTTCGGCTGATGCCTGTTTACTGGCAGCAGCTTCCGGAGGACAGGCGGCCGGAATCGCTGGATGACTGTACATGTATTCTTCTGGCGGATTCAACTTATTCCCATTCGGGCTCTGTGCTCTATACATCCACCATGAAAGATTATGTGGACGAAATGGTTGCAAAACAGAAAGGAACATACAATAAAAAAACCTACCACGAGAAATCGATAATAACGACATCTTCTTTGCCTACTTTTACAGCAGAACAGACGATCTGGCTTTGGGAGTATCCGGATGCGGCGGCAACCCGGGTTGCAAGTCGCAGAGAAGGGAGCAGGAACCACAGCCTGACTGTGGACTGGCGGAAAGAGGATAAAAGCGGTGCCACATTCAATCAATTGGGGCTTTCCGGAAGCTTTGACGACAGTTGGGTACAGGATCAGCTGGATACCGTTTGGCGGTCATGGAGGTGAAACATGGTGGAATGGCTGGAAGAGCTGAAAAAGAATCCGTTCTGGGTGCTGGATGCATCCCCATGGGATACGCGGGAAGATCTGATCCGAAAGCAGGGAGATATGGCTTTGTTTGGAGATGATGCGCTGAGCAGGAAGGCACTGACAGCCCTTCTGCATCCACAGACCCGTCTGGAAGCGGAAATGCACTGGTTTCCGCAAACGGAACCGGAAAGGATCAGACGGTTTATCCGTTTTCTGGAAGGTTATGAAAAGGGACAGCATCTGTCTTATCTTCCGACCGATTCTGTCCTGGCACGTTTTAATGCGATCCGGATTCAGATGAACCTGTTCAGCGTGGATCATACGGATCAGTTGGCGGCGATTTTTCACAGCCTGGCGGTGCTTGCAGATGGCCTGTTTCCGAAACAGATCAGGGATGAGCTTAATGCGGATCGGAGACGGTCAAAGTTTCTGCAGCTGGAGCAGATAGCGGAAGTGAGCAGTCAGATCCGGCAGCTGCTTCAGATGGCTGTCAATGATCTTCTGGACAGGTTCCCAGTCGAGGAAAACAAAGGGGAGATCAAAGAGTTATCAGATCGCTTTCAAACGGAATACAAAAGCAGAGATTCCCGGTATCACAATAACTATCTGATGGAACTGGTCAGCGAAGAGATGCTTTTCCGGATAGGGAAAGCATAAGATTTTGAAAAAGAAGAGAAGAACAGGATCATCGTTCATTGGAATTCATATGCATAATGGTCAGGAAATACCAGGTGGGAATCAGAAGGACCGGATTTTCAAACATCAGAATTGTCATGGTATGATCTTTCCATCTGATGGAAAAGGAACTGCCATAATGTGAATACATCAGCTTCAGGTTGCCGTCTTCTTCACTGTCGCTGAGAGGATCCAGACCAATATTGGACAACAACTGCTGATAATTCCGGACATCCTGTAAAGAGATATCTTTCAGGGTGACACGGCAGACATCCGGTTTTTTTTCGGGATCTGATCCCGGCATGGGGCTGGAAACAATCTCGCCGTTCTCAGTCCAGAAATACTGAAAATTTGTACTGGCACTGTACTGCTCAGGGAGAAGGAGAAGAGGCGGTGTGTCCGAAATGGTGACAAGGTCTTCGCTGAGCTGTTCCCAGTTACCGGCGTCAATGATCTCGTATAACCAATTAAATCTGTCCTGCTGGGCTCCGGTGACTTTTCGGATTTCCAAATCCAGTTCTGAAAGCTGCCGCAGGATGGCGTCTGAGGAAGCTTCGTTTTCTTCCGGGGTTGCGGGAGACATTGCCTGATGTGCATGAATCAGGGGGCAGTATTCTTCAAGCAGTTCATTGAACGCTTTTGTTACTTCCGGACGACCGATTTTCATGAGAATCCAGTCTGTCTGGTTTGCCTGGTACTGGAGATGGCATTCCGTGATTTGCCTGATCACGTTAACATGCTGCATGGCGATCTTCCAGTCTTCTTCAAGGAATATACTCAGTATGATATGGGTTTGCAGATTTGAACAGGTGTTCAGGTAAGTGGTTACTTCTTTCTGAAGGTTTTGCTTTGAATTTTCCAAAAAACTGAAATCGATGCCGGCATCCAGAAACAGCATATGATCTTCCGCTGTCAGGGTGGGGTCATCGATTTTTCGGTTTGCAATATCCTGCCGTGCAATGGACAATTCTGCCCGGGCCTGCAGGAGGTTTTCCCAGCTTCTTTCCCGGTCAAAGCGTTCAAAGGCATCCAGAGCCCACTGAAGATCTCCATAGAGGATTTCTTCCTGATAGAGATAACCGATCAGATCGTTCAGCAGTCGGCTGGTTGCGTCCTGATCTGATTCTGCGGATGCTGGAATCGGGGACAGGATGCATACCAGCAGAAATACGATCATCAGGATGGCGGCATGAATCCTTTTTTTCATATTCAGGTCTCTCCTTTTTTGTTTGTGCTTGAAGCCAAAGAGGGTTTATGGGGTGGCATGGAACGCACCGCACGAGTACAGTTTGCTTCGCTGATCATGTCTCTCGCCTTCCAGCTGGGTGGTCCTTTCCCAGGCCTGTTCATCATCTTTCCCTTCCAGATGTTTATTCTGGCGCGGTGCGGAAGCTATCAGAGAACTGAAGGATTCGGCATACAGGGAGTGACCGGCATATTTACCTGTCAGGTGAGGTTTGCAGACAGCCAGGAACAGTTCTGCGGTGATCTCTGCGTCTGTTTCCAGAAGATCGTGCAGCAATTGCGGATATTCGGACCCATATTGCCGGAAGGCAGAATCATCAGTCATGACGAATTCCAGTATGGCTGCGAATCTGTCATATTCCTCTTTTCGGGATTCTGCAAGGGTGAACAACTTCCGGCAGGCTTTTTCATCCATGGGTTTTCCGGACCATGGCATAACCTGTCCGGTCTCCAGCATGGCAGAAAGGTAAAGCAGGGACTGCTCGGACGAGATTTCTTCTGCCGGATAAGCCTGATGAAAAAGCATGAGTTCCGCTGGGAAGGATTCCGGATGGTACAGAGCGGCGTCTGTCAGATCAGCCAGTGACTCATATTGCTGGCCGGCACTAACATATGCTCGGCCAATCCGGGACATGATATTTTCTGCGTAGGCCTCCTTGTATGGTTGAGGCGCAAGGTAATTCTTCCAGACCAGGATTCCTGTACAGAGTACAAGGCATACACACAGAGCGGCAAGCAGGGATCGGACGCCGTGATATCGGCGGACTTTCTGACGGTTTTCTTTTTCACGATCCAGCAGGTAGTCTGATATCATCTGGTGTGATACCAGATAACGTTCCTGATCATCCCGGATCAGAAGTCCCAGTTGCTTCCACAGCAAATGATGGACGATTTGGCCATACCATTCTTCCCCATTCCTGGCGCTGCCGCGAATGGCTGTTGTGCGCCCGATCCATTGAGGGAAGAAACGTCGGGACAGATGTCCGTTCAGGAGGACATAACATTTTTCGACGATCGGAAGAAGCTCCTGATCCGTCAGTGCCCGGCGTCGTCTGACCATCTCATTAGCGATGGCCGGCAGCACAAGTTCCATGGCAGCTTCAGTTTGCCAGCGCTGTCCTGTTTCTTCCGGAAGATCCTGAACAGCTTTTTCTTTTAGCGAGGAAAAATAAGCATGCAAAAGATCGTCTGCGGATGCGAGCTGCTGAGAGTGTCTTCCGGCCTGACCAGCACGGAGATACATGGAGAGCATCAGAGGAGTTCGAAGCAGGTTTTGAAGAGAAACTGATTCAGGAAAGAGCAGACCTGCTTTTTCGATGGCTGTATGGATAGCCTCATCCGACAGTTCGGTCAGATGAAGCGGAATGAAAGGAAGAGAAGTCTCTTCTGTCCTGCTGGCAACAACCAGTCGGATACCCTGCAAGGTTGAGAGTTCCCGGATTTCGTCCAGAAGAGGTTTGATGTCTCCGCTCAGTTCATTGAGTCCGTCCAGCAGAAGCAATAGCGCGGGACTTTGTCCGCTGGGGTTTTTCAGCGGTTGATCCAGCACTTCCCGGAGTGCCTTTCGGGCATCTTCAAAGGTGTGAGTGTCAGAACGAAAATGCAGTCCGTCCAAAAGCCGGTTCAGGATAAAGGATCTCTCATCTGCCTGCCAGCCGAAAAGAGATAGGTACATGACAGCGGGACGGTTTGGGGAGTATTGGCCTTCCCCAGCAAATGTCAGATGGAGCAGTGCTGTGGTTTTTCCCATCCCGCCGCCGGCCAGGAGCATGCAGTTTTCCTTGGCGTTCCTGAGGAATTCCTCTGCGGCATAAGATTGGGTGCCGTCTGAGACCATAGCCGGGAAGAGGCTTGCGGAGTCCCGTAGGAAATCCAGCGAAGGATTGTCCCGTATCATCCGTAAAGTCTGCTTTCGTCCGGCTTCCCACAGCGCCCAGTGGGTGATGCCGATGCCGTCAATCCGGTCGATCAGTTCTTCCAGATCCTGCCGCATTTGTTCGATACTCTGGTAGCGACGGGAGGGAACTGTCCGTAATCCCCGGCGAAGGATTTCCTGAACCCAGACTTTGACCGTATCAGGTTCTTCTTTCATGCAGGGACATTCAGATACGTCCGGCGGTGCAGAACGGATCATTTGGAATCCAGTGAGAGGGGCTCCTGTCAGAAGACGATAGAAAACAGCGGTTACTGAATACAGATCGGAAGAAAAGCTGATGCGTCTGAATTGTCCGGATCGGATTTCCGGCGCAGTATAGCCCTGCTTGATACTGAAAACGAAAGAATCATCCTGCGGATTCAGCTCCGCAGACATGGCGCTGTTATAATCAATAAGCATGGCGCGTTCCCTGCGCCCGCTGCCCAGAATCAGGATGTTGTCCGGTGCAATATCCAGATGCAGAAGACCGTTCTCGTGGAAAGCCGTCAGAGAATCCAGAATTGTCAGCATCCGAACGGCACAGGCGCGAAGGGAACGGGCAGGCTGCTTTTGGAGCTTCTCCAGACTTTCTCCGCCGCTGATGCCCAGCAGGGTGTAAAGTGTCCCATGAAAGGAAAACGAATTCAGATTAGCTCCGATTTGTTCAGGACATGTTTCAAGCAGTTTCAGGTGTGCTCTGTTGCCGGCTTCAAAGCTGCTGCGATGCAACAGAAATGTTTCAATGCCATCAGGTTCGACCTGAATGGATCCGTCTTCCTGGCGGAAAATGTTTCCCTGGGAGTCCAGCGGAAAAAGTTCTTTAATGAGAACATGGTGAATCTGATCAGGATTCAGAGCATCCTGATAATCACCTTCATATACGAGGGCATTTGAACCTCGGCCGATTTCTTTCCCGACTCTACAAGAGAACCCGGAAAATGGCAGAAATGTACCCTCTGATAGCGCTTTCCGATGATCCACTTTATTTCATCACTCCTGTCCTTTTGCAGCATTGGACCTGTTGCTTTGCAGGTCAGGATCAGGATATCATGGGGATAATCCTATGGTTGTAAATGGTCTCCGATGGCCGGCGGATCATTCTTTCTCGTCTTCGGAAGGCTGGAAAATGACAGAGAGAAAATTGGGGATGTTTTCATCAATACTGGTCAGATCATCCGCGACCAGGCAGTACAAAACCATCCAGTCAAAGGGAATCCGGGAATCCAGAGGAGAAAATCCACAGTCTGCCAGCATACTGTTGAGCCTGGCATATGTATCCTCGAACAGATCTTCCGTATCTTCATCAGAGAATTCCCCGTAGGCTGTTTCTCCGCCGTCACAGGCAAGAAACAGAAGGATCAGGACTTTGCGGGTCACATCTGTCTCCCGGCTGGCCATGCGGGCCAGAGCAAACTCATCCGGCCAGTTCTGCTGAATATCCCGTTGGATGGCGTCCTTCACCAGGGATTCATCGGAGCGCTTGCCGCTTTTTTCCTTTTTTGCACGGGGAATCAGATGATTATACAGATATGTGGTAACGATTTCCCCAGCGGTCATTTTCTCTTCCCCGGGAAGCAAATCATCGACATCCGAAGATTTCAGAAGTTCCAAAAATTCGGTGAATAAATGGTAGGCGGTATTATGAAGAGCTCCGAGGCGTGGAGCGGATTCTTTCAGGAAAGCTTCCAGATCTGCCTCCGTTCTTAACTGAATTACTTCCCTGCGGATGTTTTCAGTCATGGTTTCCTGATCGACAGGCAGCTCATTTGGCAGCTGGTAAACAGGAACCATTCGGGATGACAGGGCACAGGCATCCATATATGTCATTTGATGATCCAATGCAAAGAGCCAGATAATATCTTCCGGATCCCGCCAATGGAATCCTTCTCCGCACAGGCGCCAGAGCATTTCTTCTGCGTCTTTTACGGACAGCTTCAGGGCAAAAGCCAACTGCAGCGCGCTTTTCCGGCTGATGAGCTGAATCCGGTCATTGATCCAGGAACGCACTTTGCGTTCCACAGAGTCCTTTTTTGCGGATGGATCGCTTGCCAGAAGAAGATCCGTCACTGTTTTCCGGAGCAGTGTGGGATCGTCTTCTTTCACCCCGCAATATTTTGCCAGGGTTTCAGCGGCAGTACGAAGATAAGCGTCTGCGTGAAGCTTCCTGCGGGCTTCTTCCAGAGTCAGGGATCCGTCCGTAGCTTCCCGGAACATAATTTCTGTCATATGATGCTGATCAGGATGATTCACTGGATATTCCCCCCAGTTTGTAACGATGGTTTGAAAAAGTATATCATGGACACGGGGGTAAAGGAAAGATATTTTTCGGTTTGCAGAAAGGATAAAGATGGATTTGGATATGGATTGAAAAAAACGATCCGGCATGATACGATCTTGCAAAGAATAAGCATGAATTATAGACGCTGTTCGGAATCATATTGCAATGATCGGATGAACTTTGTGATATTTTCAGCGCTGCGGGAAGTACCGGAAACATCAGGAAAGGGATGGAGGTGATCAGGATCATGGCTACGGCAGTCAATGAATTGGAGGAACGCTATGACCTCAGGACGGCAGCCGCATGGATTCTCGGCTATGGAAAACGGACAGGGGTCCCGGTATTGCCGGAGAAATTTCAGAAGCTGACAGCAGATACATGCTCAGATGAAGAATGCGAGCAGCTGTTTATGATGGGTCGAGAGGCGGGTCTGAAGATTTACCCTTTCAAGAAAACGACGCAAATACTGGCCAGGACGCGACGGACGATGGGTTTTTTGCGTTCGGTTTCCTTCGATACCATGCTGGATGTGGGAAGCGGACGCGGCGTGTTCCTGATTCCGTTTATGAAGGAATTTCCCTGGGTACAGGTGACTTCCATTGATCTGCTGGAGAAACGAGTTCAGTTTCTGAATGATCTGGCGGCCGGCGGGTTTCAACAACTCCACGCGGAACAGAAGGATCTGTGTGAACAGCCGTTTCCGGATCAGAGCTTTGATGTGGTCAGCCTGCTGGAGGTGCTGGAACATATTCCGGATGTGCAGAGGGCGATAGCATCGGCGGTGAGAATGGCAAAACAGTTTGTCGTTGTGACGGTGCCATCCAAACCAGACAACAATCCGGAACATATCCACCTGCTGACCAAGGACAGGTTGACAGGGTTGTTTGAAACGGCTGGATGTACAAAGCTGCATTTTGACGGTGTGGAAGGACATCTGTTTATGACGGCGGCTGTCTGAAATGTGGGAAAAGGAGGCGCGAGAAATGGAATGGGCAGACTGGCTTGAAGACGGTATTCCCTGTTCGCCTTCCGATACCGTTGATTGGCCGCGGACAGAATCGTTTTTTGAGGGACTTCCTTTCACTGAAATGAGTACGACGCCGCAAAATCCGGAGTTTCATGGGGAAAACGATGTATATACACATACCGGGATGGTATGCGGAGAACTGATCCGGAACTGTGATTTTTTCGGACTGCCGGACAGGCAGAGAACGGAACTGTTCCTGGCTGCGCTGCTGCACGATCTGGGGAAGGTAAAAACTACCCGAAAGGAAAATGGCAAATGGATTTCCCCGCATCATGCTTCCGTCGGAAGTCATATTGTCCGGGAGTTTCTCTGTCGGAATAAAGGACTGGGCGGGACGCCGGAGTCAATTCGGTTCCGTGAAACGATTTGCACTCTGATCCAGTATCACATGCGGCCGCTTCACCTGATAAAGCAGGAAGAACCGGGGCGGGAAGCTCGGCGGATTGCGTCAGTTGGTGAATTGCTTCCTGATTTTTCGTGGAAACTGTTGGGAATGCTTGCCGAGGCGGATATGAAAGGCAGGATCGCGGATGATGTTCCGGAAGGACTGACGCAGATCCGGCTGAGCCGGATGACGGCGGAAGAATGCGGTTGTCTGGACGGTTCGTATCTTTTTCAGGATGATTATACGAAGCATGCATACCTGAACGGAAGGAACGTTCAGCCGGATCAAAGTCTGTTTGATGATACCTGGGGCGAAGTGATCCTGATGTCCGGTCTGCCGGGAACCGGGAAAGACTACTGGATTCAGCATCAGGCACCGGATTGTCCGGTGATTTCCCTGGATGGGATTCGGAAAGAGCTGCGGATCGGGCCGGAGGAAGAGCAGGGACCAGTCATCCGCCTTGCTCAGGAACGGGCCAGGGAACAGCTTCGGATCAGACAGCCTTTTATCCTGAACGCGACAAACCTGACAAAGGAAACAAGAAAGAAATGGGTCAATCTTTTTGAAAGGTATGGGGCAAACGTCCGGATCGTATACCTGGAAACTGACTGGCAGATCCGGCAGAAGAGAAACCGGAACAGGGAAGCTGAGGTGCCGGAAAAGGAAGTTGAAAAAATGCTGGGAAAGATGTCCCTACCGATGCCGGAAGAAGCCCGGAAAGTGGAATGGATCTGTACATAAAGCGGCGGATATAAGCTGCAATAACAGTTCTGCCTGCACGCTATGATCATGCCGGGCAGAGAGAAAAACTGCTCAGATATCTCTGGGCGGGAAGGGGGTGAAATGAAGGAATACTACGGGCTTGATGCTATTTTACAGGAGGGTAAGATGAACAGTGTTGTAGTGATGGGCGGATCCTTTAATCCGCCGACGATAGCGCATTTGAAGATGATGCAGACAGCGCTTGACGCTGTCCAGGCTCAGAGAGGATTTTTTGTTCCGGTCAGTTTTCCATACCTGAAAAGAAAAATGGTGAAGGCCGGGCAAAGTCATCTGTGCCTTTCGGATGAATTGCGGATCAGAATGCTTTCGGCGATGATTGCGTCTGATCAAAGGATTCGGCTTTGCACAGACAATATGAATGATGCGTTTTCTGATGATGCGGGGATCATGAAAGGGATACAGAAACAATTTCCCGATGCCAGGATTTATTACGTAGCCGGAACTGATAAGCTGGATCTCCTGGATCATATTGCCTGGAAAAGTGATTTTTTCGATCGGTTTTCCTGCATTCTTTTTTCCCGGGATTGCAAACGTGCAACGGAAGAGATGGATGCGTATGAACATCTTTCTGCTTGCAGGAATGCTTTCATCCCGGTGAAGTCTCCGGAAGAAATTGACGGTATCAGTTCAACCAGGATCAGAGAACACATTTTTCATGTGGATGCAGTTGCAGAAATGCTCCACCCCAGTGTTGTCACAATATTGAAGGAACTGAAAGCAGAAAACTATCCTGAAGAAATTCTTCAGTTCAGGGATGAATATGATTTTCTTTCAAATGCTTTTCCGGCTGAAATGACGTTTGAGGGTATTTCCTACCCATGCGCAGAATCAGCATTTCTGGCTTCAAGATACGAAGATCTGGCAGAAAAGAAGAGAATTTCCAGTATGAAGCCGGAAAAAGCGAAGCAGAAATACGCTGCGTTTCCGGGAAATTCCGAATGGGTGAAGAATCAGGATTCGGTCATGGAAGAGATTGTACGGCAGAAATTCAGCCAGCGACATGACCTGATGGAAAAGTTGATGGAAACAGGAAATCGGTATCTGGTGAATGGCGGAAAGAAAGATTCATATTGGGGTGTTCATTCAATCACATGGGTTGGAGAAAACCGTTTGGGCCTGATTCTTATGAAAATACGCGATGAGCACAGGAAAGGATGAGGAAAATGAAGTATAACAGACAAAACATGATCAATCGGTACAACGCCGGTGAAAAGATGAACATTATTGCTTTTTGGGGACATACGCCCAATCCGAAAAAAATAACGAAATCCTGTTTCAGTCAATGGTATGACTGCTGGTTTGAAGTGGATGGGGTCCGTTACCATACGGCAGAGCAGTTCATGATGGCTCAGAAAGCACTGCTGATGGGCGATGAGCAAACATATGATAAAATTATGAATGCTGAGGATCCCCGGGATTATAAAGCACTGGGACGTGAAGTACAGAATTTTGACGCGGAACGCTGGGATCAGAACAAATATGGAGTTGTGTTGCGCGGAAATCTGGCCAAGTTTTCACAGAATCCTGAGTTATATGCATTCCTGGAAGGAACAGGGGAAAGCATTCTTGTGGAAGGGAGTCCTTTTGACGATATCTGGGGTGTTAAACTTGGCATTGATGATCCGAGGATCAGTAATCCCAATGAATGGAAAGGGGAGAACCTGCTGGGCTTTGCACTGATGGAAACAAGAGATATCCTGAAGAGCAAACCGGAGCAGGAAAGCTGAATCGCAAGGAAAGACAGTCGAAAAGAAACCGGAAAAGATGTTCCTGCCGATGCCGGAGGAAGCCCGGAAAGCGGAATAGATCTGCACGTGAAGGGGGAAATGAACATGGCGGAAAAGATCAGGAAATATCCGCGGACACCGCATATCGAGGGTTCCCGTCTGCAACCTGGGGATGAGGATCTGAGCCAGATTCCTTTTGACGCGATCAAAAACAGGCATCTGGTCATTGAAGAGAAATGTGATGGGGCCAATTCCGCGGTTTCCTTCGATGAAAACGGGGAACTTTTGCTACAGAGCCGGGGGCATTATCTGACTGGCGGATATCGGGAACGCCATTACAACCTGATGAAGAAATGGGCTGTGGCGCACAGAGACGCTTTCTATGAAGCACTCGGAACCAGATATATCATGTATGGGGAATGGGTTTATGCGAAGCATACGGTGTTTTACGACGCCCTTCCCCATTACTTCCTGGAATTTGATATCCTGGACCGGGAGACAGGCATTTTTCTGGATACGTCGGCCCGGCATGAAATGCTGAGAAGTATTCCGGTGGTTTCGGTTCCGGTGCTGGGAGAAGGTTGTTACACGAAAAAAGAGGATATTCTGAAGCTGCTGGGGCCTTCTGGCTACATCACCGGGAATCAGCGGCAGAACCTGTACGAAGCAGCGGAGAAACTGGGTCTGGATCCGGAGAAGAACTGCAGCGATACAGATCTATCGGGCATGATGGAGGGTCTGTATATCAAAGTGGAAGAAAATGGACAGGTGACAGACAGAATGAAATATGTCAGGGCGGCTTTCCTGCAATGCGTGGACTTTTCCGACACTCACTGGCTTGATCGGCCGATTATTCCCAATCAGCTGGCGGTTCCTCTGGAAACACTGTTTGAAGAATCATGATGACTGGGAAGAACAATAAGCCTGGACGACGCTGCGAAGCCGTCGGATTAAAAACAATCTGAGATGACTCTGTTGCTTCTATCAATGTGATCCACTTTACAAACCTTTCTTTCTGTGATATCATGCCGCCATCAAATTCAGCAGACTAAAGCGATTCGAGAGGACATATGATTCATAGCATCAATAGGTTCAAAGAACCGATGTGATAACAGGAAATCATTTTATCAGGAATACATAGTTGCTTTGATACCTGATGACGATAAGCCTGTGAATGATGAAGACAGGAGGCGCTATGAAGGCTGACGCGATGAATGAAATCACCCCATCATACTTCATCACGGGAAGTTATAAACTCTTTATTGACAAGCCTTTGCGCGAGAAGGCAATGAAACACCGCTATTATGATGTACTCTCTCGTTCTTGTGCCAGGGGCAACAGCGGCAGCATGCTGAAGTTTTCAGAAATGTACAGTGTGCTGGCAAAAACGGAAGGGTCTGTTTTTCAGGAAGCAGCGAATTTCTGGCTGCTACGTTATCATCTGTTCATAAGCGACCTTGATCAGTATACGAAGGAGCATCCGGATCTCAGAACTTTGATCAAACCTGATCTGACTGGAACTTATCGGGGAAGCACACTGCAGTTTGTCGGGATTTCCGGGTGGACGTGCCACGAACCGATCACGATTACTCGCGCGTCCGACAATGTACTGATTGCAGAACAGCTGATCAATGAAACCTGCGACCATGGAGGATTTGGCTGGGAGTCAGAATATGAAGTGAGCCTGTGCGATAATTGCCTTCAGCCTATTCCCGGCACTCAAAAGCATCCAAAGGCAGGCGGGGCAAAATTTGATGCTGACCTGAAAGAGGCACTGAAATGGCGAGGAAATAAACTGTTTCGGGATAATTACCCAGAATATGAAAAGCGTATCAAATATATGCCCCTGATGATGTCCAACATGTTCAACATGATAGGCGGGTACCTGAAGGGCAAAGTCGAAACATCCCTGTTTGTCAATGCATATCAGGATGCCGTTGTTCCTCTTTACAAGAGAATTGCATGCGGCACAGATAAGGATGCATACACAAAACGCTATCTATACGAGATTGAGTTGTTGCACGATGTTTCTGCTGCATGCGACAAATATCAACGCTGTGGAATCGACAACGTGCGAGAGGAGGTTCTTTCCGCATATGATCGCTATATGACCCGGGAAATAGATCTAAGCCAACCATTCTTTCTGATGTAGTCAGTGTATCTTTGTTGTCAGACCTAACCAAATCACAATCAGTTTGGATGATAACCTGATGCGAGAAATGTACAGCATTCTGAAAACCGTGAAATTTGAATGAAGATGAGGAGGAAATCCACATGAAACGAAGCTTAGCTGTTTTCCTGATTGTAATGATTATTGTCGCTATCGTACCATCCATGGCTGAAAGCTGGATTTGCCCAACCTGTGCCCAGGAGAACACTGGGAATTTTTGCGGGCAGTGCGGAACGGCGAGACCGGATGTTTGGACCTGCCCCAACTGCAATCAGATGAACACAACGCCTTTTTGTACTAATTGCGGAACGAAGAAGCCGGAGATGAGCAGCGAAGAAAACGACGACAAAGAGCGTCTGGATTATAATGCGATATCTGCAAATATGGATGAGTTCATCGTCAACCTTTTTTCAGATTACGAAGTTTATCTGATTACTGTAACAAAAGACGGTGAAACAGAGGAAATCGGAAAGTGTTTTGAAGGAAAGTATAATGCTTATGATCAGGAAATGGCGGTAGAATATCAGCTTCATGGTCATACGCTGCTCCTCAAGTTCCGTAAGGACGATGTGTTTTCTGAAGAAGACATGGAGGCAGTTCAGAAGTGGGTTGATGAATTGAACAAGAAAAGTGAGTCTTCCAAGGCGTATATTGATGATGCATGCTCTTTCTATTATGAATATCCAATAGATCTATCTGATGACTGGGAAGATGATATAATTGTCGACCAGGTTATCGGCTTTTCGGTGGCGGGACATGCTGTTAATGAATTAATATCCTTTGTTGCGGGAATACATCCAAACACTGATTCTGAGCCAGTTGTTACACAAGCGCCCGAACCCACTCCCAAACCTACGGCAACACCTGAACCCCAGGACGAATGCGACATTCCGGATTTGGGGGATTATGTGACGATTCGCCCGCTTCTTCTGGGGCAAAAGAGGGAACAGCGGAGTACAGATAATAACAGTCATCATTGGTTCTATACATATGATTACTACGATGGCTCTATAGATGATGATGATATCGAAGATTTTCTGAAGGCAATCGAAAACAAATATGACTTCGTAGAGGTAGATCACACCGAGGAAGTTATATGGGATACAAGCTATAGCAAGTATTATTATTACTATGTCGGCATTACGAATGCCTCGCCGCTTATGGTTGGCGATAAGAAGAAATATGGAGAAGAGTATAATCTTCTGGTATCAATTACAAAAGGAGGGAATCGTGATCACAGCAGTGTGACGGTTCGCTTTTCACCAGAATTGAGTTACGGCGGTTCAGACAGGAATGAAGGGGAATGGTTGCCGGATTCAGATGCAATTCATCCGGCTCCTCCTGTCGTTTCTTCTACTCCTTCGGATATTACACCGACACCTGGGCCAACTCCCAAGCCGGTTGTTAAATGTGTCAAATGTCATGGCAAAGGTGTCATCGCCTGCCCACAGTGCGATGGCAGGGGATATCGCATTGAGTATGACAATTCCGCCATTGGTGGCAAAAAAGGAGAAACCCAGATAACCTGTACCAAATGCCATCGCTTAGGCGAGATTACTTGTCCGCGCTGTCACGGAACAAAATATGAACGATAAAAAAGGCAAGGTATGTATGAAACGCACATTGTCGATTCTGATGGTCATGGCTTACCTTCTAAGTGCTGGATTCGCTCAAGCAGAAGAATGGGTATGCGAAAGCTGTGGGAAAGAGAGTACCGGGAACTTTTGCGGCCAGTGCGGTGCGGAGCGTGTCATCAGGTGGATCTGTTCCGTATGCGGAGAAAGTAATACTCAGAACTTCTGTACCAACTGTGGAACACCGAAAGAAATCTCATGGACTTGTCCGGCATGCGGAACAGCGAACAATACCAATTTCTGCACCCATTGCGGAGCCCGGAAACCAGATGCTCAAGCGATCCCAATTGCGACAGAAACTCCTGCTGTAACATCCGTTGCTACTCCAACCCCAGTTCCTTCTCCGACGCCTGATTTAACCAGCGGACAATGTGGTGCTAATGCATTTTGGTCTTTGGACGATGGTGTTTTGAGTATTAAGGGAACGGGACCGATGAGTGATTCTTTGTGGAAACCACCATTTAACAATATTCGAATGCTAATAGATAAAGTTGTTATTTATGAAGGAATAACTTCGATATGTGAAACATGTTTTTATAGATGTTCCAATATTGAATCGATAGAGATAAGAAGTGAAGATATTGAGTTTCATAAGGGCGCTTTTGCAGGATGCAGAAAACTGGAGAAACTGGTGTTCACTGCTCCGATAAAAAGAATCATCAGCGACAGAGAAGCATTCAGGTACAGATGGAGTTCCAGACCTCTGTTTGAAATGACGAATGTTGTGATTGACACATCTATATACGAGAGTTCTATTAAATATATCGAGGGGATTCCTGGGAAAGCAATTGAAGACTTTGCAAAAACGATTCAGGCAGAATTTGTTGAAATAAAGCAGTGAATTTTTAACGGCTTGTTTTACACATACATCAATGAGAACAAGGGGAATATATCTTGAACCTGTTTGAACAATTGATCCAAAAAAAGAATACCAATCTTCGGAAGAAAGGTCAGATTCTGGAAAAGGCAGGTCAACTGGAAGAGGCATATCGGTACTATCGGAGAGCTGCAAAACGAAAGGATGCAGATTCTATGATTCTGATAGCCAGGATGTATCTGTCCGGTGAATTCCATCCTGTGGATATGTCCAATCTATCAGAAGCAGTTCATCAGGGAGGGCAACTGTTCCCGTGGAGCTTTGCGCGTAAAAAGCAACCGGACTATAGGCGCGGAATCGAATGGCTGATCATAGCAGCTGATTTGGAGGATGATACTGCCTGCACGGTCGTTGGGAATATTTTGTGCCAGGGACTCTTTTGCCAGAGAGATTATGAGAAAGGTATTGCCTATTTGGAAAAGGCCGCCGCAAAGGGTAATGAGTACGCTGTTAAGTACCTCGGGTTTTACCGTCCAGATGGGAAAGTGATGACAGACAAAGACTATGAGGAACAGTTGGCTCGTTTCGTGAAAGCAGTAGATGAAGAAGATGCTTGTGCAAAGGAACTGTATGAATCATTAAAATGTGCCACATCAAAACAGCTTGCCAGACTTGGCTATGTTCTGATTTCTGCTCAAAGTATTCAACGAAAAGGTTATGAGACTTACGAGTATTCAATAACGCCGTCAGGAATTCCGCTCCTTCCGGTGGTCTCCAGACGCGGATCATGGTGTACGTTGCTTCGATTTAATCTGGACGCATGGACTGAACAGTATCCGATCATAGGTGTGGCTTCTGATATTTTGAATTTCGATGAACCTTCTTTTTTGCTCAGACAGTTTTATCGGGCCAGAATTATCGGAAAAGTCAAATTCAAATCTCCGACATTTGGCTGGCTTGACAAGGAAGAGAAAGAAGGGATTGTCATTCGACTCGGGGAGGAATCAGAAAAAGACGCTGAAGATCTGTCTATCATGATAGACACCTTTCATCTTTCTGAAGAGGAATATATGGGCGATTCTGTAGCGCTTATGGCAGAATATGGTGAGAAGGAATACAGCTTTGAAATTATCGGAATTGACGGTAGTAAAATTGATGTGCTTTGGCGGTACACTGTTGGTGGTGTAAATGAAGTTGAAGAATACATTCATCCTGAACTGCTGTCGCTGGAGCTGGAATAACAGGACACTAACATGGATACTCCAAATCAGCCGGTGACAGCAGAATGAAGGCCGTGTCAGTTATACATGTTGAGGGGTCTGCGAAAGCGCTCGCTGTGAAGTTTTCACAGGATTTCCTGAAGTTTCGCGATTTTTCGCGGTTTTTCACCTTTCTTCCCTGGTGACTTTGTGATATGATATGATCGGCAAGATAGATGGGGCCCCGGAAGATTCCGGGGTTTTTGCATGGAGGGGGAAAATTGATCCGAGACGGGAAGTGACATTTTAGAAAAAAGATGGCGGTGGCAGGCATGCGGTACGTTTTCGAATGGCCCGAAAATGTTCCTGACTCTGTTCCTGACTCTGTTCCTGACGCATCGCTGGGAACAAAAACGGCGTTTCAGGAACACAACGGACGATCCTGAAACACGTCAGGAACACGCTGGGAACAAACTCAGGATCAGCGAAAAGTCCTTATGCTGTAAGGCTTCCGGACAGATTGATCCTGTGTTCCCAAAAAAACCGTTTGGCATGAAATATATAAGAATAAGCACCAAATACACATAAAAACATGCGTATACACTTATACGCGCGTATGACAGGATCATGGGAACATGGATCCGAGATGAGGAGCGGCGTTTCAGAAAGTGGAGGGCCAGATGGAAAGACATCTGGAATACATCGGGCAGCTGGCGGGGACTGAAAAAGAGAAATCGTTCTTGTAATTATTCTGCTTTTCGAATATAATTTCATCATACTTCCCGGAAAAACATAAAACAATAAAGGAGGTTCATATCATGAAATTGGAAGAACTGAAAGCATTTGAAGCAGCCCATCCCGAGTATAAACCATTGTTCCGCCCGATCATGACTGAGTTTGATCGGATCGCAAAGGAGGAATTTGCAAAAGCCTTCAAAGCAATCGATGAACGTTTTCAGGCATTGAGAAAGGAACACGTTGAAAAGTATCATGTTCCCGAGGAAGACGCCAAGTTTATCAATGACGCCGAGCATGAATTCATCAAGCAGATCGATGCGGACTTCAGGAAGAATGTTCATTTGTTCTTTGAAAAAAACAAGCCATAATTAATGAGATATCTTTTCGAATGAGCCGAAATGAGCCGAAATGAACCGAGACAAGCCCCCTTGACTTATGGTATGATACACTTGGCAAAAATAGATGGGACCCCCGGAAGAAATTCCGGGGTTTTGTCATGGAGGGGAGAAATCATTCGATTTGAACTCAAAATTCTTTGAACTCAAAAAGCCGGCAAGGATCGGGGAAAACCAAATTCGCACTCGTAAATCTTCGCACTCGTAAATCGGGCAAGGAGGGAAAACCAAATTCGCACTCAAAATTCTTCGCACTCAAAAATCAGACAAGGATCAGGAAAAGCCAAAATTGCACTCGTAAATCTTTGCACTCGTAAGTCGGGCAGAGCGGGAACCAGGTATCAGAGAAGCGACATTATGTCGCCGTGAGCAGCATGACCGAGCGGGCGGGGACATGGAGGAGACCTTCCGTCTCTCTGAATCCGGCATAGGGGGAGGAGGCGGCTTCCGTTTTCCAGCGGAAGCCCGCGGGAACGATCGGGAGGCGGAAATCATGGTCTTCCCAGTGGGCGTTGACCGCCAGATAGATGAAGGCGTCCTGCTTTGTGCCGTATTTGACGTGATCTTCCGCGTACAGGCAGGCGATGGTCAGGGTGTGGGAATTCCAGTCGTGCTCCCAGGGGTTCAGGCCGTGGAAGGAGAGCTCCGGATAGCCGGTCTGGTTATGGCCGAAATCATGGGTGTGGCTGCGGAGCACGGGGTGCGCCTTGCGGAAGGCGATCAGAGTCCTGAGATAATCGTACAGGTCGCTGTTCTTTTTCAGGCCGGTCCAGTCCAGCCAGGAGATCTCGTTATCCTGACAATAGGCATTGTTGTTGCCGGACTGGGTATTGGCAAACTCATCCCCGGAGAGGAGCATCGGGACGCCCCGGCTGAGCAGCAGGACCGTCAACATGTTTTTCATCTGGCGGAAACGCAAGGAAAGGATCTCCGGATCCGAAGTGTTTCCTTCCGCGCCGCAGTTCCAGCTGAAATTATCCGAACAGCCGTCCCGGTTGTCTTCGCCGTTGGCTTCGTTGTGCTTCTCATTATACGAAACCAGGTCATACAGGGTGAACCCGTCATGGCAGGTGACGAAATTGATGCTGGCGGCGGTGCCACGGTTGCCGTAGAGATCGGGGGACCCGCTGACGCGCTGCAGCAGTTCCGGCGCCATGGCGGCATCTCCCTTGATAAACCGGCGGAGGCAGTCCCGGTAGCGCCCGTTCCATTCCGCCCAGCGGTGCCAGGAGGGGAACTGGCCGACCTGGTACAGGCCGCCGGCATCCCATGCTTCCGCGATGAGCTTGGTCCGGCCCAGGACCGGATCCCGGGCGAGGGATTCCAGCAGCGGAGGAGCCGGCATCGGCACCCCGGATTCATCCCGGGTCAGGATGGAGGCCAGGTCGAACCGGAAGCCGTCGATATGATAGGAGGAGACCCAGTAGCGCAGGCAGTCGAGGATCATGTTCCGGACGACGGCGTGGTTGCAGTTCATTGTGTTTCCGCAGCCGGAATAATTCAGGTACATGCCATCCGGCGTCAGCAGGTAGTAAGTCTTGTTGTCGATGCCCCGGTAGGAAATGGTCGGGCCCCGCTCATTGCCTTCCGCGGTATGGTTGAAGACGACGTCGAGCATGACTTCAATGCCATTGCGATGGAGCAGGCGAATGGTGTTCTTCAGCTCATCCACCTCCATCCCGAAGGGGGAGGAAACGGCATACCCGGCCTTCGGCGCGAAGAAGCCTACCGTGGAGTAGCCCCAGAGATTCAGCAACCTGCGCCCGTCCAGGCCCCGCTCGTTTTCAAACTCGTCAAACTCAAAGATTGGCATCAGCTCCACACAGTTGACGCCCAGCTTTTTCAGGTAGGGGATTTTCTCCGTAATCCCGGCAAAGGTTCCGGGGTGGCGGACGTCGCTGGACGGATCCTGCGTAAAGGAGCGGACATGCATTTCATAGATGACCAGGTCCTGGATGGGAATTTCCGGGAACGTGTCATCCTGCCAGTCATAATCCTCGGGAATGATCTGCCCCCGGTGCAGAAAGGTATTCTCCGGGGTGCTTCTTCTGCCCCAGACCGTTCGGCCGGTGATGGATTTCGCGTAGGGATCCAGCACGATTCCGGAATCATCAAAACGCAGTCCCTGATCCGGCTGCCAGGGCCCGGAAAAGCGGTAGCCGTATTCCACGGTTTCGATATTCAGCCCGTAGACAAGCATGGAATAGACATTCCCGATCCGGAACGATTCCGGGAAGGGAATTTCCGCGAAAGGTTCGGGTTCGCCATGGCGGAAAAGCACCAGCGTGCAGCCGGTGGCTTTCTGCGAATAAATGCTGAAATTGACGGCTTCGTCCTTCAGGGTCGCGCCGAAGGGAAACACATGGCCAGCGCGGTAGCGCAGGTCGCCAAGCTGATGGGTTGGGTATGTGTCAATTCTTTTCACGAGGGGAGGCACCTCTCTCTGCGAATCTGTCGTGGTTCCGGATCGGATTTGCTTCAAGTATACCATGAAAAAGGGGAAAAAAGATCTCCGAAATCGATTTTTTTCCCGAGTTCGCTTTTGTCCGCTTGCCTGCATGGGATTCCTGTGATATCATGATGGCGTCGGAGAAGAAGGCCCTGCAGATTGCAGGCTTTTCTTTTCGGCCCGGGAAGACGGGCATACCGGAAAGCCGTCTTTTCCGGAAGAGGGACAGATCGCAGCGAAGGAGAGGAAACGCTCCTTCGCCGAAAGGCGTTTTTGGGAACGGAAGGGAAGCATCGATGGAAAAGGATATTTACCTGATTGTCGGCCTGGGGAACCCCGGGGACAAGTATGCCCATACGCGGCATAACGCGGGGTTTGAGGTGACGGATCTGCTGGAGGCGAAGCTCGGCGTGAAGCTGCGGAAGAAAATGCTGCAGCCGTGGGCGGAGGCGGAATGGACGGACGGGAAGAAAAAGATCGTGCTGTGCCGGCCGCTGACCTTCATGAACAACAGCGGGCAGGCGGTGAAGCGCCTGATGGACCGATACAGGGTGCCGCCGGAGCGGGTGATGATCATCTATGACGATATCGACCTGCCGCCGGGCCGGGTGCGGGTGCGCGCCGGCGGGGGCCCGGGGACGCACAACGGCATGCGCAGCATCGTCGGGGAAACGGAAACACAGGCTTTTCCCCGAATCCGTGTCGGCACGGGGGACCGGCCTCAGGGCGAAGACCTGGTAAACTGGGTGCTGGGGCACTACAGCGCGGAGGAAAAGCCCCGGATGGAGGAAGCCTTCCGAACGGCGGCGGAATGCGCCATGGAATGGGCGGATAAAGGAACGGACGCCGCGATGCGGCTGTGCGGAGCCCGGAAGGGATAACCGCGGGGACAGAGGAAAGGAAACGGATCAGTGCTGGAGAGTTGGAAGATTCCGGGAGAAGAGGAACTGGCGGCGGCGAAAGCGGGAAAGGCAGTCGCCCTGACCGGGGTGA
The DNA here is from genome assembly GCA_947166385.1 of uncultured Clostridia bacterium. GTDB lineage: Bacteria > Bacillota > Clostridia > Christensenellales > Aristaeellaceae > Aristaeella. The sequence continues at coordinate 112,354 of CAMVEB010000007.1, read as the reverse complement.
ACGCGACGCTGGCCGCGGTGCTGGCCTGCCGGATGGCGGGGCGCGGGCTGCGGACGCTGCTGGTGATGGAGAACGACCTGAAGGCGTCTCGGGCAGCGGATGATGTGCGCCAGCTGACGGGCGGCGGGGCTTTCCTGCCCGGGGGCGAGCTGGATCTGACCCGGGCTGCGGGCAGCCTGGAGAGCAGCTGGCGGCGGCTGGAAGCGCTGGCGGAAATCACCGGCGGCGGAACCGGGATTCTGTGCGCGGGGGCGGAAGCCATGGCCCAGCGGATGGGCCGTCCGGAGCCTTTCCGGGCGCTTTCGCTGACGCTACGGGCGGGAGATGTGATTTCGCCCGCGGAGCTGACGCAGCGGCTGGTGCGCATGGGATATGAGCGCGTCGGCATGGTGGAGGGCAAGGGACAGTTTGCCCTGCGCGGGTCGATTCTCGACGTATATCCCCCGGCGCTGAGCCAGGGGATCCGGATTGAATTCTTTGACGACGAAGTGGACAGCCTGCGGGAGTTTGACTGCATCAGCCAGCGGAGCCTGGGAGACGCGGAGGAGGCGGTGCTGACTCCGGCGTGCGAGGCGCTGCTGCCGGAAGGGGAATACGCGGAGGCAGCCCGGCGGATGCGCGAGGCTGTTGACCGGATGCCCGGCAGCGGCAGGAGCGAAACCGGCGGCCCGGAGGCTTTCCTGACCGACAGTCTGCCGCCCCTGCCGGAGGACGACGAGGACGACGCGGCGCTGTTTGACCGGGTGGTTGCGCCGGCTGTGCGGGAGACAAAATACCGGGCGGCGGAGAGCAGCGAGGCGGAGCGGCGGATCAGCCGCTTGTATTCCGATGCCGACAGCCTGGAACAGGGAATTCCTTTCCGGCGGATGCGCGCCTGGATTACGGTGCTGACGGAAAACACGGGGACGGTGGCCGACTGGTTCCGGCCGGATGTGATCCTGCTGTGCGAGCCGGACCGGCTGCGCACCCGGATGGAAGAGCGGGCGGCCGGCTTTGCCGAGGACCTGGCCTCGGCCATGACCCGCAGCGAAGCGGTGCGCGAGCAGGAGAACCTGCTGGCGGACTGGGAAGCTGTACTGCGGGAGACGGCGGATATTCCCCGGGGCGTGCTGACGGAGATGCTGCTGAGCCTGGGAGGAATCCGGCCGGAGACTGTGATCGACACGCAGGCGGCGGGGATTGCCGCCTATGGCGGACAGATCCGTGCGCTGAAGAATGACCTGAGCGCCTGGCGGGCGGCAGGATACCGGATCACGCTGCTGTCCGGCGGAAGCTCCCGCGGAAGGCGGCTGGAGGAGAGCCTGAAGGAGCTGGGGGAGAAAGCGGTATTCTCGGAGGAAATCCGGGAATCGCAGCCCGGCGAGGCGGTGATCCTGCCGATGACGCTCCGCAGCGGGTTCCTGCTGAAGAGCAGCGGCACGGTGGTGGTATCCGACGCGGACATCTGGGGCGAGGGATACCGGAAGAGCAAGAGCCGGAAGCATTCCGGCGAGCGGATCTCGACCTTTACGGATCTGAAAACCGGCGACTATGTGGTGCATGAGGATCACGGCGTCGGCATTTACCGGGGGATGACCCGGATCCAGAGCGAGGGAACCTGGCGGGATTACCTGCTGATCCAGTACGACGGGAACGACAAGCTGTACGTGCCGGTGGAACAGCTCGAGCGGGTGCAGCGGTATATCGGCAATCCCAGCCAGACGCCGAAGCTGAATCGGCTCGGCGGCGGAGAATGGGCGCGCCAGAAGGGGAAGGTCCGGGAAGGCCTGCGGACGCTGGCTTTTGACCTGAAGGCGCTGTACGCGGAGCGCTCCCGGAATACCGGATACGCCTTCGGGCCGGATACCCCGTGGCAGCGGGAGTTTGAGGATGAGTTTCCCTGGGAGCTGACGCCGGACCAGGCGCAGAGTGTGCGTGAGATCACGGAGGACATGGAGAGCAACCGGAATATGGACCGGCTGCTGTGCGGCGACGTGGGCTACGGCAAGACGGAGGTCAGCCTGCGGGCCGCGTTCAAGGCCATCGCGGAGAACAAGCAAGCCGCGCTGCTGGCGCCGACCACGATCCTGGTGCAGCAGCACTACAACACGGTGGCGAAGCGCTTCGCGCATACCGGCGCGCGGGTGGATTATCTCAGCCGTTTCCGCACGCCGAAGGAGCAGAAGGAAGTGCTGGCAAAGCTGGCGGCGGGGGATATCGATATCATCATCGGTACTCACCGGCTGCTGGCAAAGGATGTCAGATTCAAGGATCTGGGGCTTCTGATCGTGGATGAGGAGCAGCGCTTCGGCGTGGCCCACAAGGAAGCGATCAAGAACATGAAGCGCCAGGTGGATGTGCTGACGCTGTCCGCGACGCCGATTCCCCGGACGCTGCATATGAGCATGACCGGCATCCGGGACATGAGCGTGCTGGAAACGCCGCCGGAGGAGCGGATCCCGGTGCAGACGGTGGTCACGGAATACGCCGATGCGCTGGTACGGGACGCGATTCTGCGGGAGATCGGCCGGGGCGGCCAGGTATATTTCCTCTACAACCGGGTGCGGAGCATTGAGCGGTTCTATGAGCGCCTGCGGGCACTGGTGCCGGAGGCCCGGATCGGTGTGGCCCACGGGCAGATGCGGGAGCACCAGCTGGAGGACGTGATGATGGACTTCTACGCCGGCAGCTATGATGTGCTGCTGTGCACGACCATCATTGAGAACGGGCTGGATGTTCCCAGCGCCAATACGCTGATCGTGTTTGACGCGGAGCGCTTCGGGCTGAGCCAGCTATACCAGCTCCGCGGCCGGGTGGGCCGGAGCAACCGGCAGGCCTATGCCTACTTCACGGTACGGAGCGACCATATCCTGACGGAGACGGCGCAGCAGCGACTGGCAGCCATCCGGGAGTTTACGGAATTCGGCGCGGGATTCCGGATCGCCATGCGTGACCTGGAGATCCGCGGCGCCGGGAATATTCTGGGCCCGGAACAGCACGGGCATCTGGCCGCGGTCGGCTATGACATGTACTGCAAGCTGATGGAGGAAACGCTCAATGAAGTCCAGGGTCACCGTGAGACCCGAGAGCTGGAAACCCGGGTGGATCTGAAGGCGGACGCCTTCCTGCCGTCGGACTATGTGGCGGAAGAAAAGCAGCGGATGGAGATGTACAAGCGGATCGCCTCCATTGTGACCGACGAGGATCGGGCCGACGTGACCGACGAACTGATCGACCGCTACGGCGAACTGCCGCCAGTGGTGAGCACGCTGCTGGATGTGAGCCAGCTGCGGGCACTGTGCAACCGGATCGGCGTGAGCTCCGCCGGCAGGGGGAAGGAAGGCCTGGTCATGAAGCTGGATGAGCGGTATGTGCCGGACGCGGCGGTTTTCCTGCAGGCGATCGCTGAAACGGACGGACGGCTGATACTGACAGCACGGGCGCCTTACCGGCTGATCCTGAAGACGGTGAAGGACAGGGATCCGGAACTGATCGGGGAAGGACTGACAGTGATGCGGAAACTGTGCCGGAGAATTGATGAGCTGACGGAGGAAAAGCGCGCCGCAGAGGAAGCGAAGGCCTCCGGAGAGCAGGCGGTGGAAGAATGAAAAAGAGAATCTGGCCCGGGATGATCGCGGGGGCGGTGTTCCTGGGCGACCGGGTGACCAAGATTCTGGCGGAGCGGATCCCTCCGGAGGGAAGCACGCTGATTCCGGGCGTGGTCGGACTGCGCTACGCGCAGAACCGGGGCATCGCCTTCTCACTGCTCAGCGATGTGCCCTGGCTGCCGGGCGTCCTGAGCCTGGTCATCATCATCGCGGCGTTCCTGCTGCTGCGGGGGAAGAAGATCCCGCCGGCGGAGATGACCGGGCTGATGCTGATGCTGGGCGGGGCGCTCGGCAACCTGGCGGACCGGCTGATCCGCGGGTTTGTTCCGGATATGATTGAAGTGCTGTTTGTTCGTTTCGCGATTTTCAATATAGCGGATGCCTGCCTGTGCGTCGGGTGCGCCGTGGTGATCCTAGGGCTGATTTTCGGCAGGGCGGAAGAGGAGAAGACGGATGGAAGCAAGGACGGTTGAGTGCCTGACGGACGGGCGGCGGATGGATGTGCTGCTGAGCGAGGCGGCCGGAATCAGCCGGAGCCGGGCGGCGGCGCTGATGGAGGAAGGCTGCTGCCTGGTGGCGGGAGAGGTCTGCCGCAAGGCGGGCGCGAAGCCTCCGGCCGGCCGGGAAGTCCTGCTGCGTGTTCCCGAGCCCCGGGATCCGATACCGCAGGCGGAGGATATTCCGCTGCAGATCCTCTGGGAGGACAGCGGGATGGCCGTGGTGGTCAAGCCCCGGGGCATGGTGGTGCATCCGGCCGCGGGGCACGCGGACGGCACGCTGGTGAACGCTCTGCTGGGGAACCTGGAGGAGCTCAGCGGCATCGGCGGGGAGAAACGCCCGGGCATTGTGCACCGGCTGGACAAGGATACCAGCGGGGTCATGATGGTGGCCAAGAATGATGAAATGCAGCTGGAACTGAGCCGGATGCTGAAGGACCGGGAGATTGAAAAGCATTACCTGGCGCTGGCGGAAGGCATCCTGAAAGAAAAAGAAGGCCGGATCGAAGCGCCGATCGGCCGGAGCAAAAAGGACCGCAAGAAGATGGCTGTGGATCCGGAAGGCCGGGAGGCCGTCACGGAATGGAAGGTGCTGGCGGAAGGACGGAACTGCAGCCTGCTGGATGTACATATCCTGACGGGGCGGACGCACCAGATCCGCGTGCATATGCGGAGCATTCAGCATCCCGTCTGCGGCGATCCGCTGTACGGGTTTGAGAAAGGCGCCCGCGTTCCGTGCCTGATGCTGCATGCCAGGAGCCTGAGCTTCCGGCATCCCGGGACAGGCGAAAAAATGACCTTTGAGGCGCCTCTCCCGGAGGACTTTCTCAAAGGTCTGAAAAGCAACGGAATCGATTTTCCTCAGGCTTCTTCCTCGGCAGCCAGCTCCACGAGATAGCGCTCGAGCGCGTCTTCCACGGTGGGCATCGGCGCGATGCCGGCCTGGGCCAGGGATTCGGCGGAAAGCCGGGAATTCAGCGGGCGCCTGGCAGGCGTGGGATACTCGGAAGAGGGAACGGGAATAATCCGGCAGGAAAGGCCGGATTTTTTCATGATCATTTCGGCAAAGTCCGCCCAGGAGAGATAGCCTTCGTTGCGCACATGGTAAATGCCGTACTTGCTGGTGGGGATCAGATCGCAGATCACCCGGGCCAGATCCTTGGCATAGGTCGGGGAGCCGATCTGGTCGCAGACCACGCGGAGCTCCTTCTTTTCCCGGCCGAGGCGGCGCATGGTACGGACAAAATTCTTACCATTCTTGCCGAAGACCCAGCTGGTGCGAAGAATGAAATAGCGGGTCATCAGGGAGCGGACGGCATTCTCTCCCTGGACCTTGCTCATGCCGTAAACATTCCGCGGGCCGTAGGGATCATCGACCTCAAAGGGCTGATCGCCGGCGCCGGAAAAGACATAGTCGGTGGAGATATAGACGAGCTTGGCGCCGACGCGCTGCGCGGCGCGGACGATGTTCACGGTGCCGGTGCCGTTGACCGCGGTGCAGATTTCGGGCTGGGATTCCGCCTTGTCCACATTGGTATAGGCGGCACAGTGCACCACGACGGTCGGCTGGTATTCCACGATGTACTTCGTTACGGAGGCGGCGTCGGTCAGATCGAAATCTGCCACATCCACCCCGCGGCATTCCACGCCGCGGCTTTCCAGCAGGCGGACCACCTCATAGCCCAGCTGTCCGGCGTATCCGGTGACCAGTACCTTCATGATTTTTCCTCCTATCCGCAACCTCAATCGGCGCGACTCCGCACTGCGGAGATCGCTTGTTTCGGTTGATTTCACCTCTGACGAGATTTCCGCCACCGGCGGTCGTCAGAGGTTCAGCCGCAACCTCAATCGGCGCGACTCCGCACTGCGGAGATCGCTTGTTTCGGTTGATTTCACCTCTGACGAGATTTCCGCCACCGGCGGTCGTCAGAGGTTCAGCCGCAACCTCAATCGGCGCGACTCCGCACTGCGGAGATCGCTTGTTTCGGTTGATTTCACCTCTGACGAGATTTCCGCCACCGGCGGTCGTCAGAGGTTCAGCCGCAACCTCAATCGGCGCGACTCCGCACTGCGGAGATCGCTTGTTTCGGTTGATTTCACCTCTGACGAGATTTCCGCCACCGGCGGTCGTCAGAGGTTCAGCCTACGAACTCATGATAAATCGCGTGGATCGTGGCTTCAAAGTCGCTGTCGTTGACGCCGACGATGATGGACAGCTCACTGGAGCCCTGGTCGATCATGCGGACGTTGATGCGGGCACGGCTCATCGCCGAGAACAGGCGGGCGGCGGTGCCGCAGTTATGCACCATGCCGCGGCCGACGGTCGCGATGATGGACAGGTTGTCATTGACGGTGACGCTGCCGCTGCCCTCCACCAGCTTTTCGATCTCCGCGAGGATTCTGCCCCGGTGGGGATCAAAGGCGGAGGACTGAACGACGACGCACATGCTGTCGATGCCGGTGGGCATATGCTCAAAGGAGATGCCTTCCTCCTCGAGAATGGACAGCACCTTGCGGCCGAAGCCGACCTCGCTGTTCATCATATTCTTTTCCACGCTGATGACGCTGTAGCCCCGGTGGCCGGCGATGCCGGTGATCGTCGGAACGGTGACCTCGTTCGGCGCGTTCTTGCTGATCATGGTGCCGGGATGGTAGGGCTTGTTGGTGTTGCGGATATTGGTGGGGATGCCGGCCCGGTGGACGGGGAACATGGCGTCCTCATGGAGCACGGAGGCGCCCATATGGCTAAGCTCGCGGAGCTCCTTGTAGGTGATGGAGGAGATTTCCGCCGGGCCGTCGATAATCCGGGGATCCGCCATGAGGAAGCCGGAAACGTCCGTCCAGTTCTCATAGACGTCGGCATTGACGGCCCGGGCTACCAGCGCACCGGTGATATCGCTGCCGCCGCGGGAGAAGGTCCGGACTTCGCCGTTCTCCTGAGCGCCGTAGAAGCCGGGAACCACGGTGGACTTCCCGTCCGCCAGCAGGGCGGAGAGCTTTTTCTGGGTGGTTTCATCGTCCAGACGGCCATCGTCATGGAACACGATGCCTTCCGCCGCGTCCAGGAATCGCCAGCCCAGGTAATCGGCCATCAGCAGACCGCACAGGTATTCACCGCGGCTGGCGCACCACTCCCGGCTCTTGCCGGAGGCGATGCCGTCCTCCACTTCCTGCAGCTTGGCGGAGATGTCCACTTTCAGATGCAGGCCACGGGCAATGGCTTCATACCGGTCCCGGATCTTGGAAAACGCGTCGGTGAAGGGACGGCCGTCATGCACCAGGGTATGGCAGAGGTAGAGCAGGTCGGTGACCTTCTCATCATCGGGGAAGCGCTTGCCGGGAGCGCTGGGGACCAGATAGCGGCGGGTCGGCTCCAGCTCAAGGATGCTGCGTACCTTCTGGAACTGTTCATCGCTGGCCAGGGAAGAGCCGCCAAACTTTGTTACAATACATTCAAGCACAGAATTCATATCCTCCATCCTGTTTCGGGTGCGGTGTTCCCACAAAACACCAACTTATATAATAGAACGAAAGCGGGGAGGTTGTCAAATCTTTCCGGAAGTTGCGCGGGTGATGGCCAGAACGGAGATTTCCCGCGCGCCGCCTTCCCGCAGCGCGGCCGCGCAGCGAAGCGCGGTCGTACCCGTCGTCAGCACATCGTCCACCAGGAGCACCGGGTCGGTGATTTTTCCTGCCGGGGCAAAGGCGTGGGTCAGGTTGGTCATGCGCGCCTCCCGGTGAAGGGTGGCCTGGGTTTTCTCCCGGTTGTCAACGCGGCGCAGCAGCGGCCTGCATTCCAGGCGCAGGCGGGCGGCTACGGCTTCGGCCAGCATCTGCCCGTGGTCAATGCAGCGCTCCTCGCGGCGCCGTTCGGGCATGGGCACCCAGGTGACCACCGTTTCCGGCGGGAAGGTGATCCAGCCGGGCACGGGCATGACCAGATCAGCCAGGACATCCGCCAGGCAGGCTTCCGCCCGGTGCTTGAGGCGGATCACCAGATCCCGCGCGATCCCGGTATGCGGGCGAAGAAAATAAGCCGGAAGGTCGGGGGCGAGGTCCTCCCGGTTCCAGGCGAAGGTCATTCCGTCGGCGGTGAGGCGGGAAAGACAGTCCCCGCACAGGACACCGCCGCGGGAGATCCGGCCGCAGGCACGGCATACGGCCTGCTCCGGATAGACGGTTTCCAGCAGAAAGGTGCGGATCTGCGGCAGGAAGGTGAACCAGCGGCCGTAGAGAGAGTCTCTGCTCATACCATGTCCTCCGTTTCCCGCAGGCGCAGGGCAAGGGTCGTATAGCGGCGGGCAACATGATCGTTTTCCACCATGCGGCGGATGATTTCTTCCCGGCCGACCAGCACCACCAGGCTGCGGGCGCGGGTCATGGCGGTATACAGCAGGTTCCGGGTCAGGAGCATCGGCGGGCCGCCGATGACGGGCATGACCACGACGGGAAACTCGCTCCCCTGGGATTTGTGCACGGAGAGACAATAGGCCGGCTCCAGGGATTCCAGGTCGCCGGTTTCGTAGACGACTTCCCGCTCCTCGTCGTAGAGAACCGTCAGCGCGGAATTCTCCGGATCCACGTCAATGATGAACCCCACGTCCCCGTTGAAAACGCCGGCGCCCTCTTCCTTCCCGGCACGGGTGTGCCGGATCCAGGGCAGGCGGTAGTCGTTCTTCGTCTGGATGACCTTGTCTCCCTTGCGGAAAACCGTCTCGCCCCAGGTGAGCTGCGGCGAGCGGACAGAGGCAGGATTCAGCGCCTCCTGCAGGAGAATGTTGAGCGTATTGACGCCGCATTCTCCCTTGCGGGCGGGGGCCAGGACCTGGATGTTGCGTACGGACAGGGCGGCAGCTTCTTTCTCCGGATAGCCGAGATAAACCGGCAGGCGCTTTGTCAGCAGGGAAACGATCGTCTGCGCCGTTTCGGCAAAGCCGGACTTCCGCTCGAAAAAGAAATCGGTTCCCTTCCCGTTCAGCAGCGGCATCTCTCCCCGGTTGATCAGGTGGGCATTCACGACGATCCGGCTGGCTTCGCTCTGGCGGTAGATATCCGTCAGCCGGGCACAGGGCACGGTGCCGCTGAGCAGGATATCCCCAAGAACGTTCCCAGCGCCGACACTGGGCAGCTGGTCGGCGTCGCCCACAAGGATCAGGCGGGTGCCCGGTTCGATGGCCCGGAGCAGGGAACGCATCAGCATCAGGTCAATCATCGAGGCTTCATCGGCGATGATACAGTCCGCTTCCAGAGGATTATCCTCCCCGCGGGCAAATGCCCCTTCCTCGCCGCCATATTCCAGGAGGCGGTGAATGGTTTTCGCCTCGGTGCCGGTTGCCTCGGTCATCCTCTTGGCGGCGCGGCCGGTCGGGGCGCAGAGCAGCACCTGGTTTTCCCCGGAGAGCAGCTCGAGAATGCAGTTAATAATGGTGGTTTTCCCGGTGCCGGGACCGCCGGTGATCACGAAGACGCCGGTTTCCAGCGCGCGGACGATGGCTTTCCGCTGGTTGGAGGAGAAGGCGATGCCGTGGCGCTTTTCAAAATCGGAAACTGCCCGGACGGCACCGGCAAACTTATCCGGCCGGATGGCGCACAGCAGCTCCCGGATCCGGAGGGCGACCTCCTTTTCCGCACGCCAGAAGGCCGGCAGGTAGATCCGGCGGCCGCTGTCTTCTTCCGTGGTTTCCGCCACGAGGGACCCGGACAGCAGCAGCCCGGTCAGCGCCCGCTCGCACAGCGGGCGGGCAACCTGCAGGAGGGAGGCCGAGGCAGCACACAGATCGCTTTCCGGCAGGTAGACATGGCCGGCAGAGGCGGAGGCCTCCCGCAGGACGTATTTCATGGCGCAGCGGATCCGGCTGTCGCTGTCCGGCGCGACACCGAGCGCAATGCCGATCCGGTCAGCCGTTTTGAAGCCGACGCCGTCCAGATCGTCGCAGAGGCGGTATGGATCCTGCCGGACGATTTCCGGGGTCTGGTCGCCGTAGAATTTGCTGATGCGGACGGCCAGGGCGGCGGGAATGCCGTAGGACTGGAGGAAGATCATGGCGCGGCGCGCGCCCTGATGCTCCCGGAAGCTTTCGGAAATCATCTCCATGCGCTTCCGGCCGATGCCGGGAATCTCGGTGAGGCGCTCCGGGTGCTCGGAAAGGATGTTCAGCGCGTCCTCGCCAAACTGGCGGACGATCAGGACGGCGGTGGCCGGACCGATGCCGCGGATCAGGCCGCTGCCCAGGTAGCGCTCGATCCCCAGCAGGGTGGTCGGAACCTGCAGCTCACAGGAGACGCACCTGAACTGGCGGCCGTAGGTTTTGTGCTCAGTCCATTCCCCGGTGAATACAGCCTGCTCGCCGGGGCTCAGCTCCGGCAGAGTGCCGACCACGGTGCATTCGGTGCGGCCGCAGCGGACCGACACGACGGAATAGCCGTTTTCCTCATTGCGGAAGACGGTTCCCAGAATGCCGGCCTCCAGCTGTTCCATGCTCCAGCCACCCCCTTGTTTTTCTGCCCCTGATGATAGCATAAAAAACGGGGATTGTCATTACGGCGGGGGTTTGATATAATTCCGATATATACACAAACATCGGGGAGTGGCGCGTATGGATTACATGAAGGTATTGCTCATCTACATGGCAGCGACGCTGTCGCTTGCCGTTCAGAGCACCACAGCCCCGGAAATGGAGATGCCTGCTCCGCCCGAACCGACGGCGATCGTGGAAACGGTGACGGACGCGCAGCAGACGGCCCAGATCATTGACGGCGAAAAACTGACCCCCGGGCCCGCGACGCCGACGCCGGCCCCGGTTCCGGAGATCACGCCGAACCGCCGGTACCGCAATCTGGGGCAGGGAGCCCGCGGCAGCGAGGTACGCAGGCTGCAGGAAAAGCTGATCGAGCTCGGCTATCTGAAGGAAGGCTCCGCCGACGGAGCTTACGGCAGGCAGACGGCCGCCGCAGTCAAACAGTTCCAGAAAAACAACGGACTGACGGCGGACGGCATTGCCGGAAAGCGGACGCAAACCTATCTGTACGAGAACCCGGATATTGTTTCCAACAATCCGGTCACCCCGGCACCGACGGATCCCCCGGCGGAGGCGACACCGGAGATCACTCCGGAAACCACGGCGGAGGAGATTCCTACCGCGGAACCAACAGAGGAACCGACCGAAGCACCGACCGAAGCACCGACCGAGGCGCCGACCGCGACGCCCACGGAAGCCCCGACCGCGACACCGACGGCGGAACCGACCGAAACACCTACAGAGGCGCCGACCGAAACAGCCACGGAAGCCCCGACCGCGACGCCGACGGCGGAACCGACCGAAGCTCCGACCGAAGCACCTACCGAGGCCCCGACCGCGACACCGACAGCGGAACCGACCGAAGCGCCCACGGAGACGCCGACCGCCGCACCGACCTCTACCCCCGGGGCGCCGGTCACCAGCGCGCCCGCGACGGAGACACCGATTGCCGAACCGACGATGTTCATTGAGGAAATCGATCTGAACGGTGATTTTGTGGACGTGAAGGGCAGCGTTGCCTATAATGAAAGCGGCGCTCCGCTGGAATGGACCGTTGTGGAAGACGGAGTGCGGAAGACCAGCAAACCCCGGCTGCAGGAGCAGGAGGGGAGGATCCGGGTCAGTCTGGATGATCTGTCCGCGTGTCTGGAGGGGTGGAACCTGACAGATGACGGTACGGTGGTGCTGGAGGCGGAAGGACATACCCTGGGCCTGTATAACGAGGATGCCGGTCCGGCCGCCACGGTGGACGGTACCGAGATTCCGATCGCGAGCGACGACTTCGTGTTTGGAGAAGGGCATTTCATCAGCGCTGAATTCCTGGCCAGAGTGCTGGGCGGCGAGGCGGAATGGGATGCGGAGGAAAGCACGCTGATGCTTCGCTTCCCGAAGAAGAAAGGCGAATGAACCGCACGGGCTGATGTCGAAACCGGCAAAAGAATGACCGGTGCGTATATTGAAATCCATTCCGTCCTCCTGTATGATGTCTCGAGCGCGCCGGACCGGCGCGCGGAAGTTCCGGCGGGAGGCCGGAGCGGCAGAAGCGGAAAGAAAAAGGAGGTGCTTTGCCGTGAAATCCACTACGATTCGTCTGAGCCTGGTGGAAAATGTCAACAAGTTCGTGAATATCGTGTCACGCTATCCTTTTGAAATGGATTTGCGGGCCGGGCGCCATGTGGTGGACGCCAAATCCATCCTGGGGATTTTTTCCCTGGATCTGAGCCGTCCCATCACACTGGAGATTTACAGTGATGACTGCGCCGAGCTGATGGAAGAGATCAAACCCTTCCTCGAAAACGTATAAATCAGGGATATTCCGACGAAAGAAGTTCCGTGCTGCGGGACTTCTTTTCCTTATGCCAAAAAGACGAACAATCTGGCGAAAATCTCTTTTCAACATTCGGAAATCGTGATAAAATATCCGATTGAAGAATGCTGACTTTTGTTTGGGGGAGATCGGGAATGGACAAGATTCGCAGGAATGAACGAATGACCGCCATGATGAAGATTCTGGCCGGGGCGCCGAACAGGATTTTCACCCTGAACAGTTTCTGCGAGATGTTTGGGTCTGCCAAATCCACCATGAGCGAGGATGTGGATCTGCTGCGGGAGGTCTGCCGGAGCTTTGATCTGGGCGAAGTGGAAACCGTGACGGGCGCGGCCGGCGGGGTTCGATACCGTCCGCTGGTGAGCCGGAAAAGAGCAGGGGAATATATCGCGGATCTGTGTGAAAAGCTCAGCGGGACCGAGCGGGTGCTGCCCGGCGGGTTTCTTTACTACAGCGATATTCTCAGCACCCCGGATATCGTAAACCGGATGGGAGAGATCCTGGCGTCGGAGTACGGCAGCTGTGATCCGGATTTTGTGCTGACCATGGAAACCAAAGGGATCCCGGTTGCTTTTGCCACGGCGAACGCGCTGGGGATTCCGCTGGTCATCGCGCGTCATTCCTCAAAGGTGTATGAGGGATCGGCCGTGAACATCAACTATGTTTCCGGCAGCGGATCCATCGAGACGATGAGCCTGAGCCGCCGGGCTGTGCGGGAAAACCAGCGGGCCCTGATTGTGGACGATTTCCTGAAGGGCGGCGGAACAGCCAAGGGCATGGTGGAGCTGATGCGGGAGTTCAATGTCAGCGTGGTGGGCATGGCCTTTGTCATGGCGACAACATCTCCGCAGAAGAAGCGCATCACCGGGGAAAAGAGCCTGATGACGCTGTCTGTCACCGAGGGCGAGCCTGCCACTGCGGTTGTGCGGCCGGCCGCCTGGCTGTCCGATTTGCCAAACGGAGACTGAATATGATATCATAATATGTTCAGATTTTCGGGAAGGGGGTCCGGGAATGTATCAGATGACGCCGCCGATGCCGCCGGCTCAGCAGGAACCGCCGCAGGAAAAGAAGCGGATGAGCGTTCCGCAGATCATGCTGATCGTGGCGACGCTGGCGTTTGCGGTCTGGTATCTGGTGACGGCCATGGCGCCGGAGCCGGAGCGGTACGCGACGATTACCGCCGATACGATCGGATCCCGCTACCGGGGGGAATGCCTGATTGTCCGGGACGAGGTTCCCTATGACGCGGAAGGCGTCAGCAGTGTTGACTATGTGGCGGAAGAAGGAACCACGGTTTACCGGGGAACGACCATCTGCAATGTCTATTCCTCGGGTTTCTCCACGCGCGAGCTGGCGACGCTGCAGGAATACAGGGACCAGATCAAGGAATACCAGATGAAGCTGCTGAAGTCCGAAATCTATACGGACTCATGGATGGAAAAGCTGGAATCCGAAGTCATGACCCGGGCCCGGGAGGAACGGGAGATCATTGCCGGGGCGAGGGGCAACATGAGCAATCAGGAGAAACTGCTGAAAGCAGCCATCCAGGCCCGGCAGATGTACCTGAAGGATAAATACAGCAAGGACCAGCGAATGATCCGGCTGTATGACGATGAGCAAAGCCAGCTGCAGCGGATCAGCAGCTGGACCAAGCAGTATGTGGCTGTACAGGACAGCGCGGTGGTCAGCTTCTATTCCGACGGATATGAATACGGCCTGAAGCCTTCCAACTATGAGGAATTCACCCCGGCGGAAGTGCGGGCGATGATCAACGGGAAGAAGCCGGATGCCGGGGTCAGCCATAAGGGCAAGACCACGATCTACCGTACGGTGGACGAAAAACGCTGGTTTGTGCTGATGCTGATCCAGGACCGGACCTGGAATCCGGTGGAGGGCGAAATGTATGACCTCCGGCTGGAAAACTTCAAGGATACGACCGTTCGGGCGATGGTATCCAGCTTCACCCGGACCGGCGGCGAACTGCTGGTCCGCCTGATGGTGGATGTGCCGGATCATGATATTACTCCGGTATTATACGTGCGGACATGCACGGGCATCCTGGGGGACAGCGTCTCCAGCCTGTCGGTGCCGGCGCGGGCCATCTACACACAGGACAATATGCCCGGTGTGGTGGTGGTGGACGGAAACTACGAATGGTTTATTCCGGTCAATATTCTGGACAACCGGAACGGACGGGTCTTTATCGCAGCGATCCAGCAGGGCGTGCTCTTTGAGGGGCAGACCGTCCGGCTGTTCTGACGGAAAACAAAGGGAGAGACGGAACATGAAACTGAACGAGTGGAAAGACAGGCTGCTGAAGGGCTTTTCCCGGAAACCGGGAGACGCAACCAACCGGCCGGACGGGGGGACCAGCTGCTACCGCCCGGTTAAAAAACGGACGAAAGCAAACGAGGAAACCGCCCGCGGGCAAGAACCCCAGCAGCCGATGACCTATGTGCATACGGGATTCACGGGGATGAATCCTCCGTCCTCCGGATATGATATGGGAGGAACAGCCTACGGCCAGCAAACGACGTACGGGCAGCAGACAGCATACGGCCAGCAAACGGCGTACGGCCAGCAGACGGCCTGGCAGTCCCGTGAGAATTATGCCCAGCAGACCGCACAGGGGCAGCAGACTGCTTACAGCACTTCCGCGGCCCAGGCGGCCCGGCCGGGCAGAGGCTGGTTCCCGCCCCGGGAGGAGACAGCGCAGCGGGATAATATCTCCTATATGCCAGGTATGATGCCGGAAAGCAGCGCGTCCTCCTTCAGCCATATCGAGCATGTCATGACCATGACCGGGCTGAAAAGCTGCTATGAAGCGATTGAGTGCATGAAGAACGGGGAAACGCTGATTGTGACCCTGGACGCTATCGCCAATGAAGGCGAGAGCATGCGCTGCCAGGATATGCTGGCGGGAGCGGCTTTCACACTGGGATGCAGCGTGCGGATGCTGATGGGCGGCCGGCTGGTGCTGATCGCGCCGGAGAATGTGAAGATCCTGCCGGAGGAAGTACCGGTGCAGGTGCGGCCCCCGGTGTACGCAGCGGCAGCGCCGGTTCAGCCGCAGGAAGCGCCCGGGGAATACCGGCGGGAGCGCCGCAGCGGGCGCAATGCCACGGAATGGAACGCCGCCGTGAACGGCGAACTGCAAAACTATAATCCCTATACCGGCACGATGCCGGTGGCAGCCGGAGACTACGCGCGCTTCGGCGGATACGGATACTGACGGAACAGGAAAGGAGAAGCACAGAGATGGAAAAGATCACGGTGGACCTGATTTCCCGCAAACAGTTTTCCTTTGCATCCAAAGGATACGACCAGAAGGAAGTCGATGATTTTCTCGATGATATCTGCGACGAAATGGAGCGGATGGAAAACGAGATCATGGACCTGAAGCAGAAGAACACGGTACTCCGTCCCGCGGAAACGCCGGCTTCCCCTGTCAGTGCGGAAAGCGAGCAGAGTTTCCGGGAAGTGCTGACGATGGCTGTCCAGGTGAAGGAGGAGACCATCCGCAAGGCGAAGGAGGACGCGGAGGCGATCCGGGCCAAGGCGGAGAATGAAGCCACAGAGCGCCTGAACGGCCTGGCGGAGGAGCGGAAAGCCCTGGAAAAGGAAGTGGCGGCGCTGAAACAGACAGCCGCGGATTACCGCGCGAAGTTTGAGCAGCTGCTGCAGGCGCAGCAGGAAGCGCTGGACAAGGCTTCCGATCTGTTCTGAACAGGGGATTCAGAACGGATATCGCAGAGGAGGAATAGCTGATGTTTGGTTTCCGGCCGGATGGGAGAAGACTGAAGAATGTGGATCCTATCGTGCGGATTACCCCCTACCTGATGCCGATGCGCTGCGATGCTCAGGTTTTTCTGGAGCACAAGCTGGATTTTGAAAAACTGAACCGCTATATCGCAGCGAAGGGCAGGGAAGGCGAAAAGATCACCTTCATGCAGATTATCGTGGCCTCCTATGTACGGTCGGTCAGCCGGCACCCGGAAATAAACCGGTTCATTTTCAACAAGCAGTACTATGCCCGGAACAACTGCTCTGTATCCTATACGATCCTAAAGGATCCGCAGGACTCAAACAGCAACGAAACGGCGGCGCGGATCTGCTTTGATCTGACGGACACGCTTTTCGATGTCCGGGACCGGATGAATGACGCGGTGGAAAAAGCCAGGGCAACGGAGGACGGAGACTTTGTCATCAAGCTGGCTTCGGCGGTGCTGGCGATTCCCGGGGTGGCCACCTTCCTGGTGGCCCTGGTGAGGCTGCTGGACCGGTACGGCCTGGCTCCGGGTATCCTGATGCGGGAGCTGCCTTTCTACAGCGGCATGTTTATCACCAACAACGGGTCCATCGGCCTGCACCATCCTCTGCACCATATTTACAATTTCGGCAATGTCGGCCTGTTTATCGGGATGGGCAGCATCCTGAAGGAGGCCTTTGTGGAACCGGACGGGAAAACCCGGATGCGCCGGTGGCTGCCGCTGGGGCTGACCGCGGATGAACGGATCTGCTCCGGCGCCCATTACGCGGCGTTTTTCGCGGATGTCATGCATCTGATGGATCATCCGGAGGAGCTGGAGACCCCGCCTGAAACGGTGATATACGACCAGGGCGTGGAATACCACGTGCCGAAGGTTGGAAAATAAGATACGGAAAAAGGGGGAAGCGGTTGCTTCCTCCTTTTGACACAAAGCTTTCTTTTGACACAAAGCTTTCTTTTGACACAAAGCTTTCTTTCTTACACAAAGCTTTCCTTCTGATTGAAAACCGGGATAAATCCGGCGTCGGCGGAGTCGGGCTCCTGCAGGAAGCCGGGAAGCCCAAGCAACTGCATATGGTCCCGTACCCGCCGGTATTCCTTCTCCGTAATCCGGCGGTCCAGCCCGGGAACGGAGACATGGTTGCAGGGGATGTACTGGCGCATCAGGCTGACCGGTGTGCCGGCGGGCAGCTCATCCCGGATCCAGGTGAGCAGTTTCATGCTTTCCCCGGTGAGGCCGGGAAGAATCAGGTGGCGGACCAGCACCCCCCGGGTCATGATGCCCTGATCGTCATACCGGCAGGGGCCTGTCTGGCGGCACATTTCCCGGATGGCGGCGGAGGCGGCTTCGAAATAATCCGGAGCCCTGGCGCACAACTGCCCCATGCGGGAGGAAAAATGCTTGAGATCCGGCAGGTAGACGTCGACGGCGCCTTCCAGCATGCGCAGGGTTTCCACCCGCTCGTATCCCGAGGTATTCCAGACCAGGGGCAGCGGGGGCCGCCAGAGGGACAGGGCATCGAGGATCCGGGGGACGAAAGGGGTGCCGGTGATGAAGGAAATGGTCTGCATGCCCAGGTCCGTCAGGCGCTTCAGCGCTTCGGACAGCTCCAGGGGAGAGAAAACCTTTCCCGCACCGGTGTGGGAAATCTCCCCATTCTGGCAGTAGACGCAGCGGAGCGTGCAGCCGGAGAAAAAGACAGCGCCGGTTCCGTGGGTGCCGGAAACAGGAGGTTCCTCCCACAGGTGGGGAGCAATCCGGGCAATCACCATTTCTTCTCCGAGGCCGCAGAACCCGGGACGGATGCTGCGGCGCGCGCCGCACATGCGGGGACAAAGGTTACAGTTCATAAAACCTCCGGCACAGGCAGGATGGTTCATTATAGAACCGGGAGAGAAAAAGTGCAAATGCTTGAGATCGGAGCATAATTCCGGTATAATATAATCTGTATTTCTGTATCCGGCGGGCGCCGTGCCGTCAGAAAACGGCCGCGGTTCCCGTGTGAACGCAAAGGAGATTCAGCGTTTTGAGTGAAGAGAACAGAGAGATGATCCGGCGCCGCAGGCGGTCGGAATCCGAAGAAGAGATAACAGAACCGGAAAGAAACGAAGAACCGCCGCAGGTTTCCGCGGAAGGTGACGGCGCGATACCGCAGCGGGCGGACAGCCGGATTCCGCCGGAAGCGCGGCGGATGAGCGCGTCCCCGTACGGGGCGGTGAACGCGATCGCCGCACGGCGACCGGGAACGCGCCCGCCGGAACCGGTGCGCCGTCCTCCGGTGAACAGGGCGGAGCGGCCGGCCGTACCGAAAAGACCCGGGGTCTCCGGACCGGTTAAAAACGGGGAGGAAGTTCCCCAGAATACAACGCAGATTCAGATCGGCTATGCGCCCGGGCGGATGAGTGAAAGCAACGGACCGATGGGCGGTCTGCCGGAGCAGGCGACGCAGATGAACCAGCTCAAGCGGACCCGGCTGCAGCAGCGTCCGGTCAGGCAGGAAGGGGAATACCGTTTCCAGCCGTCCCGGAATAAGCCGTCGCCGCCCCCGGCCGGGAAGCCGGCAAAAAAGCATCCGGTGCTGTGGACGATCGCGCTGCTGCTGATCCTGGCCGGCGCGGTGCTGGCGGTCATCAATGCCCTGCCGGAGGAACATTCCCTGCGGAAACGGGCGGCGGAGATCGCCCGGAAAGTCGGGGAACCGGCAAAATCCTTCATGAACAGGAAGAACCCGATCGAGATCGAGGAATTCTCTGTCGTGGGGAACCGCGGCGTCACCCCGCCGACAAACGTGCTGTTCACCGTCATTGCGGGCAAGGATGTGACGGCGCTGCGGCTGCTGGACAGGAACAAGACTCCTCTCCGGTCAAACCCCAAGATCGCGGAAAACGCGGAGAATAATGTGTGGACCCTGACGCTGAAGGTGGAAAGCCCGTATACCGGGAAGGTTCAGCTGGAGGCGCGGCAGGACGACGGGGACTGGAAGACTATCGGGGAGGAAATCCTGGAGATCGGCGAAACGGAAGAACCGGGCGTCCGGGCGATGGAAACACTGATGCCGGATGAAGAGGAAACGCCGGAACCGCTGACGGAGAAGGAAGAGAAGGAGAATCCGGAGGCAACGGAGCTGCCGGAGGATTCGGAAGACCCGGCGGAAACCAATCCGGAAGATACCGGGGAGGAAGACCCGGCGGAAACCGATCCGGAAGATTCCGGGGAGGAAGATCCGGCGGAAACCGATCCGGAGGACCCTGAGGAGGAAATCCCGGCAGAAACGGATCCGGAAGGGACAGAACCGGAGGATATGACGGAGGAGCCGGCGGAAACCGTGACGCCTCAGGCACCGACCCCGACGCCCACACCGGAACCGACGGCGACCCCGGAGCCGACCGCAACCCCGCCACTGGTGGCGGAAGCGGTGCCGGACAGCGATCCGGCACGGCTGATTGCCCAGACGGTGGTCTACAGCGGGTCCAAAAAGGAAAAGGATTATGTCCGGCCGGCAAAGGAACTGATCCATATGCCGGACGGATGGGATTATACCCTTCAGCAGATTGGCGTCATGACATTCCGCGGCAATGCGTTCCGGACCAATTCGGCCATTGGCCACGTGATGTCGGCTGACGGGCTGAAGGTGCTCTGGCAGAAGGAGGCCGGAAGCGTCCGCGGCGCCAATGTGACCTATTACGGCTACGAATGGACCGGCCAGCCGGTGATTACGCGCTGGAGCAAGGAAATCCGGGAAAAAACCAATATCGACGCGGATAAGCAGAAGAAAGCCCCGCTGTACGAGGTGATCATAGCCGGAATGGACGGAGTGATCCGTTTCCTGGATCTGGAGGACGGGGAGCTGACCCGCAATGCGATCAACCTGGGGTATCCCATGAAGGGCACCCCCAGCCTGCATTCCTCCGGATATCCCTATCTGAATGTGGGTCAGTTTGCCCGGAAGATGAAGGTCAAGACGGGCAAGATCGGGCTCCGGCAGTATAATCTCTATACCCAGAAGGAAATGAATATGATCGACGGGCTGGACGGGAAAATGCACCGCGCGCCGAATAATCAGGGAAGCTTTGAGACATCTGCCCTGATCGACCGAACCAGCGATACCGTGATCACGGCCGGAACCAACGGCATGCTGTACCTGACGAGCCTGAACACCGTATTTGACTACAAACTGGGCAGCCTGAAGACAAGCCCGTCCACCGTGGTCATGTATTCCCTGGCAAAGGGGCAGAAGAAGAACAAAGCGCTGACGGCGGTGGAATCTTCCCCGGCTGCCTACAACCGTTATGTGTTCTACGCGGATATGGGCGGGATCCTGCGCTGCGTGGATACCAATTTCCTGAAACCGATATGGGCGGTGGATACCGGGGATGCGGTGATGGCCGCCGTCGCGCTGGATCTGACGGAAAGCAGGGATCTGGATCTCTATACCGGCAATATGCTGATGAACCGGAAGAAGGGCAATGCGCAGATCCGGAAATACAATGCCATGACCGGCAAAGAACTGTGGACGGTGGAAATCGGCGTCCAGAAGGATACGAAAAAGAAGAAGGATGTCGGTGTCAAGGCTTCTCCGGTCATCGGGGAGCATGACCTGCGCGACCTGGTGTATTTCACGGTGACCGGGCTGAACGAGGAAGGCCGGCAGTCATTGGGCGTCGGGGAAGAGACCCAGGCGGCCCTGGTGGCGCTGGAAAAGGAGAACGGCCGGATCCGCTGGGCGAAAGCGCTGAGCAGCCGCAGCGAATCCTCCCCGATGGCCGTATATGACAAAGGCGGGAAAGGATGGATCATCCAGTGTGCGGAGGATGGGACCATCCTGCTGGTGGAAGGACTGACAGGGAAGACGGTGAATGAACTGCATGTGGACGGGGAGATTTCCGCGTCCCCCGCGGCGTATAACAACCTGATGGTCATCGGCACCACCGGCAAAGGGACGGAATTTATCTACTGTATCAATATTCACTGATCAGAACGTATCCGAAAGCAGGAGGATTCATATGGCAGTTTATCTGGCGGCACTGGATCAGGGAACGACGAGTTCCCGGGCTGTGATCTTTACAGGGGACGGACAGGTGGTGTCCTCTTTCAACCGGGAATTTCCCCAGCATTATCCGAAACCGGGCTGGGTGGAGCATGATCCGCGGGATATCCTGGATACCCAGGTAGCTTCCCTGCGGGAAGCCGTCCGGCTGGCAGACATCAATCCCGCCGATATCGCGGCCATCGGGATTACCAACCAGCGGGAAACGACTTTCCTCTGGGACCGGAAGACCGGGGAAAGCGTTGGAAACGCGATTGTCTGGCAGTGCCGGCGAACCGCACCGATGGTGGATGAGCTGGTTCGGGGCGGCCATGGGGATATGATCCGGGAAAAGACCGGTCTGGTGCCGGATGCCTATTTTTCCGGAACGAAGCTGAAATGGATGCTGGACTATTATAACCTGCGGGATAAGGCGGAACAGGGCGACCTGTGCTTTGGCACGGCGGACAGCTTCCTGTGCTGGAATCTGCTGGAGGACCGCCCCCATGTGACGGACGCGACGAATGCCGGACGGACGATGCTGTTCAACCTGCACACCCAGGACTGGGATGAGGATCTGCTGAAGCTGCTGGGCATTCCGAAAGCCTGCCTGCCCCGGGTTGTCGATACGGCCGGGCCGATCGGGGTGCTGGATCCCGCAATCCTCGGACGCCGGATCCCGGTGACAGCCATGGCGGGCGATCAGCACGCCAGCCTGTTCGGCCAGGCGTGCCTGCGGGTCGGAAGCATCAAGAACACCTATGGTACAGGCTGCTTCATGCTCATGAATACCGGCGATCAGCCGGTGATGAGCCGGAACGGCCTGCTGACCACGATGGCGTGGAGAATCGGCGGAAAGCCCACCTATGCGCTGGAAGGCAGCGTGTTTATGGGCGGCGCTACGATCCAGTGGCTGCGGGATGAGCTGAAGATTATCTCCCACGCGTCGGAAACCGAAGCGCTGGCCCAGTCCATCACCGGAACGGGCGGAGTATATCTGGTGCCGGCTTTTACAGGCCTGGGCGCGCCGTGGTGGGATATGTACAGCCGGGGAACCCTGGTGGGAATGACCCGGGGTACGGGACGACCCCAGATCGTGCGGGCAGCGCTGGAAGCGATTGCCTATCAGAGTGCCGACCTGATGGAGGCGATGGGGAAGGATGCCGGGCATCAGCCGGAACAGCTGCAGGTGGACGGCGGCGCCAGCGCCAACGGATTCCTGATGCAGTTCCAGGCGGATATCAGCGGAATCCCCGTTGTGCGTCCCAAAGTGCTGGAAACGACGGCACTGGGCGCCGCACTGCTGGCCGGCCTTGGCGCCGGGGTATACGGCAGCCTGGAAGAAACGGCCAGGGTATGGAAAAAAGACCTGGAATTCACCCCAAAGATGGACGAAGCCACCCGTCTGCTGGAGATGGGTGGCTGGCACCGGGCTGTAGAGAGAAGCCTGAACTGGGTGAACCACTGATTTATTTCTTTTGTTTCAATGTCTTTGCTGCTCCGGCGGCATAGATGACCAGCGCCACCAGCGACAGGGCGACGGTGATCCACAGCAGGATAATATCCAGCTGCGCCCCGGTTCCGGCCAGCCGGTAATGGAAGAAGGAAAGGATCAGGGACGCGATGAAGCAAACCTGCGCGGATTTCCCCACATAGTTGCTGTAAACGACCACATCGCGGCTGAGCATGAAGAGGCCGCCCAGCATCATGATCAGCTCCTTGCAGGCGACAATGATCACCGCGGCCCAGGGGAAAACACCGGCGATGGCCTGACAGACCATGGCGGTGATGACCATCAGCTTGTCAGCCAGGGGATCGAAAAGCTTGCCGAAATCGGTAATCTGGTTGAGCTTCCGGGCCAGCATGCCATCGAACAGATCAGTGATGCTGGCTACGGCAAAAATAATCAGCGCGAGGGTCTTGTCCTCTCCGGCAGGCGTGTTGAAGAACACGATTACAAACACGGGAATCAGAAGCAGACGAATCATCGTCAGCACATTGGGAATGGTCCATACGTTGGTAAAGAGCTTGCGGATACGGTCTTTCAAGATGGATTCAGCCTCTTTCCGGAATAGTATTCCTGAAATGATACATTCTACACCAAAGGATGGAAATCCTTTTTCGAACAGGAGGAAATGGAATAATGCGGCAGGATGGAAGACAGCCGGATGAAAAGCGCCCGGTTACGATTGAAACGGACTTTGTCCGGACGGCTTACGGAAGCTGCCTGATTGCCACGGGGAATACCCGGGTGATCTGCACAGCCAGCGTGGAGGAAACGGTTCCGCCTTTCCTGAAAGGGAAAGGGCAGGGCTGGGTAACGGCGGAGTATGCGATGCTGCCTGCCTCCACCACTGAGCGGAAAAAGCGGGACGGGATCAAAAAAGACGGACGCAGCGTGGAAATTCAGCGGCTGATCGGCCGCTCCCTCCGGCAGGCAGTGGACCTGAAGGCCCTCGGGGAGCGGACGGTGACGCTGGACTGCGATGTGCTGGAGGCGGACGGAGGCACCCGAACCGCGTCCATCACCGGCGCCATGGTAGCCCTGGCCTGCGCAATGGACCGGCTGGTCCGGGAAGGGAAACTGCTGCTGAGCCCGATTATTCATCAGGTGGCGGCGATCAGCGCGGGGATCGTGGGAAACACCCCGTGCCTGGATCTTTGCTATACGGAGGACAGCAGCGCCCAGGTGGACATGAACTTCGTGATGAATGAAAAAGGGGAGTTCATCGAACTGCAGGGGACCGGCGAAGGCCGGGCTTTCAGCCAGGAGGAACTGGCCATCCTGATGGCGTACGGCCGGAAGGGGATTGACGAGCTGCAGGCAGCCCAGCGGGACGCTCTGGGGGAGCGGGCGCGGCAGATCGCGCCGAAACCCCTGCTGCTGGCGGCGACGGGAAACGCCCATAAGCTGAAAGAACTGCAGGAGATGTTCCGGGATTACTATACGCTTTTCCCGATGGCGGCCGCCGGCTTTACAGCGGAGATTGAGGAGAATGCCGATACCTTTGCCGGAAACGCGGCGATCAAGGCGGAGGCGGTTTGCGCGGCGACCGGCTGCCCGGCGATTGCTGATGACAGCGGCCTGTGCGTGGAGGCGCTGAACGGGGAGCCGGGCGTGCGTTCCGCCCGCTATGCTGGCGAGCATGGCAACGATGACGCCAATAACGACCTCCTGCTGGAAAAAATGAAGGACATCGACAACCGGAAGGCCTATTTCGTCTGTTCACTGGCCCTCAAACTGCCCGGAAGGAAACCATATATCGCCGAGGGACGCTGTCCGGGCACAATCCTGTTCGCCCGGCAGGGAACCGGCGGTTTCGGCTATGATCCGCTGTTCCTTTATGAGCCGATGGGCAAGACGTATGCCGAAATGAACGAGGAGGAAAAGAACAGCATCAGCCACCGGGCCCGGGCGGCGGAGGAAATGCGTAAAATCATGGAGAAAATCCGGACGCAGGGGGAGTGAACCCCGTTCGCGGGGAAACACAGAAACAGTACAGCCCGGATCAGCCCGAAAACTTGACGGGAGACGGGGAAAAAGTGTAAAATACCCGGAGAACGAAATGGACATAGATAAGGGGGATCGACAATGCTGCAGGGCGACAGAATCTGGGTCGGAACCGGCACGGGCGGTCCTGTATTTCTCCTTCCCTCCATGGCGAACCGGCACGGGCTGATCGCCGGGGCGACCGGCACGGGGAAGACCGTGTCCCTGAAAGTGCTGGCGGAAAGCTTTTCAGATATGGGGGTTCCCGTTTTTCTCAGCGATATCAAGAGCGACCTCAGCGGCATGGTGAAGCCCGGGGTCCGCAGTGAATCGCTGGACCGGCGGCTGCTGGGCTGCGGGGTGGACGCGGAGAAGTTTGAGTATAAACAGTATCCCACGGTGTTCTGGGATGTGTATGGGGAGCAGGGCCATCCGATCCGCGCCACGGTGGAGCAGATGGGGCCCCTGCTGCTGAGCCGGATGCTCAGTCTGAATGAGACGCAGTCCGGTGTAGTCAATATTCTGTTCCGCGTTGCCCATGACGAAGGGTATGAGCTTCGGGATCTTCTGGATCTCAAAGCGATGCTGGTGCATGTCGGGGAGCACGCGCGGGAGTATACCCTGAATTACGGCAATGTTTCCTCCGCCAGCATCGGCGCCATCCAGCGGGCGGTCGCGATCCTGGAAGACCAGGGGGGCGATACTTTCTTCGGCGAGCCGGCGCTGGATATCGGGCACTGGCTGCTGCAGGACGAGGACGGAAAGGGTCTGATCAATATCCTTTCCGCCGACAGGCTGTTCAATAATCCCACCATGTATTCCACTTTCCTGCTGTGGATGCTTACGGCGCTGTATGACCGGCTGCCGGAGCGGGGAGACGCGGACAAGCCGGTGATTGTGTTTTTCTTTGATGAAGCGCACCTGCTGTTCAACAACTGCGGCAAAGCGCTCATGGAGAAAATAGAGCAGGTGGTTCGGCTGATCCGGTCCAAGGGCGTGGGTGTCTACTTTATCACCCAGAGCCCGGCGGATATACCCATGTCCATTCTCGGACAGCTGGGGAACCGGATTCAGCACGCGCTCCGGGCCTATACGCCGCTGGATCAGAAAGCGGTGAAGGTCGCGGCACAGACGTTCCGGACAAATCCGTCCTTTGATACGGAAGAGGCGATTACCACCCTGAAGACAGGGGAGGCGCTGGTTTCCTTCCTGGATGAGCACGGTGCGCCGGGCGTGGTGGAGCGGGCCACCATTCTTCCCCCGCAGAGCTATATGGGCGCGATCAGCGCGGAAGAGCGTGCCCAGGTCATCGCGGACAGCCCGCTGTCAGGCATCTACGATGAAGCAGTCAACAGTGTCAGCGCGTATGAGAAGCTGAATCCGCCGCCGGCAGCCCAGCCGCAGGTCGTGCTTCAGCCCTGGGTGTTTACCGCGCCGCAGACCCCCTTCGTGCAGACCGTTTCCCCAACGACCCCTCTCACGGCGCAGGTGAGCACCGTGCAGCAGAACATGGCAACATTCAAAGTGTATGACCCGGTAACAGGACAGTATGTGGAAAAGCAGATTGAGGGTATGAGCCAGGCGGCCGAGGCCGTTCAGCAGGCAGCCCAGCCTGTGGTGCAGGCGGCGCAGGAAGCAGCTCAACCTGTGGTTCAGGCGGCTCAGCAGGTTGTTCAGCCCGTGGTTCAGGCAGTCCAGCAGGCAGCCCAGCCCGTGATGCAGCCTGTGCAGCAGGTGGTTCAGCCCATCGCGCAGCCGGTTCAGCAGCCGGTTCCAACGATCCAGGTGCAGCCCCAGCTGCAGCAGATGCCGGTCCTGGTGCAGGATCCGGCTACCGGAAATATGGTGCAGCAGATGATGACAGTTCAGTATGATCCGGCCACCGGCACCTATATTCCCGTGCAGGCCCAGCCCCAGGTTGTTACGGATCCCAAGACGCTGGCCGAGCAGCAGAAGGCAGCGGAGAAAGCAGCCCGGGAAGCGGCCCGGGAAGCTCGGGAAAAGGAAGCGGCGGAGCGCCGTGCCCGGACGGATGCCCTGCGGGAGGAAGCAGCGGAGCGTGCCCGGCGGAATGATTCTGTGGCCGGCCGGGTCAAGAATACCGCGATTTCCACCGCGACCCGCCAGGTCGTGAGCGACCTGACAAAGGGAATCTCCAAGGCGGTCAGCAACCTGCTGGGCGGCAACAAGAAATAAGGTTCTTCGGCGCGGAAGGGCCGGCGGAAAGTTTCCGCGGGCCGGTTCTGTGCTGCAGATATAAAACGGAGGAGGAGTCTCATTATGAAGAAGCTGCTGAAAGAGTTCAAAGAATTTGCGATGAAGGGCAATGTGCTCGACCTGGCGATTGCTGTGGTTCTGGGCGGCGCCTTTGGCAAGGTTGTCACCGCTGTGGTGGAAATCTTCCTGAATCCGATCATGGAAAGCCTGCCGAAGATGGAGAACGGCGGCACCGGTTTCGTCGGAAGCCTGGTGTCCTTTGCCGGTATCGTGGTCGAGTTCCTGCTGACTGCCCTGATCCTCTTCGCGATCGTGAAGGCTGTCAACAAGACCAAGAATCTGAAGAAGAAGGACGAGCCTGCCGCCGCCCCCACCACCAAGAAGTGCCCCTTCTGCATGAGCGAGATCGACATCAAGGCGACCCGCTGCCCGCATTGCACCAGCGAACTGAAATAAGTCTGATGGCCGGACAGAAGGTATCCGAAGCCGTGAGAGCGGGAAAATCCCGCTTCCCACGGCTTTTTGTCCTTTTTTCCGCGCTGCTGTGCCTGCTGCCCGCACTGGCCCTGGCGGAACGGTCGGGATGGGGCAGCCTGGATGATATCTTCCAGCGGCCGGAGGATCTGATCGACCTGCAGGGAGCGGATCCGGAATCCTTTACCGCGGCAGAGGAGCTGCCCCGTTCCCGGGAGATGACCCTGATGATCTATCTGTGCGGCAGCAGCCTGGAGGACAAGGGCTCCGGGTCGATGGACCTGGTGGAAATGGTCCGATCCGGGTTTGACGGGGAAAGGCTGAATGTGGTGGTCATGGCGGGCGGCGCGCAGAGCTGGGCCCTGCCGCAGATCCGGGACGATTCCACCGCGGTTTATCAGGTCGGAAGCGCAGGTATCCGGCTGCTGGAGGATGACGGACGGCTGTACAACATGGGAGATCCGCGGACGCTGCGCGCTTTTCTGAAATATACCCGGGAAGCCTTTCCTTCCGATCATTATGCTCTGATTCTATGGGATCACGGGGAAGGCTCCCTGATCGGCGTCTGCCACGATGTCAACTTTGAGGAAGACTGCCTGACACCGGCGGAGCTTCAGGCAGCGCTGCATTCCGCCGGCTTTTCCGGGAAGAAGCTGGACTGGATCGGGTTTGATGCCTGCCTGATGGGATCGGCGGAAATCGCGAAAGCGGTGGCGCCTTATGCCCAATATATGATCGCGTCTCAGGAGACTGAGCCGAAAACCGGCTGGGATTATACTTTTCTGGCCCAGCTGAACGGCGGGGAACATCCGGCCATGACCGGCGAGAGAATCGCCCGGGTTTACCTGGAGAACGGCCGGGCGGCCATGCTCGGGGTGTTTGAGGCGGGAAAGCTGACCCTGTCCTGCGTGGATCTTTCCGGCATGGAACCGCTGGCGGATATGCTGGGACGGTTTATTTCCACGGTGAAAGTCAGGGATGACACCTATGCCGATATCTCCCGATCCCGCCGGAGAATGCTTTCTTTCGGCCGGAATGAGGAGGATCCGGACGAGGATTATGACCTGATCGACCTGGGCAGTATGGTGGAGAACCTGGCGGCCTTCGGGGATCCGGAACGGGCGGCGGAGGTCATGGATGCCCTGTCAGAATGCGTGAAGGTCGCGGAATCTTCCGGCAGACAGGGCTCGGGACTGACGCTTTATTTCCCGTTTTACAATAAGGCCTTGTATGCGGCGGGGATGGAGCGCTACCGCGGGCTGGATTTTTCCGCGGCCTACACGGATTTTCTCCTGGATTTCGGCGACCGGCTGACAGGCACCGGGGAGATCGAGGGGATCCTGGACGGGCTGGAGAATACCGCTGTGGCGGAAGCCAGGAAGGATAACCGGACGCTGGTCAGCCTGCCGCTGAGCAGCCGGCAGCAGGAAACATTTGACCGGGCGGAGATTGTCGCACTGCAGCAGGTTCCCGGCGGGGAAAGCTGGCGGCTGGTGGCTGTGCAGGAGGCGGAGCTGACGAAACGGGGCGAACTTGCGGGTGAATATGTGCATACGAACCTGTTTGTCACGGATTCGTCGGGACGTCTCCTGTCTGAAATTCCGCTCTTCTATGTACCCCGGGACGACGGGCTGCTGAGCGTTCCGGTGCAGGTGACAGACCGGTCAGGCACCGTTTCGGATGCCAGGCTGCTCTGCAGCCGGGATCCGATCGCAAACCGGGTGGCGGTGGAAACAGTCTGCCTGTATGATGAAGCGATCGGGGGCTATTCAGCGAGACTGGCCGTCTCTCTGTCCGATCTGGTTCAGATTACCTGCCGCGCGGAGGAGAGGAAGGGAAATCTCCCGCGCCCCTTCCGGGAATGGGAAGTCACCGGTGCGGAAGTGTTCAGCTGGAGTCCCGGCGAAGCTGAACTGCGGTTTGTCCGGGATCGACTGGATCCGGAAACGCTGGCGGTTGCCTTTCTGATCACCGACATATATAATCAGGAGTATATGAGTGCGCCGGTGGCTGTCAGCGGCAGGCAGGCCCAGGATGCGGTTCTGCTGGATTATGATGATATCGGCCGGATCCGGATCGATCAGGCGGGAGTCAATCTGACGGAGGACGGCATGCTGTTCCTGCGGGTACAGAATACCGCCGATACCGAGACCCTGATGAGCCTGGAGCAGGTGCGGATCAACGGGGAAGAAAGGGATCTGCAGACGGAAATCATCGGAAACGGCGGGCATGGCGGTCTGGATCCCGGGGAGGAACAGACGGCGCTGCTGATGCTGCCGGTCAAACCGGGGGAAGTGGTTCGGGAGGTATGCTTTGAGATCATGCTGCGGAATCCGGACGGAACCGCGGCCGGGAAAGTGAGTGTGAGCATCAGGAAATAGAACGGCAAGGGGTTTTCCGGTATTCTGGGAGGATGCATCAACACGTTCTGTCATTTCGAACGACCGAAGGGAGAGGAGAGATTTCCTCATCCGACAAATGAAAGGAGTTATGAACCATGAAAAAAATTCTGGCGGTGATCCTGTCCCTGGTATTCTGCTTCGGCGCTGCGGCCTGCGCTTTTGCGGAGGAAGCGATGGTATTTGAAACGGATAAGGTCTTTGAAGAGCCCATGGCAGCCCAGAAGAAGGCCGCGGAGGAAGAGGCGGACGAAACCAGAAGCGGCAGTTCCAAGCTGACGACCGGTGACCTGATTCACTTTATCCCTGTGACGATGGAAGTGTCCAGCAAGAAAGTCTCCGTAAGCGGATACTTCGTGAACCTGAACAGCGATAAGGCGGTCGAGGATTTCAGAGACTTCGAGATGGATGTCTATCTGGAAGGGAAACTGCTTTCCAGCGGCGATTTCGGAGATCTCAGTGATTTTACCATCAATCCTTTCGGCGTAAAGTATTTCACCTTTAACTACAATGGCAAGCACAGCCTGAAAAACGGCAACTACAAATGCAACGACAGGACCTACTGTGTCATCTCCTGCACCTTTACTTCCTATGACAGGTAATGCGGATTGTCCGGCCCTTGCGGCCCTGCGGAGGTGAACCGGATGCGTGATCAGGACAGGTTTCGCGGATGTCTGGTTGGTGGGGCCGCCGGGGATGCCCTGGGTTATGCCGTGGAGTTTACGCGGGAAAGAGGGATCTTCAAAAAATACGGAAAATCCGGCATCACGGAGTATTCGCTGACGAAAGGAAAAGCGCTGATCTCTGATGATACGCAGATGACGCTTTTTACAGCCAACGGACTTCTTCTGGGCGGAGACGGAGGTCCCGATCCGTCCCACATTGGCCTTTGTTACCACGACTGGCTGATCACGCAGGAATCAAAGTATCCTCCAAGGGAGAAACCCGGGTATTCCTGGCTTGGCAACATTCCGGAGCTGTACAGCCCCAGGGCACCCGGGAGAGCATGCCTGGCCGCTCTTCGCAGCGGCGAAAGCAGATCAACGGAAAAGCCGATCAATGACAGCAAGGGCTGCGGTGGTGTGATGCGTGTCGCCCCGATCGGACTGTACTTCAATGACCGCGGTCATGATATCAGGGATATCTGCCGCTTCGGCGCTGAAACAGCTGCGCTGACTCATGGGCATCCTTTGGGGTGGATGCCGGCGGCTGCATTGGCGCAGATCATCCACGAAATTGCTCAGGACAATGAAACAATCCTGGATGCGACGCTGCATGCGCTGAACTCCATCGATGAGATCTACCCGGAAAGCGAAGAGCGGGATTATTTTACAAACCTCATCGAAAAGGCGATCGACCTTGCTGCAGAGGATATGAATGATATCAGGGCAATCCATCGGCTGGGGGAAGGCTGGGTGGCGGAAGAAACGCTCGCCATTGCAGTGTACTGTGCTATCAAATATTCCGGCGATATCGACAGGGCGCTGATCGCTGCCGTGAATCACGATGGGGACAGCGACTCTACCGGCGCGGTGGCCGGTAATATTATAGGTGCACAGGTCGGCCTTTCCGGTATCCCTGCAAAGTATACGGAAAACCTGGAGCTGATGGATCTTATCCTGGAAGTTGCGGATGATCTGTGGCGTGACTGCCGGATTCATGAAAATGGCGAATACGACGATCCGGTATGGAAGGCAAAATACGTCGACAGAACATATCCGCAGGTACTTCGCGGATGAATGAAATGGATGCTTCAGATGCTATCCAGCATTTGGTTGAGTTTCTTTATTTCTTCACTTTAACTCTTCGCTGAACGGAGATGCCGCCGTAGGAAGCCTGGATGGTCACTTTTTTCCCGGCTTTCAGTTTCTTCGTGGCAGATTTGGGGACGGTTACCTTAGCGGTGCCGTCCGCTTTTGTGACGGCGGTATAGGTTTTACCGTTCAGTTTAAAGATAATCTTCTGTCCGCTGACCGGGTTGCCGCCGAGCTTCAGCGTGGCGGTCAGCTTGAGCTTTTTCCCCTTTTTGATCGAGGAAACCTTTTCCAGCTCCAGGGTGACTTCTTCCGGATCTTCCCCGGCTACATCAACGATGACCTTTTTCCCGTTCGCGGGCACTGTGATTTTAACCATTTTGCTCATGCGCAGGGAGGATCCGCTCTTGCCGGTTTCAATGACGAAGAAAACGGTTTGACCGAGCTTCGGCTTTTCCGCACCGGCAAGGTAAAAAGTATCTTTGACAACCCAGCGCCCCGTAACGGGATCCTTGTAAAACTTGTCCTTGTTGGAGGAGTCAATCGTCTGGATGCCCAGCAGATGATAATTTTTTCCGTTAACATTGAGGAACCCCAGAGGCCCTTTCGGGTCGCCCTTCTTAACTTCGTTCCCCACAAGATATGTCTCGATCCAGGTGTTCCCTTCCGCGTCCTCGTATTCCGCCTCGAATGACGGTTCATCTCCGTTGTTGAAATAGGTGACTTTTTTGGGCTCGGGTCTGGTTTCCGCGGCAACAGCCACAGTCGCCAGCAATCCAGCAGAGAGGACCAGAACCAGCAGCAGGGCCATCAGCTTTTTCATCATGTTGTTCACTCCTTACCTTTTCTTCAGGGATATTTGGATTTCTCTGATCTATTTATACTAGATAACCAGAAGAAAGGGAAGGGATTTTGTCTGAACGGTCGTTTCGGATGCCTGAACGGTATTCGTTAAGTGTGGTTTTTCATATGTGAGGTCGTTTTATGAATCTGCCGGAAGCCATAATATCCTGATACGGTCAATAAGGAAAGGATTCAAGAAGGAAGGAGAAATCATTATGCGCAAAAAAAGCAGCTATGTTTTTCGCATAGCTGCTGTCTTTCACCCGATGATGGCTTTCAGGGCTTCGACCTTGTCTTCCTTTTCCCAGGGAAGATCGATATCTGTGCGGCCGAAGTGGCCATAGGCTGCGGTTTGCCGATAAATGGGACGGCGGAGGTCCAGATCCCGGATGATGGCGGCGGGACGGAAGTCAAAGACTTTTCGGACGGCTACTGCGATCTTTTCCTCGTCTGCCTTCCCGGTGCCGAAGGTATCCACCAGGATGCTGACGGGTTCGGCGACGCCGATGGCATAAGCCAGCTGGATCTGGCAGCGATCCGCCAGGCCGGCGGCTACCACGTTCTTCGCGGCATACCGGGCGGCGTAGGCGGCGCTGCGGTCCACCTTGGTCGGATCCTTGCCGGAGAAGCATCCGCCGCCGTGAGGCGCGTATCCGCCGTAGGTATCGACAATGATCTTGCGGCCCGTTAGTCCGGTGTCCCCGGCAGGCCCGCCGATCACGAAACGCCCGGTGGGGTTGATGAAGAAACGGGTTTCTGCTGTCAGCAGTTCAGCCGGCACCACGGGAGTTACCACATGCTTCAGGATATCCTCCCGGATGGTCTCCGGGGAGACGTCCGGCGCGTGCTGCGCAGACACGACAATCGTGTCCACCGCGACGGGACGGTCGTTCTCATAGGCCACAGTGACCTGGGTCTTTCCGTCGGGATACAGCCAGGGAAGGGTACCGTCCTTGCGAACCTGCGCCAGACGGAGAGCCAGCCGGTGGCTCAGGGCAATCGGCAGGGGCATACGTTCCGGCGTTTCATTGCATGCGTAGCCGAACATCATGCCCTGGTCGCCGGCACCGGTATCCGTTTCTTCCCCGCCACGGGTTTCCAGCGCGTCATCGACGCCCATGGCAATATCCGGGCTCTGCTCATGAATGGCGGTCATGACGGCGCAGGTGTTGCCGTTGAAGGATTTCTCGGGGGAATCATACCCGATTTCCACCACGGTTTTCCGTACGATCGCGGGAATATCCACATAGGTGGAGGTGGTGATCTCACCCATCACGGTGATCATGCCGGTGGTCGCGAAGGTTTCGCAGGCCACGCGGGCGTTGGGATCCTTTTCCAGGATCGCGTCCAGCACGGCATCGGATACCTGGTCGCACAGCTTATCCGGATGTCCTTCGGTGACGGATTCGGAAGTGAACAGTTTTCTCATGGGTCATTCTCCTTCTCATTGGTCGTTGGGGATCTGGAACGGCAAAAAGAAACCGCCTGGCCTGCACACAAGCCAGACGGACTCAATCCTCAGATTGTCCTTATCTGCCAGCGCTCCCGGTGGGGTGTGCGTGCGCTGCGGGATTTGGCACCTTGCTTCCGCCGGTTGCCGTGACGTCATCGGGCCCGTCCCTCGGTCACTCGTGATAAGGTTTGCTGAAGTATGATACACGCTTGGAAGGGGAATGTCAAGAATGTTCCCGTTTATTTGATGAGTTCGCCCATCGTGCCGTTGACGGCGCAGGCAGCGTTGCTCTCATCGGTGTCGATATGCATGGCCAGGGAGAATTTTTCACTCACGCGGACCACCACATCGCCGAAGGTCAGGGCGCGGCCGGCTGTTTCCACCTTCACGGAGACGACGTCCTTGTCCTTCACACCGTATTCCACCGCATCGGCAGGGGTCATATGGATATGCCGCTTGGCGGCGATGACGCCTTCCTTCACTTCGACTTCACCGCTCGGGCCAACAAGCTTGCAGGCGCCGGAGCCGGCAATATCTCCGGACTCCCGGACAGGGGCGGTCACGCCGATGGAACGGGCGTCCGTCAGGGAAAGCTCTACCTGGGTGGCGGGGCGGACAGGCCCCAGGATGCGGACACGCTTGAGCGTGTTTTTCGGGCCGACGATATCCACCTGCTCCTCGCTGGCAAACTGGCCGGGCTGGGAGAGCCAGCTCTTGACGGTCAGCTCATGGCCGGCGCCGAACAGCGTTTCCAGGTCTTCCTTGGTCACATGGACGTGGCGGGCGGAGGTTTCCACAAGAATCTTATTCATGGTACAGAACCTTCTTTCTGATTTATTAAGATCATTATACCAAAGGACAGCCTGCTTTTGCAAGACTGCGATCTGCAGCGACAGCGGAAATTCTCATTGACCGCCGATTGGTTTTCAGCTATGATGAAAACAGCGTTCCGGGGGAACAGTTATGAGATAACGGAGAGGAAACCGATGAAACGGCTGAAAACCATGCTGCTGATCTGCCTGCTGCTGACTGCGGTCGCGGCAGGCAGCGCCTTTGCCGGGGAGATCGGCACGGGAAAGGAACATCCCTGTATTCAGATTATTACGAAGGACGGGCAGCCGGTCCTGTCCAGGGAGGAATACATCCCCGCGGTGGTCAGCGTGTTCAACTGCGATGGCGACGATGAGATGACCGCGGAGGCCGGCGTTCGCGTACGCGGCAACTCCACCGCGGAGCAGGGAGAGGAAAAACCTTACCGCATCCGTTTTGAGAAGAAGCAGAGCATGCTTGGGCTTCACGGCGGGCGGAAATACCGGAACTGGGTCCTGCTGCGGACTTACTGGCATCTGTGCCCGGATTATATGGCATTCAGGCTGGCACAGACCATTTTCGGGGGCCGGTATTACAGCAGCGACTGTATGTTTGTGAACCTGTACCTGAACGGCAGGGATCTGGGAGTGTATCTCCTATGCGAGCAGAATCAGACCGCGAAGGACCGGATGGATGTTTACGAACCGGCGGAGGGGGAAACCCGGACGGATATCGGCTATCTGCTGGAAATGGATAATTACCCGGATGAGGAACATCCCGGCTTCGGCATCGCGGAAAAACCATACACGACAGATTTCACCGGCCGGAAGCGCACGGTGCTTGGCAAGTATTATGCCATCAAGAGCGATCTTCGGAGCGATGCGCAGGCCAGGTACATTGAAAGCTGGCTGACAGGCGCTTTTGACGTGCTGTATGAAGCGGCGGCCAACGGCCGGGCAATGATACTGGACGGGGATCTGCGGCCGGTACCGGCGGAAGGTATGACGCCCTTTGAAGCAGTGGACGGGCTGCTGGACCTGGAGTCCCTGGCGGATATGCTGATCCTGGAAGAACTGGTCCAGAATTATGATGTCGGCGCTGGCAGCTTTTATATGGCGGTGGATTTCTCCGGGAACAACCGATACAGGAAACTGACTTTCCTGGGCCCGTGGGATTTCAGCTGGGGATATATTGAACCGGCGGACGGGGGATTCTACGCCGCTACGTTCCAGAACCATATCCAGGGCATGGATAACTCCAACCCCTGGTTTGTGCTGGCGATGAAGCTGGAGGAGTTTCAGGCGATGGTCAGGGATCGGTGGAACGAGCTTTCCGGCAGCGGCGCGCCGACAGATACGACCCGGCGCGTGATGGAAGACATCGAGGGCCTGGCAGGCGATCTGGGGAAAGAAAACGCGGGAAAACTGGAAAAGGGCCGGAAAATTGTGGAATATGTCAATGCCCGGATCCGCTGGCTGGATGAGCAATGGAAACAGTGACGCTGCGGATCAAAGAAAATGCCGGATGAGAAAAGCCGACGAAACCAAAAAGAATTTCTTGACAATCGGATTTTGCTTCGATATACTAGTGAGGCTGTTCTGTAAGTTTCGGGGCAGCAGGCCCTGAAAGCAGTCCTGTGAACTTAATGGATGAGGAGTGTTGAAATATGTTCCGTACGTATCAGCCCAAAAAGCGTCAGCGCAGCAAGGTGCATGGATTCCGTGCCCGCATGGCGACCAAGAACGGCCGCCGGGTTCTGGCTGCCCGCCGTCGCCGCGGCCGGAAAGAGCTGACGGTGTAAGCCGCCGGAAACTGACCGGTATTGAAATTGTGGATGAGGCCCGCCCGTTTTCCGAATGGGCGGGCTTTTCCGCTATATGGAGAATCCGCGAAAAAGCGGAAGGATGAAGAGAAGCATGGAGAAATGCTATCGGCTGCAGAAGAACCGGGCGTTCCAGTATGTCTACCGGAAAGGACATTCGGTCGCCTGCCGTGACCTGGTCATGCTCATCGCCCCTGGGCGGGAGCTGAAGGTCGGGTTTTCCGTCAGCAGGAAAGTGGGAAAGGCTGTGATCCGGAACAAGGTCAAACGCCGCCTGCGGGAATGCTTTCGGCCCTATCTGGGGGATGTGAAAACCGGCCTGTACGTGATTGTCGCCAGGCCTGCAGCCGCGGAGGCCACCTTTGAAGCGCTGCAAAAGGATATGCGCTACCTGCTGAAAAAGCAGGGAGCGCTGAAGGAAACCGCCGCGCCAGAAGGGAATCGCGCCAGATGAAACGACTGCTGCTTTCTCTGATCCGTTTTTACCGCCGGAATCTGAGCCGCCGGAAGAGACACCCGACGTGCCGCTATATTCCCACCTGTTCAGAGTACGCTGTGACCGCGATCGAGCGGTACGGCGCGCTGAAAGGCGGGCGGATGGCCGCATGGCGTGTCCTGCGGTGCAACCCCTTCAGCAAGGGAGGCTATGATCCGGTCCCGGAGGATCCGACAACTACATTAAGGAGGGAATAACCCGGAATGCAAGGAATCAACGAAGTTCTGTTCAATTTCCTGCACTGGATCCAGGGCTGGGTCGGCAGCTGGGGCTGGTCCATGGTGGTCTTTACCATCATGATCCGCCTGGTGCTGACACCGCTGGACATCAAAAGCCGCACCAGCATGCGGAAGACACAGAAGCTGCAGCCTCAGCTGACCGCGCTGCAGAAGAAGTACGCCAACGACAAGGAAAAACTGAACGCCAAGACGGCGGAACTGTACAAGAAGGAACATGTGAATCCCCTGTCCAGCTGCCTGCCGCTGCTGCTGACATGGCCGATCCTGATTGCCGTGTTCGGCGCGATGCGCACGGCGGCCAACCGCCAGATTCTGGATCAGGTTTCCCAGATCCTGAACAACCAGCAGCCGACGATGGAGCAGTGGCTGTGGATCAAGAACCTGTGGATGCCGGACAATATGTTTTATTCGGCACTGCCGGATTACAACACCCTGCGGATCATTTCCCAGGGAGAATGGCAGGAGTGGTTCAACAGGTTCGGCGGGACACTGCCGGCCCAGCTGCAGAGCTTCTCTCAGGAGTGGATCAACAGCCTGCCTGCCGATGTTCTGAAGAATATCCCCGAGACCCTGCGTACGGCAGTGACGACCACCGGTCTGACGGCAGACTGTTTTGCGGGGGATAACCTGCAGGGAACCATTCTGCTGATCGTGGAAAAAATGAAGCTGATGGACTTCTACCGGGAAGGCATTGCCATCATCCCCGGATACACGGTTCCGCTGCTGAACTGGTCCGTTCCCCACCTGTACAACGGTTTCCTGCTGCTGCCGATCCTCTCGGCGGTCAGCCAGATCGTGATGACCAAGGTCATGAACGGAAAACAGCAGCCTCAGCCGGAAGGCCCCGGCGCCGGAACGGGAAAATTTATGCAGTGGTTCTTCCCGCTCTTCTCGCTGTATATCTGCCTGGGTTACTCCGCCGCGTTTGCCCTGTACTGGGTGGCGGGCAACCTGGTGAGCATGGCTCAGACGTTTGCGATCAACAAGTATCTGGACGCGAAAGAACAGAAGGCCGCGCCTGTGGCCGGAGAGGGCAGTGTGAAATAAAATGAAACAGTATGAAGCTTCTGCCAAGACCGTAGAGGAAGCTGTTGAAATAGGGCTTCAGGAGCTTGGCGTTTCCATTGGCGATGTTGATGTGCGTGTGGTGGAGGAAGGCAGCAAGGGCCTGTTCGGCCTGTTCGGATCCCGGCCGGCCAAGGTCTGCCTGACGGTGAAGGATAACGGGGACGACCTGCTGAGCGACCTGCTGAGCGAGCCGGAAAAGAAGGAAAAGAAAGCCGCTCCGAAGAAGACGGAGAAGGCCCCCGAAGAAAAGAAACCGGAAGAAAAGGAAACAGAAGAGAAAAAACCTTCCGAGAAAAAGTTCTCCGATACGAAGCCTTCCGAAAAGAAACCATCCGAAAAGAAACATTCTGAAAAGAAGTCGGAGCGGAAAACGGAAAACAGGAAACCCGAGAAGACCCCGGAAAACCAGCCGGAGGAACCTGTCCGGGAGGAAGAGAAACCGGAACCCCGGAAGCTGGAAAAGCCGGAGGTGACGATGATTCCCGCAGAAGCGCTGGAAGCGGAAAGCGCCGCAGGCGTGGCGAAGGAATTCCTGGATGAGCTGACAAAGCTGATGGGCGTGGATGTGACCATTGACATGGGCACAGACGCGGAAGGCAACGTATACGGCTATATGAACGGGGATACCCTGGGAATCCTGATCGGCAGGCGCGGGGAAACGCTGGACGCGATCCAGTATCTGACCAGCCTGAAAGTGAACCGCGGCCGGGAGAACTACACCCGGGTTACCCTGGATACCGAAAACTACCGGGCCAAGCGGGAGGATACGCTGATCCGTCTGGCGAACCGGATGGCCAACCGGGCGATCCGCACGGGGCGGAAAGTCAGCCTGGAACCGATGAATCCCTATGAACGGCGGATTATCCATTTTGCGCTTCAGCAGAATGAGAATGTGGATACCCATTCCGAAGGCGATGAACCCAACCGGCACGTAGTGATTACAACACATAAGAAGTGAGGAAGAAAGAGTATGCTGGATATCAACCTGCTCCGGAATGATCCGGAGAAAGTCCGGGAGAATATCCGGAAAAAATTCCAGGACGCGAAGCTCCCAATGGTGGATGAAGTCATCCGGATGGACCGGGAATACCGGGACGCGCAACAGCAGGCGGACGCCCTGCGGAACAAACGGAAGACGCTGTCGAAGCAGATCGGCGCCCTGCTTGGCCAGGGTAAAAAGGATGAAGCGGAACAGGTCAAGGCCGAAGTGGCCGCCGCCGCAGAAGAACTGGCCGCGCTGGAAGAAAAGGAAGAGCAGCTGAAAGCGGAAATCCGCAAACGGATGCTGGTTATTCCGAACATTATTGATGACAGTGTTCCGATCGGCAGGGACGACAGCGAAAACGTCGAGGTGGAACGTTTCGGCGAGCCGGTGGTGCCCGAATGGGAGATTCCCTATCATGTGGACATCATGGAACGGCTGAACGGCATTGAGCTGGATCCCGCCCGCGAAACCAGCGGCAACGGTTTCTATTACCTGACGGGGGATATCGCCCGGCTGCACAGCGCGATCCTGAGCTACGCGCGGGACTTCATGATCGACCGCGGGTTCACCTATGTGATTCCGCCCTTCATGATCCACGGAAACGTTGTGAGCGGCGTGATGAGCTTTGCCGAGATGGAGAATATGATGTACAAGATCGAGGGTGAGGATCTGTACCTGATCGGTACGTCCGAGCATTCGATGATCGGCAAGTTTATCGATACGATCCTGGATGAGGAAAAGCTGCCCCAGACGCTGACAAGCTACAGCCCCTGCTTCCGGAAGGAAGTCGGCGCTCATGGTATTGAGGAGCGCGGCGTATATCGCATCCATCAGTTTGAGAAACAGGAAATGATCGTCATCTGCAAGCCGGAGGACAGCCCCATGTGGTTTGACAGGCTGTGGCAGAATACGGTGGATTTCTTCCGGACGCTGGATATCCCGGTGCGCACACTCGAATGCTGCAGCGGAGACCTGGCGGACCTGAAGGTCAAAAGTCTGGATGTGGAAGCCTGGTCGCCCCGCCAGAAGAAGTACTTCGAGGTCGGCAGCTGCTCGAACCTGGGAGACGCCCAGGCCCGGCGTCTGCAGATCCGCGTGAAGGACAGCAAGGGAAACAAGTACCTGGCCCACACGCTGAACAACACCTGCGTGGCGCCGCCCCGGATGCTGATCGCCTTCCTGGAGAACAACCTGCGGGCGGACGGCACGGTGGCGATTCCCGAACCGCTGCGGATGTACATGGGCGGCAAGGATCACATCGGCTGAATTTCTTGTGTTCTTTCCGCCGCGGCGGATTGACTTTCCCCGGAGAGCGAAGAATAATAGAATATGAAAACCAGGATACGGTCACCCGAAAGAGTGACCGTCCTTTTTACCGGAGGAAAGAGCATGAATCTGACGCAAAAGATCCTGAACGATCACCTGGTCAGCGGGACGCCGAAGGCCGGGGAGGAAGTATCGATCCGCATTGACCAGACGCTGACCCAGGATTCCACGGGGACGATGGCCTACCTGCAGTTTGAGGCGATGGGAATCGGCCGGGTCAAGACCCGGCGGAGCGTGGCCTATATTGATCATAATACGCTGCAGACCGGGTTCGAGAACGCGGATGACCACCAGTACATACAGAGCGTGGCAAAGAAGCATGGGATCTACTGCTCCAAGCCGGGGAACGGTATCTGTCACCAGGTACACCTGGAGCGTTTCGGCGTTCCCGGGATGACGCTGCTGGGCAGCGACAGTCATACCCCGACAGGCGGCGGCATCGGCATGCTCGCCATCGGGGCCGGCGGTCTGGACGTGGCGGTGGCCATGGGCGGCGGCGCTTACTATCTGACCTATCCGAAGGTTGTTGAAATCCGGCTGACGGGGAAGCTTCCCTACGCCGTGGCAGCGAAGGATATCATCCTGGAGGTGCTTCGCCGGCTGAGCGTCAAGGGCGGCGTCGGCAAAGTGATGGAATATACGGGTGAAGGCGTCAGAAGCCTGACGGTACCTGAGCGGGCGACGATTGCCAATATGGGCGCCGAGCTCGGAGCAACAACCTCTGTATTCCCGAGCGATGAGGTGACCAGGGCATTCCTGAAAGCCCAGGGAAGGGAAGGGGACTTCCGGGAACTGAGTGCCGATGAGGGCGCCGAATACGATGAGACGGTGCAAATCTGCCTGGACGAGCTGGAGCCTCTGGTGGCCCGTCCGCATATGCCCGACAATGTGGAGACAGTGAAGAACGTCGGACCGATCAAGGTGGACCAGGTGTTCATCGGCAGCTGTACGAACTCCAGCTACCAGGATATGATGCGAGTGGCGAGGATCCTGAAAGGCAAGACGGTACATCCGGACGTAAGCCTCGTGATCGGCCCGGGGAGCAAGCAGGTGCTGACCATGCTGGCGAAAAACGGCGCGCTGGCGGATATGCTGGGCGCCGGAGCGCGGATTCTCGAGAGCGCTTGCGGCCCCTGCATCGGTATGGGGCAGAGTCCAAAGACAAACGCGGTATCCGTGCGGACGAACAACCGGAATTTCTATGCCCGCAGCGGGACTGCTTCCGCCGGGATTTACCTGACCAGCTGTGAGACAGCGGCGGTGACGGCGCTGACCGGTGTGCTGACCGACCCGCGGACGTTGGACATCGACCTGACGGTGGACCAGCCGGCACTGTTCGAGATCAATGACAATCTGGTGATCCCGCCTGCGGCGGAAGGCCGGGAGGATGAGGTCGAAGTAGTGCGCGGCCCGAACATTAAACCCTTCCCGCTGGGGCATGATCTGGAGGACAGCGTGCGGGGCAGGGTGCTCCTGAAGATGGAGGATAACATTACCACGGACCATATCATGCCCAGCAATGCGAAACTGCTGCCTTTCCGCAGCAACATCCCGCACCTGAGCGATTTCTGCCTGACGCCGGTGGACGAGACATTCCCGGCCCGGGCGAAAGCGGAAAAAGGCGGCATCCTGGTTGCCGGGGCCAACTACGGCCAGGGCTCCAGCCGGGAACATGCGGCGCTTGTGCCCCTGTATTTGGGGATCCGCGCGGTGGCGGCAAAGAGCTTTGCCCGGATTCACCAGGCGAACCTGATCAATAACGGGATTCTTCCGCTTTCTTTCGCAGAGGAAAGCGATTATGACCGGATCGACCAGGGGGACGAGCTGTCGCTGCCGGGCATCCGTGCGGCGATTGAAGCGGGCCGGGATGAACTGGAGCTGCGGAACGAGACGAAGCAGGAATCCTATTGGGTGAAGATGCCCCTGACGGAACGTCAGAAGGGAATGATCCTCGCAGGAGGACTGATCAACTTTATCCGGACCCAGGGATAAACCGGCAGGGAGGAGAATGATGAAAATATCCGATGCGTTCCGGAACGCGATGAAAACCGCAGCCGGCAACATGGGAGAAACAGTGAGATTTCTGGTGACAGAGGGATGCATGACGCTGATCTGCCTCTCTCCGCTGCTGCTTTTGTCGGAAAAGGGGCCGCTGAAATACCTGGCTGCGCTTTCCGCACTCCTGTGGATTTGCATCATGCTGCCCGCGCGGGTGAACGCTGCCCGGGCGATGCAGGACAGCCAGGAAGGCGGGCACCTGTTCAGCCGGCAGCTGGCGGATTTCACCGACTACGGAAGAAAACTGGGCTACGGGCTGAAAAAAACACTGATCCTGCTGATCTGGGGAGCGCCGCTGATCGCCGCGCTGATCTACGCGTGGGATCAGTTCGCCGGGAGTACGGACGGGCTGACCGTGATGCAGAACATTCACAGGTTCGGCGGGAAAGACCTGAAGACAGGCATGATCTACCTGCTTCTGATCCTTCTCGGGCTGATCCTGCTGTTCGCTGCAGGGATTGCCTTCCACAGCGGGGATCGGCATGTCTTTGTACTGGAGCGGAAAGGTTTGCTGAAGGGCCATCGGGGGAAAATGGTGCTTTGCTGGTGCTGCTCCCTGGTTTTCCTGGCGCCGCTGTTTATCGCGGTGGTCATCGTGCTGTTCCGGTACGCGCCGCTGCTGGATGATGTGAGCGGTGTACTTCAGGGAACCGCGAAGAAACCTTCAACAAGAACGACACTGGTGATCCTGGCAGTCGGCGCAGCGCTGACGGTGCCGCTGCTGCCCCTTCGGTCCCTGGTCCCGGGGGCTTATGTGAACGGACTGAAAGAATGAAAATGAGACTGGAC
Source organism: uncultured Clostridia bacterium (assembly GCA_947166385.1). Lineage (GTDB taxonomy): Bacteria > Bacillota > Clostridia > Christensenellales > Aristaeellaceae > Aristaeella. The sequence goes on along the minus strand of CAMVEB010000007.1, from coordinate 68,902 downwards.
CGCTGGCTGGCAGCTCTGGGAGAGGGCAGCCGCAGCGAAGTAAAGGATTGGATCCGCGGCGGAGCGGCCGCGGTGAACGGGCGGGTCATCCGGGATCCCGCCTGTTCTTTTGATCCGGATCGGGATGTTCTTTCCCTGCGGGGAAAAGCGCTGGACGGCCGGGTTACGCGGCATGTGATGATGCACAAGCCGGCCGGAGTGCTGACCGCGGCGCGGGATCCGAAACAGCGCACGGTCATGGATCTGCTGCCGGAAGTGTACAGGGGAATCGGCTGCATGCCGGTCGGACGGCTGGATAAGGATACGACGGGCCTGCTGGTTTTTACCTGCGACGGGGAGCTGAATCACCGGCTCCTGAGCCCGGGACGGCATGTGGACAAGCGATACCGGGCAACGGTCCGGGGCAGGCTGGAAGAGAAGGACGCGGAAGCCTTTGCAGCGGGCCTGGATCTGGGGGATTTTACAGCCCGGGGAGCGGAACTGCGGATCCTGCGGGCGGAAGCGGAAACCTCGCTGGCGGAGATGGTGATCACCGAAGGCAAATTCCACCAGGTGAAACGGATGTTCGATGCGGTCGGGCATGAAGTGCTGCAACTGCACCGGTGTTCCTTCGGGCCGCTGGAGCTTGATCCAGCCCTGGAGGAAGGTATGTGGCGGGAACTGACGGACGCGGAGCTGGAAGCCCTTCGGAAAGCAGCGGGCATGACGGAAAGAGAGGACGCATGAACGACCATTATTACACCCGGGATCCGCAGAGTGAATCCCGACCGGCGGAATGTACCTGGGAATACCGGGGAATTCCAATGACTTTTACCACGGATGCAGGGGTTTTTTCCCGGGGGGAAGTGGACACGGGAACGCGGCTGCTGCTGGAAGCACTGCCGGAGGAGATGCAGGGGGAGATCCTGGATCTCGGCTGCGGATGGGGCGTTATCGGGATTACCATCGCAAAGAAATGGCCCGGGACACGGGTGACCATGGCGGATGTCAACATCCGGGCGCTGGACCTGAGCCGGGAAAACGCAAAAAGAAACCGCGCAGAGGTTATCTGCGCGGAAAGCGACGGCATGGCTGCCTTTATGGGAAGAAAGTTTGACACCGTGGTGACGAACCCACCCATCCGGGCCGGGAAACAGGTGATCTACAAAATGTTTGCCGACTGCGCATCCTGCCTGAAACCCGGCGGCTCCCTGTACCTGGTGATCCGGAAACAGCAGGGCGCCGAAAGCTGTATCCGCTACCTTCAGACGATCTACAGATCGGTGGAGAAGCTGGATAAAAGCGGCGGGTTCTGGGTGCTGCGGGCAGTTAACGAATCATAATCTGCCCGTTCTCATCCAAATCCACTGTGAGGGTGGAATCCGGAACCACATCGGCGGCGATGACCCGGCGGGCAATCAGAGTTTCCACATGCGCCTGGAGGTAACGTTTGAGCGGACGCGCACCGAAATGCGGGTCAAAACCGCGGTCGATAACGGCCTGAAGAGCCGCGTCTGTGAGCACAACCTTCAGCTGGCGGTTCTCCAGACGATGGTTCAGATTATCCATCATCAGGCCGACGATCCGGCCGATTTCATCGCGGGTCAGGGGCTTGTAATAAACAATCTCATCAATCCGGTTCAGAAATTCGGGACGGAAGTGCGTCTTCAGCAGGCGGTCGACCGCTTCCCGGGCTTCGGACCGGATTTCGCCGTTTTCAATGCCTTCCAGCAGGTATTCGCTGCCGAGGTTGCTGGTCATGATCAGGATGGCGTTCTTGAAGTCCACGGTGCGCCCCTGGCTGTCGGTTATGCGTCCGTCGTCCAATACCTGCAGGAGGACATTGAAGACGTCCGGATGCGCTTTTTCCACTTCATCAAACAGGACAACGCAATAGGGGTGGCGGCGGACGGCCTCGGTCAGCTGACCGCCTTCATCATAACCCACATATCCGGGAGGTGCGCCGATGAGACGGGAGACGCTGAATTTTTCCATGTATTCGGACATATCGATCCGGACCATATTCTTTTCGTCATCAAACAGCGCCTGCGCCAGTGCTTTGGCCAGCTCGGTTTTCCCAACGCCGGTGGGCCCCAGGAACAGGAAAGAGCCGAGAGGCCGATTCGGATCCTGGATGCCGGCGCGGGAACGGAGGATCGCTTCGGAAACCTTGCGGACTGCTTCGTCCTGGCCAATGACCCGGCGATGCAGCTCCTCTTCGAGATGAAGGAGCTTTTCCCGTTCGCCCTCCATGAGGCGGGAGACCGGGATACCGGTCCAACGGCAGATGATCCGCGCGATTTCCTCTTCAGTCACCCGGTCCCGCAGCAGGCTGTTCTCCCCGCGGGATTCCTCGGCAACGGCTTCCTCTTTTTCCAGTTCCCGCTTCAGGCGGGGGAGTTCGCCGTACTTCAGCTCGGCTGCTTTGTTCAGGTCATAGCTGCGCTCGGCTTCTTCGATCCGTGCGTTGACGCGTTCGATCTCCTCCCGGAGCCCGGTGACCCGGGAAATGGCTTCCTTCTCGGCTTCCCAGCGGGCCTTCATGGAGTTGAACTGATCCCGCTGTTCCGCCAGCTCTTTCTGTACCTCATCCAGGTGAACCCGGGAAAGGGAATCCTCTTCCTTCTTCAGGGCGGCTTCCTCGATTTCCAGCTGCATGATATGACGGCGAATATCGTCCAACTCAGAGGGCAGAGAATCGATCTCTGTGCGGATCAGCGCGCAGGCTTCATCCACCAGGTCGATCGCCTTGTCCGGCAGGAACCGGTCGGTGATATACCGATTTGAAAGCGTGGCGGCGGCGATCAGCGCCGCGTCCTGGATCTTGACGCCGTGGAAAACTTCATAGCGCTCCTTGAGTCCCCGCAGGATGGCGATGGTATCCTCCACCGTCGGTTCGGAGACCATCACAGGCTGGAAGCGGCGCTCCAGCGCGGCATCCTTTTCGATGTATTTCCGGTATTCATTGAGGGTGGTGGTGCCGATGCAGTGCAGCTCCCCCCGGGCCAGCATGGGCTTCAGAAGGTTGCCGGCATCCATTGCGCCGTCGGCTTTACCGGCGCCGACGATGGTATGCAGTTCATCGATGAAGAGCAGGATACGGCCGTCACTCTTTTTGATTTCCTCCAGGACGGCTTTCAGCCGTTCCTCGAATTCCCCGCGGAACTTCGCGCCGGCGATCAGGCTGCCCATATCGAGGGAGAAAATCGTTTTGTCCTTCAGGCTTTCCGGCACATCCCCCCGGACGATCCGCAGGGCCAGCCCTTCTGCGATGGCTGTTTTCCCGACGCCGGGCTCCCCGATGAGAACCGGATTGTTCTTGGTTTTGCGGGAAAGGATGCGGATAACATTCCGGATTTCGGAATCACGGCCGATGACAGGATCCAGCTTTTGCTGCCGGGCCAGCTCCACCAGGTCCGATCCGTATTTCTTCAGCGCGTCATAGGTTTCCTCCGGCGAATCGGAGGTAACCCGTGCGGAACCACGGACCTCCCGCAGGGCTTTGAGGAAAGCATCCGCATGGTAGCCGACGGAATTCAGGATCCGGCTGACGGACGGGGAAGCCTTTGTGCACAGGCCGATCCACAGGTGTTCGACGGAAAGGTATTCATCCTTCATCTGTTTTGCAACGGCTTCCGCCTCGAGCAGAGCTTTTTCCACATCCTTGCCGAAACCGGGCTGGCTGGCGGAGGAGCCGGAGACGCGGGGCATGCGGGCAAAGCTGTCCTCCAGGGAACGGCGGAAGGCTTCCACCGAGATCCCGCACCTGGACAGAAGCTGGGGGACCAGATCCTCCCGGTTCTCCGTCAGGGCGGAGAGAATGTGCTCCTGCTGCACATCCACATGGCCGTATTCAACAGCAAGAGACTGGGCCCGCTGCAGGGCTGTCAGGGTCTTTTGCGTAAACTGATTCATGTTCATATTCATACCTCCTGAAGGTAGTTTGACTAACTTTGACCTTCGATATCATTGTACTCATTTTTCGCGGGATGTCAACCCCTTTTTCATTCGTTGGATGAACGAAGAGGGGAAACTTGTTTCCCCGGGAAAGATTATGGTATAATATAATGTCCTGATATATTCTTTCATCAGACGGAACAGGGCATCGCGTGAGCGGGAGGATGAGAATGTTCAGCAGAAAGAAACGGTTCCGCGAAGAGGACGGGATGGATCCGGAAGAATTCGGGGAAACCGGGGAATATGAAACAGCATACGAAGCGGAGATGCCGGAGGAAAGCGATGAAACAGCACCGGTGGAGCTTTATGATGATCTGCAGACGCCGTATTATGATCCGGAAGAGGAATGGAACGAAGAACCCGCCGAACAGATCAAGCCGCCGAGAAAGAGCATTTTCAAGCCGGAGAGGAGAAAGCCGAACTTTGTCGTCAGCGTCCTGGTGAATACGATCCGGGTGCTGTTCCTGATTGTTGTGCTGGCAGGGATCGCCGGGATCGGCGCGGTGGCGGGGATTGCCAAGGGATATGTGGATACCGCGCCGGAGCTGGACCTGATTGCCCTGGACACGCCGGCGCAGAATTCGGAATTCCGGGACCGGAACCGGAATCTGCTGACGGTTTACCGCGGGACGGAAAACCGGATGGTGGTTCCGCTGGCTTCCATTCCGCAGCGCCTGCGGAACGCTTTCATCGCAGTGGAGGATGCCCGGTTTTACACCCACAGCGGCGTGGACCTGAAGCGGATTGTCGGCGCGTTTGTGGCCAACCTGACGACCTCGGGAACGCAGGGCGGATCCACCATTACGCAGCAGCTGATCAAAAACACGCTTCTTTCCCCGGAGCAGAGCTATAAGCGGAAAATCCAGGAAGCGTACCTGGCGCTGCAGCTGGAGATGAAATATTCCAAGGATCAGATCCTGGAAACCTACCTGAATACGATCTACCTGGGCGAGAACTATTATGGTGTGCGGGTGGCAGCCAAGGGTTATTTCAACAAGGAACTGGGGGAACTGACCATCCGCGAGTGCGCGATGCTGGCCGGGGTAACCAATAACCCTTATTACTATAACCCGCGGAGGAACTTTTTTACCCGGCAGGACGGCGAGCGGGATTATGCCGCCACCACCAACCAGCGTACGGACTATGTGCTGCGCTGCATGTATGAAAACCAGTATATCACCCGGGAAGAATATGAGGCAGCGAAGGATCCGGCGACGGCTTCCGTCACGGCGGAGGATCAGACCGCCGGAAACAGCATGTATGCCTATCCGCACTATATTGAATACGCGGTGAAGGAATGCGTGCAGATCCTGCTGAAGGTCAACGGGCTGCAGGACACGCCCGCCAACCGCGGCGCCATGGAAAACAAACTGCGGACCGGAGGATACCAGATCCAGCTGGCGATCGATCCGAACATCCAGCAGACGGTGGAGGATACGCTGCAGAACTGGACCAAGTATCCTTCCCTGCGGGATCCGAGTGACAAGGTTTACCGCAGCAAGAACGCGGACGGAACATTTACGGAGATTCCGCAGCCCCAGGCGGCCTGTGCCGTGCTTGATTACCGGACAGGCGAGGTACTGGCCGTGGTCGGCTCCCGGACAGAGGTGACTGCCCGGAAGACCCTGAACCGGGCAACGGATATGAAGATGCCTGTCGGTTCCTCTATCAAGCCGATCGCGGTCTATGCCCCGGCACTTGAGCTGGGCGCCAGTCCGGCCTCCATTGTTTATAACATTCCGGTGCCGATTACCGGATGGAAGGATGCCCGCGGAACGGATACCTGGCCGAAGAACTACGGCGGGGCGGGATACACCGGTCCCGAAACGCTGCGTACCGCGATGGCCAAATCGCATAACACGGCAGCGGCACAGACGCTGCTGTACCGCGTGGGCGTGGAGCGCAGCGTGGACTTCCTGCACCGGATGGGCATTGATGACGCACATATTGACGCCACACCATTTGGACTGAGCCTCGGATCCTCCGGCATTACACCAATGCAGATGACGGTGGCATTCGGTGTGCTGGCCAACAGCGGCGTCTATCAGGCGCCGATCTCCGTGCTGGGCATTTCAGATTCCCACGGGGACGTGGTCTGGGACGGCCACCAGCATCAGGAGAGACGGCGCGTTTTCTCCGAGAGTACAAGCTGGATGATCGTGGACATGCTGAAAACAGCGGTTGCTTCCGGTACCGGGACCTCGGCTAAGATCAAAGGCCAGGTCGTCGGCGGAAAGACCGGTACCAACTCGGACCAGAAAGGGGTTTTCTTCTCCGGAATCACCGGATACTACGCGTCGGCTCTGTGGATCGGTCATGACAATTACAAGGCGCTGTCCTCAAAATCGACGGGCAGCGGCGCTGCGGCACCGCTGTGGCAGGCTTATATGAACAAGATCCATGCAGGTCTGGAAAAGCGCGAGATTCTGGAAGGAACTCCGGCAGACTACGGGCTGGTTCAGGTCACGACCTGCGCGGTGAGCGGTCAGATTGCGACAGACGCGTGCATCAATGACGCCAAGGGGTATGGAACGGTGACGGATTACTGGGCGGAAGGCACTCAGCCCACGACATACTGTCAGCTGCACCGGATGCAGGAGGTCTGCGCGGACAGCGGAATGCCGGCATCGGAATACTGCCCGAACCGGATTCAGCGCGGCGTGGTGACCATTCCGGAAGGACATGTGCTGTACAACCTGCTCCGGACGGAATACAGGGATGTGCTGACGGAATACCTGGGCCTGAGCGATGAAAGCGGAGGCCGGGTCTGCACCGTACACAGTGCCGGATGGAGCCCGGCTCAGCCGGAATGGGGTCCGGACTGGGATACCGAAGGAGATCAGGAACAGGAGTCCCGGGATCAACAGTCACAGGGTCAGCAGTCACCCCAGGCAGAAGACGCCAGGCGGGTGATCCGGCAGGCCCAGGAACTGCTGGCGACCATGGATCCCGGCAGCTACGGGTACAGCGCGATCGTCAATGCGGCATCCTGGCTGCAGAGCCTGCTGGACAGCGGCGCGGATTCAGCGGAAATCATTTCCGCGATGACGGATCTGACCATGCAGATGCTGGAATACGGGAACTGAAGAGGAGGAGAATACGAATGCTGAAGATCGGATGCCATCTTTCCGCATCGAAAGGATACCTGCATATGGGAAAGGAAATCCTGTCGATCGGCGGGAATACCTTCCAGTTCTTTACGCGGAACCCCCGCGGCGGAAGCGCGAAACCAGTGGATGAGGCGGACGCGGCAGCGTTCCGGCGTTTTGCGGAGGAAAACGGGATTGGGATCATCCTGGCCCATGCCCCCTACACGCTGAACGGATGCAGCGCGGATCCGGCGATCCGGGACTTTGCGGCCCGGACGATGGCGGATGACCTGCGGCGGCTGGAATATGTGCCAGGAAACCTGTATAATTTCCATCCGGGCTCCCATGTGGGGCAGGGCGTGGAAGCAGGAATCGAAATGATCGCCGGTATGCTGAACGGGATTCTGACCCAGGAAATGCAAACGACGGTGCTGCTGGAGACCATGGCGGGCAAGGGCAGCGAGGTAGGGGGGCGCTTTGAGGAACTCCGGGAAATCCTGGATCGGGTCACGCTGAAGGAAAAAATGGGCATCTGCCTGGATACCTGCCATGTGAACGATGCAGGCTATGATATTGCCCGGGATCCGGACGGGGTGCTGACAGCATTTGACCGGGTGATCGGCCTCAGCAGGCTGAAAGCTGTGCACATCAATGACAGCAAGAACCCCCTAGGCGCCCGGAAGGACCGGCATGAGAAAATCGGGGAGGGAACGCTGGGGACGGAGGGAATTCTTCGCGTGATGCGCCATGAGGCGCTGCGGGAACTGCCCTTCTACCTGGAAACGCCAAACGAGCTGGACGGTTATGAGAAGGAAATCCGGATGCTGAAAGAATTGTACTGATACAGGACTGACAAAGGCAGGAACTGAGACATGAAGCGACTTGCGGCCCTGCTGGCGGCTGTCATGCTGCTGGCGGGAATGATGCCGGGAAGAACGGCACGGGCAGAGGAACCGGCGATGCAGATTGCTGTCGCCGGGGATATCGTGCTGCCCGGACAGGCCGTGATTGTCTGGTTTATGGTGCCGGAGGACGGAGTCTGCAGCATCACAATGGTCGACAGGGAAGGGAACGCTGTGTCCGCGGCGGCGAAAGACCGCCCGGCGGTGAGTGGCTACAATTCGCTGTACTGGAACGGTACCTGGGAAGGGGTGGCCGCGCCGGAAGGGGAATGGATCCTGCGGCTGGAGATGAACGGGCGGACAGCGGAGACCCAGGTCAGGATCGGACGGATGATTCCCCTGCTGATGTCTCCCGTGCTGGAGGAGAAGGAAGTGACCGTCGGAAAAAGGGCATATGTTTCTTTCTGGGCTACCGAGAGCGGGGAAGTGACGCTGACGGCCGGGGACGGCAGGTACCGTACGGAAAAGGTGTACATGGTGGAGAGGGGAGAAAACACGGTCTCCTTCTGTGCGGAAGTACCGGCAGGGATCTGCGGGGTGGAACTGATTCTCCGGCGGAAGGACGGAACTTCTTCCCCGCCGGTGACACTCTCCCTGGCGGTCCGGGAGCCGGATGAGGTATTTACCCCGATCGGACAGGGCCACGGAGAGGATTACGCGCTGAACGGCTGGACAGTGCCGATGGATCTGGCGGATGAGGACGCGGTATGGCAGGCGCTGACAGCGACTGTGACGGTGCTGGATGACGGAAAGGACAAGGCGCAGGTGCGCCAGATGGTGATCCGGAAGGAGCCTGACGCGAAAAGCGAGGGCGTGGGAACGGTGACGCTGGTTTCTCAGGGCGTGCATGTGCTGGAACGCGGGGCAGAATGGACCAGAATCGAGTGTTATTCCTCCTCGTTCCACGACTCCCCGATCCTGAACTGGAACACGCTGGTGCAGGGCTGGGTGGAAACGAAGTACCTGAAGACGGTGGTTCCGAACCAGAGCATGGGGCTGGTGGTGGACAAGCTGACCCAGCGGCTATATGTATTCCGGGAGGGCTCCCTGTATTCCACGCTGCTGGTTTCCACCGGACTGGCAAACGCAAAACAGCCATACAATGAAACCCGCTCGGGGGAATTCCTGCTGGTGAGCAAGGTCGGCGGTTTTAATTCCGACAATATGTTCTGCCCCCGGGCACTGCGGTTCAACGACGGAGATCTGCTGCATGAAGTTCCTTATATCGAAAAGAACGGCATCATTGATTATTCCATGACGGAACCGAAACTGGGAACCCGGGCGAGCCACGGCTGCATCCGGGTGCAGCGGAAACAGAATCCGGAAGGCCTGAACCAGGGATGGCTGTATGATAATTACCGGGTGAACACGAAGATCCTGGTCTGGGAGGACTGGCAGGGAAGGCAGATTCCCGTGCCGGCGGACGGGGAGGTTTTCTGGTTCAGCGCGAAACGGAACGATTACTATCATGGGTCGGACAACTGTAACCTGCTGGGGACCCGATCGCCGCGTACCATCACCTACGCGGAGCTGTCCGCGGAGGATTGCCGGCTGAAAGCCTGCCCCGCCTGCGGGCCGGTGATGAAAAAGGGGAAACTGCTGGAAACCAACGCGCAGTATGCGGCCGGCGGGGATCATGATCCAATCATGACCGAAGCGCGTCTCGATTGCCCGAAAAAGAGAAGGGGGAGGTGAGAAGATGAATGTGATCGACTGGGTGGCGCTGGGAATCATCGGGGTCAGCGTCCTGTTCGGGCTTTACCGCGGGTTTATTTCCTCGGTGGCTTCCATGGGCGGATGCCTGGTTTCTCTGGGCGCCAGCTACCTGCTGAGTCCGCGACTGGCGGAGTTTCTCCGGAACAACACCTCACTGGGGAATACCCTGATGACCTATACGGACGCGGCAACCCGCCTGAAGGATTCCACCCTGTCCACCCTCGGCGTGTCAGAACTGACACCGGAGAGCATCTCTACGATCCTCAGCCGGGTTTCTCTGCCACCACCCCTGGATTCCCTGCTGAAAAACAATCTGGAGAACCAGGTTTACCGGATGACCGGCCTGACACAGGATGTCGGACACTATGTGTCACAGACGATCGTTTCCGCACTGATGAATGTAATCTGCTTCGTGATTGCCTTTGCGGTGCTGCTGATCCTGTATCATGTGATCCTGAACCTGCTGAAGGCAATCTTCCGCTTCCCGGTGCTCAAACAGCTGAACTCGCTGGCGGGCGGAGCCTTTGGCCTGCTCCGCGGCATTCTGCTGTGCTTCGTAGCCTTCGCACTGCTGCCGCTGATCATGACGGTGGTCCCGGTGGAGGGGCTGAATGAACTGGTGGCGGGCAGTACGCTGGCCCCGCTGTTCAACGGCGGAAACCTGATTCTGTCCATCATGAACGGACATCTGTAACCTGTGTGCATGAAAAAAGCCGGACTGTGTCCGGCATTTTTTGATCAGATCACTTCAGAACAGCCGTGGTCTGACCGTCGAGGGTCAGGATGCCGTTTTCCAGGGAAGCTTCTCCCGCACCAAGGAAGGTCAGCGAGGTGAAAACCCGGTCTGTTACCCGGGACAGATCCAGGATGGCGGTGCGGCCGGTGGTGTTATGGAAAACACCGACGACGGAACCGTTCCATTCACACAGGAAACCGCCGGCTTTCGTATCCGGGAAGGAGAGCGCGGTATAAGTGCCCCGGGCGATTTCCGGGTTCTCCCTGCGGATCTGCAGGAGACGGCGGTAATGGTTCAGAACGCTGCCCGGCATGGCATCCAGATCCTTCACGGAATACGGCGTCTGCTTGTCATAGGTGCTGCCGGCCGGATCACGGACGGTATCCCCGTCCCCCCAGAGCATGGCCAGGCGGCGGTTGGCGTCGGTGTTGGCGCCTCCGCGGGATCCGCGCAGGCCGATTTCTTCCCCGTAATAGAGGAAGGGGGAGCCGGGCGTGAGCAGGTACAGGCTGGCAGCCATCTGCATCAATCCGGAGGCAACCGTCAGGTAGCCGGAAGCCCGGTCTGTGTCGTGATTGGCGATAAAGGGGATGTTCATGGCCTCCGGATTGCCGGTATGGATGGATTCCAGATAGCGCTGGGTGGCGAGCGTATATTTGTTCACATCTCCGGATTTGGCAGTTTCCGCGATCAGGCCGTCCGCCTGGGCGGTGGAGAAATGGAAACAGTTGAAGGCGCTGAGATAACGGTAGATGATTCCGTCCCCGTCCCATACTTCGGCAACGGTATACAGGTGCGGACTGATCTGCTTCAGCTCCGCCATGTACCAGTTCCAGAACTCCACATTCTTCGCGTGTTCTCCGAAATAAGGATACTTGGCGGCATCGAAGCGGAATCCGTCCACGCCCTGTTCCAGCCAGAAGCGCGCGACATCGAGCACCCGCTGCCGCACCAGGGGATTGTCAAAATTCAGCTCGGGCATGTTGTCGGAAAAATTGGATTCATAGAGCAGATCCTGCCCGGGCAACTTCGTGAAGCGGCGGCCGGCGGGCAAGGGATCCTCCGAAGTCTGCCAGACATAGAGGTCATAATAGATATTCTCCGGATTGTGGAGAAGATGCGCATTCCGGAAATTCCAGAACCAGGGATGGTCGATGGAAGTGTGATTCAGCGGAAGATCCAGGATCAGCTTGACATCCCGCTCATGGCACAGAGCGATCAGCTCCTGCAGATCCTCCAGGGTACCGAAGGCAGGATCCACCGCGCAGTAATCTGTCACATCATATTTATGGTAGGAAGGGGAAGAAAATACGGGTGTGAGCCAGATTCCTTCCACCCCAAGGCTTTTGCCGGAAGTTGGATTTCCGTCATTGAGATAATCCATCCGGTTGATGATGCCCCGGAGGTCTCCGATTCCATCCCCGTTGGAATCGGAAAAGGATCCGACAAAGATCTCATAAAAAACACGGGCGTTATTTTCCACATCCAGCCCCTCCTCCTGCGCGACAGCCATTCCGGGAAAAACCAGGAGCAGTGAAAGCAGGAGGCACAGAAAGCGCTTCATTCGGTCATCTTCCCCTTTCTGATATTTCGTTCCTGTTCTATCATGATGACGCAGGAATTCTTTCTTGTCAAGACGGAAAAAAGATGTTATATTTCAAAAACAGCGGAAAGCAAAGAATTATCCAAAGGACGGAGTCAGTCCATGACCTTTTTTTTCAACGATGAAGCGATCCGGAAAAGCAGGGCGAGGGCCGGGCGTTACCGCCGGATCCTGCCGGCGACTGGAGCGGCATTCCTGATCCTGTTTATTGTGCTGTGCGCGCTGACGCGTACGGGGAATGCCCGGATCATGCTGTTCCTCAGCATGGGAATGATGATCGCAGCGGGGTGGGCAATCATCGCCCTGTGGCTGTTCGCAGCGGAGCCGGCCCGGGCGGAGGAACGCCACCTGGACGGCCTGGCAAAAGGCGAAACAGAGATCCGGGAGGGCCGGATCACGCTGGACAGCGATGTTTTCCGGATCCCGAAAAGCGTCCGTGTCCGGAAGGTGCGACTGGAGACCGGGGAAGACGAACCGCTTTCCCTGAACCTGAACGAGCGGTTCACGCCCAGTATGCCGACAAACGGAAGCCTGGTGCGGGTACAGGTGGTGCACAAGTTTATCACCGGGATCGAAGTACTGGAGGAGGGGAACGGGGGAACTGTGCCCCGCGGGCCGTCCCGGGGGAGACGGGTCTGGCGCGCTGCCTGCCGGTTTTTCCCGGCGGCGGTGATCTGGGGAATGATGGCGGCTCTGCTGACCGGCTTTGTGTTCAATCAGATCACCGATACGGATCCGACGCACAAGATCGTGATTTATGCGGACTGCGGAATCCGGAACGCGGCGGAACTGGCGGAAAAGCTGGAGCACGGGCTAAACGGTGCAGTCCGGATGGTGAAGGTGCACCCGTTTGCCTATGCGCTGTTCGGGACGGAGGCGCTGAAGCATGCCGATCTGTATATTGTACCGGACTCCCGAAAGCAGGATTATGCCGAATGGTTTGAAGCCCTGCCCGGGACACCGCCGGAAGGCATCACCGTCTGTGATCCGGAAAGCGGATCAGCCGTGGCCGGAGCGTACCTGACCTATGCTTCGGACAACGGGAAAAGGGAATTATACCGGCTGTACTTTGGCAGCGGATCCGCCCACCGGGAGGACGGGCTGGCTCTGCGGGCTGCGGAACTGCTGATGGCGGTCGGAGAGGAATAAAAAAGGAGGGGAAACCATGAACGGACGGATCCGGATACTGCTGCTGCTCCTGTGTGCGGGGATGCTGCTGTGCGGCGGAAGCGGGGCGGAAGGAGCGGAAAGCTCTCTGTATGTGAAGAAAGTGGAGAACCTGCCGGAAGATTTCATCTTCGGCATGGATGTATCCAGCGTGCTGGCGGAGGAGGCCAGCGGTGTGAAATACCATGACTTTGACGGGAATGAGACGGATCTTTTCCGGATCCTGGCGGACAGCGGGATCAACTATATCCGGGTCCGGATCTGGAATAATCCTTTTGATGAAAGCGGGAACGGATTCGGCGGCGGAAACTGCGATATCGCCGCGGCAGTGGAGATCGGCAGGCGGGCAACGGCCTGCGGGATGAAATTACTGGCGGATTTTCATTATTCCGATTTCTGGGCGGATCCCGGCAAACAGATGGTTCCCCGGGCCTGGAAGAGCATGGATATCAAGGAAAAAAGACAGGCGGTGTATGAATACACCCGGGACTGCCTGACGCAGCTGAGGGATGCCGGGGTGGATGTCGGTATGGTGCAGACAGGGAACGAGACGAACGGTGTCCTGTGCGGCGAGAAAGCCTGGATGGATATCGCGTACCTGATGGATGCCGGGGCAAGAGCGACGCGGGAAGTTTACCCCGATGCCCTGGTGGCGCTGCATTTCGCGAATCCGGAGAACACCGACAGCTATCGGACCTACGCGAAAAAGATGGATTATTATGAGCAGAACGGCCTGATCCATTATGATGTGTTTGCCACTTCCTATTATCCCTACTGGCATGGAACGCTGGACAACCTGTCCGCAATCCTGACGGAGATCGCGGAGACCTACGGCAAAAAGGTCATGGTGATGGAAACTTCCTATGCCTTCACGGGAGAGGACAGCGATTTTTCCGCCAACACGATCGGCAACGGAAGCAATGTGGTGAAGGATTATCCCTTTACCGTGCAGGGACAGGCCAACAGCATCCGGAATATTACGGATACGATCGTGAACAGGACGCCGGCCGGCATCGGCGTGTGCTACTGGGAAGGCGCGTGGATTACCGTCGGAACAGACAGCTGGGAGGAAAATCACGAAAAATGGGAAAAGTACGGTTCCGGCTGGGCTTCCAGCTATGCCGCGGTGTACGATCCGGAGGACGCCGGCAAATGGTATGGCGGCAGTGCTGTGGATAACCAGGCTTTCTTTGATGCGGCAGGCATACCGCTGGAGTCGCTGAAGGTTTTCCGGCTGATGCGGACAGGAAACGAGACGGAACCGGTTCCGGATGCCCTGGAGGAACCATCGGTGCTGTGCGACCTGAATATGCCGCTGGAACTGCCGGAGACGGTGAACGCCGTGATGACGGACGACAGCCGCCGCGCGGTGCCTGTGACTTGGAACCTGACGGAGGAAGAGGACCGGAAGATGCATGAGAACGGTCCGGCCCGGTATGTGATCACCGGGGAAGCCGGCGGAATGGAAGCCCGGTGTTATGTGTCCATGATTGAGTACAACTATATCCGGGACTACAGCTTTGAGGAAGGCGGAAGCGACTGGGTCATCACGGATCTGAAAAAAGCGAACGAGCTGTACGTGGAGGACAAGAAGACGGATTCCCTGACCGGCAGCAAACATATGCATTTCTGGAGCGCAGCGCAGGACAGTGTGGAATTTACCGTTGAACAGCATGTGCAGGACCTGCCGGAGGGAAAGTTCCGGTTTTCTGTCTCCATCATGGGCGGGGACTGCGGCACGACAGAGATCTATTCCTATGTCAAGGTGGACGGTGAAACAGTTGCCCGCTCGGAACTGATTCCGATCACCGGGTATAACAACTGGAATACGGGGATTATTCCGGAATTCTTCCATCCCACCGGCAGTGAAGTGACCGTCGGAATCTATGTGAAATGCCAGGGCGCGGGGAACGGCGCATGGGGAAAAATCGACGATGCCCTGCTGAATTCAGTGCAGTGAACGGCTTCCGGACCACAAGATGTTGGAAACGATACCAATTGCGTAATATACGGGTTTTCAGCGAATTTTCCTGTTGACAATTACCGGCTTTGGTACTATAATGCGAACGAATTTGAACGGAATAAACCGGACATGAATAAAGAGGATGATATCCGGTTTTGATTCCGACAAAAAAATACTCAAAAAGGAGAATGTCTTATGAAAAAGTTCGTCTCCATTCTGCTGGCAGCGATCATGGCGCTGTCCCTGTGCCTGACGGCGACGGCCGAGGGCGGTACCTATGATGTGAAAATCTGGGTCGCTGAGAATGCCAAAGAGCTGACCGAGAAGCAGATCGCTGACTTCAATGCCAACAACGAGTTCGGCTTTACCTTCAACGCGACGGTAGAAGCTGTGTCCGAGGCGGATGCCGCGACTCAGATGATTACCGACGTGGAAGCCGGCGGCGACATCTTCTGCTTCGCGCAGGATCAGTTTGCCCGTCTGGTGCAGGCCAGAGCGCTGGATGCCCTGGGCGTCAAGGCCAGCGAAACCGTGGCCGCGAACAACGATGCCAGTACCGTAGCGGCTGCCACCTCCGGTGACACCCTGTATGCCTATCCGCTGACCTCCGATAACGGCTACTTCATGTACTATGACAAGTCCGTGATCCCGGATGAGGATGTGGATTCCCTGGAGAAGCTGATCGCGGACTGCGAAGCCGCCCAGAAGTACTTTGCTTTTGAACAGCAGACTTCTGCCTGGTACCTGGCTTCCTTCTTCTTCGCCACCGGCTGCAAATCCGACTGGACGACCGATGACGACGGCAACTTCATCTCCGTGAATGACACCTTCGACAGCCCTGCCGGCCTGATCGCCGTCAAGGGTATGAAGAAGCTGGTGGATTCTCCCTTCCATCTGAGCGCCGGCGGCGCGGATCAGTTCAACCAGAACGCGGCTGTGCTGGTCAGCGGCACCTGGGATTTCGAAGCAGTGAAGAGTATCCTGGGCGACAACATGGGTGTGACTGACCTGCCTTCCTTCGAAGTGGACGGAACCGAATATCATCTGGGCTCCTTCAGCGGCTGCAAGCTGATGGGCGTGAAGCCGCAGGTGGATGAAATGAAGGGCGCCGCCATCCATAAGCTGGCTCAGTACCTGACCGGCGAAAAGTGCCAGATGGAACGGTTTGAAGCGCTGTCCTGGGGCCCCTCCAACCTGGCGGACCAGGCTTCCGAAGCGGTTCAGGCCAACCCCGGCCTGGCGGCTCTGATTGCTCAGGCTCCCTACTCTGTGCCGCAGGGCCAGATCCATGGCTCCTGGTGGGATATCGCCAAGGTCATCGGAGAAGATGTGAAGGCCGCGACGGATGAAGCCGGTCTGCAGCAGGCGCTGGACAACTACTATGAGAAGATTGCCAGCCTGTTCAAACTGGACAACAACGCCCTGCTCTTCGTGGGCGCCTGGAACGGCTGGAACAACGCCGATGATACCGACACTTATTACCTGAAGGACGGCACCCTGACGCTGGACGTTCCGGAAAGCGACTACATGGGCGGCCGGATTGTGATGCCCGGCGACTGGGGAACCGACAAGGGCTTTGCGCAGGTGACCGTCGGCGCCGAACTGATCAAGGATCTGGGCGCTGACAATCCCGACAACAACATCGTCTTCGCCGAACCCGGCAACTACACCATCACCTGGGACGGCGCCGCGATCACGATCGTGAAGAACTGACGGGCAGAAACTGACAAGTTCTGATTCGCAGGAACTTCCAGCCGGAGCTGAAGATCATTTCGGCTCCGGCCTTTTCGGATTTTCACTAACGGGAGAGGAGTGGATCACGGATATGAAACAGCTCAGTGATCTCGAGTTCCTGAAGCTGTCCAAGGGGCAGAAGTTTGGATATAAGCTGGGGCGTTTCTTCACCGGGATTCCCAGAGCGATTCTGAATTTCTTTCTGAAGATCTGGGGATTCCTGAAAAAGTGTGGGGTCAGTATCGGCCGGGAATGCGCCGATATTGTGAGCACCTTTATCCACGGGGACTGGAAAACCAAGACATCCTTCTTTATTATGGGCTTCGGCAACCTGGCCCGGGGCCAGATCCTGCGGGGGCTGCTGTTCCTGCTGTTTGAAATCGTGTTCATCGGTTTTATGGTGATTTCCGGCGGATACTGGCTGAGCATGCTGCCGACACTGGGCAAAGTCGGCCCGAGCAAGGAGTATAACGAGCTGCTGGATGTGTATGTGACGAAGTATAACGACAACTCGTTCCAGATCCTGCTCTACGGCGTGCTGACCATCTTCTTCATTATCGCCTTTATCTACACCTGGCGGGTCAACGTGAAGCAGAACCGGATCGCGGAGAAAATCCTGGCGACCGGGAAGAAGCTGAAGAGCGGCAAGGAAGACCTGCACAGCATTGTGGACGATCAGTTCCATAAGACGCTGTTGGCCCTGCCAATGACCGGAATCATTATGTTTACTGTGCTGCCGATCCTCTTCATGATTCTGGTGGCATTCACCAACTATGACGGGACCCATAACGGCTATACCAACAGCCTGTTTACCTGGGTCGGTCTGGACAATTTTAATACGATGCTGTCCTGGAGCGGCGGCTCCGGCGGAGCGCAGTCCTATGCGGCCACCTTCGGCGAGGTGCTGATCTGGACGCTGATCTGGGCATTCTTTGCCACCTTCACCAACTATTTCCTCGGCATGTTTGTGGCCATGGCCATCAACAAAAAGGGAATCAGGTTCAAGAAGGGCTGGCGGACAATCCTGGTGCTGACCATCGCGATTCCCCAGTTCATCTCCCTGCTGTATGTTTCGAAGATGTTTGCCAAGAACGGCATCATCAACGGTTTCCTGATGGATATGGGCTGGATTACCCAGGCGATAGACTTCTTCGGTGATCCGAGCAAACCGTGGCTGGCCCGGATTACGGTCATCCTGATCAACATCTGGATCGGTATCCCTTACCTGATGCTGATTACTACCGGGATTCTGATGAATATTCCCGCGGATCTGTATGAATCCGCCAAGATTGACGGAGCCAGCGGATGGCAGCAGTACAGGAAGATCACTCTTCCCTATATGCTGTTCGTGACCGGGCCGTACCTGCTGACAAGCTTTACCGGCAACATGAACAACTTCAACGTGATTTACCTGCTGACCGGCGGAGCACCCACGAATGCCGCGGCATCCTCGGCTTCCGGGAATGTGGGCTATACCGACCTGCTGATCACCTGGCTGTTCAAGATCACCACCGGCGCGGAATCGAAGTACTATCTGGCCTCCGTCATCGGTATCCTGGTGTTTATCGTGGTGGCGCTGATCTCGCTGGTTGTGTACAACCTGCTGCCGAGTATTAAGAATGAGGAGGATTTCCGGTGATGAGTGAAACGACCGCAAAACGTCACATGGGATTAAAAACCTCCCGTGCGATTACCAATACCACCATCCATATCGTGCTGATCGTCATCAGCATCATCTGGCTGATTCCCTTTGTCTGCATTGTGCTGCAGTCCTTCCGGGTGGAGAACACCGGACAGGTGGGATATGTCATCCCGAAAGTATGGGGTACTGCGAACTATTCCAACCTGTTTCAGACCGACTTTCCCCGGTGGTACACCAATACGTTCATTGCTGCGCTTGTGACCGCGGTTCTGCAGACGGTCATCGTACTGTGCATGAGCTACACACTGAGCCGATTCCGTTTCAAGATGCGGCAGCCTCTGATGCGGTTTATGCTGATCCTGGGCATGTTCCCGGGAATGCTTTCCATGATCATCCTGTACCGGGTGCTGAAGGATCTGGGGCTGACCCAGGAGAACGCGACGCCCGGACTGATCCTGGTGTATATCGCTTCCTCCGGTATGGGCTATTATGTGTCCAAAGGTTTCTTTGATACGATCCCGATGTCACTGGATGAAGCAGCCCGGATTGACGGCGCGACGCGGGCACAGATCCTGTACAAGATTATTCTTCCCCTTTCCAAGCCGATTGTCATCTACACGATCCTGACGGCGTTCATGGGCCCCTGGGGCGATTTCGTCTTTGCCCGGTACATTGCCTTTGGGGCTTCAGCCGGCAAAAACGTCGCGGTGGGCCTGTACGACTGGCTGAGCAGGGACCAGATATCCAACAACTACACGATGTTCTGCTCAGGCGGCGTCCTGGTAGCGCTCCCCGTTACAATCCTCTTCATGTTCCTGCAGAAGTACTATGTTGAGGGAGTCACGGGCGGCGCGGTCAAAGGCTGAAGAATGAAAGGAGCTTCATGATATGGCAAGCGTAAAACTGACAGATGTCAAGAAGATCTATGATAACAAAGTCACGGCGGTCCATGATTTCAATCTGGAAATCAAGGATAAGGAATTTGTCGTGTTCGTCGGGCCTTCCGGCTGCGGAAAATCCACCACCCTGCGGATGGTCGCCGGCCTGGAGGATATTTCCGAAGGTACGCTGGAAATTGACGGGGAGGTTGTGAACGACCTGCAGCCCAAGGATCGGGATATCGCCATGGTTTTCCAGAACTACGCCCTGTATCCGCATATGACGGTTTACGACAACATCGCCTTCAGCCTGCGGCTGAAGAAGGTGCCCGAAGACGAGGTCTATGAACGCGTGACCAACGCGGCGCAGATTCTGGGTATTACCGAATACCTGACCCGGAAGCCCCGGGCGTTGTCCGGCGGCCAGCGGCAGCGCGTAGCCATCGGCCGCGCCATGGTGCGGAACGCCAAGGTTTTCCTGATGGACGAACCGCTGAGCAACCTGGACGCCAAGCTGCGCAACCAGATGCGAGCGGAAATCATCCTGCTGCGGCAGAAACTGGATACCACGTTCATTTACGTTACTCATGATCAGACGGAAGCCATGACCCTGGGCGACCGGATCGTGATTATGAAGGACGGTTATATTGAGCAGGTCGGCACACCCCAGGAGGTATTCGACACGCCGGTGAACCTGTTTGTGGCTGGATTTATCGGCAGTCCGCAGATGAACTTCCTCAAGGCAAAGCTTCTGCAGGAAGGAAGCGGGTACAGCGTGGAAATTCTCGGCGCGAAGATTCCGCTGAACGAGGATCAGAACGCGGTACTGAAGGGCAAAAACATCGGCAGCCAGGATATCATCCTCGGCGTCCGGCCGGAGCATACCACCGTGCTGTTTGACAGGGCGGACAACGCGATCGAATGCACCATCAACGTGAATGAAATGATGGGCAGCGAGCTGCACCTGCATCTGTCCAGCGCCAATGACGACCGGATCATCGTCCGTCTGCCTACCGTGGATCTGACCAAGGAGCAGCGGAATTCCCTGGCCTACGGCAGCAGGATGTATATCACCTTCCCGGCGAAGGTGATGCACCTGTTCGATCCGGAGACCGAACGCAGCCTGATCGACGGATAACAGGCTGAAACCCTGGAAGGACAGCCCCGAATGCGCGGGACTGTCCTTTTTTCGGGCAGGCGAAAAACTTCGGTGAACTTCAGAAAAAAACATTGACAAAACAATCCGTGTCCTTTACAATGATGTTACCTGATTGGAAACGTTTCCAATCCTCATAAAGGAATAGCGGGAAAACCGCAAGAAAAGGAGAAAGAGCACATGAAAAAACTGGTTGCCATTATTCTGACCCTCGCTCTGATGCTCATGAGTGTGAGCGCACTGGCGGACATCGTGATCTGCCAGAACAAGGTGGAAATCACAACCCAGATGGAAGCTTTCGCAAAACTGTATGAAGAGAAGACCGGCGTTCCGGTGAAAGTCATCACCGGCGGCGGATCCTCCGACTACAACACCGTTCTGAAAGCCGAAATGCAGTCCGGCCGTGAACCCGATATCTGGGTCATCGAAGGCCCCAGCGGCTATGAACTGTGGAAAGACAAGATTGCCGATCAGACCGGCGCGGACTGGGTTCAGTACACCGCTGCCGCCTACATGGACGGCGATAAGGTTGTCGGTTTCCCTGTGGCCGTAGAAGGCTATGGCATGGCTTACAACAAGGATATCCTGGACAAGGCCGGGATCGATCCCGCGTCCCTGACCACCTACGACGCCTATGCTGCCGCCTTCGAGAAGCTGGACAGCATGAAGGCTGAACTCGGACTGGACATGGTTGTCTCCATGGTTGCGGGAACTGTGCAGAACATGACCTGGGTTACCGGTCTGCATAACTTCAATGTGTATCTGACTGTCGGCAATCAGCGCAATGACACCACCTATATCGACCAGGTGCTGGCCGGCCAGGTGGACGAGGAGCGCTTCCATCAGTACTGCCAGTATGTGGCGCTGATCTTCAAGTACAGCGATCCCGACATGCTGCTGAACGGCACGCAGGACAGCCAGCTGGCCGCGTTCGCCAACGGCAAGGCTGCCTTCTATCATCAGGGCAACTGGATGGATCCTTCTCTGGTCGCACTGAATCCTTCCTTTGAAATCGCCTATGCTCCCCATGCTTTCCTGCATGAGGAAACCGACGGCATCCTGGTCAATCCTCCGTCCTGGTACGTTGTCAACGAGAACGGCAACAAAGATGAAGCACTGGCTTACCTGAACTTCCTGGCCACTTCCGAGGAAGGCGCGAACTACATGGTGAACGAAGCCGCCATGGTGCCTGCTTTCACGAATGTAACCCTGTCTCCCTCCACGCCCCTGTCCAAGAGCGTCATGGACTGGAACGCCGCCGGCAAGACCTATGACTGGCAGCAGTACAAGCTCCCCGACGGTTTTGGCATGGGCACCCTGGGCCCGATCTACGAACTGCTGGCCTCCGGCGCTGTGGATGTTGATACTTTCGAAGTCATGATGAAGGAAGCCATCGCCGGCATCGCCAAGTAATCTGTTGATTCTGGGGGGACGGTCTTCCGTCCCCCTTTTTTCATCCGGGAGGGTTCCGGATGCAACACGGCGCGCTGCGCTTCCTGGGAGGGGTACCTGTTATGAGCAGTAAAAGTAAGCGGAAGCTGACGGAATTCCTGTTCCTGCTGCCGACGCTGATTGCTTTCCTGATGGTCATCATCATTCCTTTTATTTTCGGTATCTATTATTCCTTTACAGACTGGCAGGGAACGGGTGCCGCCTCGAAAATGGTGGGATTCGAGAACTATGTCGCCGCGTTCCAGGATGTGGGCTTCCTGCATTCCTTCCTGAAAACGCTGCTGTTCACCGTGCTGAATATTGTTACAGTGAATGTGGTGGCGTTCATTATCTCCCTGCTGGTGACGAGTGAAATCCGCGGACGGAACATCTACCGGGCCGGATTCTTTGTTCCGAACCTGATCGGCGGTATCGTGCTGGGCCTGGTGTGGCAGTTCATTTTCTCCAATATCCTGCCCACCATCGGCCAATCTCTCGGCCTGAGCACGCTCAGCAAATCCCTGCTGACGAATAAGGATACCGTCATGTTCACGATGGTTACGGTGAATACCTGGCAGTATGCCGGCTACATCATGCTGATCTACGTGGCGGCGATTCAGGGTATTTCCAAGTCCGTCATGGAGGCAGCGGAAGTGGACGGCGCCCGCTACTGGACCCGGATCATGAAGATCCAGATCCCGCTGATGGCGAATGCTTTCACCATTTCGCTCTTCCTGACGCTGACCAACTCCTTCAAGATGTACGATGTGAACGTGGCCCTGACCAACGGCGGCCCGGTGTCCATGTTCATGAACAAACCGGTTCAGGGTTCCGAGCTGTTGGCGCTGAATATTTACCAGACCGCCTTCAAGTACAACAACATGGCGCTGGGCCAGGCCAAGGCTGTTATCTTCTTCATTGTGCTGACGATCTTCTCGATTATTCAGGTCAGCTACAACAAGTCGAAGGAGGTTGAGGCGTAATGGCAAAGCAAGCTGCAGCCCCCATTGAAAGAATGGCCGGATCCAAACCCCACAAAGGCCGGCAGATCACGCTGGAAATTGTTACATTCTTACTTTTCATCCTGTTCATGATGCCGTTTATCATCGTCATCTTCAACTCGATGCGGACGAATGCGGACATCATCAACCAGCCGGTTGGCCTGCCTACGGATCTGGGGCAGTTCTGGAGAAATATTACAGAAATCTGGAATAACCCGACTTTTAACTTCCTGTCAGCTCTGCGGGATTCTGTGATTATCACGGTGATTTCGCTGGCGGTGATTTCAATCTTCTCCTCTATGGCGGCCTGGGTGCTGGTGCGCAACAAAACGAAGTGGTCCAACATCATCTTCCTGTGCTATGTGGCAGCCATGGTCATTCCGTTCCAGGTGGTCATGTTCCCCCTGCTGACCTGGTTCCGCACGGTGGGCGACTTCCTGGGCATCCCGATGCTGCGGTCCTACCAGGGCATCATTTTTGCCTATCTGGGCTTCGGTGAGGCCATGTCCATCTTCATCTTCCATGGATTCATCAAGGGCGTTCCGCTGGAACTGGAAGAGGCAGCGGATATCGACGGTTGTTCCCGGGCGGGGACCTTCTTCCGAATCGTGCTGCCGCTGCTGCAGCCCGTGTTTGTTACGGTGCTGGTGCTCAACGGTCTGTGGATCTGGAACGACTACCTGCTGCCATTGCTGGTGCTGGGTTCGAGCGGAACCATCCGGACGATCCCACTGGCTGTGCAGGGCTTCAACGGCGCCTATGTAAAACAGTGGCATCTGATTATGTCCTCGACGCTGCTGGCCATGCTGCCGATTATTATCCTGTACCTGTTCGCACAGAAATACATCGTGCAGGGCATGGTGGACGGCTCCATCAAATAAATCCATACGAATCCAGCGGCAGGTTGATTTTCAGCCTGCCGCCTTTTATCACAGGAGGGGTATATGAACAACGAAAAAAGAACCTGGTGGAAGGAAGCAGTCGTTTACCAGATATATCCCCGGAGTTTTGCGGACTCCAACGGGGACGGCATCGGCGATCTGAACGGGATTACGGAACACCTGGATTATCTGAAGAACCTCGGGATCGATGTGATCTGGGTTTCCCCGGTGTACGCGTCGCCGAACAAGGATAACGGGTATGACATCAGCGACTACCGGGCGATCATGAAAGAATTCGGCACTATGGAGGATTTTGACCGGATGCTGAAGGAAATCCATGCCCGGGGAATGAAGCTGGTCATGGACCTGGTAGCCAACCATTCCTCAGATCAGCATGCTTGGTTCATTGAAAGCCGAAAAGGGAAGGATAATCCCTACCGGGATTACTATATCTGGCAGGATGGGAAGGACGGCGGCCCGCCGAACAACTGGGGGAGCTGTTTTTCGGGCTCCGCCTGGGAGTATGATGAGGCCAGCGGCCAGTATTACCTGCACCTGTTCACCAAAGAACAGCCGGACCTGAACTGGGCCAATCCGAAAGTCCGGGAAGGGGTTTTCAACATGATGCGCTGGTGGTGCGACAAAGGTGTGGACGGCTGGCGCATGGATGTGATCGGGATGATCGGAAAGGAGAACTACCTGGACGGTGAGGTGCTGCCCGGTTCGCTCTACGGCATCTTTGAAAAATCGTGCATGCATACGAATACCACCCATCGCTATCTGCAGGAGATGCGCCGGGAGGTGCTGGACAAATATGATATCATGACCGTCGGTGAAGCCGGCGGAACCACCGAAAGCGCGATCCGTTATGCCAATGAGGACGGATCCGAGCTGGATATGATTTTTTCCTTTGAGCACAATGACGGCCTGAATGACGGAACGGAACTGGGCAAATGGAGCGACCACGGCGCGCCGCTGCAGGATGTGCGCCGGCCGATGAACCGCTGGCAAACGGCGCTGCAGGGGGAAGCATGGAACACCGTGTACCTGGGAAACCATGATCAGCCGCGCCAGGTGAGCCGCTACGGCAACGACAGTGAGCTGTTCCGCACCCGCAGCGCCAAGATGCTGGCCACTCTGATCCATATGATGCGGGGAACTCCCTATGTCTATCAGGGCGAAGAGCTGGGCATGACGAACATCTATTTTACCTCGGTGGATCAGTACGACGATGTGGAAGTGCACAATGCCTGGAGGCAGTGGGTGGAATCCGGCCTGGTGGACGGACAGGATATGCTGCGCTACTTTGCCCGTATTGCCCGGGATAACGCGCGGACCCCTATGCAGTGGAATACCTCGCCCAATGCCGGGTTCACGACCGGCACTCCCTGGCTGCCGGTGAACCGGAACTATCTGCTGATCAACGCGGAGGATGAGGTGCTCGATCCGGACAGCGTTTACAATTATTACCGGAAACTGATCGGGCTGCGGCATACCCATGATATCATCGTCTACGGTTCCTTCGTTCCGCTGCTGGAGGATGATCCCTGCGTGTATGCCTACGCGCGGGAACTGGACGGACACCGGCTTACCGTCATCCTGAACTGGACAGACCGCAAGGTGCCCTGCACGCTGGCGGAGGAAGCAGGCGGAGAGGAACTGATCTCCAACTATCCGACGCATCAGGCCGGCCTTCTGCAGCCCTATGAAGCCCGGGTTCTGCTGAAATAGCATTCGACTTGTTTTTCTTTCGGAGTCCCTGCGAGGACTCCTTCTTTTATTGGTCCATCTGTTTTTTCTGTTGCACGGAAAACCGGGCAGGAGTAAGATAAGCAGGAGAAAAACCATGTCAGGAGGGAACCGATATGTCCTGTACAACCATTCTGGTAGGCGCCAAAGCCAGTCACGACGGGTCAACCATGATCGCCCGGACGGATGACGGCCATTTCGATGTGAAAAAGCTGATTGTGGTCAACCCGAAAGATCAGCCGAAAAAATACAAAAGCGTGATTTCCCATGTTGAAATCGATCTGCCGGACAATCCGATGCGCTATACGTCCTGCCCGAGTGTTGACCCAAAGGACGGGATCTGGGCGGCCACAGGGGTCAATGAAGCAAATGTTGGTATGACCGCGACGGAGACAATCACGTCCAATCCCCGGGTGCTCTCAGCCGATCCGCCTGTGGAATACAAAAAGGCGAAAAGCCGGAAGGAGAAGGACACTATTGGCGGAATCGGGGAAGAGGACTTTGTGGTGCTCGTTCTCCCTTATATCCATTCGGCCCGGGAAGGCGTGCTGCGGCTGGCGGAGCTGCTGGAGAAATACGGTACCTATGAATCCAACGGCATTGCCTTCAATGATGAAAAGGAGGTCTGGTGGCTGGAAACCATCGGCGGGCATCACTGGATCGCCAGGAAAGTGCCGGATGACCGTGTGGTGATTGCACCCAACCAGTTCGGGCTGGATGAGTTCGACCTGGAGGATGCTTTTGGGAAAAAGAAGGCGAATCTCTGCAGTGCCGACCTGAAGGAATTCATTGCGGAAAACCACCTGGATCTGAATCAGGACGGGAAATTCAATCCCCGGGATATCTTCGGAAGCCGCCGGGATATGGACCATATCTATAATACCCCCCGCGCCTGGTTCATGGGGCGGTATCTTGCGCCGGAATCCTACCGGTGGGAAGGGGAAAACGCAGATTTCACCCCGGAAAGCGACCGGATTCCCTGGAGCCTGCGGCCGGACCGGAAGGTGACGGCGGAGGATGTGAAATACCTGCTTTCCACCCATTTCCAGGGGACGCCGTACAATCCCTATACGAGCCAGGATACCGGGATGCGCGGGAAGTACCGTTCCATCGGAATCAACCGGACCGGCGTGACCTCCATCTGCCAGATCCGGCCTTACGCGCCGGAGTGCGTGAAAGGGGTGGAATGGATCTGCTTCGGCTCCACGACTTTCGGGGCCATTCTTCCCGTATATCCCAATGTGCGGAAAATGCCGGAATATCTGAGCCGGGTGACACTGGATACTTCGACGGAGAACTTTTACTGGAGCAGCCGGCTGATCGGAGCCCTGGCGGATCCCAACTATGCCGCTACGATCCAGAATATCAACCGTTACCAGGAAACGGTGGAAACCCGCGGGCGGCAGCTGATCCGGGAGTATGACCGGAAGATTGCTGAAAGCGGAGACGTGCGGCTGGCGGAGGAAGCCAACGGGAAGCTGTGCGAAATGGCCCGGGAGGAAACCGTAAAAACGCTGAACCGGGTTCTGGCAACCGCCAGCGAAAGAATGAAGAACGGATACAACCTGGCGGACAACTGACGACGGAGGCGGTGCCGGCATGAAAGCCAATGAGAAAACGAATGTCATGCGAACGCTCGACCAGAAAAAAATCACCTATGAAGCGCATTTCTATGAGGCAGACAGCACGATGTCCGGCGTGCAGATCGCGGAAGTCCTGGGCGAGGAAAAGGAGCATGTTTTCAAGACGCTGGTCACAGCCGGAAAACCCGGGAAGTATTATGTTTTCGTGATTCCGGTTGCAGAAGAGCTGAACCTGAAGAAGGCCGCGGCGGCCGCAGGTGAAAAATCCGTCAGCATGATTCCGCAGAAGCAGCTCCTGCCTCTGACAGGATATGTTCACGGGGGCTGCTCCCCTGTCAATATGAAAAAAGCCTTCCCGACTTTTCTGCATCAGTCGGCGGAAGGCATGGAACGGATCTTTGTCAGCGCGGGGAAGGTCGGGTGCCAGGTGGAACTGAACCCGGAAGACCTGAAGGACCTGACCGGGCTCCGTTACGCGGACCTGGTCTGATCTCCCACTTTTTCCTCCGGAAGAAGATCCGGGGGATCAGCCCGCACAGGAACAGCAAACAACCCGCACGGATCAGAACAGCGCAGAATTCTGCGGCGACGGCCGTGCGGGTTTTGTATACGGCGGAAACAGCGCCTGCGGTCAGCAGATTTCTGGCGGCAGCCAAGACGGAAGCGGGATCCACCGGAGATTCGGGGATCCAGTCCGTAAAGGTATACAAGGGGTATGCGATCAGCTTCAGCAGCAGATATGCCGCTCCCAGCCACAGCCCCAGCAGGATCAGGGCCAGCAGGCTGCGGGCCGCGATCCGGGGCAGCAGCTGCGTTACGTAGCAAGTCTGCTGTTCGCCTTTGGTCTGACGGTACAGGGTAACCGCCATGCGCCGGAAGACATGCATCCATGCCTTCAGCACACAGAAGCCGATAACGCACCCAATCAGCCAAAGGGGCATCAGGGCGGCCAGGCGAAGGCGCGAATGATCCAGCAGGGTACCGCCGGGCAGCAGCGTCCGCACGACGGACGCGAACTGAGAACGGATTTCCGCGCTGTTACTGACGATCCGGATTTCCATGGTCTGGGGAAGGAGAACCCGGCTGTTCGCCAGGGTCATCGGAACATACAGGAGCAGATCCTGAGCTTCCCCCCACTGGAAACTGCCGGCGGTGACCCCGACAATTTCCAGCGGCGTGCTGCCAAGCCAGATAGTCTGCCCCAGCGGTTCCAGGCCGGGGAACAGCGTCTCCGCGCCTTTCCGGTTGATCATCGCGACGCGGGAAGCGGCAGAAAAATCTCCGAGGTTCAGCAGCCTGCCTTTTTGCAGTGTAACATGCACATTGTCAAAGAAGCCTTCACTTACGCCGTAGACGGTGGTTGGCTGACCGGAAATCCGGGCGGAGGAAACCTGGGCATCCTGCTGCCGCAGATCCGCAGACCAGGGAATCATCAGCCCTTCCGAAAGTATGGACAGGGTATTAGCCACCGGAGTATCCAAGGAGAACGAGGGGGCGGGGAGAACGTAATCACAGCCGCCTGGAAGAAAGAAAAGCATGACGACACCCGCCGCGGACGCAATCAGTCCGAGGATCATCAGCAGCAGACCGGAAAAGTTTCTCCGCTTCATCGTCATTCTCCGTTTTCGGGTGGATTTATGGATTTCCGTAGGGTATGACCTCACAGCCCTCCGTCAGGGTGCGATCTTCCATGTAGATGATCGAGTCACCGCGCAGTTCTTCCTGCACGGACGCGGTATTGCCCGAAATACCAAGCACCGTGACCGATTTCTTGACGACAGTCAGTTTTTCCGCACCGAGAGAGTTCATCGTTTTCTGAGCAATATAGACATAATAATCCCCCTCAGTGCCCCGCAGCGCGGAGGAAGGAACCAGCGTGGAAGGATTTTCCGACCGCCAGCTGATCGTCCCTGTAACGGAGTTGGATTCGGAGATCGCGGATACTCCGCCCAGGGCGGTCAGGTGTTCCCGCTTCAGTTCTGCTTCCAGGTAAAGGCTGCCGGAAGCCTGGACGCCCTGGCCGGAAATGACGGTATCGACGTTCTGCCCTTCCGCGGAG
The DNA here is from genome assembly GCA_947166385.1 of uncultured Clostridia bacterium. GTDB lineage: Bacteria > Bacillota > Clostridia > Christensenellales > Aristaeellaceae > Aristaeella. The sequence continues at coordinate 39,676 of CAMVEB010000007.1, read as the reverse complement.
AGGGAGACAGGTGTTCCGACGGTAACAACGCGCTTGTTGTCCCCGGGGTTGAGACGGATGACCGGCGCGGTATCCTGCGCGGTCATGGTGACCAGCGCGGTTCCGCGGGAAACCTGGTCACCGGGCTTCAGGTCAGCGGCGGTAATGTATCCGTCCCACGGCGCTGTTACAGAGGAAGCCCGGAGCTGCAGCATCCGCAGCGCCATCATATCCTCGTTCAGCTGCTTCATTTCCTTTTCCAGTTGGGCTTTCTTTTCCAGATAAGCGAGGGTATCATCACTGATTCCGAAACGCATCAGCTGGCTGTAGCTGTGCCGGACGGCAGCTTCATCCTTTCGGGCCTGGGCCAATTTTTCCGACAGGGACAGCAGCTCTTCCTGCTCCGCTCCTTCCGGCAGCAGGTCATCGTCTCCGAGCGTGATGCCATGCTTCCACGCTTCCAGATGCAGATCCTGCCGGAGCGTCTGGACGTTCTGCACGGCGTCCTGGAGCTGCTGGTAGGTATTGAACCATTCCTTCTCCCGGTCGCTCAGCAGCTGGGTGCTGTTCTTCCGCTCCTGTTCGAGGTATTCCTTTTCCTTCGCGGCATAGTTTTCCCGCAGGGAGGAGAGACGGGAGTCAAACTCATTCACGTCACATATGGCGATGACATCCCCTGCACGGACAAAGGAGCCGGCGGAAACGTTCATGCTACTGACGGTCAGTGTATCGTCGCTGCCCATGCCTTCCACAAGCAGCTCTGCGGTCTTCGGCCAGTACAGGCTGCCGGTCATGGTGATCTTTGTCTCAAAGCGCCCGGATTTCGCGCCGGCCAGCTGCACCTTCGCCGTGGTAATGGTATGCAGCGTGCCGGAAAAGAAGATGCAGATCAGCACGATCACCGCCAGAGCAATCAAGCCTTTCAGGGCAAATTTCCTCATCTTTGAGCAACTCCTCGTCTTACTTGATATCGGTTACCTGGATTCCCTCCATGATGTCATCCTGGTAGATCAGGTAAACAAACAGGGCAGGAAGAATGAACAGGGAAGCGCCGGCAAACTCGATGCCGGTAACATTTTCCGTCAACTGGCTGAAAACGACGCTCAGGGGATGCAGATCCGTCCGCAAAGTCAGGTAGGTCAGCGGCTGCTCGACCAGATTCCAGCATTCCGCGAATGAAAGCGCAATCATGGTTCCGATTACCGGTTTGCTCATCGGCAGAACAATCTGCAGAAAGCAGCGGAAAACTCCGGCACTGTCGATCTGCCCGGCTTCCAACAATTCCCGCGGGATGTTCAGCATATACTGGCGCAGCAGGAAAGCGGAGAAGGGCAGGACCAGCATGGGCAGGATGACAGCCCAGGGGGTATTCAGAAGGTTCAGCGCCCGGAGTGTCAGCACGTTGGGCACCATGGTGACCTGGAACGGCAGCACCATCAGCAGCACGATTCCGAAGGCGATCAGATCCCGCCCGCGGAAACGGAAGCAGGAAAGCCCGTAGGAGAGCATCGGCAGGATCAGCAGCTGGCCGGCGATGATTGCGATCGCATACAGCGCGGAATTGATGAAGAACCGCAGGATGGTCTGATCTGTAATCAGCAGGCGGTAGTATTGCATCAGGGAAACCTGTTCGGGAACCAGCCGGATTTCCATCAGGCTGCCGGGCGTGTAGCTGTTGCGGGTCGCCATGTAGGTCCGGATCTCCTCTGGGGAAAAGAAGGAATATACCAGGGTCACGGCAATGGGCAGCATCATCAGAACCGCCAACAGAAGCAGCAGGAACCGGGAGCCGAAATGACGCGATTGCTTTTTCATCTTTCCGCTCCTTTCATTCGTTGATCTCGTTGGATGCCCGCTGCTGCAGGAAGAACAGGACGCCGAAGATCACCAGCACGATGGCCGCGAAGGAATATGCGGCGGAGGTGACCATCTGGTAGTTCAGCTTGGCATAGACATTGTTCATGTAATGCTGCAGGGTATACACGGCCTGGTCCGGATAGGAACCGGAGAGGAAATAGACTTCCCGGAAAATCCGGAAGGTATTGATCCAGCTGAGGATGAAAACAAGATACGCGGAGGGCAGGATCATGGGCAGTGTGATGCTGATATTCCGTCGCAGGGGACGGATACCGTCCAGTTCGGCCGATTCATACAGGCTGACCGGAACAGCGCGGATCGCGCTCAGGAAGATAATTGTGCACAGGCCCAGGTTCCGCCACAGGAACATGATGATGATCGGCAGGCGCATGGCGCTGCTGCTCAGCCACTGGACCTGGCTTCCGCCCATGGCCAGGATGATCCGGTTCAGCGGTCCGCCAAAGTCGAACACCAACTGCCAGATCAGGATGATTGCAGAGGAAGGCGCCAGGTAGGGGAGCAGCACAGAAGAACGGGCAAATACACCCCGGGGATAAACCCGAGCCAGCCCGGAAGCGAACAGGAAGGACAGTATCCACAGCAGCGGAGCACAGATCAGCGACAGCTCCATCGTGTTCCGCAACCCTAGCAGGAACATGGGGTTGCTCCACAGCTTCTGATAGTTTTCCAGCCCGACGAACAGGTTGGCATAGCTCCCGTCCTGCAGACTGTATCGTATACCGCCAATGAACGGAATCACATAGAACAGCAAAAGCAGAGACAGTCCAGGCATCAGGAAGAACCAAACCTTCTTTGTCCTGAACATCCCTTCTGCCTCCTATAGTGAATTCAGCGAAATCATATCGTATTATTCTACAATAACTCCCCGGGAAACGCAAACCGGTTTTGCGTCATGCGAATCATAAAACCATCCCGGGGCAAGGAGTCGCTTGTTTTAATGCTGAAAATAAGCGATAAAACAGGCGTGACGATTGTCACGCCTGTTGAAAATGGTTTTCTGTGTTATTTCTTCAGCCTAAAAAGCTTGTAGTTCTTATCACCGTAATACATGCAATGCTGTGCATTGTTTCTGCCCATTTCCTGATTGATTTTGGTTGCGTTGTTATAGATGTAGGTATAGCATTCACCGAGGGAAGCAATGCCGTCCCCGTTTTTGTCGCAGGGGATTTTGCCTGTGAATACACCGGAGGACCACTGGCATCCCAGTCCGTTGAACATGGCCTTTGTGAATGTCCCGAAGCTCCTGTCCGCCCAACTGCCATAGTACCACCAGTTCCAGGATTCTTCATACTTTTCGCAGGCAGTCAGGACAATAAACTTTGATTCTCTCAGTTCACCGTCGTTGGAAACAATCCCGTTTTCATCAACGGCCGGAATCGTATATCCGGAAAGGGCGTTGACGATCGCTTTGTTAAAATCAGATGCATCTGACTCATCTTCCTTCGATGTGTCATTTGCGACCATGGATCCGGAATGGCAGCATTCCAGGATGACAATGACCTTTCCGGGAATCTGCAGCAGCGCGTCGCGAAGCTCATTGGGATAGACAAATCTATTGTCAACACCGCACAGCGCTCCACTATACTGCAGACCATGTCCTCCGTAATAGAACAGAGATACATCATTGGACTTTGCACCGGAGAACGTATCCCGGATTCCTCTGAGGATCGAGCTGGCGGAACAGTCATATTTGGCGGTTACGGCATACTTTGTCGTCAGGGATCTTGTCAGCAGTCCCTGCATGGCCTGCACATCAACCTTGTGATTCGGAAGAGGATTATAGGAATAATTACTGTTTCCAATCAGCAGCGCACGGTATTTTGCCGTACCGGAACCTGTTGCTTTTTTCACTGTGACCTTGATCTTGATCTTTTCATTGTTATAGGAATTGGTAACCGTCACATACGTCGTGCCGGCCTTTTTCCCGACCAGGTGCAGATAGATTGTATACCCTCCTCCGCTCCAGGTATCATCCCAGTAGGCACTGACATATTTTTTGTTTTTGATCTTGAAAGTTAAATAACCGATGGCATTCAGTGTGAATTTGACTTTTTTCTCGTCGCCCACATCAACCGATACTTTTTTCGTTGATGCCGACAGAATGCCGTTGACGGTTACCTTCACTTTGTATTCTTTGGACCCGTCATTCCCCACCAGCAAAACCGAACCGGCCTTTTTGGCTTTTGCCTTGCTCCTGCCGGTAACAGCAACGATCGATTCGTCTTCGCTGGTCCATTTGACGCTTTTTTGGGAGTCCGTATTCAGTTTCAGCGTCTGACCGACTGTCAGTGAACAGGCCATTACCTTGCTCTTTTTGCTGTTCATTCTGACGCCGGGGATGTCGAGTGAGACCGTCTTCTTTGTCTCCTTCGTCTGGAGAACGGTATCAAAGATTTCCGTTTCCTGCGCTGCTGCCATTTCTTCGCCTAATGCGCAGGACAGATCCAGCGCATTTGTCATGGGACAGAGAATCATCAGTGCAAGCAGCAGTGCAATCAGCTTTTTCATTACCGAGGCAGTGGCTATCTGTCTTTTCATTTCTCAGTTTCCTCTCTCCAAATGATACGCTTCCCGCGTTTTCTCCATGCTATCATACAAGTCTCATTCTCTGCAAGCGATTTTTTTGCAAGCATAAACGAACAATGAAAAAATGGGTCCCTCCAGCATGCAGGGGCCCTGTCTTCACGGTTTCACATAGAATTTCGTTGTAACCTTTTTCAGTTTTATCCATGGCTGATTTACGCTTTTCCTGTAATACGGAACAATCACAAGCTTATAGGTTGTCGTTTTTGAAGGCTTTTTAAAGAAGGGAATATTTGTTGTATTAATGCCGAGGGCACATTCACCTTTTTGAGTGACTTCACTCTTTTCCCAGCACATATAGTGCTGGCTGCCTTTTTCTATATACCAGTCAAAAGCGACAAGCGCTGTGGCATCGGAGACGGCTTTATAGGAATAGACGCTGTACTTGATTTTCCACTGGATCGTTTCCCCATAATGAATTGTCTGGTTTTTGCTTTTTGATGCGATGGTGATCTTCGGGGTGGCTGCCAAAGCGGATGTGCAGATTCCGAAAACGAGAACCAATACCAGGGTCAGAGCAATTAGTTTTTTCATATTTATTTACTCCCTTCAAATGGATACATGGATCATTTTGATCAGAATTGTCAGTTAATTTCCTTCCATCCGGGACATCTGGATCGCCGAAGCCAATTGGTTTACAAACTGTGCAGCGGGCATCATTCCATCCAGGAACTGAAGAACCGGAATATCTTCAGCACCTTCGCTCCAGAATTCATCCGCCCTGAGGGCAAGCATTGGTTCGAGAGAACGGTAGAAAGCAATGCTGTCTTCGGATACAAGCCATCCGGCATTTTGCCTGTAATCTTCTGTGAACTTTTCCAGCTCCTTCAGATTCGCCTGCAGTTCCGCTTTTTCCTGCTCGTTCGATGTTCCTGCCAGAACAACTTTAATCAGTTCGATCTGTTGCTCAAAGAAGGCAAGGTCTTCGCTCAGGGTTTCATTCACAACCGGTTCTTTCATGGTTTTATCCAGTTCCATCCGATTGATGATGTCCATATTCTTCCATATGGTTTCCGCATAACGGATGACCGTGTCCGCATGGGCAGAATATGGATTCAGAATCAGGGCATCTACGGACTGACCTGTCAGCCTTTCTCCGCCAACGGCTAAAGAAAGAGGCCAGTACTGCATTCCCGGATCCAGTGCCATGACTGCTATTTCCGGTTCAGTTTCCAGAATCAGAGAGGCAGGTTCTTCTTCACTTTCCATCCAATTGCTATCTGAATCATCTCCGAAGTTTTCCCACGGAACCTGTTCAAAGGCCTGCAGAACAGGGGTCAGCACTGCCTGGATCTGAGACACCCGGCTATCATCTTGATCGAGCCAAAGCATCAAATCCTGGATAATCCACGAGAAGAAAGTTCCTTTGATTGTCTGAACGTCCAACCCTTCGTCCAACAGAACAATCTGGCTGGTTTCCAGAAGATTCTGTTCTGCGATCATCCGAAGCAACTGCAGGAGTCCGGTCCAGTCCGTAGGGAGCTGTTCCTCTGAATATCCGGTCATTTTCATCATAGCCGGAACATTCAGGACCAGCGATGTGTTGGTGACAGAAACAGGGAAAGCCAGCAGTTTGTCTCCGTCTGTTGCAGCATTCCGAATGGTTTCAGGCAAATTTGCAATAGCGGACTTCAGTGTTTCACTTCCGCTCATATCTCCCAAATAACCCCGGGATTTCATGGTTTTATAAAGGTTAGATCCCAGACCGATGGCAAATGCGTCATAATCAGCAGACTGACTGAGAACAGCGTCCAGAACCTGTTCCGCTTCTTCTCCCTGAAACAAAGCTGCCAGCGCATCCGGATTGGCTGTGTTGAAAATGGAAACGGTATTCTGTATTGTTTCAGCACCGGTGAAATCCAGAATTCGAACTGGTTCGGCTGAGAGGCTTGCTGTTGCATCGCGGAATATTAAATTCCCTTCATAATTCAGCAGCATGTATTGATTATTCTGTATGGCCCCATAGCGTGTCGGGGCTACATTTTCAGGCAAGGTGCAGAAAGGTTCCGGTTTGCTCTCTCCGGAGACCGCGAGGCGATAGCCGATATTATCCAGGAAATAATAAAGAAGTTGATTTTCTTCGCAGAAAGCGTAGCCGAGAGGCTGTGCTAATGAGCCAGATGCCAAGGAGCGAAGCAGTTCCCTTTCTCCACCGGGAAGCTTAATCCGGATCAGATCTTCCGAACCGTCTGAGCTGATATTCGAACCGACCAGCAGTAAGTTTTCCCCAAAAGGAACAACTGCATTATATTCATAGAACGGTATACTGCCGATCGATAACAGATCGCCTGTTTCCTGCCTGAATACATACATCTGGAGTTCCCATTTTTCATCCAGAGCGGCAATATAGATACCCTGTGCACAGGCGACCATGTTTACTTCATTCCATTTTGCCGGATCTTCGAAAAGAAAACGCAGGGAATCTGATACATCTGTATTCTGAGTTGAGGAAATGACGTTATTCTCACATTTCAGGTCATAAATGGTGACCCGGCAACCATCATTTTCAGAATTCCATGCGACACATAATTGGACATTGCCGCCGTATGAAATGATAGCCAGATAATTTTCCTGTTCTGAATAAATGGCAGAAAGGGGTAGTCTTGCAGTAATCTGCTGAGAAGCGATGTCGGTTACCCTGATTTCTCCGTCTGCCACTTGCCAGACGAAGTTCTCATTCACGGCAAGAGCACCGTAGGATTGGGACTGAACCATTTCGGAATCGGAGTTGCCGATTCCACCCAAATCAGCGGCCAATGTTTCATTCGTTCCGCAGGATAAAAGGAACAAAACTGCAAATATCAGGCTAAGAATTTTTTTCATGGAGAACCCCCCTCTGTTTGATAAGAAAAAAGTCTCCACCAGCAGGCGGAGACCCTGATACCGGTAATGAATTACGGATATACGTAAAGGTATGTCGATTTATGCCCAGCCTTCTCCCAGTTGTAAACAGTGGAACCCCAAGTCGGCCGATACCAACTGTAAAGCCGTACCTTCCATTTGCTGTAATAACCATAGGCAGGCTTATAAACGACGCTGCTGTACTGGGGATAGAAAGTCCAACTTTCAGTATTTGTACCCCAGTAGGAGATTCTTCCATTAGAGTCACTATACATACTGCCGTTTTTGTACCAGATTACGGTTTCCTTCAAGCTGCCTTTGGAAAGAACGAACTGAAAAGCAGCACGGTAGATATATCCACCATAGGTATTCTTGACCCTATTATAGGATCCGCAGTTGAATTTTACTTTCCAGTTTACATAGCTGGAATAGTAAATGTGGGCATTTTTCCCTCCTGTAAACTTAGCTGTGGGCAGTGCAGCAAATGCCGGAGCGCAGAGACTCAGCAGCAGAACCAGCACCAGAGTGACCGCAATCAGTTTTTTCATAATGATCCTCTCTCCTTTTTCATAAAATACGAAAAAACAACGATTCGTGTAAAAACATCTTAACCAACAAACACATCTGTGTCAAGAGATTTTCTTTTAAAAAACGATAAAGTAATTCTTATCGCGTGAAATGAAAAACGCCGCTTTGGGAAAGCGACGATCAGCGTTCGGAAGGATCTGGTATGGGATCAAAGATCAGTACGCCTTGAACAGGTAGAAATACGTCTTTCTCGAACGGCAACGGATCCAATTGCTGGAATAAATGCTGTCCCGGAAGTAAGTTTCGAGATAAACATCATACTTTGTGGATGTGCGGGGAGGATCAACAATCCAGAGATCAGGATGCGACGTTTTCAGCCAGTAAGTATTGGTCCAGTCGCCTGCTGTTGTAAAAAAGTAGTCCATGACCCGCTGAGTCGCTTCCCCTCTTTTCAGGGTGATGATAAACTTTGAGCGGTAGTATTTTTTCACGGACCCCCAATAAGACTGCCGGATCATATTGTAAGAACCGCTGTTCAGCTTCAGTGTCCAATAAATCTTATCCCCGTATCTCACCCATTGCTTTTTTGAAGCATTGGTGAAAGCGGCTTTGGGATAGGCGGCAAAAGCCGGGGCGCAGATACTGATTATCAGGATCAGTACCAGAGAAACAGCTATCAGTTTTTTCATTTTCTTCTCTCCTTTATTTCTGCCATCATCGGCCTTCGTGAAATCCATTTGTGCAATCTGTTCAAGTATGATGAATCATACAGAATCAGCCGCTGTCAAGCATATAACGCCTCAAACGAGGGAATCCTTCCCATCCCTGCATAAAAACGGGGATGGAGTATCCATATGCCTGCAAAACGGGCAAATTGCGGATCAGACCGAAGGAAGACCATTCGCCCGGATCAGGTTTTTATAGAAATCCACGGCGCCGGGCAGGCAGCTGATTTCGATATTCTCATTCAGGCCGTGCATGCCCTTCATCTGCTCCGGACCATAGATGACCGGCGCGAAGCGGACAATGTTTTCGCAGATTTCCTGATAGAACCGGGCGTCTGTGGCGCCGGTCATGACATAGGGGCTGCCGGCGCAGCCGGGGAAGGTTTCCGCGACGGTTTTTTCCACCAGGCGGAAGGCTTCGCCATGGATATCCGTGGGTTTCGTGTAATCGGAAGCCTGGAGAACTTCCATTTCCAGCTGATGCTTTTCCGCCAGGGAGCGGATGATCCTCAGGCTTTCATCCATGCCCTGGTGCGGAATAAACCGGAGGTTGGCACTGACGGTGGCCTCCTGAGGCATGACATTGCAGGCATCGGCTCCGCTCTGCATCGTGAAAGCGACGGTGGTGCGGATCATGGCGCCGGCCTGCGCACTGATGGCGGGCAGAACCTTCAGCAGAACCGGCCGGAACAGCCACAGATTGGAGAAGACCCATCGCAGGGGGAAAGAAGCGTAAGGCGCCAGGGTTTCAAACATGGCAGCGACTTCTTTCGGCATTTTCCGGCGGAAGACAGGCTTTGTCTCCACCTCGTGCACAAAGGCCGCCAGCCTGGCGATCGGGGAATGCGGCTTTGGCGCGCTGGCATGGCCTCCTTCGGAACGCGCGGTCAGGCGGATATCCGCCTTGCCCTTCTCAAAGACGCCGATCATCGCGAAATTTCCGGGGATTCCCGCGATGGGCTCCCGGATGATTCCGCCGCCTTCATCACAGACCAGCCAGGGGCGAACGCCCCTTTTTTTCATTTCTTCCACCAGACGGGGACAGCCGTCCCCGCTCCATTCCTCTGTGCAGGAGGAGGAGAGATAAACATCGTTTTCCGGGACATATCCGGCCTGCAGGAGCTCTTCGACCGCCTGGAAGAAGGCCATGAGCGAGCACTTGGTGTCAGAGGCGCCGCGACCCCAGACCTTCCCATCGGCTATCTCCCCGGAAAAGGGAGCATGAATCCATTCCCCTTCCGCAGGGACAACATCCTGGTGGCTCATGAGAACCAGGGGACGATCAGTACTTTTTCCTTTCCAGAAATACAGCAGGTTTCCCTCGATCTCCGTTTTTTCCAGATTCCGGTGCACAAGAGGGAATAACTCTTCCAGCACCCGGTGGAAGGCCCGAAACTTCTCCACCGGATGCATGCCCTGCTCGGAAACGGTTTCCTGCCGGATCATGGCAGAAAGCTTTCGGGCCAGTTCGCTGGCCCGTTCCGGATCCGGAGAAGGTTCATATGCGGACTTTTTCGGTCTTACGAACAGCGTCCGAACCAGGGATCCGGCCAACAACACCAGCAACAGTCCGAGGATACCCGCCAGGATATAAAGCGCGATCATGCCTGATCCGCTCCCTTCCGGCTTTTGCGCCAGCGCAGATAGCTCAGGCCAATGGCCAGCGCGCCGCTGGGGATGATCATGAAGCTGGTGGAAGAGGTCAGCGCGGGGACAAACATGAACAGCAGCGACATGCAGCACAGCGGCACCACGGCCAGCCGGATATCCTTGCGGAAATACTTGTAGGCCATCGCGCCGAAAAGCGCTGGTACAACATTTGCGAAGGCTGGCTGCAGGGTCGGGCTTTCCAGCACCGGGCGCAGCGGGATCATCAGCAGCACGCCTACGGCCAGCACCAGGATCGTTACCAGGGATGAGGTGGCGATGGACAGCGTGGAGATGACTTCATTTTCCGCGGTGCCGGTTTTGGCATCCACCAATTCCCGGGCGTTCATAGCGCAAGGGATCTTCATGTTGATCAGATTGCCGGTTATAAAAGCCAGATAGCTGCCGCCGGCGCCGAGCATCGGGGTGTAGACCAGGTATTCGACGATACTGGAAACGGTCCAGACCAGGCCGACAGAGAGGAAGCCACGGGCTGCGGCGCCGAGATCCGGCGCGGTGCCCAGCAGACGACCGATCAGGAACGGTGCGCCCAGCAACATGACCAGGGTCAGTACGGATACAGCACGGCCCAGACGATGGGTATTCTTCAGATAGGCTTCATAGTTCTTCTGCTTCTCCATATGAAACTGCCTCCTTTCAGTGACCGACCAGGACTGCGGCTGTCATCCCCAGCAGCATACTGCCGGCGATGGAGAAGTTGTCCAGCCAATCCCAGTGCTTCTTTTCCGACAGCCAGGTGAACCCGGCCATGGCCAGGGCGGACACGGCGGCTACCAGCAACGGAGTCCAGCTGCCGGAGAAGGTAAACCGGCCGTTCCCGGAAACGAATCCGCCAATATAACTGCCGAGGTAGGCGCTGACCATACCGATGAACATGGCAACCATCGCCAGATCCCCGAACCCGCCGATCTTCTTTGCGGCAGGATCCTTTCCCTGAAGCTTTTTCAGGTACTTTTTGTTGAAGAGCGTGGTCAGAATCATGCCCCACATAATGCATGCGCTCATCAGCAGCGCAATTGTGGCGAAGGCCTGGGTGGTCATGGGATCCTGACCCAGGCGAATGCCCAGCTGCTCGGCTGCGGCATCCGCCACCTGGGTTTCGTAGTGCAGCGCCCCGATGACGCTCAGCCGCAGCCAGGGCCACGGAATGCCCAGGCTTCCGCTCAGGGCAAGCACACCCAGCAGAATTCCGACACTGGGCAGCAGCGAGAAAGTCGCACTGGAGGTTATGGCCCGCTTCATCCGGACTGTATCCATGCCCAGGGCTTTTCCGGCTTTCCAGGCACGCACCAGGAACACGACGCAGACGATGGCGATGAACAGGACGATTCCGCCGCAGATCAGGTAGATCCCGCTTCCGTTCAGCTGATCGAGTACCGACATCAGAGACCCTCCTTTTCATCCTGCTTCGGGCAGGAAAAAGCGCCGCTCGGGGAAAGCGGCGGCTGTATTTCGCAAAGAGTATAAGGGATATGGCTGTGAAATGCAAGAGGATCCGGCGAACCGGGGGCAATATCCGGCAGAAAAAGACGGAAAACTTGCAGGAAACACGGTTTCCGGATACAATAGATACGGACAAATTTCGGAGGTGGATATTCATGCAGCATCAACAGGTGATCAATCCCTACCTGCCCAACTGGGAGTACGTTCCGGACGGCGAGCCCTATGTTTTCGGAGACCGGGTGTATGTATACGGTTCCCATGATTTCTTCGGCGGCGATGTGTACTGCATGGGGGACTATGTTTGCTGGTCCGCGCCGACGGACAGCCTGGGAGACTGGCGGTATGAGGGCGTCATTTACCGTAAGGATCAGGATCCGCACAACGGAGACCTGCAGGGCAACCTGTATGCCCCGGACGTGACGGTGGGACCGGACGGCAGGTATTATCTCTACTATGTCCTGAGTACCTGGGGGGTGGTTTCCGTCGCCATAGCGGACCGGCCAGCCGGACCTTATGAATTCTACGGGTATGTGCATTATCCGGACGGTGTGAAGCTGGGAGAGCGGGAGGGCGACGAGCCGCAGTTTGATCCCGGCGTCCTGACGGAAGGAGAGAAGACATATCTGTATACCGGTTTCTGCGGTTACGGGGATAAAAGCCGCCACGGCGCCATGGTGACCGTGCTGGACAGGGATATGCTGACCGTGCTGGAGGCGCCGCGCTTTGTGGCACCGGGCGTGATGTACGGCGCGGGAACCGGTTTTGAAGGCCATGAGTTTTTTGAGGCACCTTCTATCCGCAAGCGCGGCGGACTCTATTACTTCATCTATTCTTCGATCCAGTTTCATGAGCTGTGCTATGCCGTCAGCCGGGAGCCTACCAGCGGTTTTGAGTACAAAGGGGTGCTGATCTCCAGCTGCGACAAAGGGATCGACAGCTATAAACCGGCGGAGAAGCCGATGTATTACACGGCCAACAATCACGGCAGCATGGAGAAGATCGGGGATGACTGGTATATTTTCTATCACCGCCATACCAACGGCACCAATTATTCCCGTCAGGGATGCTTCGAAAAACTTATTTTCAATGACGACGGCACGGCCCGCCAGGCGGAGATGACCTCCTGCGGCAGCGTCCGTCCGCTGGAAGGCAGGGGAGAGTACCCGGCCTATATTGCCTGCCATCTGTTTACCGATACCGAGGTCACCTATCTTCCCTGGTCCGGGTGGATGGACGACCGCTTTCCGAAAATCACCCAGGAGATCCGGGATGACGGAAAAGGGATCGGGTATATCGCTAATATGCGGAATTCCGCCACGGCTGGCTTCCGGTACTTTGACTGCCGCGGAGTCCGCCGCGTGACGATCCGGACCAAGGGTTACGCGACAGGCTGCATGGAGGTCAGGACCGCCTGGAACGGAGAATCCCTGGGCAGCATCCCGATCGGCTATGCCAATGTCTGGCATGATACAGCGGCGGAGATTGCTGTTCCGGACGGTGTACAGAGCCTGTATTTCACCTTTGCGGGGCAGGGTCATCTGCAGTTTGCGGCCTTCCGGCTGGATTGATTCTGGCAGGCTTTCCGATTATAATGAAACAAAACGGGTCTTTCAATCGTCTATTAAAGGGAGACCCGATTTTTGAACCATGGAGGAAACGAAAGAAATGAAAAGCCGCAAAGGCTTGATTCCGGGAATCATATTGTCCCTGGTGCTGGCGGTAACAGCCGTCGGCTTCCTGCCGGGGGGCACAGCGGAGACGACACAGGTTTCCGCGGCGCGGGAGATGGCGCCGAACGCGAAGGATTTTGTGATTGAAGGCGATGTGCTGGTCAAGTGCAACAGCAAGGATGGCGATGTGAAAGTGCCCAAGGGCATTGTGGAGATCGGTTCCGGCGCCTTCCGCGGGCTGGAGACTCTGGAGATTGTGCGCCTGCCTGACTCGGTGGAAAAGATCGGAAGCCACGCGTTCGCGGACTGTAAAAAACTGCGGAAAGTGAAGCTTTCCGACAAATCACAGCTGAAGAAGATCGGATCCAGAGCCTTTCAGAACTGCGTGAAGCTGGATGTTTCCTTCGTTCCGAAAGGCGTAAAGGTGTCGGAAAGCGCTTTTGAGGGCATACCGGTGAAACCGACGGAAAAACCGACGGAGAAGCCAACCGAAAAGCCCACAGAAAAGCCCACGGAAGCACCGACGGAGGAGCCGACAGAGGAGCCGGATCCTCCCGGACCTTATTATCCGGTCCGCCCTTCTACTCCTGTTGTGAAGCATATGCCGAACACCGTGCCCGCCGGCCCGGATTACGATCTGCTCGCGCTGGAAGATGTCACCGCAGGCGGGGAAATGCATCAGCTGACCCTCGGCGGCGAGGAGCTGGCCCTGACCCTGAACCGGGGAGATGCGGAATCCGCCGGATTTACCGCGACCCTGATGGCATGGCAGGGAAAGGACAAACCGGATACGCTGGTGCTGACAGCGGAAAACCCGGAAGGGGAAAATGTCTGGAACCTGAACGGCGAGCTGCTGAGAAGGCTGCAGAAGAGCGGAATCGACTGCCTGGTGTTCCGCGCCGGGGACCGGATCGCGGCGGTGGAGACAAAGGGATTCCTGGCCGGCTGGGCCTATGACCTTCTGAAAAGCCAGGGGGCGGCAAACCGGCGGTTTGAATATGAGATTGTGATGGACGGCGACCAGCCCGCGGTCTGGCTGGTGCGGGTGAACGGAAAGGAATATCCGCTCTCGGCGGATTCCCACGCGGGGATCTTCCTGACGGGCGCGTATGACAGTCCGGCGGAGGCGCTGGAAAAACCTTTTGATCAGCTGAGCGGAGGAACAAAGGAGGAGGAAGGACAATGAAGAAGGCGTTGGCACTGCTGCTGGTGCTGCTGCTGGCACTGAGCGGAACGGCACTGGCGGACACAGAGTATTCCTACGAAGGTACAGTGGTGGCAGGGGAGACCATCCCTGTTTCCGTGACTTTCGGCGGGCGTGTGGATGAGATGAAGGTGCGCGTCGGCAGCAAGGTGCGGGAAGGAGATGTGCTCGGCACCCTGAAGACGACCCTGAATTACGCGCCGGTGGAAGGCAAGATTGCCGGGATGTACGCGCAGGCCGGGGATTCCGCCGAAACGGTGGCGGAACGCTATGGCGCGCTGCTGTATATTGAACCGACAAACCGTTATACGGTCGAAGCCACCAGCGAAAAAGCGTATAACACCAGCGAGAATTATTACATTCACCTGGGGGAACGCGTTGCGCTTGCCTGTGTTTCCGACGGAACCCACCAGGGAACCGGCGTCGTGACCGCACTGACGGAATCGGGATTCACCATCGAGGTGACCGGCGGCGAGTTCTATCTCAGCGAGAAGGTGGATATCTACCGCAACGAGGAAAAGAAGAATGAAAACCGGCTGGGCCGGGGTACCGTGAAGCGCGCCAACCCCATCGCGGTGAAAGGCAGCGGCAGCATCCTGAAAACGCATGTTGCCAACGGCGACTTTGTAGAGCGGGGCGAACTGCTGTTTGAGACAGTGGAAGGCACACTGGACGGATTTTATGCCCCGGACAGGCAGATCCTCTGCCCGGTCAACGGCATTATCGCGAGCGTCGAAAAGAACCCGGGGGATATGATTGAAAAAGGCGATACCCTGGTTAAGATTGTCCCTTCCGATACTTTCCAGGTTCAGTTTGATCTGCCGGAATCGGATCTGTTCACCCTTACCGAGGGCCAGAATGTGACCATGGAACTGTACTGGGACAACGCTTCCGGCGGCACCTACGCGGGCGTGATCCGGGAGATTTCCCATATCAACGAGGAACCGAAGAGCGAGACGGACAAGAAAGTTTACCACGCTTATGTCACTTTTACGCCGGACGAGAAAATCCGCCTGGGCATGACGATGATCCTGTATCCCGGAGCCGTGACCGAGACCGAGCCTGCGCCGGAAACAGAATCCGCGCCGGAGGGCGGAGCGACCGTGGAATAACCAGAAATCATATGACAGGAGATACGGAATGAAAAAGAATACTGTGAAACGGATTCTTCTATGGGTGATGGCGGCAGTGCTCTGCCTGGGATGCTGCCTGTCGGCGCTGGCCTCTGAGGGAGACCGGACACTGCTGCATTATTCCCTGCGTGAAGGAGGAAACTCCTATTATATTACCCAGGCCTTTTCCGGGGACGGGGAGATCATCGTTCTCCTGAACGGATCGGACATGAAGATTATTCGGTATACGGATCCCGCCGGCGAACCGGAGGAATATGTCATGCCCCGGGAAACGGCAGACGCGGGCCTGACCGAAGACGGCATGTCGGTTTCCACGCAGACGGTCTGCTGGTTTTCCTGGAACAGCGAGATTTATGCGGTACAGATTGAGACAAAATACGATCTGGAAAACGGCTCTTCCGAGGTGGAAGGCGGTTTTGTCCGGCACCTGGCGCTGAAGGACGGGCAGGCAGTCCTGGAGGAATGTGACATTCCCCGCCTGGACTGGAGCGTCATGATTGATGACAGCAACGGAAGCTTCCAGAACAGCCGCTGGATGAACAGGACGCTGGTTTCCGGCGACCGGATGATCGGCCAGACCTACGATAACCGGGGTCAGAACATGCTTGTTTTCTTTGACCTGACCACGGGCGACGCGGAAGAGCTTTCCCTGGCGGAGATCGGGGAAATCTATCCCGGCCCCGACGGAACGATTCTGTACACCCGGTATGAGTGGGCAGAGGAAACCAGGGTGCATGTGATCCGCCTGGATCCCGCAGACCAGAGTGAAGAGGAAATGGCTGTGATTCCTCTGGGAAACGGTTACCTGACCGGGCTGACCTATGATCAGGGAACAGATACTCTGTACTATGTCCGCGGCGGAGAACTCTGGGCAGCCCCCAGCCTGGACGTGGATTCGGCGATCGCGGTGAACGACTGCCCAATCAGCAACGAGGTCACATCCTGCCTGCTTCCGGACGGCAGAATCCTGCTCTGGTCAAACGATGTGGCGATGATCCGGAATACGGATCCGGCGCTTCGCAGCGAGGGTTCCCTGGTGATCCAGGACTATATCTACAGCGAAAGTCTGCCGGATACCGTGTATGACTTCGGCTCCGTCCGGGGCGACCTGTCTGTGGTTCTGCGCCGGGAAGGCGATGCTTCCCAGGTGTTGCAGGCCATGATGAACCGGGACGCGCAAGTGGATATCTATTCCCTGGAGTATTCCAGCAGCCAGTTTGAGGCGCTGCGCAGCCGCGGTTTCCTGGCGGATCTGAGCGGGAACACACAGCTGGCGGAGGCTGTCAGCCGGATGGTGCCCTTTATGCAGGACGCGCTGCAGCAGGACGGAAAAATCATCGCGGCGCCGGTTTCGCTGTACGGATCCTTCCTCGGCTACCGGCCGAAAGTCTGGGAGAAGCTGGGCTTTACAGAGGAAGACCTGCCGAAGACCTGGGATCAGTTCTTCGATCTGCTCGAAAGCCTGCCCGAGAAGATGGAGGGCTCGGAATACGCGATCCTGGAGACCTGGACTAGCCGGGAGAGTTTCCGCTCCTTCATTATGACAACCCTGATCAACCAGTATCAGATTTTCCTGAACAGCGGCGACCGGGAATATGCCTTCAATACACCGCTGCTCCGGAATCTGATGGACCGGCTGGACCGGCTGGACTATGACGCGCTGGGCATGCGGACACAGGCGGAGGAGGAAGACGCGGAAGAAGGCATGGTTCAGGAGTACAAAACCCCGCTCTTCGAATGCTATACGCAGGTCACAGTGGCCAGCTGGGGCAGCGATGACGCCGTGCTGCCCCTGAGCCTGGAGGAAGGAGAGGAACCGGTGCTGCCGGTAACCCTGCATGTTGCCTTTGTGAATCCCTATTCCGAAAACGCGGAAGCCGCAGCGGAGTATCTGGCGATGTCCCTGAACAACCTGCAGACCGCTACGAAGTATTCGATCTTCGGGGATCTGAACGAGCCGATCCGCTATCCGGATTACGAAGAGACCAAACAGAACCTGCAGACCTGGCTGGAGCAAGCCCAGGAAATGCTGGAAAAGGCGGATGAGGAAAACCGCGAGATGCTCGAGGAAACGGTGAAGACTTACCAGGAAAGCGTGGACAGCTTTGATGAAGAGTACTGGATGGTCAGTCCCGCCGGCATTGAAGAATACCGAAACCATCAGGCCTGGATCCGGGTGCTGAGCTATGACTTTGTCACCGAACTGATTTCCAAGGAGCAGGGAGGCGAAACCGGATATTATGAGCTGGTGGATGCCTATGCCCAGGGCCAGACGACCGCGGAGGACCTGCTGACCGCGATTGACAGAAAAGTACAGATGATGCGCCTGGAAGGGAACTGATTCCTCTTGTACAGAAAAATGAGACAGGCCTGGGTGTTTCTGCTTCCGGGCCTGGCCGGCCTGCTGCTGTTCTATGGCATTCCCTTTGCGGGAGGGATCTGGTACAGCGTGACGGACGGCAGTTTTGACAACCAGTTTGTCGGATTTGATAACTACCTGAATGTCTGGAATAACCAAATGTTTCAGCTGGGGCTGAAGAACACGCTGGAGCTTTCACTGATCTGCGCGCCGGTGCTGTTCCTGCTATCCTTTTTGCTGGCGGCGGGACTTCACCGGATCCGGCCGGCCGGGGCCTTCTTCCGTTCAAGCGTCCTGATGCCCTATCTGATGCCTTCCTCGGCCGTGCTGATGATCTGGCTTCTGTGGTTCGACTACGGCGGACCGGTGAACCGGCTGCTAGTCAGCCTCGGCGGTGCCCGTGTGGACTGGCTGCTGGGGGCGGAGCTCCGTGCACCGGTGGTGTTGCTGTTCCTGTGGAAAAACCTGGGCTTCTGTGTGATCATTTTCCTTTCCGCCCTGCAGGCGATCCCGGAGTCGCTGTATGAGTACGCGACGCTGGAAGGCGCTTCCTTCCGGCACCAGACCTTCCGCATTACCCTGCCCCTGGTGATTCCCTCCGCTTTTCTGGTAGCGATTCTGTCGTTTGTGGCAGCCTTCCGAATTTTTAAAGAAGTCTACTTTATCGGCGGACCGTATCCGGAGGAGCCGCTGTATACCCTGCAGAACTATATGAACAACATGTACAGCAAGCTGAATTACCAGAACGTGACCACCGCAGCCTACATCTTCGCGGCTGTCGTGTTTGTGCTGTTCGGCGTGCTGTTTATCAGCCAGCGAAAAGCCCTGCAGCGGCTGAACGGGGAGGAGTGAGCAGCGATGAAAGTACGCGGTATCCGTCTGTGGCTGGCACGCGGCCTTCTGGCGCTGCTGGCTGTGATCCTCCTGCTTCCCATGGTGCAGACCTTCCTGTATTCTTTTGCTTCCGTTTCCGAGATGAAGGCCTATATGCAGACGCGGGGAAGCCGGGATGAAACGGAGTGGATGGAGGCGCATCTGTCGCCCCGGCAGATTTCGCTGGAGCAGTATGAGAAAATTCTGATCCGGGACCATACCATCCTTCGCTATTTTACGAATTCTGCGGAATACGCGGCAGTCATCCTTTTCGGCCAGATGCTGGTTATTCCGGCGCTGGCCTTCGGCCTGAGCAAATTCCGGTTCCGCGGGCGGGAAGGCCTGTTCTTCATCATTATTCTGCTGATGCTGCTCCCGTTTCAGGTGACGATGGTGCCCAATGTGCTGACACTGCGCTTTCTGGGACTGTTGAACACCCCATGGGCGGTGATCCTGCCGATGCTTTTCGCCCCGTTCTATATCTTCCTGCTGCGACAGTATATGATTTCCCTGCCGGACGAGCTGCTGGAAGCAGCTTCCATGGACGGAGCGGGGCCATACCGCGCTTTTCTGCGGATTGTGCTGCCGGTCTGCCGCCCGGTGCTGGGAGCGGCGGCGGCCCTTTCCTTCGCGGAGAGCTGGAACCTCGTTGAGCAGCCGCTGACCTACCTGACCGGGTGTCCGGAATGGATGCCGCTTTCGACGGTTTTCAACCAGCTGGCCAGGGAAAATACCGGCTTTGAGTTTGCCGGCGCCGGCCTGTATATCCTGCCGGCTCTCCTGGTTTATCTCTTCTTCCAGGAGGATATCCTCTCCGGAATCCAGCTGACGGAAATGAAATGACGGGAAAGGACTTGATCCCAAGATGAAATTCAGGAAATTCGCTCTGCGGGGGATGATTATCCTTGCGGTGGCTATCGCGCTGTGCGCACTGTTTGCCGGGACCATCCGCAGCCTAATTACCCCCAAGGTGCGCTATGCGCCGGTGAAATCCGGCAAGTTTGAGAGCATCACGGAACTGACGGGAAAGGTCTGCTTTCCGGAGGAGGAAAAAATCACGCTGACCGTGCCGGAGGGCCTGAGCCTGACGGTGTCGAAGGTGCTTGCGACCCCGGGCAAGAAGGTTAAAAAAGGAGAAAAACTGCTCTCGGCGACGGTGACGGACGAGGAGAAAACCCTTGCCTCCCTTCAGCAGGAATATGATTCCGCTACCACGACGCTGGAAAACTGGGAAAGAAAGAACGGCAGTATCCGGCTGAGCAGCGGCGAGACTCGCTGGATGCAGGCGTATGAGACAGCCCGGGAAGCGGAAAAGACGGAGCGGGAAGCCAGGCTGGAGCTGGTCATGGCGCTGGATCCGGAAGGTACAGGAGAAATCCCCGAAGCGCTGCCGCAGGATGCCGGAAAGGAAGCTGCCGCGGCATGGGAGAAATGGCAGGAAACCGTGAAAACGGCAGAAGCTGCCCGGAAAGAACTGCAGGGGCTGGATCGCTTTGCGATTGCTGAAGATGTCTGGAACCTGATCCAGCAGAAGCGGGAAGCGGAAGAGAAACAGGCATCCACTGAAAAGCAGATTATGGAGCTGATGCTTCTTTCCCGCCGCGCGGAAGAGATTCAGGCACCCCATGCGGGTTACATCATCGCGGTTTCTGTCGAGAAAGGCACTGTCCTGAACGGGGAGAATATCATTCTGACCATGACACCTGAAAAACAGGAACCTGTGATCCGCGCGGAGATCACGGATACCAAACAGAAGATTCAGAAAGGAACGGCGGTTTCCATCCCGTCCGAGTCCTGGGGCCGGGTGGAAACCAAGGTTGCCGATACGGGAATCACGGAGTCCGGCCATCCCTATATTGATGTGGTTATTAACCAGGATGTGATCTATGCCCTGGGGCAGATCAAGGATATCCTGGAATCGGAAATCCGCCTGCGGCTGGTTTCCCGGGCCCAGGAGGCCACGTGCCTGGTGCCGGCTTCCGCAGTCCGCGGCAGCGATAACGGGCGCTATGTTTATGTAGGGGAACAGGAAACATCAGCTCTGGCTGGGACAAAGATTACCGTGCGCAAGGTCGGTGTGACCGTGCTGGCAGAATCTGCCACCACGGTCTCCGTGGCCGAGGATCTGAGCCGCAGCAAAGTGCTGTATATGGAGGATCGGGCGCTGAGCGAGGGCGGCGCCGTGATGCTGTATGAGGAATAATGAAGGAACCATGAGACGCGGCCGACGGTTTTCCGTCATGCTGCTGGCCGGACTGATCCTGCTGGGAGCCGGCCTGGCCGGGCTCCTGTCGGAGTCCGGGCTGGTTCAGTATGCCTTTCTGCCTTCACGGGACCAGGAGACTGATTATCTTTCTCTGCTAAAGGACTGCCGCTCTGCCATGGGAGAATCCTTCCCCCTGCTGACCCTGCACGCGCAGAAAAACCAGGTGACCCTCTCAGCAGGCGATCTGACTCAGAGTGAGATCTGCCTGTACCTGACAGGCCCTTCCTGGAACGAAGTGAATCCCCGCCGCCTGCTGGCCGGACGGCCTGTATCCAATGCAGAGGCGGAGCGGGGAGATCAGGTGATTGTACTGGATCAGGAAACCGCCTTCCGTTTCTTCGGCGAGGAGGATCCGATCGGGAAAACCGTTTCGCTGGGCGACACCAAACTGGAAGTGATCGGGGTGGCGGTTCATTCCCGGCGGATCGGGGAAACCGGTTCCCGGGCCGCATGGGCGCCGCTGGGAACCGTGAAAGATCCGGATCTGATGGTGCTGTCGGCTCCTGCCTGTTCGGACAGCAGTCTGCTGTCGTCTTTCCGGACCCATGCGGAGGAATCCTTCGGCACGGGAACGCTGATCAGCCTCCCGAAAGAAAAAACAGCCGCCGCGATGCTGCCGCGTATTGCAGCGATCGTTTTTGCCCTGATGCTTCTGAAACGCTGGATCACCTGGCTGACCGGGTTCCTGCGCAGGAAGGTGAACCTTGTCCGCGAGGAAAGCCGCCGCCGGTATGCGGCCCGGTTGATTCCCTTTGCACTGGCTCAGTTCCTGCCTGTTGTCCTGCTTCTGGCCCTGACCATCGGAGCAGGGTATCTGCTGGCGGCTTTCGCGATGGAACCGATCCGCATCTTCCCGGAATATGTTCCGGAATCCCTGGGTAATTTCGCAGCCTGGGGTTCCCGCTTCTGGGATCTGACCGCGGCGGCGGCTTCCCCTGTCTCCCTGAAAACGCCGGAGCTGGCGGAGATCCAGTTTTATTCCGGGCTGATCCGCTGGGGCACCGTCCTGGCTCTTCTGGGCATTGCCCTTCTGCATTTCAGAAAACCGACGATTGAACAGCCGTAAGGAGAAATCGCATGGATAGCGGGCAGGATGATACAATGGAAACAGGAAAAAGGAAAACAGCCGGATGGAAATACGCGCTCTGCGTCTTTCTGGCCTCTGTCTGTTTCAGTACCGGCGGACTGTTTATTAAACTGATTCCATGGTCCGCCCTGGCGATCAACGGTGCCCGGAATCTGATCGGCGCCGCGGTCATCGGCATTTATCTGCTGCTGAGCCACCGAAAGATCGTCTTCAGCAAAAGCGTATTCATCGGCGCCCTTTCCATGATCGGTGTGACAACCTTTTATGCTGTCGCGAATAAACTGACTACGGCCGCCAATACGATTGTGCTTCAGTTTACCGCACCGGTTTTTGTGATGCTGTTCATGGCCTTCTTCTATCACCGAAAACCGGTAAAGAGAGATGTGCTGACCTGCTGCGCGGTGCTGCTGGGGGTTGTTCTGTTTTTCATTGACGGGATCCGGGCGGGAAACCTAGCCGGGAATCTGATCGCGATTCTGTCCGGCGTCTGCTATGCCGGTGTTTTCATGATGAACACCGGGAAAAACGCGGACGCGATTTCTTCCTGCTTTCTGGGACAGCTGACGGCCGGGGTGCTTTTTACGCCGCTGTGCTTCCGGGAAACAGATTTTTCGACTCCGGTCCTCCTGGCCGTGACGGCCCTGGGCGCGGTCCAGGTGGGCGGGGCTTATATTCTTTTCTCCATCGGGATCAGGCATGTACCTGCAGTAACCGCCAGCCTGATTACGGGCCTGGAGCCGATTATGAACCCGCTGCTCGTGGCGGTGTTCTATCACGAGAAGATCACAGCGCTCTCGCTTGCAGGCGCGGTGGTTGTCGTTGCTTCCATTATCCTGTATAATATCCAATTAGCAAAGAAGCCGGCTCCGGAATCGGCTGCCGGCTGACAAAGGCAGATTCGCGATCACGAAGGGAGCAGGAGACGCCTGTGAAACATCCATTTGGTCCTTTGTACAGCAGGGAAAGCCGGGTTCTGATCCTGGGGTCTTTTCCTTCCGTCAGATCCAGAGAACAGCATTTTTTCTACGGGCATCCGCAGAACCGGTTCTGGAAGGTGATATCCGTCCTGTTCCATCAGGATATTCCGACAACCATTGAACAGAAAAAAGAACTGATTCTCGGAAACAGGCTGGCATTGTGGGATGTGGTCGCCAGCTGTGAAATCAGGGGATCTTCGGATGCCAGCATCCGGGAGGTTCAGGCGAACGATCTGAGCATCATCCTGAATCAGTGCCCGATCCGCCTGATCTGCTGCAACGGAAAAACTTCCTGGAGCCTTTACGAAAAGCTGATCCGCCCGGCTGTCGGGCGGGAGGCGGTATGTCTGCCATCCACCAGCCCGGCGAACGCGCATTGGAGCCTGGAAAGACTTGAGGAAGCCTGGGGAGTTATCCTGGAACAGTAACGCTGTCATCCACACCGGAGGAGAAAACTGCTGAAAAAGGAGTGACCGCAATGATACGGAAAAAAGCATTTCTTATCACACAATCGGCGCTCTGCATCGTGGCGGCAGGACTACTGGCCGCTGGCGCACTCTGTCTGTATATTGACGGAGCGGCGAAACAGGCTGAAGGAGACCTGTTTTACTACATGTTTACCCGCGAAAGAGCCGGCGCCAAACTGCTGCCTGTCCTGCCTGTGATCTTCTGTGCCTTTGGGATGACGCTGGCCGGCCTGATCCTGAACATCAGAGATGAAAACGCGGATAAACCCGTGCGGGATGAAAAACTGCTGCGAAACCTTGGGAACTTACAGGATAAGGCAGTTCACCAGCAGGCAACTTCGGGAGAACTGTATCTTCGTGTGGCGGTGATGATTCTGGCAGTGTGTCTGATCATTGCGGGAATTCTGAATGGCGGCCTGGAAGATGTTCTGGCGAAAGGCGCGGCCATCTGTACGGAGTGTATCGGGCTTGGATAAGACGATGAATCATGAAAACAGAATCCCCGGGAACAAAGGGATAAGAATACAGAGGCCGGGAACCCGCCGCCTGGTTCAGCTGTATGCCGCCCTCCTGTACAACGCGAACCTGAAGGGATTTATCGACGGCCATATTTACACCGGTGATCTGAAGGCCGTCTGTGTTCCGGGATTTAACTGCTATTCCTGCCCGGGCGCTGTCGGCAGCTGCCCGCTGGGCGCACTGCAGAATGCCCTGAATGCCGCCGGGCACACCGCGCCCTGGTATGTGCTCGGTATCCTGACGCTGTTCGGCGTGATCCTGGGAAGAACGATCTGCGGATGGATTTGTCCCCTGGGGCTGATTCAGGAACTGCTGCATAAAATACCGACCCCGAAAATCCGAAAGAGCCATATTACCCGGAAACTGTCCTGGCTGAAATATGCTTTTTTAGCTGTGTTCGTCATTGCCATCCCGCTTATTTACGGCGTTGGAAAGGGAATCATCCTGCCGGGTTTCTGCAAATACATCTGCCCTGCCGGGACTTTTGAAGGCGCGGTCGGACTCCTCCAGAATCCTGTCAACAGTTCCTCCTTCTTTCAGCTGGGGGCGGCTTTCACCAATAAATGGGTGATTATGGTGGCGATCGGTCTGGCCTGCGTGTTCTGCTACCGAACCTTCTGCCGATTCATCTGTCCGCTGGGGGCTATTTACGGGTTGTTCAACCGCTTTGCCCTGACCGGCGTGAAGGTGAACCCGGACCGCTGCAACGGTTGCGGATTGTGCGTGATGAAGTGCCAGATGGATGTTCGGCATGTGGGGGATCACGAGTGTATCTCCTGCGGGAAATGCATGGATACCTGCACCCAGGGCGCCATATCCCTGAAATGCGGAAAGATCACGCTGAAGGACCCGGAGACCGGCAAAAACGCGGATCCGGAACCGGCTATCCTGAAACGGAAGAAGACTGGCCGCGCGGCCTGGTGCATCGCGATCGCGGTGCTGGCCTTTTCGCTCTGCTGGTTCAACCTGATCGAACCGGCCGTCAGCAAAACCAATCCTCCGGCGGCTGCGGCTGCTTCTGAAACCGGGGAGGAGGGAAAAGAGAAGAATGGGACAGCCGGGCTGACTGTCGGAACAGAAGTTGGCGATCTGGCTCCGGACTTTTCCACGGAACTGCTCAGCGGGGGAAAATTCCTCCTGTCGGATTGCCGGGGGCAGGTGGTAATCATCAATTTCTGGGCGACTACATGCGCCCCCTGCGTGGCAGAACTGCCTTACTATGAGCAACTGAAAACAACATATCCGGATGTGGAAATCCTGGCGATCCATCACAAAGCCGGCGCCAAAAAGGCCAAGGAATTTCTGGCTGACAAAGGCTGGGATCACGTGGATTTCGCGCTGGACAGCAAGGAGAAGGGGCTTCTGCCCCTGCTGAATGCTTCAGACGCCATGCCGCAGACGATCATCCTGAACCGACAGGGTGTTGTGATCTACAATGCCCAGGCACCATTAACCTTTGAAAAACTGGAGGAACTCTACAGGCAGGCGCTTGCGGACACTCAGGGATCAGATCCGGAAACCGCGGCGGAAACAACAAGTGGACAGATACCATGATCTGCGGTAAAATACTGCACGACACGACTGATCTAGTGTTCTGCTGCCAATAAAGGCAAAGGATCATGATTTGCTTAAAAAATCGAAAAAGTGCTATCTCAAGAAGGAGGTTCAAGATTATGGGCGTTGTATCCAAATATCACCGGTTCCGGGAAGCGGGCGAGGAAGCGAATGTCAACAATGTTGCCGAATACGGTCAACCGGTCCGTTCCCTGTTTACTACATCAAAAATTCTGTCCCTGCACAAGGATACAGATATCACGGATGAGCATGAAAACGTGCTTTACCATTCGAGCAGCAAGTTTTTCTCGATCAGGGACAAAACCGATATCGCCGACAAGGACGGAAACCATGTAGCGCATATCGAGCGAAAGGTCTTCAGCTTTCATGAGCGGCATTTTATCACCATGGCCGACGGGAAAAGTTTCGAACTGTCTAACGAGCTCTGGCACATCATCAAGGATGTGACCAATATCGAGGGACTGGGCTGGGTACTCCGGGGCAATATTGCCGAGCTGAACTTCCAGCTCTATGACCAGCAGGGGAATATCATCGCTGTAATCAGCCAGAAAATGTTTTCCATCCATGACAAATACTGTGTAGATATTTACCGGCCTGAGGCTGAGCCGACTGTCGTCGCGATCCTGGTTACCCTCCAGCATATGATCAAGGATCGTGAGGCCCGCCGCTCCGCGTCTTCCAGCTCCTTCTCCTCTTCGTCATCCGCATCTTCTGCCGGCGGAAACTGACATCACAGGCAGGTCCAATGCCTGACAAAAACAGTAAACGACAGTAAAAACTATTCCGGGCAGGCGATTTCCGCGATGCGCTCGATCATATGATGCAGGGCGGCGGCCTTTTCGTTGTCCGCTGCTTTATAATAGACTTCCTTGCCGCCCCGGCGGGATGTGATGAGCCCGCAGGAACGGAGAAGCTTCAGATGGTGGGAAAGGGCCGGGCTGGACATGTCCATCATGGCGGAAAGATCCAGGAGGCATTCCTCACAGTGGCACAGGAGCCAGAAGAGTTTAATCCGGGTTCCGTCGCTCATCAGCTTGAACAGATCCGCCGCGGCGGAGAATTCCTCCGGAGCGGGCATATGGCCGAACATCCGTTCGGCTTTTTCATTGTGGTTATGAGGCAGATGATCCATAGCTTCCTCCTGTGCGGTTTACAGCTTTTCAGTGAACAGGGCGCGGATGGCGTTCAGGACGGCCAGCACCATGACGCCCACATCAGCGAAGATGGCCAGGCCCATATTGGCGACCCCCAGGGCACCTAGTACCAGGCAGATGCCCTTGACGGCCAGGGCAAAGACAATATTCTGGCGGACAATGCGCATGCATTTGCGGGAGATGCGGATCGCTTTGGCGATTTTCAGGGGATTGTCATCCATCAGCACCACATCCGCCGCCTCGATGGCAGCATCGGACCCCATGGCGCCCATGGCGATGCCCAGATCCGCCCGGGTCAGAACCGGCGCGTCGTTGATCCCGTCCCCGACAAAAGCCAGCGCTTCGCCCGGACTTTTTGCCTGAAGCAATTCTTCCACCCGGGATACTTTGTCCGCCGGGAGCAGGTCGCTGTACACCTGATCGATTTCCAGCCGCTCCGCAACGCTGCGGGCAACAGCCTCCCGGTCCCCGGTCAGCATGACGGTCTGCCGGATGCCGGCGCGTTTCAGGGCAGCCATCGCTTCTTTCGATTCCGGCTTTTCCTGATCGGAGATCACAATGTGGCCGGCATAATGGCCGTCCATGGCCATATGCACAATGGTACCGGCTTCATGGCACTCATGGTAGGGAATGCCCAGATGATCCATCAGACGGCCGTTGCCGGCTGCGACATCCTTTCCGTCAATCTGTACGAGGACTCCATTCCCACCGAGCTCTTCCACCTTTCCGACCCGGCTGAGATCCAGCGGGCGGGTGCAGGCTTTGCGGATGCTGACGGCGATTGGATGGGAGGAGGAGGACTCAGCGAGGGCCGCGTATTCCAGCAGTTCTTCTTCCGCCAGAGGACTATGGTGGACGGCCGTCACATCAAAACGCCCGCGGGTCAGGGTGCCGGTTTTGTCAAAGACCACCATGCCGGTCCGGGCAAGTTCTTCCAGATAGACGGAGCCCTTGACCAGGATACCGGCTTTTCCGGCACCGCCGATTCCTGCAAAGAAGGTCAGCGGGATGCTGATGACCAGGGCGCAGGGGCAGCTGATAACCAGGAAGGTCAGAGCCCGGTAGATCCAATCTCCCCATTCCGGGGCGAGACCCAGGAACAGCGAGCGGACGGCCGGGGGCAGCAGGGCCAGTGCCAGGGCAGCGATGACCACAGCGGGAGTATAAACCCTCGCAAAGCGGGAAATGAAGTTCTCCGACCTGGACTTGAGGGAAGAGGCGTTCTCCACCAGCTCCAGGATCTTTGAGACGGTGGACTCCCCGAATTCCCGGGTGGTGCGGATCCGCAGGAGACCGGTCATGTTGATGCAGCCGCTGATGATTTCCTCTCCGGGCTTCACGTCCCGGGGAACGCTTTCACCGGTCAGGGCACTGGTGTTCAGAGAGGAAGTTCCCTCGAGAACGATTCCGTCGATCGGAACCTTTTCCCCGGGGCGGACAAGAATGACAGCCCCGACCGGCACTTCCTCAGGATCGGTTTCCTCCGGCCCGTTCTCTGATTCCATGCGGGCAAAGTCAGGACGGATATCCATGAGAGAGCTGATGCTTCGGCGGCTTTTGCCGACGGCATAGCTCTGGAACCATTCCCCGATCTGATAAAACAGCATGACAGCGGGCGCTTCGGCGAAATCCCCGGTTTTCATCAGCCCGATCGCAAGCGCCCCGATCGTGGCGAAGGCCATGAGGAAGTTTTCATCGAAGACCTGCCGACTGAGAATGCCGTGAAAAGCCTTCAGCAGGATGTCATACCCGACGATCAGATAGGGAACCAGGTAGAGCAGCATCCGGGGAAGCTGCTGCAGAGGACTGCCTTCCGGAACGAAGGAAAGATGCAGCAGGTCTTCCGGAAGAAAACACAGCGCAACCATCAGCGCGGCCGCGATGAGAATCCGGATCAATGATTTTTTCTGCTTCCCGGTCATGGTCAGTCCCTCTTTCCTGATACATTAAAACGCCTGATACATTCAATCGCTTCGATCTTCCGGCTTCCGAAAGATACGGATTTACAGCTCGATGAAACAGTCCCGCTCCACCTTTTTACACGCGGCGGCGACTTCCTGCATGACTTTGGCGGGATCCGCCCCATCGGAGAAACTGACAATCATTTTCTGAGTCATGAAATTTACGTTGACCTGCTCCACACCGGGCACCCTGGCGGCGGCGACTTCCATCTTGTTGGCGCAGTTGGCGCAGTCGACTTCGATCCTGTAGCTCTTTTTCATATTCAGAAGGCTCCTTTCTGATTAAAGATTAAACAATTATTTAATCGTTTAATAGAATAATATTCCTCTTCTTCTGTCCTGTCAAGGCTTTTCTTTATCCAAAATCCGCTTTTTTCTTTGTAAAGACTGTTCTTTTCATCTCCATCCGCCGATTGTTTATACGGATGAAGGTAAAAGCGAGAACAAAACCATGGATCTATAGATTGAATCTATACCCATCTATTTTCTGTGGATATTGGACAAAAGGATTCTTTTCTGGCTATAATGCGCGTGTTCCCTTCCGGGGGCTTTCTACCGGAGAAAAGGGTTCAGGAAATGATTACGAGGAGGAACATCATAATGAAGAAGATCCTGGCTTTTGTTCTGGCCGCTGTACTGGCCCTGTCCGCAACCGCCGCGCTGGCGGATGCCCTGACGATCGCGGTGCCCAACGATCCCACCAATGAAGGCCGCGCGCTGCTGCTGCTGCAGGCGAACGGCATCCTGACCCTGAAGGAAGGCGTCGGCCTGGAAGCCACCAAGCTGGACATTGAATCCACTGCCGTGGAAGTGGAAATCATTGAAGTGGAAGCTTCCGTCCTGCCGGAATACAAGCTGAACAAGGACGTTGACTACGTCATTATCAACAACAACTTCGCGATGGATGCCGGACTGAATCCTCTGCAGGATTCCCTGGCGATCGAAGACGCGAATTCCCCCTATGTGAACGTGGTCAGCGTCAAGGAAGGCAACGAAGCGGGCGACGCGGCCAAGGCTTTGGCGGCAGCTGTGAGCAGCAAGCAGGTGGCGGATTACATCAACGAGAAGTATGCCGGCAACGCGGTGTCCACCGTGGCCGAACCCACCGATGGATATGACGCGACCGTGGATTACGAAGCCCTGAAGGGAACGACGATTACCATCGCCGCGACCCCCGTGCCCCATGAAGAAGTGCTGAAGGATGTTGTTGCCGGTATCCTGGCGGAGAAAGGCATCACCCTGGAAGTGATCGAAGTGACCGACTATGTGACCCCGAACACCATGGTGGACGGCGGCGACGTGTTCGCGAACTACTTTGCTCATCAGCCCTATCAGGACAGCTTCAACGCTGAGAACGGCACCAAGCTGGTAACCATTGCCGGCGTGCATGTGGAGCCCATGGCCCTCTACGGCGGCAAGCAGGAAACCCTGGACGCGCTGAAAGCGGAATAAGGGACAGATACCGCACGGAAAACAAAGACATTTCAACACACCGGCAGCTTATGCCGCCGGTGTGCTTTCTTGTCCGGGGGAATTGATCATGATTGAACTGCGTAACCTTTCCAAGAGCTTCACCACGGCAGACGGCCCGGTGGACGCACTGAAGCACGTGTCCCTGACGATCAACGATGGGGATATTTACGGAATTATCGGGATGAGCGGCGCCGGGAAAAGCACGCTGGTGCGATGCATCAACATGCTGGAACGGCCTACGGAGGGCTCCGTTATCTGGGACGAAACAGACCTGGGATCCCTTGGAAAAAAAGAGATCCAGCAGGTACGGCACCAGATCACCATGATCTTCCAGAGCTTCAACCTGCTGATGCAGCGGACCTGTCTGGAGAATATTATGCTGCCGCTGAAGCTGATCCATATGCCCCGGGCGGAAGCCAGGAAAAAAGCAACGGAGCTGCTGGAAACTGTCGGACTGCCGGATAAGGCCAACAGCTATCCGGCCCAACTGTCCGGAGGCCAGCAGCAGCGGATTGCCATTGCCCGGGCGCTGGCGACCAACCCGAAAGTGCTGCTGTGCGACGAGGCGACTTCCGCCCTTGACCCGAAAACGACCCACTCCATCCTGGACCTGATCCGGGAAATCAACCGGACGATGGGGATCACCGTGATTGTGATTACCCATCAGATGAGCGTCGTGCAGGAGATCTGCAACCGGGTGGCCATCCTGGAGAACGGCACGGTGGTGGAGGAAGGCGATGTCAGCCAGATCTTCTCCAACCCGAAGGCCCGGGCCACCAAGGCGCTGGTTTTTCCGGACGTGGCGGAGGGCATGGATACCTACACGCAGGCTAACCAGCAGACGATCCGCCTGGTATTCCAGGGAGCTGAAGCGACAGCCAAGCCCCTGATTACCTCTATGGCTATCGACTGCAAAATCGCGGCAAATATCCTGTCCGCGACGACAAGAACGCTGAACGGGAAAATCTACGGCAACATGCTGCTGAGCATACCTGGCGGACCGGATGAGCTGGCGACAGCGGTGAAATACCTGAGCAAAGCGGAGTCCGTCACGGTGCAGGTGGATGTGCAGTATACCAGGGACGCGGAGGAGGCGGGCGTGAATGGGTGATTATCTTGCGACATATTATAACGCGGAAAAACTGGAGAAGGCCTGGACCGTTATCCGGACGCAGTTTCTGCACGAGACAGGGGTTACGCTGTACATTACGCTGGTTTCCACCCTGTTCGCGATTCTGATCGGGCTGCCGCTGGGCGTGATCCTGGTGACCGGGGACTCCAAGGGAATCCGTCCGCTGCCCAAGCCGCTGATGGCATTCCTGAACGGACTGATTAACCTGCTGCGTTCCGCGCCGTTTATCATCCTGATCGTCGTGCTGATGCCCGTGACCCGGGCGATTGTCGGCAAGGCAGTCGGCAACGCGGCGGTCATCGTGCCGCTGATTATCGCGGCCTTCCCCTTTGTGGCGCGGCTGGTGGAGGGTTCCCTGCGGGAAGTGAACCCGAATATCATCGAGATGTCCCTCTCCATGGGCGCCTCCGCATGGGAGACCGTGATCCATGTGATGCTGCCGGAAAGCGTGCCTTCCCTGATTACCAGCTTTACCACGGCGATTACGACCATCCTCGGCTATACGGCCATGTCCGGCGCGGTAGGCGGCGGCGGCCTGGGCAACCTGGCCATCACCCAGGGACAGCAGCGGTACAACCAGGCGGTGCTGCTGGCAGCCCTGATTGTCCTGGTGATCCTGGTCCAGATTTTGCAGAGCGTCGGAACCCGCCTGGCCCGTAAATGTGACCGGCGGCTGAAAGAAAAATGATCCGCTGTCCAGCGGACAGACGAAAGAGGCTGCGGATGCAGCCTCTTTCGTCGTGCTCAGAAGTCTTTCAGGTTTTGCCTGCCGGTCTGACGTTTTCCTTCCTGAATTTCCCGGATGACAGAAACAATCCGGTCATTGACAGGCGTGGAGACGCCTTTTTTCTTTCCCCAGTCACAGACGACACCGTTGATGGCATCCACCTCGCAGGGCCTGCCTTTTTTCAGATCCTGCAGCATGGAGGGCTCGATGGCAGCATGCTTTTTCATGGCGACGGGCAGGATCAGCTTTGCCAGGGCTTTCTTCAGGGGATTCTTCCAATAGAAAAGGCTGACGATATCCTTGCCCTGCACCGGGGCGAACTCCACACCGGCGGCATGGCCTACGTCAATGACTTCCTTCATGCAGCGGATGGCAATCTCCCGGGTCTGCGGATCGCCGGTGACATCTCCGAAGGTGCCGCCTATCACGGTACCCAGTCCGGAAAAAGTGGCATTAATGAGCAGTTTGGACCAGCGGGCGCCGGGCAGATTGGGCTCAATGACGACGGGGCACATCTTCTCCAGGACGCTTTTTACCTTCTGCAGCTGTTTGTCTTCGATGCCCGGCATGCCGCCCATATGGAAGGAAAGGCTGTCCGGCGCGGACGTCAGGACGCTTTCGCCGGAGGCGGACAGGGTGGCGCCCCATTCCACAACACAGCCGACGGTGCGCTCCGGACCGATGATTTCAGCAATCAGATCCTCCGGGATACCGTTCTGCAGGGTAACGATCAGTCCGTCTGCCGCCAGGAAATGATTCAGGAAGCCGACGACCCGGCGGTTATCCAGCTGTTTGGTCATCAGGAAGATGATGTCATACAGGCCGGTCATTTCCTCCGGCAGCAGGGCGGTGACCGGAACGGTCATGTCCACCGTGCCGGTAATCCGGGCACCTTTGGAATTCAGAGCGTCCACATGCGCTTTGTTATGATTGACAAGATCCACCGGGACGCCGTTCTGTGTCAGAAAAGCACCGAGGACCGTACCCAGGGAACCGGCGCCATAAATCGCAATTCTCATGATTTCATCCTTTCGTGCCGCGTCATGAACAGCCGCAACGGTGACTATTATATCGCAGAGGCCGAAAAAAAGGAAGGAAAGAATATACTATCAAAAAAGTGGGGAAAATGTTTCAAAATTGAAAATAAATATGAAAAAATGTGGGAGACAAGAGAAAATATTTTGGTCAGAACGAATAAAAGTGGAAAAAACGTGCATCAAAGGATCTTCCCGTTTTCCTTTAACCAATTGACGGACTGCCTCAGTGCTGCGACAGTTTTGGTCTCCAGGACACAACGGGCGTTTCGCTTCTCTGCCAGCGTGAGCCGTTCTTCCAGGTCAATCTCTCCATCCCCGAGGGCCAGATGGTTCCGCGGCGGCGTTTCCGTTCCGTCGTGAATATGAAAATGAATCAGATGCTCCTCATGATTTCGGATGAACGGAACATCCTTTTCCCGGACGGCTTTTGAATGCCCGATATCCCAGGTCAGGCCGAACTTCGGACTTTCCAGCAGACTGTTGATGGCCCTGATTTCGAAATCGCGAAAACCGTCCGTATTTTCAACGGCGATCATGAGATCGCTGTCCCCGATCCATTCCTCACACCGGGAGCGGAATACCGCAAACGACTTCATGTACGTATCAAAATCACGATCGTACATCTGCACCTTCCTGTCCGGTAAGGTGATAAAGATCCCATGGTTCATATGCATATTCAGTGTCAGCGGCCGGGCATCGCCGCCAAAACGGTCGCGCAGGCAGAGCAGCTTTTTCGCGGCTTCGACGGAACGGCGGACGGTTTCCAGATAGGCTTCCGATACCAGTGGATTGAAG
Source organism: uncultured Clostridia bacterium (assembly GCA_947166385.1). GTDB lineage: Bacteria > Bacillota > Clostridia > Christensenellales > Aristaeellaceae > Aristaeella. The sequence continues at coordinate 5,622 of CAMVEB010000007.1, read as the reverse complement.
TCCGCGATATCCATTCTCTCATCCAGGTGAATGGTATAATAAATGCCGGCGGCTTCAGCGGTCCGCAGCAGGAAATCCGTCCGCTCCAGGCCGGGCACCTGGTATTCCGGGAAATTCATATTCAGCTCGATAAACCGGAGCCCCAGCTCCCGGCAAAGCGCGACATTATCCTCCAGCGTCCTGTTTTCAACCAGCGTCGGCATTCCGAATTGCAGCATACGGAACCATCCTCTCTTTCTCTCTTTCTCCATGGGTCGAAATCAGTATATCATACCCGCACAGAATGGAAAAGCGGGGGAAAAACTTGTGTTTTCCAGTGTGTCATGACATAATGGGAAAAAGAAAAAGCCATACAGGGGAAGGAGCTGCAGAAAAAATGGAACTGACCATCCGGGATGATGGGATCCGGCTCAGCGCGGTGCTGGAGGAGCCGGAAGGCGCGGAGAATTGTCCGCTGGTCATTGTGCTGCATGGGTTTACCAGCGCCAAGGACAGGCCGCATACGCTCCTGGCGGCTGAAGCCATGCGCGACGCCGGATGCGCAACTCTCCGTTTCGACCTTTACGGCCACGGCGAAAGCGATGGGGAGTTCCGGAAGCATACGCTGTTCAAATGGATCAACAATACGCTGGCCGTGATCGATTTTGCCCGGGAGAGGGGATACCAGGATCTGTACCTTTCCGGCCATTCCCAGGGCGGTCTGGTGGCCGCGTTGGCGGGAGGCATGGAGGCAGACCGGATCCGCGGGCTGATCCTCCGGGCGCCGGCATTCATGATTCCGCAGGGAGCACGGGACGGGGAACTGCTGGGCTATGCTTTTGACCCAGAGCATATCCCGGATACTGTTCCCGTGATCAAAGGGCTGGACCTCGACGGTAACTATATCCGCGTGGCACAGACGATCCATGCGGAAGAAGCGGCAGACCGATTCCGGGGGCCCGTGCTGATTCTTCACGGGGATGAGGATGACACCGTTCCCTGGGAGGAATCACAGCGCATGGCACAGCGGTACCGGGACTGTGAACTGAACGTGATGCACGGGGAGACACATCACTTTGACCGGCACCCGGAGGAAATGCAGCGGATCATCCGGGAATGGATGAAGAAACGGGTCTGAGGCAGGAACAGAAATGGCATACAGTGAACTGATCAAGAATTTCGACGGAATCCGCGATTATATGCGCGAGTTCTATCTTTACGGTTTCAAAAGCCGGAATGAGTATACAAAGAAAAGCGCACGTTCCTATGACGATGAGCGGCGGCGGGTGGAAAGCTGGCTGAAGGATTATATGGGCTTCCGGCAGACGCCCGAGGGAAAAAACATCTTCATTTCCATCGACAGCCGGGTTTCCCGCCACAATCCGCTGTACGCGGCCTGGAAAACAAAGAGCTTCACCGACGGGGACATTACGCTGCATTTTATCCTGTTCGATATTCTTCATGATTCCGATACGGCGCTGACGCTGGCAGAGTTGAGCGATGAAATCGATGAGTATCTTTCCGAATTCGGGATCCCGCGCATGTTTGACGAATCCACGATCCGAAAAAAGCTGAAGGAATACGAAGCGGAAGGAATTATCATCCGGGAAAAACGCGGGAAAGCGATCGCTTACCGGCGGGCAGAGGAAATCCTGCCGGTGCCTTCAGACGTGCTGGATTTTTTCTCCGAAACAGCCGCCTGCGGCGTGATCGGTTCTTTTCTTCTCGATAAGTACGACGCGGAGGAAGGCCCCTTTACGTTCAAGCATCACTATATCACATCCGCACTGGACAGCGAAATCCTGTGCTCCCTGCTGACTGCTATCGAAGAAAAAAGATCTCTTTCCCTGGAGGTTATCCAGCGGAGAGATGACAGGATATCCGAAAGTCAGGTTGTTCCGCTGCAGATCCGGAGCAGCGTGCAGGGCGGGCGGGATTACCTGATGGCGTATGTGCCCCAGCTGGAGCGGATTTCTTCCATCCGCGTCGATAACATCATTTCCGTGAAGACAGGAGAAGCGTGCGAGCAGTATGAGCAGCACCGCGGGGAGCTGGAGGAAATGCTTCCGCATCTGTGGGGCGTCAGCGTACTGGGCACTGCCGGGGATTCATTGGAACATGTGGAATTTATTGTGCAGTACGCGGAGGAGGAGACGCACATTCCGAAACGCCTGGAAAGGGAAAAACGCTGCGGCACGGTGGAAATGCTGGACGGGAACCGATGCAGGTTTTCCGCCGATGTCTATGACAGCATCGAGATGCTGCCCTGGATTCGAACCTTCATCTGCCGGATTATTTCCTTTGAATGCTCCAACAAGGCCGCCGAAAGAAGATTCCAGGACGATCTGGAACAGATGTACGCGCTCTACGGGCTGGAAGGCGGTGAGGGTGAATGATCTTCAGTGAGCTTTACAGCGCGTATTATAACGCGGTGGCCCTGATCCTGAAGCAGGCCTGTGATCATCCCCTCTCAAAAGCAGAGCTTCGGAGAATTGTGAATGAAAAGGCTTTTGACGAAAGCCTGCTGAAAATTGAGCCGGCGCTGCTGGAAGAGCGCTGGCAGCTGCTCCGGCCGGACGGGACAACGACGCTTGGCCATATTCCGACCATGCCGCTGACAACGCTCCAGAAGCGTTGGCTGAAAGCCATCCTGCTGGATCCGCGGATCCGCCTGTTTCCGGATCTGAACGCGGAAGAACTGTGGGCACAGCTGGACGCGGAGCCGCTTTTCCGGCCGGAAAGCATTTGCCGGTTTGACCAGTACCTGGATGGTGATCCCTATGAAGACGAGAACTACATCCGCCATTTCAGAACCATTCTGGACGCGATTCATCACCGAACCCCTCTGCGGATCGAAGCACGGAATAAAAACGGAGAGATCCGAACCTTCGATATCATGCCGGAAACGCTGGAGTATTCAGAGAAGGACGATAAATTCCGCCTGTACGGACGCGGCCGCCGGTACCAGTATATCAACCTGGCGAGAATTGTCCGATGCGAGGCCGGCGGCGGTGAAATCGCTTACGAACCGGAGAAAGAAAACCAGCTCCCCCAAAGAACGGTGGAGCTGGAAGTGCTGAATGAGCGGAACGCCCTGGAACGGGTGCTGATGCATTTCGCGCATTTCGAAAAGCAGGCGGAGCGGCTGGATCAAAACCGGTACAGGGTTCAGATCAACTACAACGCGGAGGACGAAACAGAGATGCTGATCCGGATTCTCGCGTACGGGCCTCTGGTGAAGGTGACCTCGCCGGATTCCTTCGCCGATCTGATCAGGGACAGGCTGAAACGCCAGATGGCATGCGAAAAGGGCTAAGAATGCTCTCTGTAGATGGAAAACGCTATAACACCGATGTGGCTAATACAGAACAACTTCTCTGGATCATTCAATCTGTCCTGTCAAAGAAGACAGAACCATTGAAACTCTGGCTGGGGCAGGTTGGCCGCGAGTAGATTGAAAGGCTGAAAGATCTGAAGAATGAAAACTTGCATGATAATATGACTACCACAGAAATCATTCTAAACATGCTGGCTGAAACATTCTCAAAAGACTTATCCGCGCAGGAAAAACCGGAAGGCATGAACGAGAATTCCGAAACGGAAAGCTGCCTGTCCTGTGCAAAAAAGCAGGTATAGCATTAATCTGTATTGCTATTATAGGAGCTATATACCGGGATCAGCTTTCACTTATTCGTAAACTTCCTGATGCATAATAAGGGGGTATTATTGATCCAGTCCCACGTGTGAGCCGAATCGCCCCCGCACATCCGACGGTTTTCACAGCTTTGACAAATAAGGCTTTTTTCTGTCCGGTCCATCCGAAAAACTTCGAATTTTTGGTTCCATACATCCCAGAAACAATCTGTAGCAATATTGCCCTGCACAAGTGACGGAAGGTTTTCGATATCCAGGCATGCGCAAATATCCCCATTACTGCGCACTGAAGCCACCCGAATCCCTGCCCCGCAGATAAAATAATGACTTTTGACCATACGCTCTGTATCCACACCAAGAAAGTGTGAGCATCCATATGTTACTTCCATGGGACAAGACGGATCATACCGTTTTTCCCGGATAAAACTGAGCAGATGGTCAAATTGCGGAACAGTTAAGAGCATATGTTTACTCTCGCATGCTCTCCCGATAGGCTCAACGTTAATCGGACGCCAGGAGGTAATACCAAGATCGCATAGAAAAAGAAACATCTCTTCAAGCTCATCAATATTGGATATATGGACAACCGTTGTAACCTGAGGGGAAAACCCTTCATTTTGCAGATGTATTATCCCCTCAACCGCTTTCCTCCATGCACCTTCCTTCCGCCTGAACCTGTCATGTGTTTTTTCCAATCCGTCCAAGCTGATTGAAACGCTTCCCATTCGCACTTTCCGTAATTTCCGGGCGGTCCGCCTGTCGATCAACGTTCCGTTGCTCGTCATTCCCCACTCAAACCCCAATTCGTTAACGCATCTGGCAATGCTGAAAAAGTCCGGATGAAGAAGCGGCTCTCCTCCGGTCAGGGAGACTGTCGGCCTGTCGCCAGAAGGGATCGTCTGCAATGTTTTTAGGACATCATTCCTGGACAAACGGTTTCCACTGGCCATACACCGGCTTCCGCAATGAGCACAGGACAGATTGCATGCATTTGTTATCTCGAAGAACAGCCAACGAAGATCCGGTTCTTCCCGTAGGTGATCACGATACGCAGCCAATCTGTAAAGCTGTTCTTTTTTCAGATGATAAACTGCTTCATTGATCATTGCTTTTGAGTATCCCTTTTAAACAGGCTATCAAAGAAACTGTTTTTTCTCTGTACGTGGCTTCTGGTTCCCCAGAATTCATCTTTACATTCTATTTCCTCTACTGGAGCCGGCGCGCCGCATTCTGGGCAGAAGCGTTCGTTGTCTGTCATCCGTTTTGTCTCCCATTTGAATCCACACTTTTTGCAGGAGTGCCTCCGAAGGATGGGTGGTGGACCATAAATACAGGCAATATCCCGAACGATATATTCCGGATGATCCATCGGAGCGCCACAATAGCGGCAATATTTGTCACCTTCACGCCAGGAGTTATGACAGTTTCTGCACACTTTTTCTTTTTCCACCTGTATTTCCTCCATAATTGGAACGTTGTAGTATCTTAATGAAAGAGATGCGGAGCCATAACTCTGCCATATAACAGCTATAAACATTCATCCGGAACTATTTGTTACGCACTGTTTTTGCGATATTTCATTCGTCTGCAGCTCTGGCAACTAGCCAGTGAAGCTGGGCTTTCTACTCCGCAAACAGAAAACCTCCAGCTTTTATTGAATGCCGTTTCGCATATGAGCCATTAAAATATACTCTGCCGAGCCAAAGACCAGAATCATGACAAAGATCGGATTGAGGAGGACTAGTCCTACTGCAGAACCATTCCCATTGCCAAAGACATACACCACTCTGTCTTCGTAAACACAGGTCATGATAAGTATAATACCATATTATTACTATACTGACAATAATTCAGAATGACACAAGCTTCCGGGCAGGGATCGAACCTGCAATCACCGGTTAACAGCCGGCTGCTCTGTCGTTAAGCTACTGGGGTGTTAGAGCCGGGCAAAAAGGGCCATTTTGCGCCGGGTTAAAAGGGCCAATTTCA